>CAZGVE010000005.1:19597-68286 GCA_964528845.1 uncultured Steroidobacteraceae bacterium | reverse complement strand
GGGGCGCCGGCCGGGCAGCGAGCGCAGGAATGCGAGGATGTCGGCGACGTCCTGGTCGGCGAGCACGCGCGGCGCGTAGGCAGGCATGTCGTTCGGGCCCGCACGCACCAGCGCGCTGAACGCGGCCAGCGGCAATGGCGTCTGCGCCAGTGCCGGGGCCGGATAGTTGAAGCGGCCGCCCTGGCCGGCGCGGCCGTGGCACTCGAAACACCCCACCGCCAGGTAGAGCCTTCGGCCATTCGCGGCATCGGCGCCGGGAGCATCCGCGGACCACGCCCTGCCGCCCGCGTCAAGCGACAGCGCGGCGATGGCCAGCGCCGCGACGGCCAGCGCACTGATCAGAACGCGATGGACCCGATACACGCCGCCAGCCCCTCAGCGCGGATCCGTCACGACATCGACCAGCGCGGGCTCACCGCGCCTGACCACCGCGACGGCGCGCTGCAGCGCCGGACCCAGATCTGCCGGATCCGTGATCGGGCCTTCGGCATGCACGCCGAAGCCGCGTGCGACGGTGGCGAAGTCGATGGCCGGATCGGTCAGCGTCGTGCCGATGTGCGCGTTGGTGATGCCGCGCATGTGACGGTTGGCCATCGCCTGCAGGTACATGTACTCCTGATGGTAGGCGCGATTGTTGTGCATCACATACAGGATCGGGATGCGGTGATGGGCCGCGGTCCACAGCGTGCTCGGAACGTACAGCAGGTCGCCATCGCCCTGTATCGAGACGCTCAGGCGCCCGTGGCGCCGGTTCGCGAGTGCGGCGCCTAGCGACGCGGGCGCGTTGTAGCCGATGCCCGCGCCACCGGAAGAACCGATCCAGCGGTAGGTACGGTCGAAGTCCCACAGTTGCTGCGGCCAGGTGATGCCGATGCCATTGCCGACCAGCGACCAGTCCTCGTTGCGGATCTGTGCATAAATCTCGGCGCACAACCGCGCGGTCGTGATCGGCTGTGCGTCCCAGCCGATCGTGGCATTCGATCGCGACTGATCGATGAGGTCGCGGTGCGCCTGTGCGAGTTGTCGCCCCCGCTCCTCGAAGGCCCGACGGCGGCGTGCATCGACCAGCCGACGGACCTGTTCGGTGAGTCCCGGCAGGCTCGCTTCGCCGTCCCCGTCGATGGCCAGCTCGACCGCGTTGAAGCGGCCAAAATCCTGGTAGTTGGACTTCAGGTACAGCTCGCGGCTCCCGAGCGTGATGATCTTCGTGCCCGCGCGGTACAGCGGTCGGGTCGAGCGGGCGATGCGGTCGCTGAGCGCGTTGATCGCGACATAGAGATCATTGACCTCGACCCCCAGGATCACGTCGGCCTGCGCAACCACGCTGGGTCGACGCCACGTCTGATTGAGCGGGTGACGCGACGGGAAATTCATCCGCCCACCCAGGTCTACCACCGCGCATTGCAGTGTTTCCGCGAGCTCGACCAGATGGGTTAGCCCCGCGGGCGTGCGCGCCATCCGGTCGCACAGCAGCAGCGGATGTTCGGCCGCGACCAGCAGCTGTGCGGCCTGCGCGAGGGCCGCCGGGTCGCCGACCGGCGGTATCACGCGGCCGCGCGGTGGAATGGTTGCCGCTTCGCGTTCCGGAATCGGGTTCTCCTGCAGCTCGGCATCCAGGGACAGCAGCACTGGACCCATCGGCGGCGTGACCGCGATCCGGTACGCGCGCACGGCCGACTCGGCGAAATGCTGCAGCGAGCCCGGCTGGTCGTCCCACTTGATAAAGTCGCGCACCAGCGCCGCCGGATCGATCGCCGAGTGCGTCCACTCGTAGTACTGCAGGCGCTTGTCCGCATCGACGATGTTTCCGATCACCACGTAGATCGGCACCCGGTCGCACCAGGCGTTGTAGAGCGCCATCGCACCATGCTGCAGGCCCACGGTTCCATGGGCTGCCACGGCCATCGGTCTGCCTTCGATCTTCGCGTAGCCGTGGGCCATCGCGATCGCGATCTCCTCGTGCGTGCAGGTGAGCACCTCCGGCTGCGTGTTCATGCCGTGGTTGAGCACCGCCTCATGCAGCCCGCGGAAGTTCGACGCCGGATTCATCGCCAGGTACTCGAGCTCGAGCGTCTTGAACACGTCGACCATGAAATCCCCACCGCTGCTCGTCTGGGTGATCGGGTCGACGGGCGGTGGCAGCGTTTCGGTGGCGAGGTCGGGCGGCGGTGCTGCGCCGGCGGTACTTGCGGCGGGGGCTGGCGCCGGCTCCGAGCCCTGCGCGCCCGGCGAGACTGCAGGCGCGATCGCCGCGGCGCCAGCCAGGCTCAGGCCCTTGAGGAAACGGCGCCGGTCAGTCACCGAAGGCGCAGCCCAGGCCTTGTCCTCAGGTGTTCCCCCTCGATCCATTGCTATTCCCTCACGCGCGGTGCGTTTGACTCCGTCGACTCCCGCTCCCCACAATCCCGCCTGACCTGCAATCCGGGGGGGATCATGCCGCGTACACACTGGTTCCGCGCTATCGTCATCGTGCTGCTGATCGGATCCGGCAGCGACATTCTCGCACAGGCGCCGACAGCGGCGACGGCAGAGAATCCGGGACTGACGCGCTCCGTTCTGACCCAGGCCGATCTGTCTATCCCGGGGCGCGAAACCGTCGTGATGCGCGTCCAGCTCGCGCCGGGCGCCCAGGTGGGATGGCACACGCATCCCGGCGAAGAGATCTCCTACCTGACCTCCGGTGCCGTCACGCTGATGATTGCGGGCCAGGCGGCGCGCACGGTATCGGCCGGGCAGGCGCTGATCGTTCCGGCCGGCGCTGTGCACAATGCCAGGAACGATGGCACGGTCCCGGCCGGCCTGGTTGCCGTGTATGTGGTGGAAAAGGGCAAGCCGCTGCGCTCTCCCGCCCCCGCGCCCGCATCCGGGGCCGAGTCGGCACCTGCCACGCCCGTCGCCGCGCCGCGCTTTCCACAATTGACTCTGGAGCAGCTGAACGACGCACAGCGTCCGCTGGCGCAATACGTGATGGGCTTCTCGAGCGTCGGCATCGGTGGTCCGTACAACCTGCTGCTGCGCAGCCCCGGCGCCGCGAAGCCGATGCTCGACCTGCTCGACTACCTGCGATTCCACACCAGCGTCCCCGCGCGCCTGAACGAATTCGCGATCCTGATCCAGGGCCGGGCGTGGCGCTCGCAGGTGGAATGGCATGCACATTATCCACTCGCACTGAAGGCCGGTGTGTCGGAGCAGACCCTCGCCGGGTTGAAGGCGCTGCGTCGGCCTGATGCGATGCAGCCGGACGAGGCCGCGGTCTACGATTTCTCTACCGAGCTGTACCGCACCCACGAGGTCTCCGACGCGACCTATGCCCGGGCGCGTCAGTTTCTCAGCGACCAGCAGGTCATTGACCTGACGCTGGTGAACGGAGCCTACATCGGGCTCGCCTCGCTGATGGCAATGGGCCAGCAGGGCCTGCCGCCGGGAGTGGAACCCGCCTTCAGGCCGGGGGAGCCCTAGCTCACGTGCTCACGTGCCGCTCGGCCTGGATCAGGCCGCGCAGGTGGCCGAACGCAAACGCGAAATTCATGTCCTCGACATCCTGGCCGCCTCGCGCGCGCGGCGCGTGGTCCGGCATCAGCAGGCCGCCGTAGCCGACTTCGCGATAGGTCTTGAGCGCCGTGACGAAGTCGACGGAGCCTTCGTCCGGGAACACCTCCATGAAGTCGTCACGATGACCGCGGATGTTGCGGAAGTGCACGTTGAAGATCTTGTTCCGGCTGCCGAAGTGACGGATGACATCGAAGATCTGCGTGCCGGGATCTTCGAGATCCTCCGAGACCGTGCCCTGGCAGAAATTCAGGCCGTGGTACGGGCTCTCCCTGATGGCGAGGAACTTCTTCAGGCCGTCCACGGTGCCGAGCACCCGATCGACGCCGCGATACCCCTGTGGCGGCATGCCGGGATCCTGCGGATGGCAGGCCAGCCGCACCTTATATTCGTTGGCGACCGGTACTACCCGATCCAGGAAGTACGTGATGCGCTCCCAGAAGGCATCGGCATTCACGATGCCGGCGCGCGTCAGTGCATTGTCCTTGAGTCCGTCAGCGAGCTTCCAGGTCGAGTACAGCGCATCGCCCCGGCCTGGGGTTGTGCCGCTGCGCACTACACCGAGGATGCTCATGTTGTACTTCAGGGTCGGGACGCCGGCGGCGGCACAGGCGCGGATGTGATTCTGGAACGCCTCGATATCGCGGTCCCGCTGGGGACTCTGCGCGAGCATGATCGACGGGTGCGGCTCGCGGTCGATCAGGCTCGAGGGCAGCAGCACACTGTCGGTGACATCGAGCGTCAGGCCATGGCTTTCGACGCGCTCGCGCAGGCGCATCATCTCCTCGGCAGTAGCGTACAGGCGCGCCGGGTCGGCGATCGTTGCGCTGGCGCCCACACCCTCTACTCCGTAGCGGGCGACATACGCGAATTGCGCGTCGCTGCAGGGCAGGGCGACCTGATGCCCGAGTCGTGCCTTCAGGGGCGGGACGGGAGGGGAGCCGGCGGCCCGTGGCGAGTCGGCGGCCGGCGCCGGCTTGGCGCCCAGTGCGACGGCGCCGGCGGCTGATAACGAGAAAAACGCGCGACGATCCATGGTGCCCCCGATTCAATAGTCCAGGCGCCGACAGTGCGCGACGCAACGAATTCAATAAGAGTATAATCAAGGGCAGTCCGCCTTATGGCATCCGCCAAGAGATGCCTGAACCGAGTCAACCAAGGGCGCCTCCGGGCGCCCCCAGAGGAGACCTCAGCGATGGCTATATCGATCGATGTCAACGGCAAGGCCCTCGAGGTCGACGCCGATCCGGCGACACCGCTGCTTTGGGTGCTGCGCGACCATCTTGGCATGACGGGAACGAAGTTCGGTTGCGGGATTGCGCAATGCGGCGCCTGCACCGTGCATGTCGACGGTCATCCGATGCGTTCCTGCCAGTATCCGCTGTCGGCCGCTGCGGGGCACAAGATCACGACCATCGAGGGTCTCAGCGCCGACTCCAGCCATCCGCTGCAGCAGCTCTGGATCGAAATGAACGTGCCGCAGTGCGGCTACTGCCAGGCCGGCATGCTGATGGCCGCCGCGGCGCTGCTGAAGCAGATCCCGAAGCCGACCGACGAAGATATCGATCAGTACGTGAGCAACATCTGCCGGTGCGGTACCTATCCGAAGGTGCGGGCGGCCATCCACAGGGCGGCCGAGGGCAATACTTCGAGGAGCACCACATGAGCGCCGATACCAGCCTCGACCGCAGACAGTTCGTCTGTTCCACCCTGGCTGCAGGGGGCGCTCTGGTCATTGGGTTCGGCGAACGGCCGGCACTCGGCGCGGAGGCTCAAACCATCATCTGGGACAAGCCGAATCCCACCGGAGCCATTGAATTCACGCCGTGGATCAGCATTGCGCCGGACGATACCGTCGTCGTCCGCGTGACCGCTCCCGATATCGGCCAGGGCACGTTGACGCAGGCGGCTGCGTTCGTGATGGAAGAGCTCGGGACCTCGTGGGACAAGATCCGGCCCGAGTACGGTTCGACGAACCGGGATTACAAGGAAGGCAAGGTATATTCGACGGTGGGGGGCGGGCAGAGCTACTTCAGCGGCCGCTCCACCGGCCCGGACCGGATGAAGACCTACATGCAGGTCGCGGCCAGCGCGCGCGAGCGGCTCAAGGCAGCCGCGGCCGAGCACTGGGGCGTCAAGGTTGCCGACGTCGAGGCACAGGACAGCAAGCTCACGCACAAGCCGACCGGCCGCAGTCTGCGGTTCGGCGAGGTCGTGGCCCGCGCGTCGAAGGTCAAGCTGGAAACAGAGCCGACTCCGAAGGACCGCTCGCAGTGGACCTTCCTTGGAAAGAAGAATCCGGGCAAGGTCCAGATTCCGGATATCGTCAACGGCTCGCTGGTCTACGGCATCGATGTGCGCCAGCCGAACATGGTGTATGCGGCACTCCGCCAGTCACCGGTACAGGGCGGAAAGCTCGTCAGCTACGACGCCGATGCGGTCAAGCACATGCCTGGCGTGCTCGCGGTCATTGCCATCAAGCCCAACGAGAACAAGCCTTCGGATCTCAAGCCGCCGATACCGCTGGGCGTCAATACCGCACAGCACGCAGTGGCCGTGATCGCCGAACATTACTGGCAGGCCCGGACCGCGCTCGACGCGCTGCCGGTCCAGTGGGACGACGGGCCGGGCGCGCGGTGGAAGACCACCGAGCAGATGAATGATGCGGTGCTACAGGCCGTCGACAAGCCCGGCGAGAAGATCGAAAAGAGCGTCGGCGACATCGATACCGGGTTCAAGGCCGCGCAGAAGATCATCGAGGCCACCTATCACACGCCGTTCTGCGAACAGGCTCCGCTGGAACCGCTGAACGGTACCGCGCTCGTCACCAAGGACCGGGTGGACGTATGGCACCCGACGCAGCACACGCTGCTGGCCTTCTACACTGCCGCCGACCAGACCGGCATCGCACCCGAAAACGTATACATCCACCAGACTTACGTCGGGGGCCGGTTCGGACGCGGCGTGTTCTGCGACGATGTACGTATGGTCGTCGCAGTTGCGCAGCAGTTTCCGGGCCGTCCGGTGCATACCATCTGGTCGCGCGAAGAGTCGACGCGCCAGGGTCGCTACCGTTCAATGCTGGCTGGCAAGTTCAAGATCGGCTTGGGTGCCGACGGCATGCCCACGACACTGCTCGCGCGTGAGTCCGGCGGTCCCGGCTTCTCGGTCTCCGGCCTGGTCGACACGGCGTTTCCGCAGGTCATCCCGAACGTCCACATCGAGTCGCAGGTCGTACCGTTTCACATCCTGACCGGCCCCTATCGCGGCCCGGGCTACAACTCCAACGCGTTCATGATCGAATCGCTGATCGATGAGTGCGCGCTCGCGACCGGCATCGACCCGATGGACTACCGGCTCAAGCTCTACGGCAAGTGGGGCGATCCCGGTTGGGTGAAATGCCTGAAGGAAGTCAGGGAGAAATCCGGCTGGGGTCAGCCACTCCCGAAGGGGCAGGGGCGCGGAGTTGCCATCGCCAACTGGGCCATGCGCGGCAATGCCAATGCGGGCACGACCGTGGCGACGGTTGCCAAGGTCGAAGTCAGCGAGGATGGCAAGCTCAAGATCCTGCAGGTTGACATTGCCTTCGACACCGGACGGATCTTCAATGCCGAGGCCGTGACCGTCGAACTGCAGGGCGGCACACTGTTCGGCCTGAACATGAGCATGAACGAGGGCCTCCACATCAAGGACGGGCAGGTCGTCGAGGGCAATTTCGACACCTATCCGATGCTCCGCATGGCCAATGCGCCACGTGTGATCAACGTGCATTTCGGCGGACTGTCGGATTTCCCGCGCTACGTCGAGATCGGCGAGCCGCCGGCCGGCACGATCGGGCCGGCCGTAGCCAACGCGATCTTCCAGGCATCCGGCAAGCGGCTGCGTTCCACGCCGTTTCGCCTGCACGACCTGAGCTGGGCATGAGCCGGCTGCAGGCGCGGGCCCACGGCGTGTCAAAGCCGTGAGGCCCGCTCGATGGCTGGGGGGTGTGCTGGTCGTGGCCGTCGTACTGGCCGGCGCAACCTTCTATGTGGAGCGCGCGCCCCAGAGTTCCTTGACGGCGGGTACAACGACGCCTTCAGCGGCCGACGGGGAGTACGTCGAGCGGCTCGCCGACTGCGTAGCCTGTCATTCGGTACCGGGGGGTGCGCCGTTCGCCGGCGGCCTCAAGATGGGCACACCGCTCGGGGCACTGTACTCGACCAACATCACGCCTGATCCGTCCACTGGCATCGGTGGCTATTCGCTCGCCGACTTCGACAATGCCTTGCGGCGCGGGGTCGCGCGCGATGGACATCGACTCTATCCGGCGATGCCGTATCCATCGTATGCGAAGCTCACCGACGATGACGTCCGCAAGCTCTACGAGTTCTTCATGCACTCGGTACAGCCGGTGCACCAGGAGAACCATCCGACCGAGATCGGCTTCCCGCTGAATCACCGCGGGATCATGGCGTTCTGGGATGCGCTGTTCCTGCACGACGGTACCTACCAGAATAAGCCCGAGCACGATGCCCCGTGGAATCGCGGGGCCTACCTGGTGCAGGGTCCGGGTCACTGCGGCAGCTGCCACACCGCGCGCGGTATCGCGTTTAACGAAACCGCGCTCGACGAGAGCAGCGCGGGCTATCTCGCCGGTGCGCTGCTCGACGGCTGGTATGCCTCGAAGCTGCGCGGCGATCCGCTGCTGGGACTGGGCCGCTGGTCGGAACAGGACATCGTGAACCTGCTGAAGTCCGGCCACAACGCACACGCGACCGTCTACGGCTCGATGCTCGATGCGTTCAACAACAGCACGCAGTACTTCAGCGATGACGACCTGTCCGCGATCGCGCGGTACCTGAAGTCCCTGGACGCGGAAAGCTCGGCGGGTGCGCCAACCTTCACGTATGGCGAGCAGACGCTGCAGGCGCTCGATCGTGGTGATCTCGGCGCAACGGGGGCCGGGCTGTTCCTGAACCAGTGCAGTGCCTGTCACGGCCGCGACGGGCTCGGACACGGCGACCTGCTGCCACCGCTGGCCGGCAATCCGGCCGCGCTGGAGCAGGACCCGTCTTCGTTGATCAACATCGTATTGAACGGTGCAGGTCGAATCGTCGTGAACGGCGTGCCGGACTCCTACAGGATGACGCCGTTCCGGGTGCTGCTGTCCGACCAGAATATCGCCGATATCGCGACCTTCGTACGCACCAGCTGGGGCAATAGCGGCTCGGCGGTCACAGCGAGTCAGGTGCGGGCGCTGCGCGACGCGACCGATCCGAGCAGTGATCACGTGATCGTACTGAGGCTTCGTTGAATGCATATATCGTGTGGCGGCAGGTGGGTGCGGATCAGCGCGGTGCTGGTGGCGATCCTGCAGGCTGGCGCAGCGGTCGGGGCGGCGCCGGATGCCGAGGGTCTGGCCGACGCCTGTACCAGCTGTCACGGCATTGGCGGGCATAGCCAGGGCTATATCCCGTCACTCGCCGGGATCGAGCGGGCCACGCTGCTGCGTGAGCTGCAGTCCTACCGCGCGCAGACCGGACCGGCCACGACGACGATCATGAACCGCATCGCGCGCACCTACACCGATGCGGAACTCGCGGCGCTCGCGGATTACTTCAGCGCGAGACCGCACTCGTGAGCACGCTGAGCCGGCGTCGGCTGCTCGCGCATCTGGCTGCTGCGGCAGCGGTGCCGGTGCTGGCCCCCGCGCTGGCGAGCGCGACCGGACCCAAGGTCGTCGTGATCGGCGGCGGGTTTGGCGGCGCGTCATTGGCCCGATACCTGCGGCGCCACGACCCTGGAATACCGATCACGCTGATCGAGCGCGATGCGCAATTCACGACCTGCCCATTCAGCAACGGTGTGCTCGGCGGGCTGTATCCCCTCGAGCATGTCACTTTCCCGTACTCCAAGGTTCAGGCCGCTGGCATCGATGTCGTTCACGACGCGGCGGTAGGGATTGACCCGGTGGCGCGCAGCGTAGCGCTGGCGGGCGGGCACAAGCTGAGCTACGACTACCTGGTCGTGTCCCCCGGCATCGATCTGGTCTGGGATAGCATCCAGGGATACAACGAGCAGGCCGCGGAACGCATGCCGCACGCCTGGAAGGCTGGAGCCCAGACGGCCCTGCTGCGCCGTCAGCTCGAAGCGATGCCGGATGGCGGCCTGGTCGTGATCGCGGTGCCGGCGATGCCGTTCCGATGCCCACCGGGCCCCTACGAACGCGCATCGCTGATCGCGCACTACCTGAAGGCCAACAAGCCGAAATCCAAGGTCATGCTGCTGGATGCGAGCGACAGCTTCATCAAGCAGGACCTGTTCATGGAAGCCTGGGGCCGACTGTACCCGGGCATGATCGAGTGGGTTCCTGGATCGAAATCCGGCCGCGTCATGTCGGTGAATCCGGTCACGATGACCGTATCGAGCGCATTCGACGATTACAAGGCCGCGGTCGCCAACATCATCCCGGCCCAGCGCGCGGGCAGCATTGCGATTCAGGCCGGCCTCGACGCGGGAACGGGCTTCTGCGAGATCGATCCAGTGAGCTTCGAATCGAAGGTGCATAAGCGCATCTACGTGCTCGGCGATGCGACGATCGCTGGCGAGATGCCGAAATCCGGCTTCAGCGCCAATGGCCAGGCCAAGGCTTGCGCCCGCGCGATCCTCGCCGACATCGGCGGCAGGGTGGCCGCGTCGGCGAAGCTGCTGAACATCTGCTACAGCCTCGCGGCGCCGGATTACGGGTTCTCGATCGTCGACGGATTCGAGCTCAAGAACGGCACGCTGGCCTTGAGTTTCGAGGACCACCGCACGACGCCGGTCGGGGCCTCTGAGGATGAACATCTACGCGAAGCGCAGAGTGCCCGTTCATGGTACGCCAACATCACCGGCGAAATGTTTGGCTGATCGCGCTGGCGGTCGGCGTTCTGGGGCCGACCGGTGTCTCACGTGTCGGTGCCCTTGAAGCGATGGACCGCCCACTGACCGACGTGCCCGGTGATCCGGTGCGCGGCTTAAAGGTTGCCACCGACGCCCGCAAGGGGAATTGCATCATCTGTCATGCGCTGCCGCTTGACCAAAGCGCTGTCGGCGACTCTGGTGACTTAGGTCCGCCGCTCGCTGGCGTCGGTTCGCGCCTCACCATTCCTGCGCTGCGCCGGCGTATCGTCGATCCGCGTCGACAGTCGCCGGGTACTGCGATGCCGGCGTTCTTCGTGACGGCATATACGCGTGCGCAGCCCCAATATGCCGGCAAGCCCATCCTGTCGGCCCAGGAGGTCGAAGATCTCGTGGCCTGGCTCGCGAGCCTGAAATGAAACGTCGTGAAGCGCTGCTCGCGATCGGCACCGGCGTGCTGATTTCCGTCGTGCCAATGCCTGGCCTTGCCAGCGACGCGGAAACGGCCGACGCGATCCGACTGCTGTACGGCGAGCGCATGCTGAACCCGGGGCGCGTCACGCTCAAGCTGCCGGCTCTGGCGGAGTCGGGCAATTCTGTGCCGCTGACGCTGGACATCGACAGCCCGATGAGCGGGCAGGACCGCGTGATGCGGGCGAGCATCTTCGCGAGCCGCAATCCTCGGCCGCTGGTCGCCACCGCGCTGTTCGGGCCGCGCGCCGGCAGGCCGGGATTCAGCACGAACATCCGGCTCAGTGGCACGCAGGACGTGATCGCGATCGCGGAAATGAGCGACCAGACGCTCTGGACCGCACAGGTGCGGGTGCTGGTCACGGTCGGCGCCTGCGACGTGCTGCAGATGCGGTTCTAGCGGTCGGGGGATCACATGCCGAACTCGCGCATCAAGGTTCCGGAGCAGGCCAAGGTCGGCGAACAGGTGGAGATCCGCGCGCTGATCATGCATCCGATGGAAAACGGCTTCAATTTCGATTCGCAGGGCACGACTATCCCGGTGCACATCATCACGGATTTCGTCTGCGCCTATGACGGCGCCGAGGTCTTAAGGGTGCAGCTGCAGCCGGGCCTGTCCGCGAATCCGTATTTCTCGTTCTACCTGACCGCGACCAGGACCGGCCCGGTCGATTTCACCTGGACCGACCAGGACGGCACCATCACGACCAACTCGGCCATGCTGCAGGTCGCGTGAAGTCGGGCGGAATGCGGACGTTGGCCGGCTTGGGGCTGTGTCTGCTGGCCACGAGCAGCCCGGCGCGTGAGCCGGTTCGCGCCCAGCAGGCGCAATCCGACTACGTCTACCTCAGTCCGGCGCTGCGCACGCTGCAGGATGATGAATTCGCGAACCCCGGCATGCTCTGGGTCGATCGCGGAGCGCAGCTGTGGAGCGAGGCCGCAGGACCTGCCGGCCAATCCTGCCAGTCCTGTCACGGCGTCGCCTCGGTCTCGATGCGATCGGCCGCGACACGTTATCCGGCCTGGGTGCCGGCGATGGGACGCGTGATCAACCTCGAGCAGCAGATCAATCGCTGTCGCGTGGCACGGCTCAAGCTCACCGCACTGGACTACGAGTCCCAGGATCTGCTGGCGCTGACCGCCTACCTGTCGCGCCAGGCCACGGGACTGCCGGTGGCCGTGCGCATCGATGGCCCCGCGGCGGCCAGCTTCGAGCGCGGGCGCGAGTTCTTCTATCAGCGCCGGGGGCAACTCAACCTGTCCTGCGCCAGCTGTCACGAGCAGCACGCCGGATCGCGCCTCGGCGCGGAGACGATCCCGCAGGGGCAGATCAATGGCTTTCCGGTCTATCGCGAGCTCTGGCAGACGCTGGGATCGACGCACCGGATGTTCGCCTGGTGCAACGAGGCGGTGCGGGCCGAGCCGTACCAGCCCGGATCACAGGCGTACGTCGATCTGGAACTGTTCGAACGCTGGCGTGGCGCGGGACTGCGGATCGAGACGCCCGCCGTGCGACGCTAGCCGCGGCAACGCTAGCCGCGGCGAGGCATGACGCGCAGGCTCGAGGGCCGTGCCGCCCAGGCGCCATCCCCCAGCAGCGCCTGGATCAGCAGCAACAGCGCCCAGAGCAGCGGCAGCTCGCTGCCGGCGCCGGTGAAATAGAATCCCTTGCGCTCGGCCCAGAACCAGGCGGCTCCGATCATCATCGGCAGCGCGTACAGCGCGGCCCAGCGCGCGTACAGGCCGGGAATCAGGCACAACGCGCCGATGAACTCCGCCGAGATCACGTAGTACGGGACGAACCACGGATAGCCGTTGTGCAGCAGCCCTGCCCACCAGCGCGGCAGGCCGCCGTCCAG
Organism: uncultured Steroidobacteraceae bacterium; assembly: GCA_964528845.1. Classification (GTDB taxonomy): domain Bacteria; phylum Pseudomonadota; class Gammaproteobacteria; order Steroidobacterales; family Steroidobacteraceae; genus FEN-1191. The sequence goes on along the minus strand of CAZGVE010000005.1, from coordinate 55,525 downwards.
CAACGCAAGCTTCCAGTACAGGTGCGCGATGAACAGCCCGCCGAGCGTGACGCGCAGCAGCAGCGCTGCGTACGGTGCGGTACGTTGATCCAGTGAGCTCGACATGACGGCAGCCCCCTATCCCCTGTGCAGGCGATTATAGGCTGTTGCCGGGTGTACACTGCGCGCCATGAGCGCCTCCCACCCCGTCTCGAATTCGCGGCGCGCGCTGCTGAAGTATCTGGCAGCGAGCCCGTATGTCGCCGCGCTCGGCGGAATCGCCACGGCGCTGCCGGAGTACGCGCACGGGCAGGGCGTGCCGTCCGATCCCGCCCTGATCGGCAGCCCGACCGAGGCCCTCGACGTGTTCGATTTCGAGCCGATCGCGCATCGCAACGTGCAGCCTGGCCACTGGGCCTACATGTCCAGTGGCGTGGACGACGATGCGACGCTGCGTGCCAATCGCGATGGCTTCCGGCACCTGGAATTGCGGCCGCGCCGCCTGCGCGATGCGACCAAGGTCGACATGCGCGTCGAACTGTTCGGCACGGTCTACAACAGCCCGATCTTCACCTGTCCGACTGGCGGCGAGAAGTCCTTCGCGCCGGAAGGTGAACTGGGCGTGGCCCGCGCGGCCAGGGCGCGCGGCGCACCGCAGTTCCTGTCGACGTCGACCTCGACGGCGGTCGAGGACGTCAACGCGGCGCTCGGCCGCCCGGTCTGGTACCAGCTCTATGCGCCGGATTCGTGGGACGTGTGTGAGAAGATCGTGCGACGGGTCGAGGCGGCCGGATGCACGGTACTGGCGCTGACCGTCGACAATACGACCGGGCGCAACAGCGAGACCTACCTGCGCACACGGCCGAAGGACCTGCGCCAGTGCGCGGCGTGTCATCAGGGCGATCCGGGCACCAGCTTCCATGAGCGCCCGATGTACGATGGCATCGATATGACCGGCGTGCGGGGCCAGAACCCCGCGATGGACTGGGCGTTTCTCGACCGGCTGCGCAGGAGCTGGAAGGGCAAGCTGCTGATCAAGGGCATCGATACGGCGGAAGATGCGCGGCTCGGAGTCGAGCACGGACTCGATGGCATCCTCGTCTCCAACCATGGCGGCCGCTCGACCGAGACCGGACGCGCGACGATCGAGGCCCTGCCGGAAGTCGTCGCCGCCGTTGGCGGGCACATACCGGTGCTGGTCGATGGCGGATTCCGGCGCGGCACCGACGTGTTCAAGGCGCTGGCACTGGGCGCCAGGGCCGTCGGGATCGGGCGTCCGATGCTCTGGGGGCTCGGTGCCTTCGGCCAGGCCGGCGTCGATCGGGTGCTCGAGATCCTGCAGGGCGAGTTGAAGCTGGTGATGGGCAATTGCGGCACACAGGGCGTCGCCGATATCAGCCGCGCCTACGTGTCCTCACCGGACTGGAAGCTCTAGACGGTTCCAGGCCCGCTCATGGGCGCGCGGCCGCTCATGGGCGCGCGGCGTAGGTCCTGCTGAACTGGTTGCGCTGGTTGGTCACGGTGAACGTGCCATCGGCCTGCGCCGCGATCTTGATCCAATAGGCTTTGCCATTGTGCGGCGGCGGCGGCGGCGATCGCGGTTCGCGCGCGAGGTACTCATCCACCGGCGGCGGCATCGGCTCGATCGGCATCGAGCTCATCGGTTCATCCAGCCCATTGGCGATGAACAGGCCCGGGACGCTGTACTCCTGCCCGCTGAGCAGGGAGAAGTGCAGTTCCCACAGGTTCTCCAGGCCGGGCGAGGTAAAGAAGGTCCGCATCGTTTCGGGCCGGCCGCCCTTGCGAATCCCGTTGTTCATGATGATCACGCGCGGGCGCAGCGCATGTACCAGCACCGGCGTGTTCGCCACCACGAGCGAATGATTGGAGACCACGAACACGTCGGTCGTGCCGATCGGGTTGTTCGGGCACATCAGCTCGAATTCCTTGTTCCAGGTCAGGTCGCCCAGATGAACGATCCGGAACTTGCCGAACGCGACCACGCTGCCGACCGAATTCGGGTTCTCGACCCCGCCGTCGTCGTCCGGATCCCGGGGCTGGAAGCTCGCGCATTCGGGGTTGGCCACGCCGCCGCCGCGCAGGGGCCGCTTCAGGACCGTGCCGGCCGCCGTGACGATCTGCCAATCCAGGCCGTCGATGGCAATCCGATCGCCGGCCTTCACGACCGTGTGCCGCGCCTTTGCATACAGCGACGGGTACGTATGTTCGAGAAAGTCCTCGGCGCGCACATTGGGGTGCTGCGTGTTCGGCCCGTGGTCGATGAAATCCCGGATCTCGATCTTCGAGGCGAGTTCCGCCATGCCGCCGAAATGATCCCCGTGCCAGTGCGTCGTCAGCAGATGATCGAGATGCGTGAGGCCCGCGTCGTGGACGGCGTCGAGGATCCGGTTGACATCCCTCGAATCCGGCCCTCCGACTCCGGTATCCATCAACAGGGATTGCCCGGAGGGTGCGATGAACAGCGTAGCATTTCCGCCCTCGACGTCGATCACATAGATGTCGAAGCGCTTCGAGGCTGCTGTTTCTGCGCCCGCTGCGACGCGGACGGCCAGCAACGCCACCATCAGGGCTGCGGATGCGCGCATGCTGGTACTCCCTCGAAGGACGTTCCGGGCAGTCATTGCAGGGTGGCGAGGTAGGACGCGATCGAGATCATGTCATCGACCCGCAGCTGCCGGACGACATCGCGCATCGGTTGCGTCCCGGCCCCGGCGCGCGCCCCGGATTGGATATCGTAAAGCTGGCGGACGACGTAGCTGGGTGAGCGGCCGGCGATGGCCGGAATCCTGCCCGTGCCATGCAGATCGGCGCCATGACAGGCGCTGCAAACCATGGTTCTGCCCGCGCCGCCGGTGCGCACCAGGGCGCGGCCCGCATGGATGCTGCCCGGCGGAACATAGGCAAGGATCAGGATGCGCTCATCGCGCCGCTCGAAGCGCTCGAGGTTCGAGGGGACCTCGATGATTCGATGGCCAATCGGCTCCCGCGGCGCATTCGCGTCCGCAGCCAGAAACCAGCCGGCCACGCGCGTCCGCGGTACCGAGGCAGACTCGATCACGCGCGTCCTGTTGTGCGGCTTGAGTGCGGAGAAATACTGCGCGGCGGCGCTGATCTCCGCATCGCTCATCGCACGGGTCATCGCAAACATCATGGTCGGAGGCGCACGCTCGGGAACGGCAGTGCGTCGCGTACCGGCGCGCATGTCGGCAAGCTGCTGCACGATATAGTCGGCGGGTAGGCCCGCGAGGCTGGCGTTCTCCGGGCGGCCGGCACCGTCCGGAAGGTGGCAGTAGGCACAGGCATACACGTCGGGCTTGCGACCGCGCGCGATGACCTCCGGCATCTCCGGGTGGTCTTCCGGGTACCAGTCGGGTGCGGCGAAGCGGTCGGTGAGCTGCGCGGGCAGGAACGTACGGGTGCTGTGCACCAGCTGCACCGGTCCGTCCCCGAGCTTCGCGGCCGGCATGTCGGGGGGATTGACCGGATAGGCCCACGGCGGAGGCGGAGAGGCGCCCCGTGGCATCGCCGGCGACGGGATCAGCAGCAGGCACACCGCCAGGCTTAGCAGGCCGGCAGTAAAGACCGCGGGGGCCTCGAGCGGTGGAGTCTGGAACATCGTGATCCATATCATATACAGTGCGCCGGGCGCGCGGGAACGCGGTTCGGATGGCCAGGCCATGAGAATGATGAAAGCCTGCTTATGGGTCGCCGCACGGCTGTGCGCGGCGCTCGCAGTCCTGGGCGCGGCAGGCGCCATGAGTCCGGCCTGCGCGCAGCAGGACAGCCAGATCGGCCCGGACTATACCGACGCGCCCGAAACCGTGATCAATCCTGCGGTGCCGCATGGAGTCGTCCACGAACTGGTAATGGACTCGGCCGCCAGCACGATCTTCCCGGGCATCGTGCGCATCGAGAATGCGACCAGCGCCCGGCGCGACGCCTACGGCAATCGACTGGCCGCGCCGGCCGAGCAGGTCTCGGAGCCGGCGCCGTATCAACGGCACGTCTGGGTCTACGTGCCGCATCAGTACGTCCCGGGTATCGCGGCGCCGTTCATGGTGCTGCAGGATGGCCACGGCTACGTGCAGCGCCTGCCGGTGATTCTCGACAACATGATCGCCGCACACCGCCTGCCGGTCATGATCCTGGTCATGGTCGATTCCGGCGGTGGCGATGCTCAAGGGTCCGAGCGCGGCCTGGAATACGACACGATCTCCGATCGCTACATGCGCTTCATCGAGAGCGAGGTGCTGCCGCGCGTCGCCGCCGAATATCACCTGCGCTTCACGAGTGACCCGGAGGGTCGCGGCACGATGGGTGGCAGCTCGGGCGGCGTGGCGGCCTTCACGATGGCGTGGTTCCACCCGGAGCTGTATCGCAAGGTCCTCACCTATTCCGGCACCTTCGTGAACCAGGCCTCGCCGGTCGATCCGGCCACCCCGCATGGAGGCTGGGAATACCACGATCATTTGATTGCCGAAGCGGCGCGCAAGCCGATCCGCGTCTGGCTCGAAGTCGGCGAGAATGACCTGCACTTCGGCGACCCGGAGTACACGTGGCACAGCTGGCCGCTCGCGAACCTGCGCATGGCAGCGGCACTGAAGGCGAAGGGCTACGACTATCGCTTCGTGTGGGCCCGGGGCGCGAAGCACGTCGATGCGCGTGTCGTCGGACAGACGCTGCCCGGTGCGCTGGCGTGGCTCTGGCGCGACTTTCGTTGATCGAAGCGGCCCACGCTACTGCTTGATCAGCGTGCCATCGGGCAGGCGCAGCTCACCCCAGCCGCCATTGAGCGGGTTGCTGCGGTCGAACGGGTGCCTGGCCGCCGCGACTTCATCGATCTCGATGCCCCAGCCCGGCGCCTCGTTCGCATACAGGTAGCCGTTCTTCAGCACCGGGCAGCCGCGGAAGATTTCCTGCGCCGCGGCGTTGAATCCCGAATATTCCTGGATCCCGAAGTTGGTGCAGCTGAGGTCCAGCGCCAGATTCGCACAATGCCCGACCGGTGACACGTCCGCCGGGCCGTGCCAGGCGGTGCGCACGCCCATCGCCTCGCAGATCGCGGCGATCTTGCGACAGGGCGTCAGCCCTCCGGCCTCCGACACGTGGATGCGGATGAAATCGATCAGCCGCTCGTTCACCAGCGCGATCCATTCATGCGGGCTGTTGAACAATTCGCCCATCGCGATCGCGGTCGTGCACTGCTGGCGGATATTGCGGAAATACGCGATATCCTCGGGCGACAGCACGTCCTCGAGGTAGAACAGCCGGAAGCGCTCCAGGTCCTTCGCGAACTGCACCGCCTCGGTGACATTGACCCGCTCGTGCGCATCGTGGATCAGCTCGATCTCCTCACCGAGCTGCGCGCGGCAGGCCTCGAGCAGCTGCAGCACGCGGCGGATATAACCTTCGCGCTCGAACACCGGCGCGTCGTGCAGCGCCGGCAGTCGCGGCCCATTGCCGCCGGCCGCACCATAGCCGCTCATGCCGGGCACGCCGACCTGCACGCGCACGTGCGTGAAGCCCTGCGCGATGATCTGTCGGGCGCTGTCGATGGTCTCGGCGATCTCGTTGCCCGAGGCATGGGTATAGCACGCTGCGGCCTCCCGACACTTGCCGCCGAGCAGCTCATAGACCGGCAGGTTCGCCTGCCGTCCCTTGATGTCCCAGAGCGCCTGATCGACGCCGCTGATCGCCGAGTTCAGTACCGGCCCGTTCTTCCAGTACGAGCTGTCATAGCTGAGCTGCCAGGTATCCTCGATGCGGTCCGCCGGCCGCCCCACCAGCAGCGGTTTCAGGTATTTCTCGACCGCCGGCGCGATCAGGTCGGCGCGCTGCGTGAAGGTGGCGCAGCCGTAGCCGTAGAGCCCGTCCTGGTCGGTCGTGACTTTCACGACGCACAGCCGCACTCCCTGCGGCGCGGTGTTGATCACGCTGATGTCGCGGATGCGCGGCACGCGCATGCCGCGCGCCGCCGCGGCGATCAAGCCCTGCGCGCGCGCCTCGCGCTGCGCGAGCAGCGCCGCACCGGCGCCCAGTCCCAAGCCGATGAATTCGCGCCTGCGCATCGCTGCATCCCCCCAACCCGATGTTGTCGCGAGTATTGCTGTCGCGAGTATGGCCCGTTCTCAGGGCTCGTGGAACTCCAGCCGCATGGCCAGCTCCAGCGTCTCGCCGGTTGAGAGCAGGCGGTAGCCGGTGATCTCCGGGGGTTCGGGCCGGTTCACGGCATCGGTCATGTGCGTCACCGGCTCGAGGCAGACGATCTCATGTGCCGTGGGCGAGTACACGACCAGGAAGCGCGCCGCGGCGCTGGCGCCGATCCGTACGCGCGCTCCGTCAGGCCAGCGCAGCACGGCCTCGCGATTCCATCCGTCGAAGACATGGTCGAGATCCAGGTCATCGAGCGCAGCTCCGGCATCGAATCGCCACGGCGCGGGAACCGCGACACGCCGCTCGGGCAGCCCAGTCGTGCCGGTGAGCCAGACCGATTGCATCGACGCCGTGAGCGTGGTGCCCACGGGCCGCGCAAAGCACGGATGCTGCCCGAGACCGGCCGGCATGGCCTGTACGTCCAGATTCGTCAGTGCCAGCGTCACGACCAGCACGTCTGAATCGATGCTGATGTGCTGCACGGCGCGGAAGCTCCAGGGCCAATCGCCGGCACGGTAGCGCAGTTCCAGACTCGCGGCGGAGGCGGAGCAGTCCGTGACCGCCCACGGCACAGTCCAGCCGATTCCGTGAATGGTGTGGGGATCGCGCGTCCAATTCGCCTTGAGCTGCACCGTGCGGCCGGCATGCCGGAAGCGTCCGTAGCCGATGCGATTGGAGAATGGCACGAGCGGGAAGGACGCCAGCTGCAGCGGATCGGTGACGGGAACCGGCGCCGGGCGCAGCACCTCTCGTCCGCGGCAGCGCCATGCGCCGAGGCCGCCGCCGGATTCCGGGTCCACCAGCACCTCGGATCCGGTGCCGCTGCGCAGGAGGAGCACAGGTCGCGTCGGCCGCTCAGACGAAGCGATTCACGAGGTTCTCGAGATATTCCTGGCGACCCGACACCGGCGTGGGCTGCAGATTCTGGGCGACCGCCCGATCTGCGATCGCCGCCAGTGTCGTGCCGTCCTGCGCGATGAACGCGCCGAGCGCGTCGTCCCATCGCCGGTAGCGCTCATCGACGAAGCGGGCGAGTCCGCCGTCCTCGATGATCGCCGCAGCGGCCAGCAGCGCACGCGCAAGGGTGTCGATGCCGCCGATGTGCGCATGGAACAGGTCATCGACCTCGATCGACTGGCGGCGCAGCTTGGCATCGAAGTTGAACCCGCCGGACGTCAGGCCGCCGGCGCGCAGGATATGGTAGAGCGCGAGCGTGACGTCGGGAACGTTGTTCGGGAACTGGTCGGTATCCCAGCCGTTCTGCGGATCTCCTCGGTTGATGTCGATGGAGCCGAGGATCCCGAGGGCGGCGGCGGTGGCAATCTCGTGCTCGAAGCTGTGGCCGGCCAGCGTGGCGTGATTGGCCTCGATGTTTACCCGGATCTCGTGCTCGAGGCCATAGCGTTTCAGGAAGCCGTACACGGTGGCGGTGTCGTGATCGTACTGGTGCTTGGTCGGCTCATGCGGCTTGGGCTCGATCAGGATGGTCCCCTTGAACCCGATCCGGTGCTTGTGCTCGACCACCAGGGACATGAAACGGCCGAGCTGGTCGAGTTCGCGCGCGAGATCGGTATGCAGCAGCGTGTCGTAACCTTCGCGCCCGCCCCACAGGACGTAATTGGCGCCGCCCAGGCGATGGGTCGCGTCCAGGCAGGCGCGCACCTGAGCCGCGGCGTACGCGAACACAGCCGGGTCCGGATTGGTCGCCGCGCCGCCCATGTAGCGCGGGTGACTGAAGAGATTGGCGGTGCCCCACAGCAGCCGGACCGGGCTGGCCTGCATGCGTTGCGCCATCTGCCCGACGATCGCGTCCAGGTTCCGCTGATGCTCGGCGAGCGAGTGCGCCTCGGCCATCGCATCGACGTCGTGGAAGCAGAAGTAGGGCACGCCGAGGCGCTCGAAGAAATCGAATGCGGCATCGAGCTTCTCCGCGGCCCGCTGCGGCGTCATCGGACCGGCCAGCCACGGCCGATACAGCGTACCGCCGCCGAACACGTCCGAGCCCGGCCAGCAGAAGCTGTGCCAGTAGCACACCGCGAGGCGCAGGTGCTCCTCCATGCGCTTGCCCTGCACCAGGCGGTCGCGGTCGTAGTAGCGGAACGCGAGCGGATTGGTGGACTGCGGACCTTCGAAGCGGATCGGCGCAATCGCGCTGAAGATGCTCATCGGGGAGTTACCTCTCGTGGGAATTGGTCGCGCAGCGCGTGATAGAGCTGGCGGAAGCGCGCGTAGCGCTCGCGCAGCCGGTCGACTTGCGCCGGTTGCGGTTCAATGACGCGTATCAGCGGTGGCGGCGCGCACAGCTGCGATTCACTCGCGTGGCCGACGCACAACGCTGCAAGCCTCGCTGCCCCCAGTGCGGGACCGACCTCGGCGCCATCACGTACGAGCAGGGGTCGCTCGAGTGCCGAGGCCAGCAGGCTGGCCCACTGCCCGGAGCGCGCTCCGCCGCCGATCAGGCTCAAGTCCGCGATCGTCGCGCCGCCTTGCGTCAGCACGCGCAGACCATCGCGGTACGCCAGTGCGACACCCTCGAGCACCGAGCGCACCAGCGCCGCGGCATCGGTATCGTGGTGCAGCCCGAAGAACACGCCACGCGCGTGCGGATCGTTGTGCGGCGTACGCTCGCCCGACAGGTAGGGCAGGAACAGCGGCACCGCCTGATCGGGCGCATGCTTCGCGGCGGCGGCGAGGGCGGCAGGCACATCGGCGAAGCCACCCAGGCGCGCAACCCAGTCAAGGCAGCTGGCAGCGGATAGCATCACCGCCATCTGGTGCCAGCGGCCGGGCAAGGCGTGGCAGAACGCGTGCACCGCGCCCTCAGGGTACGGCAGGAACTCGTCATTGGCGACGAAGATCACGCCCGAAGTGCCGAGCGAGAGCATGGCCTGACCCGCTCGCACGACACCTGCGCCCACGGCGCCAGCGGCATTGTCGCCGCCGCCCCCGGCGACCGGCACCACCGGCACGCCGAGCTGCGTGGCGATGCTCGCGCGCAGCCGTCCTGCCTGGGCGCTGCCTTCGACCAGTCCAGGCATCTGCGATTCCGCAAGGCCGCACGCAGTGAGCATCGCGGCGGACCAGCGCCGCGCGCCGACGTCGAGCCACAGCGTGCCCGCGCTGTCCGACACATCGGACAGGTATTCCCCCGTCATCCGCAGTCGCACGTAATCCTTCGGCAGCAGTACCCGCGCGATCCGCGCGAATAGCGCGGGCTCGTGCTGCTGCAGCCACAGCAGCTTGGGCGCCGTGAACCCCGGCATCGCGATGTTGCCGGTGATGGCGCGCGAGCGCGGCTCGGCGGCTTCAAGAGCTGCGCATTGCGCGAAGGCGCGGCCGTCATTCCACAGGATGGCGGGTCGCAGCGGTTCACCCGCCGCATCGAGCACCGTGGCGCCGTGCATCTGCCCGGAAAGGCCCACCGCAGCGACCGCGGCGCGCTGCGTCGTCGGGAGCTGCTGGACGGCGGCGAGGGTCGCGTCCCACCAGTCCTGTGGCTGCTGCTCCGACCATAGCGGATGCGGGCGGCTGATGCGCAACGGCGCACTGCCACTGCTGGCCACCTGGCCGTCCGGTGCGAGCAGCACGGCCTTGACCGCGGAGGTGCCGATATCGATGCCCAGGAACATGGAATGCAGCGACGCCCCTCACACCCGCCTGCACAGAGGGAATAGTATAGGGTGATACGGGCCTGGGGGGCGGCGGGGTGCATCAAACAGATTCCGGCATCAATCTGCCGTTGATCGCGGCGATCGTCGGTGTCGCGACCATCGGCGGCTTCATGTTTGGCTATGACAGCGGGGTCATCAACGGCACCCAGGAGGGACTGCGCAGCACGTTCAACCTGACACCCGGTGGACTGGGCATCACCGTGAGCGCGCTGCTGCCAGGATGCGCACTGGGCGCCTACAGCGCTGGCCGCCTGGCCGATGTCCGGGGCCGCCGCAATGTGCTGCTGATCGCGGCCGTGCTGTTCATCGTCAGCGCGCTGGCGGCCGGTGCCGCCGGCTCGGCGCTGATGATGATCATCGCGCGCTTCATGGCCGGCGCAGGTGTTGGCGCCGCCAGCGTGCTCTCGCCGGCCTACATCAGCGAGGTCACCCCGGCGCACCTCCGCGGCCGGCTCTCGAGTGTCCAGCAGGTCATGATCATCGCCGGCCTCACCGGCGCCTTCCTGGTGAACTATTTCCTGGCACGCAGCGCCGGCCGGTCCACGGATGCCTTCTGGCTCGGGTTCGCGGCCTGGCGCTGGATGTTCTGGATGCAGGTGGTCCCGGCGACGCTGTTTCTCGTGACACTGCTGCTCATTCCCGAGAGTCCGCGCTACCTGGTCGCGCGCGGACGCCAGGACGAGGCGCGGGCCGTGCTGACGCGGCTGCTCGGAGCCGCCGCCGCGGAGATCAAAGCGCGCGAGATACGCCAGTCGATCGCCGCCGACCATGCCCCGAGCTTCGCAGATCTGAGGGACCCCTCGAGCGGCCGGCTGCGACGCATCATCTGGGTCGGGCTGGGACTGGCTACGTTCCAGCAGCTGGTCGGCATCAACGTCGTGTTCTACTACGGCGCCGTGCTGTGGCAGGCGGTGGGGTTCAGCGAGGCTGATTCACTCAAGATCAACGTGCTCTCCGGGAGCCTGTCGGTTGCGGCCTGCCTGGTTGCGATGGCGCTGATCGATCGCATCGGTCGCCGGCCGCTGCTGCTGATCGGCTCGATCGGCATGGCGGTGACGCTCGGGGCGATGACGGTCGCATTCGCCACCGGTGCGTTCGTCGATGGCAGCCTGCATCTGGCTCCCGCCATGGCGCTGCTGGCGCTGGTCAGCGCAAACCTCTATGTCGTGCTGTTCAACATCAGCTGGGGACCTGTGATGTGGGTGATGCTCGGCGAGATGTTTCCGAACCAGATGCGCGGCTCGGCGCTCGCGGTGTGCGGCGCCGCCCAGTGGATCGCCAATTTCCTGATCAGTGCGAGCTTTCCGATACTGGCCAAGGTGCTGGGATTGCCGGTGACCTATGGTTTCTATGCCGCTTGCGCGTTCCTGTCGATTTTCTTCGTCGTGAAGATGGTGCACGAGACACGGGGCCGTGAGCTGGAGGACATGGTGGGATGAGTGGCAGGCTCAAGGAGAGCATGAGCATGAGATTGCGGCAGATCGCGCTACTATCGGTGGCGCTGATGGTTCCGGCGGCGTGGTCGCAGACGGTACCGCCCACCGAGGGCCCGGCCATGCATGGGCAACCGGCCTGGCATCTGCAGGGCTCGTTTCCTGATCCCACCGGATTCACGCTGGTCGATCCGGACGGACATGTCAGCGTGGTCCCCCGCGAGCAGCGCGGGCCCCGCGCGCCGAGTGCCGACTCGGGACCCTCCTGCAGTCATTCGCCGATCTGCGGCCGGCGTGGCGGCAAGGCGCGCGGCGCGATGCAGCGGGTCGAATGGGCGCAGCAGCTGGGCTACACGTTCTCCTATCCGTATTTCGTCCCCAGGGGCTTCGGCGGCGTCCCGTCGGTGGCGCTCGACTCGAAGGGCAACCTGTGGGTCTTCAAGCGCAGCCCGCCCGGATCGCCGCAGCTGTTCAAGTTCGACAGCAGCCACAAACTGGTACTGACGGTCGGCGAGGACGTGATCGGGCGCCAGGACAAGGCTCACGGCATGGCGGTGGATGCGAACGATCACGTCTGGATCACCGATAACGGCCAGGCCACCGTGATGGAGCTCTCCTCCGACGGCAAGGTGCTGCGCACGATCGGCACGCGCGGGCACCGCGGCGACTGGGTGGAAGCCCGCGGCCAGCGCCTGCTGTGGCAGCCGGTAATGATCGCGTTCGCACCCAACGGCGATCTGTACATCGCCGAAGGGCACGCCAACGAGAGCCCCAACGATGTCGATTCAGACGATCCGACCAACATCGAAGGCGTTGCCCGGGTGATCCACCTGGACAAGGATGGAAAGTTCGTGAATCAGTGGTTCGGCAATGAAGTCGGAAACGGCAAGTTTGACTCGACCCATGGCTTCGCGATCGATCCGACCAATGGCGATGTGTGGATCGGTGATCGCGAGCAGTACCGGATCGTGATCTACAACGCCAACGGCGAGTTCCTGCGTACGCTGCAGATGCGCAACCTGGTGTGCGCGCTGAATTTCGACCACCACGGCAATCCGTGGATGGCGAGCGGCCAGGACGGACAGTTCCTGAAGCTGGACCGCGATGGCCGCGTGCTTGGCGCGATCGGCAACGGCATGGGAATCGACACCGGCCAGTTCACGGAGGCGAGTTATTGGGCCTTCGACCGCAGCGACAATCTCTACGCCGGCGATACCAGTGTCGGCCGCGTGACGGTGATGACCAGGCCGAAATAGGCGCCGCTGCGGGAGGCGCCGCTGCGGGAGGCGCCGCTATGGGTCGTGGCGCCGGCCGCGTAGCGCCGCGACGTCGCCCGCCTGGACCACGCTGGCGGCATTGCCCCAGTCGTTGCGCACGTAGCTCAGTAGCGCCGCGATCTGCTCATCGGACAGCAGCCAGCCGAACGCGGGCATGCCTGGGGCCGTAGGCGCGGCATCGGTCGCCACGGCCTGCGCACCGTTGAGCACGACGTCGATCAGCGAGTCGGCGGCCGCGGCCTGCACGATCGCGCTGCCGGCCAGTGTCGGCGCGATCCCCGCGACGCCAGCGCCGGAGGCCGTGTGACAGGCCGCGCAGTTCGCGCGGTACAGCGCCCCGCCGGTCTTCATCACCTCGGAGTCGCGGCTCAGGGCGGATGCGGTGCGGGTCGGCGCCGCGAGGTCCTTCAGGTACACCGCAATCGCGTGCAGGTCGCCGTCTGCGAGCTGCGAGGTGGAATCCGCGACCACCAGCGCCATCGATCCGGAGGCGGCCTGGCCCGCGCCCCAGCCGGTCTTCAGGTACGAGACGATGTCGGCAATCTGCCAGCCACCGAGGCCGGTGCGGACATCGCCATCGAGCGGCGTCGCGTACTGGCCCTGCAGCACCCCCCCAGCCAGCGGCTGCCCGCTCTTGTCGCCACCCATCAGATTCTTCGGCGTATGGCAGGCGCCGCAATGCCCCAGCCCATTGACGAGGTACGCGCCGCGATTCCATTCGGGAGAATGGCCTGGATCGGACTGGTACTCACCCTTGGTGAAATTCACGCCATTCCAGAGCACCATGCTGGCGCGCAGCCTGAACGGGAAGGGCAGGCGGTTGGTCTCGACCGCGTCACCCACCGGTTCGAGCGTCGCGAGCCAGGCGCGGATCGCGAGCAGGTCGGCACGCGTGACGCGCGCAAAATACGGGTAGGGCATTGCGGGGTACAGGTGCTCGCCGCCGGGCGCCAGCCCCTGCTGCATCGAGCGCAGGAATTCCTCATCGCTCCACGAGCCGATCCCGGCGTGGCGGTCCGGCGTGATGTTCGCTGACACCAGCGTGCCGAATGGCGTATCGATGGCGAGGCCGCCGGCGAACGGCAGGCCGCCAGGCCGCGTGTGGCACGCGGCACAGTCCCCCGCCGTGGCCAGGTAGCGTCCGCGCTCGACCAGGCTTGCCGCCTGCAGGTCGACCGCGACGGCGGGACTCACGGCCCGCATCGAGGCGAGGGCGGCGAGACCCAGCGCCAGCACGCGGGCCGCTGCGCGCAAGCGATCACGCATGAACAAGTGGCCCCGGATCGCGCAGGTAGCGGCTCAAGATCGCCTCGGCACTCCAGTAAGCGAGCGCGCCGACGGTGCCGGTCGGGTTGTAGCCGGCATTCTGCGGAAACACCGCGGCGCCCATGACGAATACGTTCGGCACGTCCCAGGACTGCAGGTAGCGGTTCACGACGCTGGTGGCCGGATCGCTGCCCATGACCGCGCCACCGGTGTTGTGGGTGCTCTGGTACGGGACGATCGAGTACGGTCCGTTGACCTGCGATTTGATGACCAGCTTCGCCTTCATCGCGGCGCCGATCTCGCCGGCGCGATCGCTGAGGTAGGCCGACATCTTCCGATCGTTGGGATGGAAGTCGAAGGTCATGCGCAGCAGCGGCCGCCCGAGCGGATCCTTGTAGGTTGGATCCAGATCCAGATAGGCGCCGCGATAGGAATAGCTGCTGCCCTGGCCGTTGATGCCCATCACGCGCTGGTAATTCTCGCGCGTCGCACTCTTCCAGGCGGCACCCCAGCGCGGAGTACCCGGCGGTACCGGCCGGTGCTGGATCGGGCGACCACTGGTCATCGACGCGGTCAGCGAGCCACCGCCGATGAAGCCGAGCTTCGAGTGATCGAAATTGTCGCAGTTGAAATCGTCGATCGTCACACCGAGCGCGCCGGCGCCGACGAAAGGATTGAAGATCTTGTCATCGAAGAACAGGGTGGCGCCCGCACCGGTCTGGTACGCATAGTTGCGTCCGACCACCCCCTTGCCGCTGACCGGGTCGTAGGGTTTGCCGATGCCGGATACCAGCAGCATATGCACGCAGTTGTAAGCGTACGAACACACCGCCACGAGATCGGCGGGCTGCTCGTAGACGGTGCCGCCCGCATCGACGTAGGTGACGCCGGTGGCGTGCTTGCCGTCGCGAGTCAGGTTGATCTTGAGTACTTCGCTGTTGGTATGTGCGGTGAAATTGCGCCGTCGCATCAGCACCGGCAGCAGCGTGGTCTGCGCGCTGGCCTTGGAGTAGTTGCCACAGCCGAAGCGCTCGCAGTACCCGCAATAGGTGCAGGGGCCCATGCGCACCCCAAGCGGGTTCGTATAGGCCTGCGAGAGATTGGCCGAGGGCATCGGGAACGGGTGGTAACCGAGCGACGCGGCGCCTTGCGCAAAGAGTGTCGGTGCATAGCACTGACGCATCGGTGGGGTGGGGTACTCGTCCGAGCGCGAGCCTTCGAAAGGATTGCCCCCGGGCTGGATCTGACCCTTCAGGTGGCCGGCCTTGCCGGAGATGCCGCACAGCTTCTCGAACTTGTCGTAGTAAGGCTCTATGTCATCCCAGGTGATGCCCCAGTCCTGAATGGTCATGTCCTCGGGGATCGCCTTCCTGCCGTAGCGCGCTTCGATATGGCTGCGGAGCACGAAATCAGTGGGCAGGTAACGCCAGGTCTGGCCGTTCCAGTGCACGCCGGCACCGCCAACGCCGTTGCCCGGCAGGAACGAGCCGAACTGGCGGATCGGCAGCGCCGTCTGGTGCGTGTTGTTGCGGAAGCTCAAAGTGCCCTGCGCGGTCTGCTGGAACAGGCCGAGCCGCACGGCGTAGCGCAGCTCGTCCTGCACATAGGTGGTCGGAAAATCGCTCGACGTGTTGCGCCACGGGCCACGCTCGATCGCGACCACGTCCAGCCCCGCCTTGGTGAGCTGCTCGGCGAGGATCGAGCCCGTCCACCCAAGTCCGATGATCGCGACGTCAGTCGCAGGCAGCTTCACGCTCATGGGTTTCAAATCCTCGACAGGATCGACAGCGGCTGCAGGTCGAGCTTGCGGTTGTGCTGCTCGACGTAGTCTCGATAGTCGTAACGTGCGCCGGGAAAGCCGACCATCTTCCAGCCGACCATGTCGCGATTGCCGCCGTAGAGCGGATCGGCAAAGAAGCCTTCCATCGTGTTCTGCAGCAGCAGCTCGAAGAACTGCTTCCCGTCAGCGCCCTGCAACGCGATCGTCCCGTGCTCGAGGCCTGTCAGCACCGCGTCCTGATCGGCGGCTCCGAGCGCGGCGTAGGACTTGCCGGCGAAATGCGCTTGGACGTAGGCGTCCAGTGCCTGCAGCGCGGCGCGATAGAGCTGCGCCGGCGTAGCCTCCTCCTGCGGACCCTGCTGCGGCGTGCCGTGCTCGAACGGCCCCTGACGGTAAAGCCCCTCGGCGGATCCGAACGGACCGGCAAGCTGGCCATCGATGAAGTGCGCGCAGCCGGCGTCCTTGCCGCCCGGTGTCTGCGGGTCGGCCGGGATCAAACGGTCGACCAGCGCTTCGACCGCGCTGGCTTCGGCAGCGGTGAAGTAGTGCCAGACGCTCGTATCCAGCGGTGTCGGCGGGCTCGCGGCGCCCGGCGCCCATGGCAGCTTGCCCCCCAGCGTCTCGGCGTGGGCGCTCGTGCCCAGTGCCGCCAGCGCCGCGCCCGCGACCAGCACCTCGCGGCGCGAAGGATCGCGGGGTTCGGAATCTCCGCTCATGAACCGCCCCTGATCGTGTGCTTAGGTTTTGTACTGCTGCGATCTAAGCAAGAATCGCTGACAAAATCCATAGACGCCCGCGCCCAAACCGGAGGATCATGCCGCCGTCATCGGGGGAAACGCATGCATTCGAATTCTTTCAGCAGGATGGGGGCGGTGGTGCTTGCGGCATTTGCACTCGGGTGCATCGCCTCGGGGCGGGCGCAGGCACAGGCCGCCGCTGGCCAGGGATCGACGGAATACTGGTGGGTCAACAAGACCGCTGGTGGTGTCTACAAACCGCCGATGCGACCCCTGTGGAAGCTGGCGGACCTGAAGCAGATGCACGCCGGAGCGCATACCTGGGCCCAGCAGATCATCCTCGATCCGGAGCAGGACGCGACCTATCACGGAGGCGCGCCCGGAACGCACTTCGACATCCGGCTGCATCCGGACACGCCGGCCGTCTATGTCGTCGTCGCCGGTGAGGTCCATTTCACTGTCGAAGGCCAATCGCCCGTCAGCGCGACGCGCGGTTCGATCGTCAACATCATGAAGTCGACGCTGTATTCCTATGACGTCGCCGGCAGTCAGGATGCACTGTGGGTCGAAGTACATCCAACCAACTACAAGACGGTCTATCCCGTGGACGGTCCGCAGCCCGCCGCCAGCAGCGGCGGCAAGATCATCAAGGTCGCCTTCCCGCACAAGCCTGGCGCCTATATCGCACCCAACCGGCTGCTCTGGAACACCTTTGATGACGGCATCGGCAAGTGCGCACCGCCCGGGCCCGTCGTGCTCGATGACCACCTGATCTCCAATCCGCTGATTGCCTACGTGAATGCAGACGACAATCCGTGCCACACCGGCCGCGGCAACGTCGGCAACGGGCCATCGCCAGGGGAGTTCGATTCCCATACCAACTTCGGGCACATGCATCCGGGACCGGCCGAATGGTGGATCGTGCAGGTCGGCCAGATCAGCGGCAAGTTCGAGAACACGGGCAATTTCCACGCCGTGGAAGGCGACGTGCTGTATGCCGCGCCGATGACCTGGCACGAGATGAGCGGCGAGGCGACTTCCGGACCCTCGGTGCGGCTCGCGATGGGCGGCTACCCGCTGATCAACATGTACAACACCGAGAATCCGCCGCCGGGCACGCCCGCGGCAGGCACGGCGCCGAAGCCCTAGACGTTCCAGGATCAAAGTCCCGGATGCTGCGCTCCGCAGGAGCAACGTGGCGTCGCAGCGGTGACAGCTATCTTGTAATGCAAGGTATTGTGCGCTACGCTGTAGTCAGGTGAATGCGCCATGACTGAATCACTGCAGGTACAGCTCCGGAAGGGCGTATTGGAATTGTGCGTACTGGCGCTGCTCGCGCAGCACGAATCCTATGCCTATGAGCTCGCGAGCCGGCTGGCGGGGGATGTCGGGATGGGCGAGGGCACGATCTATCCGCTGATGCGCCGGCTGCAGAATGACGGGCTCGTCAGCACCTATCTGGTCGAGTCCTCCAGCGGCCCCTCGCGCAAGTACTACCGACTCACCGCGGCCGGGCGGGCGGCTTTCGCGGCGCAGAAAGCCGATTGGCTGGACTTCGTCTCTGCGATCAGCAGGACACTGGGAGAATCACGATGAACCGCGCGGAATTCCTGTCCCGGTTGCGCCAAGGTCTCGCCGGTCTGCCGGGGGCTGAGGTGGATGAAATCATGGCGGACTACGGCCGGCACTTCGACGAGGCGCTGGCGGCAGGACGCTCGGAGGATGAGGTCAGCGCGGCGCTCGGCGATCCGGCGCGGCTCGCCCGGGAGCTGCGCGCGGAATCCGGCTTGCGCCATTGGGAGACACACCGCACGCCGGGCGCGCTGCTCGCCGCGATCGTGAGTCTGGGCGGTCTGGTTGCACTCGACGTGCTGATCCTGCTGCCGTTTCTCGGCGTGTTCGCGGTAGTGGTGTTTGCCGCAGGCATCACGCTGTTCGCGATCGGCATCGCGGGAATGGCCGTTCTGCTGTCGGGCCTGTTTCACTGGCTGGGCCCCGCTGGCATAGCCGGAGCTGCGTCCCGCGTGCTCGCCGGCATCGGGCTGCTCGGTGGCAGCGTTGGCTTCGCGGCCCTCGGCTGGATCGTGCTCGAGGCGATCGTCCGTCTGCTCGGAAACTACGCGCGGCTGCACTACCAGCTGCTCAAGCCGGCCACCCAGCCCCAGTAGCCGTGCCCACGCCGGACCCGCGGCCCTGCATAATCCTTCACCTCCGGAGTTCGACATGACGCGTACCACCTCACTCGTCGCTGCGGTCGGCATCCTGACTGCAGTGATCTGCCTGCCACTGGCCGCGGCACTGCATCGCAGCTCGGAGGGGAACTCGCACTGGCCACTGTCGGGGTTGGGTGACTGGGGCGATGATGACGACGACGACATCCCTGCCGGGAACACCGTCACGCGTGATTTCCCGTGGGGAGATTCGGACCGGCTGGAACTGCAGGTGCCGGGCTCGGTGCACTTTCAATCGGCGCCGGCCTGGCACTTGAGCATCCGCGGCCCCGAGCGCGTGCTCGATCGCCTGTCCGTGGCCAACGGCCGGATTGCCATCCGCCATCCCGGACTGTTCCACCACCACGTCGGTGCGCTCGATGTGCAGCTCGCAGGTCCCGCATTGCATGAGATCGGACTGGACGGATCGGGCAACCTGACGCTGGAGAATCTGAAGCAGGACAGCTTAAGCATCCATATTCGCGGCAGCGGCTCCGCGCGCGGCAACGGCAGCGTCGATGATCTGCGGCTCGAGATCCTGGGTTCGGGCAGCGCGGGCCTGGAGCATCTTGCCGCCGGCTCCGCGACGGTGCGCATCGCCGGCAGTGGCGATGCCGACATCGCCCCGACCGACAGCGCCGATGTGGACATCGCCGGCTCCGGCGAGGTGCGCCTGCACTCTGCGCCGAAGCACATCCGCTCCCAGGTGCACGGCTCCGGCCGTATCATCGAGATGCCCGGAGCGCCGACGAACGGCGGCGGCGCGGAGCCTACGATAGCGATGGAGCGACTCTAGCCATGCAACTCATCGGTATGCTCACTTCCCCCTACGTGCGCCGCGTGGCCATATCGCTGCAGCTGCTGGGACTGCGTTTCGAGCATCGCTCGATATCCGTATTCGCCGGCTATGACGAGTTCCGCGCGATCAATCCCATGGTCAAGGCCCCGACGCTGGTATGCGATGACGGCGAGGTCCTGGTTGATTCGACCCTGATCATCGAGTACGCGGAAGCGCTCGGCGGCGGCGGCCGCAGCCTGATGCCCACCGCCCTGGCGGAGCGCCGCCATGCGCTACGCCGGATCGGCCTCGCGCTGGTCGCCTGCGAGAAATGCGTGTCGATCATTTATGAACACCGGGTGCGGCCGCCGGAAAAGCTGCACCAGCCTTGGGTCAGCCGGGTCACCGACCAGCTCCTCGCCGCGTATCAGCTGCTGGAAGCGGAGCTTGGCAAGGCGCCGCTGTCCGCCGCGAGCGCGACGATCGATCAATCCGGCGTCACCGCCGCGGTGGTGTGGCAGTTCACGCAGCGGATGCTGCCGCAGGTCGTCCCCGCGGCGGACTTTCCATTGCTGCGCGCGTTCTCGTCCGCGGCCGAGCTGCTGCCGGAATTCCAGGCGGCACCGCATGGGGACGGCACGTACCGCGACTTGCGGCAGTAAGACCTGCGGCCTGACTACCTGGCCGTCAGGCTGTCGAATCGGGTATTTCGTCGGTCCATACCCGGAATCCTTCCAGCACGTTCGGCCCGAAGGTCATGCTGATGGCGACATCTGCCGCGTCTCTGCCGCGCGCGATCAATACGCGGCCCACGCGGGGCTGGTTGTTCCTGGCGTCAAAGGTATGCCAGGAGTCGCCGAGATAGACCTCGAACCATCCAGCGAAGTCCATTGGCGCGTCAGTGGGCAGTACGTCGATGTCACCAAGGTAGCCGGTGCAGTAGCGAGCAGGAATATTCAGGCAGCGGCAGAAGGTGATCGCCAGATGCGCGTAATCGCGGCAAACTCCCTGGCGTTCGTGAAACGCCTCGGATGCAGTCTTGGTGGGGCGCGCGAATCGGTAGCCGAACGTAATGTGCCGGTTCACGAAGTCGCAGACGGCCTGCACGCGCGGCCACCCTGGCGCAACGTTTCCGAACTGTGTCCAGGCGACCGATGACAGGCTTTCGGTATCGCAATAACGGCTACCGAGCAGATAGACGAGAGTCTCCTCCGGCAGCTGATCCACATTGAGCTGCCGTGCATCGGGTGTTACCAGATCGGCCAGACCGCGATCCTTGATGATGGCGTCGGCCGTGATTCTGGTTCTCCCCGCGGGGGCCACCAGGCGGGTACACCAGTTGCCGAACCCATCCCGGTACAGCGTCAGCGGCACCCACGGGTCGGTCGACATGTTGTCGGCGCGCACCAGGTCCGCCGCCCGCGTGTAATGAACATTCAGGTTCAGGATCATTGGGGTGGGCTGCGGACAGCGGTAGATCAGTTCGTAGCCAAGGGAAATCAACATGCTCGGTGCACCTCAAGCGGGAACGTCTGGCAAGCGCCGAAATACGGCCCGCACACCATCGCGCCACTCTCGGCTCAGCGTCGCAAAATAGGCGTCACCCGGTTCGAAGCGGGTGCGCTGTTCAAGCCTCAGGCTGTCGCGTTTGCAGCAGGCGAGATCGATCGGCATGCCCACGGAGAGATTACTGCGCATGGTCGAATCGAAGGAAACCAGCACGCATTTCATCGCGTCACTGAGACTGGTGGAGGCAGTGATCACGCGATCGATGATCGGCTTTCCGTATTTCGACTCTCCCGTCTGCAGAAACGGCGTATCGATACCGGCTTCAATGAAATTACCTTCGGCAAAAGTGCGAAACAGCCGCAAAGGGTCGCCCTTGATCTGTCCGCCGATGATGAACGAGGCATTGAATGGAGTCGCGCCCGCTGCCAGGTGCTTGCCATCGCGGGCCTCCACATCCCGTACGGCGTTCGAGACGATGACAGCCACGTCGAACATCGTGCTAGCGGTCCAGATCGTGGGCATGTCGCTCTGCTGCGCTTCCGCCCGTTGCTTCAGGATGCTGATGACCGCCTGGGTACCAGCGAGATTGCCCGAGCTCAGCAGCACTATCACCCGGTCGCCCACGCGTTCGAACACGTGCATCTTGCAGAACGTGGAGAAATTGTCGACTCCCGCGTGAGTGCGGGAATCGGATGCAAGCACCAGTCCATCCTGGAGCAGGACACCTACGCAGTAGGTCACGCTTGGATTTCCTTGAGGCAGGCCGGGGCGAGGCAACGGCCGGTAAGGCGGATGAATCTAGCGGGCATGCGGGCGCCAGTCCGTACTCAAGCGCACAGACGTACCGCCGCATTGACCGGAACTTGACTGCCGGAATGGCCCCCGCTAACGTCGGACGAACGGCCGGGGAGCGGCCCAGTGGCAGGGTGCCCATGATGATTACAAGAGTCTGCGCCTTGGGCTGCCTGCTCGCGCTGCCGCTGACGGTCAACGCATTCCGGATCTACCAGACCAACAGCGCCGGTGATGCCGTGGACATCATCGACTCGGCGACGAACCGGGTCGTGATGCAGGTCAAGGATATCGAGGTTCCCCACGGGGTCGCCTTCTCCCCGGATGGCACGCGGGCCTACATCAGCTGCGAGGCCGAGAACACGCTGTGGGCCACCGATACCCGCACCGGCAAGCTGCTCGGCAAGGCTGCGCTGAGCGGTCATCCGAACAACGTCGCGGTGTCGAAGGATGGTCGGCGGGTGTTCGTCGCGATCGTGAGCGCTCCGGGAGCGGTCGAGGTCGTGGACACGGCGTCGATGAAGAGCATCCGGCGCATCGCCGTGAAGGGTGGCGTGCACAATCCCTACGTCACGCCGGACGGCAAGTACGTCGTCGCCGGCTCCATCGTCGGGAGGATACTGACCGTGATCGATGCGCAGACCCTGGAGCCGGTCTGGGAGCTGCCGTTCGATCTTGGAGTGCGCCCGATGGCCTTCGAGAAGGCGGCGGACGGTTCGACGAGCCGGATCTTCGTGCAGCTTTCCGGCTTCAACGGGTTCGCCGTGGTGGACTTCAAGACCCACCAGGTAGTGAGCCGGATCAGGCTCCCCGATGAGCCCGCCGGGGGCACCGCCGAAGGAGGCGCTCCATCACACGGCATCGGCGTCGCTCCGGATGGCAGGACGCTGTGGGTCAACAGCTCGATCGCGAATGCCGTGTTCGTCTATTCGCTCCCCGACCTTACGGTGCAGGGATATGCGCGCACCGGAGAGGTACCGGACTGGCTGACTTTCACGCCCGACGGTTCAAGACTCTACGTCGCCAACTCCGGGGCGAATTCCGTGTCGGTCATCGATACCTCGACGCGGACGCAGGTGGCCGTCATTCCAGTGGGCGAAGTCCCCAAGCGCAACGGCACCGTCGCGCTCCCCTGAGCGCCACTATTTCGCGTTGCGGACCCAATCCGCCAGGATTCGCCAATCCGGGTCATCCTGCGATGCGAATTGCCGTCCTCCGCTGTGGAACCTGTCGCCACCGGCGGTGGCTGCGAGCGGGTGCAGCAGCAGCCGGCTCGACGCCGGATCGCCGGGCGTGACCAGCCGGGAGACGGTCTCGAAATTGCGCCGCGACTGCTCGGGGGTCCAGGTGCTGTTGCCGGGCGGCAAGGGCTCCAGATGCAAGGCATTGGTGCTGCCCGCGTGGCACACGACACAGCGCGCATGGCCTGCACGCTTCTTCAGGAACAGCGGCTCGACGCGCGTGGAGTAGTAGGCAAAATCGAGCGCGGGCGCGGGTGAGGGTTCCGCGGCGAACGAGGCGGCCGGCTGCAGCAGCAGGAGCGGCAGGAGCAGCAACGGCAGATGCCGTCCGAGCATGTGATGCATGTTCGCCCCCCCGATGGCAGCACGCGATTGGCTCATCCTAGCAAATCCGGCTAGAAGGAATCGAATCGCAGTTCAATGCCGACGGCGTCGACCCTCTTGTAGTAGTTCGCCAGGCTGCTCATGTAGCCGTGCTGTCCCCACAGGACAATCGGCAATGACGCCACGTGCAGACCCAGTTCCGCACGCATGGTGCTGTAGGCGAACGGTGTCTGGTATCCGGTGGTGTATTTCAGGATCAGGTTCGGCCGCAATCGCAAATCGTTCACCGGGAAGTCAATGGCGGAAGTCGGCCAGCCTACGGCCGCTGAGATGCCATCGACGGCCTTGCGGGGCTTGCCCTGCGGATTGTTTTCCCAGGGATGGTATTCATCCTCCGCGCCCTGCAGCAGACCGTTGGGCAGGAAATACTTGGCGTCCAGTGTCATCGACACATCCGGGTCGCCGAAATTCTTCTTCCACGCCACGTTGAGATAGTCCCATCCGCGGTGGATGAAATTGTCCGCAAAGCGGGAATCCGGCGCACTGACGAGTTCCTGCTGGTACTGCTGCTGCGTATGGATCAGCTGTCCGTTCGACTCGTGGGCATAGCCGACGTTGATGAACTCTGCGTATTCGGACCGGCTGCCGTCCGGACTGCGGACCAGCGTGTCCCTGGTAAGAATACGCAGCAGCAGCGCCGGGTTGTAGGTCTTGCCGATGACCGGCGATCCGGGCCGGGTGCCCCAGTAGAAGCCGAAGCGCGTGGTCATGGCGAGGAATGGCCGTATCCTCGGCAGGATATAGTCCGGCGCGATGCGAATCTTCACCGACAGGTTCACGTCGACGAAGCCGGCATCGTCGCTGTCCTGCGTGAATCCACCGGTCGTCGGCTCGTAGGGCTGCAACAGCGGCTCCGTGAGCGCCGCCTGGGTTGCACTGCCGGTCGTCGGGGCGGTGATCGACCCCTGATCGACAGCCACGGCGATCGCCGGCACGAGCAGCAGCGTTGCGACACAGGAACCTTTGAGCATGGTGCAGCTAACGTAGCGCAACGCAGCTGCGGGGGATACGCTCGCCAGCCGGACTGGTGTCCACCGAGCGGGGAACGGGAATATGATTGAGTACGGCAGGTTTGCGCTGCTCGGCAGCGCGATCGGCATACTGGGGTTCTGCGGTGCCTGGGCCCAGTCCGCCGTCCCCGCCGGCCCGCCGACGGGTCAAGGCGCGCCCGTGTCCGACCCCGCGGCGCAGTGGAGCGTGCCTGTTCCTACGGTCTTCACATCGAAGATCGGTTTCTTCACGATGGAGCAGGCGCCGGGAGCCACCTATCCGCGCGTGATTCAGCTCGGCCATTACGCCCCGGGAATCGGGCAGTTGCTCGCCACCTTCGGTCAGCGCGAGCGGGCACTGCCCCTGTTTCGCAGCACCGATGGCGGGGAGACGTGGCAGCGCTTCTCCGAGGTACCGATGCTCCGCGGCGAGCCGGCTCTGTTCGAGCTGCCCGTGAAGATCGGAGAGTTCCCCGCCGGAACGATCATGGCGGCAGGCGATGGGGCCCCTGGTCCCGATCCCGGCAAGCGGACGCTCGACGTCGCGTTCAGCAGCGATGGCGGCAAGAGCTGGGCATACCTGAGCACCATCGCCACCGGCGGCGTCGGACGTTACGACCCGTCCGACCGGGCGGGGCTGCTGCGCGATCAGGATCCGGTGTTCGAGCCTTATCTGTACGTGGATGCCACCGGTCATCTGGTCGCGTATTTTTCGGATGAGCGCGCCAAGAAGGATGGCTACAGCCAGCTGCTGGATCACGAGGTCTCGCCGGATGGCGGTCGTACCTGGGGACCGGTGGTCTACGATGCGGCGATATCGGATGGCCTGACGCGCCCCGGCATGGCCATCGTCGTTCGCGATGGACATGGCAGGTACTACATGAGCTACGAGGAAGTCAGTATGCCTGGCTATCCGCTCGAGCCACGCACCAACTCCGTCCATTTCCGCACCTCGCGAGACGGTGACGATTGGGGAGATCCTGCGAGTTTCGGCACCCTGATCCAGGATCGCTGGCGGCAGTTTCCCAACGGCACACCCTTCATCGCCTGGTCGCCGTGGGGTGGGGCGAACGGGACGCTGCTGGTCACGGGCCGCTCGGTCGTGCGCGACAACCTCGGACGGGTCGGCAACGGCATGTTCATCAATCGCAACGGTGGCGCGGGCCTGTGGACACTGATCGAGACACCAATCGACTACAACATTGACAATGATGGCTACAGCCAGACCATGATCCCGCTCGGTGACGGTCGGGAGATCCTGCAGCTGGTAACCGTCAACAACCGCGTCGAATACGCCAGGTTCCAGCTCCCGGAACAGCTGCCGACCTACGGCTTTCCGTGGGATCAGGGACCCGCAAGCGGTCCGCGATAGGTGCCGCGGCGGGCTGCGACCGCCGCCGCCGACTTTCGCCATGGTAAATATTGTTTCGCCGCAGCGAAAAATAAAGCTTGACCCTGGCGCGGCCCTCTTGCACATTGCTCGCACGGGGTGGCGCCATTGAAGCTAAGCGAATGAGCGCGGTGCGATGGCCGAGCAGACGATGACGCCGAATAGACCAATGCAGGCAGTCGCGCCCGGCGTGTCCGGCGATCTCGGCGCAACGGGGCAGTCCGAACTGATGCGGCGCCTCCGCTGGCGGCTGCTGCCGCTGCTGATGGTCTGTTACCTGGTGGCGTGGCTGAATCGGATCAACATCAGTTTCGCCGCACTGCAGATGAATGCCGATCTCAGGCTGTCGGCCGCGCAGTACGGACTGGGCGCCGGCCTGTTCTTCATCACCTATTCGCTGCTCGAGATTCCGTCCAACCTGCTGCTGTATCGCTTTGGCGCGCGCCGCTGGATCGCGCGCATCATGGCAAGCTGGGGCGTCTGTGCCGTCGCGATGGCTTTTGTCGCAGGACCCACCAGCTTCTATGCGCTCCGGTTGCTGCTCGGCGCCGCCGAAGCCGGCTTCTACCCCGGAATCCTGTTCTTCCTGATGCTGTGGTTCCCCACGGCTCAGCGCGGCAGTGTGCTGGGGGTGTTTCTGGCCGCCATTCCGATCACCGGGATCCTCGGCGCGCCGCTATCCGGCGCACTGCTGGCGCTGGACGGCACACTCGGACTGCGTGGCTGGCAATGGCTGTTCATCGTCGAGGGACTGCCCGCGGTGCTGCTGGCACCGGTGGTACTGCGGTACCTCGAGGACGGCCCCGCACAGGCGCAATGGCTGTCCGCTGGGCAGCGCGAGTGGCTCGCGAGCAGGCTGGCCCATGAAGGCCAGCAGGCCGCGCGCAGCAGGAATTATTCGGTATCACAGGCGCTGATGAATCCCAGGGTCCTGTTGCTGGCGAGCATGTGGTTCAGCAACGCCTGTCTGATGAATGGCATCACGTTCTTCCTGCCGCAGATCGTCAAGGGTTTTGGCCTGAGCAACCTGCAGACCGGATTCGTCGTGGCCGTGCCCAACGTGCTGGCATTGTTCGGGATGATCTGGTGGGGGCGTCGTTCGGACTCGCGCGGGGAGCGCCGCGGTCACGCCGCGCTGGCCAATTTTGCGGGCGGCATCGCGCTGCTGGCGGCGATGATGTTCGGCGATCCGGTGCTGAAGGTCGTGGCGATCTCGGTGGCGTTTGCGTGCACGCTGGCGTTCGTGGCGCCGTTCTGGGTGATCCCCGGCACCTTCCTGCGCGGTGCACCGGCGGCCGGCGGCATCGCCGCCATCAGTGCCATAGGGGTGCTGGGCGGTTTCGTCACTCCATGGGTGATTGGCGCCATTCGTGACCGTACCGGCGACTTTCGCGGTGGCTTGATCGGCGTCGCCTGCCTTGCGCTGCTGGTGTCGGTCATTTTCTATTTTCTCGGTGGGCGGCAGGAGAATGTCGCGCTCAAGGAGGTGCAAGCATGAGTCCGCGATCGCGCTACGTCATCCGACCCTATGAGCAGGAGTCCTACAGTCCCGCCAACCACACCGGCACCACCAACTATCGCCTGGTGGGACCTAAGACCAACGGTTCGAAGTACCTTGAAATCTCGCTCGGTGAAATCGAGCGCAACGAAGGCGCGATCCCGCATGCGCACCCCGACATGGAACAGGCGGTCTATGTCATCGAGGGGGAGGCGATCGCCGGCATCGACGGCGTCGACGAGCACATCAGGACCGGTGACCTGCTGTACTACCCGCCGAGGGTATTTCATTCAATCAGGGTCCTGAGCGAGAAGATCCGGCTGCTCGTGATCTATTCTCCGCCGTTCGAAGGCGCACCGGAGAAGATCGTCTTCGAGTAGCCATGTCGAAGATCGTCGAACGCACCCTGGATTGCTTCGAGCTGTTCGCGGATCAGCAGCGACCACTTTCGCTGAGCGAGATCTCGAAGCTGCTCGGCATCCCGCCCTCGAGCTGCCATGACGTGCTCAGTGCGCTGCGCCAGCGCGGCTATCTCTACGAGCTGACGCCGCGCGGGGGATACTATCCCACGCTGCGCCTGCATGACATCGCGAAGACGATCGCTGAACACGACCCCGTGCTGCTGCGCGCCGAGGTGATCCTGAAATCGCTGCGCGATGCGCTCGATGAATCCGTGCTGCTCGCCAAGGCGAACGGTCTGCAGGCAACCTACTTGCTGTCGTTCGAGTCCGCCCAACCGCTGCGCATGAGCATCCGGGTGGGCAGCAACATTCGAAGCCTGTACGCGACGTCCGCGGGCAAGGCGCTGCTCGGGTGCCTGGATGAACGCGCCCTGCGGGCCTACCTGAAGACCGCGGTGCTCAAGCGCAATACACCGTTCACGGTTGCATCCCGGACCGCGTTGCGCGAGCAGCTCGACGCAGGCCGGAAGCGGGGTTACTACGTGAACCGCGAGGAGAGTATCGAAGGCGTAACGACGCTGTCGGCGCCGTTCAGGTGGCGCGATGCGCTGTTCCTCGTGACTGTGGCGGGTCCGACCACGCGTATCGAGCCGCAGATCGCGTCGGCCGCCCAGCAGGTGCTGGAGGTTTGCCGGCAGCTCGAGATGCATCAGGATCCGTCGCGTTGAGCGCATGAGCCATTCGTGCACTGCACAGGCGTGAAGGAAGCAGCGTGTTCGAGCATCTGACGACCGCCCTCGCCACTACTCCAGAGCGCGTGCAGATCCGCGATGCCGTCCGGCAGCTCTGTGAGCGCTTCGATGACGACTACTGGCGGCACCAGGACGAGGCGGGCGAGTTTCCGCACGAGTACAGCCGTGCCATGGCCGAGGCTGGATGGCTCGGTATTGCGATGCCGATCGAATACGGTGGCGCCGGGCTCGGTGTCACCGAGGCGGCGGTCATGCTGCAGACCGTCGCCAGTTCCGCCGGCGTGTTCGCTGCCGCATCCGCTGTGCACGTCAATATCTTTGGTCCCCACGCGATCGTCGTCCATGGCACGCCGGAGCAGCGTTCCAGAATGCTGCCGCCGCTGATTGCCGGTCGTGCGCGGGCCTGCTTTGCGGTTACCGAACCCGACGCCGGACTGGATACCTCCCGGATCAGCACTCGTGCCGTTCGCGACGGCGACCACTACCTCGTCACCGGCCGCAAGATGTGGACCAGCACCGCGCAACAGGCCGACAAGATCGTGCTGTTGGCCCGCACCACGCCGATAGATCAGTGCAGCAAGCCCATCGATGGCCTGACATTGTTCTATGCGGACCTGGACCGCAGGCACGTCGAGGCTCGAGAAATCCGGAAGATGGGTCGCGCAGCCGTCGATTCGAATGCGCTGTTCATCGACGCGCTGCCCGTGCCCGTCGGGGACCGTATCGGCGAGGAGGGTAAGGGCTTCCGCTATCTGCTCGACAGCCTGAATCCTGAGAGGATATTGAACGCCGCGGAAGCCATCGGCATCGGACGGCGCGCGCTGGCCAGAGCTACTGCTTACGCCAATGAGCGCGTTGTGTTCAATCGTCCGATCGGAATGAATCAGTCGATCCAGCACCCGCTCGCGGAGAGCTGGGCCGAGCTGTATGCCGCCGAGCTGATGATGCTGCGTGCCGCCGAGCTCTATGACGCCGGCAGGCCATGCGGTGCCGAGGCCAACGCGGCGAAGTATCTGGCGGCCGATGCCGCGTTCGCTGCCGCGGACCGCGCGGTGCGCACCTTCGGCGGCATGGGCTATGCGAGCGAATGCGACGTCGAACGCTACTTCCGGGAGGCGGTGCTCACCCGCCTGGCGCCGGTCTCGCGCGAGCTGATCCTCTGTTATCTGGCCGAGCGCGTGCTCGGACTGCCAAGGTCGTACTAATATGCCGGAATCATCTATTGGAGCGGTCTGGGAAGCGACCGGCCCCGCGGCCACCGGACCCTTGAGTGGCGTGCGCGTGCTGGACCTGACCACCGTGGTCATGGGTCCCTCCGCCACGCAGATGCTGGGTGATCTGGGCGCGGACGTCGTCAAGGTCGAGGCCAGCGGCGGGGATTCGATGCGCTGGATCGGGCCGTGGCGTCATGCCGGAATGGGCCCGCTGTTCCTGCAGGCGAACCGCAACAAACGCAGCGTACTGCTGGACCTGAAGTCACCTGCTGATAAGGCCAGGGTCATGGCGCTGGTGCGCCGTGCCGATGTGCTGATCTCGAACGTTCGGCCACAGGGCCTGCAGCGCCTCGGGCTCGACTACGAGGCCGTGAGCCGCATCAATCCAAGACTGATCTACTGCGCCGCGGTCGGCTATGGGTCAGGGGGACCGCGCGCTGGCAAAGCGGTCTATGACGACCTGATGCAGGCCGCCTCCGGCATCGCGGGACTTTTCAAGGCGGTTGACGGCGCGCCGCGCTATGCGCCGGTGAACATCTGCGATCGAACCGTGGGCCTGCACGTGGTCATTGCCGTCACCAGCGCGCTCTACCATCGCGGGCAGAGCGGTCAGGGTCAGTTCGTCGAAGTGCCGATGTTCGAGACCATGGCGCAGTTCGTGCTGGCCGATCACATGGGTGGAGCCGCGTTCGATCCGACAGCGGGAAGCATGGGCTACCGGCGGCTGCTGTCCCGCACGCGTGGACCGTATGCGACCCGGGACGGGCATCTGGCGATCACGGTGTATCTGGACCGGCACTGGCGCGAATTCTGCAGGCTGGTCGGATCACCCGATCTGACGCAGACGGACCCGCGCTACGCGTCCCAGGAGACGCGCACCCAGTTTGCCGAGGACATCGGACGATTCCTGGCCGGACACCTGGTGACGCACACCAATGCCGAGTGGCTGGCACTGCTCGATGCGGTCGATATACCCGCCTGCGCGGTCAACTCCATCGAAGAGCTGCTGGCAGATGAGCATCTCAACGCGGTGGGCTTCTTCGAGCAGGTCGAACACCCCACCGAGGGTACGCTGCGCAATTGCAGGTTCCCGCTGAACTTCAGCGGCTCGCCAGTCTCGCTGCAGCGCCTGGCGCCGAATCTCGGTGAGCACAACGCCGAGCTGTTTCCCGCGAGCGGAGAAGAATCGTGACCGCGGCAGCGAGACCCGACGTGCGCACCGAACGCAGGGCCGATGCACTGTGGGTGTGGATCGATCGCGAGTCGCGTCGCAATGCCATCAACGCGGGCGTGCTGGCAGGTATTGCCGCAGCCGTGGAGCTCGTGGCCGAGGACGCGTCGATCCGCGCGCTGGTCCTGACCGGCGCCGGCGAGAAGGCTTTCTGTGCTGGCGCGGACCTGTCCGACGGCGCGAACACGTTTCAATCGGACTCACAGGACCCGACGACCGACTTCGGACGGCTGGCGCGCACGGTGCGCCATTGCCGCGTACCGCTGATCGCGCGCGTGAACGGCGCCTGCGTTGCCGGGGGCATGGGACTCCTGGGCCTGTGCGATCTCGTGGTTGCAGCCGAGCACGCCCGCTTCGGACTGCCGGAGGTCAAGGTCGGAGTGTTTCCGATGCAGGTGCTGGTGCTGCTGCGCTCGATACTGCACCGGCGACACATCGCCGAGTTGTGCCTGACCGGCGAGTTGATCACCGCCCAGCGGGCCGCGGACATCGGCCTCATCAATGAGATTGCCCCGGCCGGTGCGCTGGATGCACGGGTGGACGCACTGGTGGCCAAGCTGCGCGCCGCCTCCCCCGCGGCAGTGCGTCGCGGCAAGCAGGTGATGTTTGCGATGGAAATGATGGCGTTCGACGAGGCGCTGTCCTATGCCGAAGCGCAGATCGCTCTGATCGCGCACAGTGCGGATGCCGCAGAGGGTCTTGCCGCGTTCAATGAGAAGCGCAAGCCGCGCTGGGCAGCCGACTGAATCATGCCGGGCGAGCGCGATCTGGTCCGTATAGGAGGCGCCTCCGGAGCCTGGGGCGACAGTCCCGGAGCGGTCCCACAACTTCTGACCGAGCCTGTTGACTACCTGATCATGGACTACCTGGCCGAAGTCAGCATGTCGCTGCTGGCACGGGCACGCATGAAGGCACCCGAGGCCGGCTTCCCGCCGGACTTCGTCGCGTATCTGAAGGATTACCTGGCCGAGATGAAGCGGCGCGGTATCCGCATCGTGTCCAACGCGGGCGGCGTGAACCCGCCGGGCTGCCAGGCGGCACTCGCGGCCGTGTGCCGCGAGCTGTCGATCGATCTGAAGATCGCGGCCGTCACTGGTGACGATGTTCTGCCGCTGGTGGAGGAGCTGCGCGCCGCCGGCACTCGCGAAGCCGTATCCGGCGCGCCCCTGCCGCCACGGCTGCTCACCGCCAATGCGTATCTGGGCGCGTTGCCGATCCAGGCGGCGCTGGATCGCGGCGCCGACATCGTGATCACGGGCCGCTGCGCCGACAGCGCACTGGCGCTCGGCATCCTTATGCATGAATTCCGTTGGAACGCCGACGCGCACGACCGCCTTGCGGCGGGGAGTCTGGTGGGACACGTGCTGGAGTGCGGGCCGCAGGGCGCCGGAGGCCTGCACACGGACTGGGAGCAGGTGCCCGATTGGGCGAACATCGGCTACCCGATCGCCGAGTGCCGGGCCGACGGTAGCTTCGTGCTGACCAAGCCCCGCGGCACGGGCGGGCTGGTGGTACCCGGCTCCGTCGCCGAACAGATCCTGTACGAAATCGGCGATCCGGCGGCTTACGTGCTGCCGGACGTCGTGGCTGACTTTTCTGAAGTCCGGTTGCAGCAGTTGGGTCCTCATCGGGTGCAGGTCACCGGCGCGCGCGGTCGCGCGCCGACCGATCTCTACAAGGTGTCGGCTACCTACCAGGACGGCTATCGCGCGATGGCCACCGTCTCGATCGTCGGACCGGATGCCCGTGCGAAGGCCGAGCGAACCGCGCAGGCGCTGCTCGAACGGACACGCCGCGTGTTCCGTGAACGACACTTGCCCGATTTTTCCGCAACGCACATCGAGGCGCTGGGCGCTGAAGCGTCCTACGGCCCTCACTCGCGCACGCGAGATTCGCGCGAGGTGCTGCTGCGCGTCGTCGTCGTGCACCAGGAGGCCAAGTGCCTGGAGCTGTTCGCGCGCGAGCTCGGTTCGGTGGGGATCTCGTTCGCACCGGGCACCACGGGCATTTACACCGGTCGCCCCAAGCCTGCGCCGCTGATTCGGCTCTATACATTCTTCATCGACAAGTCCCGATTGCCGCCACCGAGCGTGCAGTTCCAGGACGCCCTGGGCGCCGCAGCTGGCGCGGATTTCACGGTGGCCATTCCCGCCGGTGCGCCATTGCCACCGACGTCACGACCGGCGGTGGTCTGCCCGGCGGCCGATGTGGTCGATAGCACCGATACGGTCGAGGTCCCGTTGATCCGCCTGGCATGGGCCCGCTCGGGCGACAAGGGTGACACGTCGAACATTGCGCTGATTGCGCGCGATCCGGCCTTCGTGCCGATACTTCGCGCGCAGGTCACGGCCGAACGCATGCTTAAGCATTTCCAGCATCTGGTGTCCGGCCCGGTGCAGCGCTTCGAGGCACCGGGGATCCATGCCTTCAATTTCCTGCTCGAGCAGGCGCTCGGTGGGGGTGGCATGGCATCGCTGCGCATCGATCCGCAAGGAAAAGCCTACGCGCCCATGGCGCTGGAAATGATGGTCCGTGTGCCCGCGGCCCTGTTGGCCGCCGCGGACGCGACGAATTTACCGTCGCCAGGGCAACGGATAGACTCCCGCGTCGAATGACAAGAACCAAGGCGGGGACCATCATGACGGGCATCATGGGCATGACGGGCCGGGCTCTGCTGAGCCTCGCGGTACTGCTGTCGCTGAACGTGGCTGCCGCCCGGGCCGAGGATGCGAGCAGTGTGATCCGGCGCGCGCAGCGCGCGATGGGCGACGTGCACTCGATCCGCTATTCCGGTACCGGCCACCTGGGCGCCGTCGGCATGAACTGGAATCCCACCGCTCCGTGGCACACCACGGCAATGCAGAGCTATGTGCGGACCATTGACTACCCAAGCGGGTCCTCGACCGAGGAGATCACGCGAACGCAGGAGAATCCGCCGATGATGGGCGGTGAAGCTCCGTTCGTGGAGGTCATTCACGAGGGCCGGCGCGTCAGTGGAAAGTACGCGTGGAACCAGCCAGCCAACGCCAATCCGCCGCTCCCCCCAGACGTGGCTCGGGCGGTTCCCGCGACCGCCTCCGAGCGCGCGCTGCAGATCTGGCTCACACCGCACGGCTTCCTGCAGGCCGCGGCTGTCAACCATGCGACGGCGGAGGCGGCCGAGGAGGCTGGCGGGAAAGTCACGATAGTCACTTTCAAGGCGGGCGCGAATACCATCGTCGGTACCGTGGATGCCCGCAACCTCGTGAGCCGCGTCAAGACCTGGGTACCGAACCCGGTGCTGGGCGACATGCCGGTCGAGAAGACTTTTTCCGGGTATCAGGATTTCCACGGCGTGAAGTTTCCGACGCACATCCTCGAGACGCAGGGTGGTTTTCCGACCCTCGACCTGACTGTCACCAGCGTACAGGCCGACGTGGACGGGGCCGCGCTGCAGGTGCCCGAGGCAGTGCTGCGCGCGACGATACCGCCGGAAGTCGTGAAGCCGGAGAAGCTCGCCGAGGGCGTCTGGCTGATGCACGGCGGTGCCAGCAGTGTGCTGATCGAGTTTCGGGATTTCCTGGCGGTCGTCGACGCTCCGACCGACGAGACCCGCTCGCTCGCCGTGATCGCGGCGGTCCGCCAGCTGGTTCCGGACAAGCCGATCCGCTACGTGATCAACACGCACCACCACTTCGATCATTCGGGCGGGCTTCGCACCTACGTTGCCGAGGGCGCCACGGTCATCACCCACGAGGGCAACAGGGCCTTCTACGAGTGGGCCTGGAAGCAGCCCCGCACGCTGGAACCGGACCGGCTCGCACAGCATCCGCAGGACGCCAGCTTCATCACGTACACCAGCAAGTATGTCCTCAGCGACGGCACCCGCTCCATCGAGGTGCACCGGACCATCGGTGATCTGCACGACGAATTCCTGTCCTTCGTCTGGCTGCCGAAGGAGAGGCTGCTCGTCGAGGTCGACGATCTGTCCGACCGGTATGTCACGCCGCTGTCGCTGGCATTGTGGAACAACCTGTACGGGAACCTGCAGCGCCTGAATCTCGACGTGCAGACCATCGCGCCGCTCCACGGCAACATCATCTCGATGACCGAATGGCTGCAGCTGCTCCGGGACAGTACCGAACGCTGATTTACCTGCCGCTCAGATACTCGTTCGTGTACGCCCTGGCAAAGTCGATCCGCGAGGCGCGCACGTTCTCGAGCGAAGTGCTCAGCACTTTGTACATGAGTTCCGGGCTGCCCTGCCGGATCGCGCCATCGGGCGAGAGCATCTGCTGGAAGTCACGGATGGTCTGCAGATCCGCCTCCACATCCGGCATGCGCTGCTCCTCGCGCATGCTGGCGCGGATCTCCTCCGCGGAGTGGGTCGCCATCCATCGCATGCCATGCTTCACTGCCCGTACGAAGCGGCGGGCGGTATCGGGGTTGGCTTTGAGCCAGCTTTCCTCGGCGATCAGCAGCGATCCGGGGTAGCTCGCCGAACCGAAGATCTGCCGCGAACCTTCGGCAGTGCGCGTATCGACCAGGACGGTCAGGCCGGGATGGGATCGCAGCAGCACGTTGATCGCGCCTCCGACCACGATCGCCGCATCCACTTGGCCCTGCTCGATGGCGTCCAATGCGGGCGGACCGACACCGATCGCGACCGCGCTGACATCGGCGCCCTGCAATCCCTGCGTGCCAAGCAGATAGTTCAGGAACAGCTGCGAGCCGGAGCCGAGATTGGACACGCCGACCCGATGTCCCTTGAGGTCGGCAATCCTGTGGATGTCCGCGGCAGCCGCGGGCGAGACCACCAGGATCGTATTGATCCTGCTGTAGATGACCAGGAAACCCTGGATCGATCGGCCCTCTGCCGCCATCTGTATCGGCGCTGTCGTTCCGAGCGCCACGTCGGTGCTGCCATCCTGCAGCGCATCGAGCGTCTTCGTCAGACTCCGAATCTCCGTCAGCGAGACGTCCAGACCTTCCTCGCGGTAGTAACCGAGTGTCTGGGCCAGCTGGACGGGCAGCAGCGTGATGGCATCGCTCGACACCGCCACGCGCACTTGCGGAGCGACCTGCGGAGCGGCCGCTGCAGCGGCGCTCGCCAAAGCGGCAACCAGGAACGCTAGTGCAAATCGGTACCTGTGCATGCGCTGGCACTTTAGTCCAGTTCTAAATCCACCTCAAACTCGTGGGTCCACTATTGTGCGCGGGAGCGAAGGTGCTCGTGTAAGATC
>CAZGVE010000005.1:17984-19497 GCA_964528845.1 uncultured Steroidobacteraceae bacterium | reverse complement strand
CTCATGAGAAATCTACTCCGTTCCCGGAATTTCCTGATCGGCGCCGGCTTCGCGGTGACGCTGGTGGCGCTGGCGGCCTGCAAGGCCATGCTGCAGCACGACGACACGGCTCAGGCGTCGCAGGGCCTGCAGGCGCCGCGATACGTGGTGGACCCGCTGTGGCCGAAGCCGCTGCCCAACCACTGGATTCTCGGCTCGACGATCGGCGTGGCCGTCGACGCCGACGACCACATCTGGATCATCCATCGCGGCGCACCGACGCTCAGTGGTCATGAGAAGCTGCTGGCGAACGGGCTGGGCGACTGCTGCACGGCTGCGCCGCCAGTGCTGGAATTCGACCAGGCCGGCAACCTGCTGCGCCACTGGGGTGGCCCGGGCCCCGGCTATGAGTGGCCGGATTCCAATCACGGAATCTTCGTCGATTACAAGGGCAATGTCTGGATCGGCGGCAACGGCGGACCGGACTCTCAGATCCTGAAATTCACGAAGGATGGCAAGTTTCTGCTGCAGGTCGGAAAGAAGGGCGCGCGCCGCGTGGCCGGGGCGACTGCGGCTGCGGGTGGCGGTGAGGGGGCCGTGGCGGGATTCAAGGGTGGCAGCACCGATCCGATGAATTTCGGGCGCGTCGCGAAAATCTTCGTGGACCCCAAGGAGAACGAGGCCTACATCGCCGACGGCTATCTGAACAAGCGCGTTGCGGTGCTGGATGCCGATACCGGCGTGATGAAGCGGTTCTGGGGCGCCTACGGCCATGTGCCGGACGACACGCCGATGCCGGCCTACGACCCGTCAGAACCTCACGCGCAGCAGTTCCACGGCCCGGTTCATTGCGCCGACATGTCGGTGGACCGGCTGATCTACGTCTGCGATCGTATGTCTGACCGCCTACAGGTGTTCACGGCCGCCGGCGAATTTGTCCGCGAGGCCTACTACCACACCAATGAGAAGGAAAACGGATCCGTCTGGGACGTCGCGTTCTCGAAGGACCCGCAGCAACGCTTCATCTTCATAGTCGACGGCGTGGCCGACAAGGTCCGCGTCATCGACCGGCAGACCCTGAAGGAGCTGACGGCGTTCGGCGACGGTGGTCGGCAGCCGGGCCAGTTCCAGACGGTCCACAGCATTGCCATCGATCACGAGGGCAACCTGTATACGACCGAAACCTATGAAGGCAAGCGTGTGCAGCGCTTTCTGCTCAAGGGCGTGGGGCCCGTGACCACGATGGATCAGGGCGTGCCCTGGCCAGCCGCTCATTGAGGGGCCGCGAGATGAGAAACCTGATCCGTTCCCGGAATTTCCTGATCGGTGCCGGCTTCGTGGTCACCCTGGTGGCCCTGGCTGCCTGCAAGGCCATGCTGCAGAACGACGGCTCGGCTCAGGCCTCACAGGGACTGAAAGCCCCTCGATACGTCGTGGACCCGCTCTGGCCCAAGCCGCTGCCGAACCATTGGGTCCTGGGTTCGGCTATTGGGGTGTCAGTCGACGCCGATGACCATATCTGGATCATCCATCG
>CAZGVE010000005.1:6622-17884 GCA_964528845.1 uncultured Steroidobacteraceae bacterium | reverse complement strand
GGCAAGTTCCTGCTGCAGGTCGGCAAGAAGGGCGTGCGCCGCGTTGCCGGGGCGGCCGCAGGCAGTGGCGAGGGCGCCGTGGCCGGGTTCAGGGGCGACAGCACCGATCTCGAGAATTTCGGGCGTGTCGCGAAGATCTTCGTGGATCCGAAGGAGAACGAGGCCTACATTGCCGATGGCTACCTGAACAAGCGTGTCGCGGTACTGGATGCCGATACCGGCAAGATGAAGCGGTATTGGGGCGCCTATGGCCACAAGCCCGACGACGCGCCGGTGCCGGCTTACGATCCCTCCCAGCCGCACGACCAGCAGTTCCGCAATCCGGTGCACTGTGCGGATATGTCGGTGGACCGACTGATCTACGTGTGCGATCGCGAAAACGATCGGCTGCAGGTGTTCACGGCCGCCGGCGAGTTCGTCAAGGAAGCCTACTACCACGTCAACACCGAGGGGGATGGTTCCGTCTGGGACGTTGCCTTTTCCCACGACCCGCAGCAGCAGTTCATCTTCATCGCCGATGGGGTGAACGACAAGATCCGCATCATCGACCGTCAGACGCTGCAGGAAGTGACCAACTTCGGCGATGGCGGCCGGCAGCCGGGCCAGTTCCACGCAGTGCACAGCATCGCCGTCGACCACGAAGGCAACCTCTATACGACCGAGACCTATGAAGGAAAGCGCGTGCAGCGTTTCCTGCTCAAGGGCGTCGGCCCCGTGACCAAGATGGACCAGGGCGTGCCCTGGCCCGCCGCCAACTGAAGCGCATGGCGGTGCCGCGCTGGATCGGCGCGTTGCCGGCAGCGAGAGGATCGCTCGCGGCGCTGATGTTGCTGCCAGCACTGGTGCTGCTGGCGGCGCTGGTGCTGCCGGCCGTCCCGGCGCGCGCGCACGATATTCCGATCGACACCGTGGTGCGGATGTTCGTCAAGCCGCAGGGCCAGGTCCTGCGCGTTCTGGTGCGGATGCCGCTCAAGTCCATCACCGATGCGGAATATCCGCGCCGGGAGCGTGATTTCGTCGACCTGGCCAAGGTCGAGCCCTTCCTCGGCGATGCCGCCAAGCTCGCACTGCTGGACAGCCTCGACATGTACGAGGACGGCAAGGTGCTGCCGACACCGCGCATCGCCTCGGCGCGCATGTCGCTGGAATCCGATTCGTCGTTCCTGAACTACGACAGTGCGCTGGCGCATGTGCTCGGGCCGCGGCTGCCCGACACTGAAACGCTGTATTGGGAGCAGGGCATCCTGGATGTGCTGTTCGAATATCCGATCCGTTCGGAGCGCTCCTACTTCTCGATGCATGCGGCCTTCGACCGGCTCGCGCAGCACGAGGTCACGACCGTGCAGTTTCTGGCGCCAGGGGGCGTCTCGCGCGCCTACGAGCTCGAAGGCGATGCGGGCCTGGTGCCGCTGGACCCCAGCTGGTCGCACGCCGCCGCGCGGTTTGTCGTCATGGGTTTTCGCCACATCCTGGATGGCACCGATCACCTGCTGTTCCTGCTGTGCCTGGTGATTCCGTTTCGCCGGGTTCGACCGCTGGTTCCGATCGTGACGGCGTTCACCGTCGCGCATTCCATCACCCTGATCGCCTCGGCCTACCACTATGCCCCCGATGTGCTGTGGTTTCCGCCGCTGATCGAGACCCTGATCGCGGTTTCCATTTTCTACATGGCGCTCGAGAACATCGTGGTGCAGCGGCCGCTGCATCGCTGGATCATCACGTTCTGCTTCGGACTGGTGCACGGGTTCGGTTTTTCATTCGGGTTGCAGCATTCCCTGCAATTCGCCGGTTCGCACCTGCTGACCTCGCTGCTGTCCTTCAATGTGGGCGTGGAGCTGGGTCAGCTGCTCGTGCTGTGCCTGTTCGTGCCCGCGCTCAACGTGCTGTTCCGGCACGTCGTGGCGCAGCGCACCGGAATCATCATCATTTCAGCGATCGTGGCGCATCAGGCATGGCACTGGATGGCCGATCGTTTCAACGTGCTCGAGCAGTTTCGCTGGCCTGGCGTCTCTGCAGCCGGTGTGCTTGCCGCGCTTCCGTGGCTGATCGCCGCGGTGATCATCGCGGCGCTGCTGTGGCTGACGTCGCTGGCGATCAGAGGGTGGACACAGTCCAGGCGAGGAGATGCGCGACCGGTCGTGGCATCTGCGTCCAAGAGATGGATCGGGGAGGGCGGGTGAAGAAACTCAGGAATCCAGTCACTGCAATGATGCTGCTGTGGGCGGCAGGTTCGGCTGCGGCATCGGGCGCTGCCCCGGATAGCGCTGCGCCGCAGGCGGCCCTGCCGCCGCCGGTGTTCCACCACCTGCACCTCAACGTGGTCGACCCGGACGCGATGATAGTGTTCCTCAATCGGCAGTTTCCCAGTACCTCGCGCACTACCTGGGGTGGGCTTCCGGCGCTGGCTTCGCCCACCAATGTGCTGATCCTGTTCAACAAGGTGTCGACACCGCCGCCCTCGGATCCATCGACTACCGCCTTCTGGCACTTTGGGTGGCTGGTTCAGGACGAGCGCAGGAACCTGGAGCTGTACCGGACCCGGCCAGAAGTGAAGCTGGCGCCGCTCTACACCACCGACGCC
Organism: uncultured Steroidobacteraceae bacterium; assembly: GCA_964528845.1. Classification (GTDB taxonomy): domain Bacteria; phylum Pseudomonadota; class Gammaproteobacteria; order Steroidobacterales; family Steroidobacteraceae; genus FEN-1191. Next base: position 15,303 of record CAZGVE010000005.1, on the reverse strand, counting down.
GGTGGCTATGTCTATATCAACAGCGATACGTGGCCCGGTACCGGTGGCGTACTGGGATTGACCAAAGCCCAGATCGCGCAGGCGAAAGCCGCGGGCGTCAAGCCACTGGGCGGCGCTGGCTTTGCCTATATCCTTGGACCGGAAAATACGCTGATCGAATATGCCGGCGATTCACCGGTCGAGCACTTCAATCACGTGCACATGTCAGAGCAGGATCCGTACTGCGCGCAGCAGTGGTATCAGCAGCATCTGGAAGCGGCGATTCCACCACCTGCGAATCCACAGAACACGCCGGCGGTCACCCAGCACAGCCAAGCCGATTGCAAGGTCGCCCGAACGCCGGACCGGTCCTGGCCGGCCCTGACCCGCGAGGGCATGTACCGGGCGCCGGTGGCGGGAGTCCGGTTCGGAGACGTTGCGCTGATGTGGTACGCGCCCCAGATCGACCAGCCGCTGCAGCCTACTCGCGGACACCTGATGGACCATATTGGCTTAGGGGTCACCGATCTCGATGCATGGGTCGCCAAACTCAAAAAGGAGGGCGTTACGTTCCTGCGCCAGCCGTATCGCCTGGGCACGACGCGCGCCGCGATGATTGACGGCCCCAGCCATGAAGCGATCGAGCTCGTGGAGGTGCAGTAGCCTCAGAAATTGACGCGCACGGTGGCACCAACGATTCGCGGATCGCTCGGCGTGCCGACGATCAGGCCAGAATTGCCGGCCTGCACCGTCAGGTTCTGCATGTAGTTGCGGTCGAGCAGATTCCTGGCCCACACGGAAAATTCCCAGTTTGCCCGCGCCCGGAATCCCAGATAGGCGTTGACGAGCGCGTAGCCGGAGATCCTCGTATACCTCGAGTCTGAAGGATCGCCATAGACTTCCGTCCGGTACTGCATATCCGCGCGCAGGAACGCCTCGCCCGGCAGGTCCGCAATGAGAGCGGGAAGGACGTATTCGCCACCTGCCGCGGCGACCGAATGCGGCGTCGCCGACAGGGGCCGGCCGCTCAGGTCGCAGACAGTCGTCGCATTGCCGATCAACTCCAGCGGACACGGACCATTCCTGTACGACACGTACTTTGCAGTCGTCGACGCGTACGACGCATGCCCGGTGAAGTGACTGCCGACTCTGAAGCTGGCGTCGGCCTCCAGGCCCCGCGCCCGGACCTTGTCGATGTTCGCGAGGTAGCCGCGCAGCGCTCCGGGACCGGTATCGACCACGTTGGTCTGGAAATCCCGCACTTCCGTATCGTAGAGATCTACATCGAGGAGCAGCCGGCGATCGAACAGCCGGGATTTGATTCCCAGCTCAGCCGTCGCATTCTCCTCCGGCTTGATCACCGCGTTCGACAGCGACGGTAGATTGCCGGCATTCAGCGGCAAGCCCGACATGTTGATGCCGCCCGACTTGGCCCCTAACGTATAGGAGGCGTAGGTCATCACCTGATCACTCAGGTCATAGGCGAGGTTGACCCGGCCCGTGGGCGCACCGTTGTTGACCGTCGCGGAGTAGGTCTGCGGGCGCAGGATCGACAGCTGCGCGTTCAGCAGTGTCGCATTGGCGGTTGCGAGTCCTCCGTAGACGATCGAATTGAATTGCCCGTCCTTATTTTCCGTGGTCCAGCGCAGGCCCGCGGTGACGGCAAGCCGACTGGTGGCATGCCAGACTGCTTCGCCAAAGGCCGCGTAGCTGGCCGAATGAAATCTGGTGTGACCGTCCGTGGTGTAGCCGCTCAGCAGATTGGCCGGAAACGCGGGTGCCGCTCCGAGCAGCCAGTAGGTCGCCAGGGGGCCATATTGCGTGATGGGCTCGCCCCTGATCGTCTGTGCAAACCAGTACAGTCCGGCGACGTAGTCGATCGTGCGTGCGCCATTCGAGGCCACCCGCAATTCCTCACTGTACTGGTCCTGGTACGAGGGTATGTGCTGCTGCGTCTGGATCGACAGCCGGGTGTAGTCGCGGTCGTTGGCCGCATCCCAGCTCCACCAGCGCCACGCCGTCACCGACGTCAGGGTCGCCCGACCGAGGTTCCAGTCCGCGGTCGCCGACAGTCCACCTTCATTCGTCGCCACCTTGAGGGGCGCGTCGATGTCGGTCAGCCGGTCATAGGGATTGGCGCTGGGAGGCGCATAGCCAACGCCCGCCGCGAGAGCGGGGTACTGCTTTGCTGCCGACTTCAGGGAGGTGCCCACGCCGACGAATACCTGCGTGCAGCAGTCGCTGTTGAACGCGCTGAAGTCCGCAATCAGGCGCAGCCGGAAGGCCTCGTTTGGTGCGATCAGCAACTGCGCGCGCGCCTCTGTATTGTGCACGTCGTTGTTGTCAATCCCAGTCGTGACGTTCTTCAGCACACCATTGCGCCCGGTGGTGGCCAGCGAAATCCTGCCCGCCACTTCGTCTCCCATGGGCCCACTGAGCACTCCTTTCGCCTGCCAGGTGCCGCGCTCGCCCCCGGAAACTTCGAACTCCCCTTCACGCTGGAACGTCGGCGCCTTGCTGCTGATATTGATTGCTCCGGCGGTGGTGTTCTTTCCGAACAGGGTGCCCTGGGGGCCACGCAGCACTTCTACGCGATCAAGATCCACGAAGTCGAATGCCGCGGTTGCGGGGCGGGCGTGATACACCTGATCGACGTAGTATCCGACGCCGGGCTCCAATCCATCGTTCGCCTGCGCGATTGCGACCACGCTGCTGCCCAGTCCCCGGATCGTGAAAGCCGTATTGCGCGGGTTCGGCGACACATAGTTCAGGCTCGGTACGAGCTGGCTGACCCCGGAGATATTGTCGGTGCGGGTTTCCTGAAGAGTCGCAGCGTCCAGTACGGACAGCGAAATCGGCACGGTCTGGGCGTCCTCGCGGCGGAGCCGGGCAGTCACGAGGACCGTGTCCTGCGTATTCGCGACATCGCCGGGTGTCAGAGTTGGGGAGGTCACCGCCGCCGTCGCAGATTGGGCGACGGCCGCTGTTGCAAACAGCATCGTGATAGGGGCCGATACTGCGACGAGCAATCGTCGTCTGCTGTTGCGCATTCTGTGACGTCCCTGCCATGTTTTGGTGCAATACGCGTCCTGGATCATCCAGGAACCGCGGAGCTGAATCGGCCACGGCGCATCCTGGGCCACGAAGCGCTATATCCGAAGGAATATATCGTGATCGAAACGGGTGCATGGCGCAAGCTCATGCGCAGGCTCGCCGGATCGCGGGCTGGCGGGAAGCGGTCCTTGCTGGCGGTAGCAGGGAAGTTCGGGCGCCGCCGCATGCTAGATTAGTCGCCGGCTTTCATCCGGAGCGGCGATGACGAACATCCACCTGATTGGCGGCGAGAAGGGCGGCGTGGGCAAGTCCCTGGTGGCGCGGCTGCTCGCGCAGTACATGATCGACAACCACATCGCATTTCTCGGATTCGATACCGATCGCTCGCATGGTGCCCTGTTGCGGTTCTATGCGGGCTATGCATCGCCGGTCCTGATCGACAGCTACGAGAGCATGGACGCGATCGTCGAGGCCGCATCCGAAAGCCCGGACCGCCGGGTGCTGGTCGATCTCGCGGCGCAGACCCAGAATCGGCTGACCCTATGGATGGACGAATCCCAGTTGCTCGAGGTTGCGCCCGAACTGGGCCTCAACATCCGTTACTGGCATGTCATGGATGCGGGCAGGGACTCCGTCGACCTGCTCAAGCTGCTGTTGGACCGGCACGGTACACGCCTGAACTATGTTCTGGTGCTGAACGAGGTCCGCGGCGATGACTTCCGTATCCTCGACGCCTCGGGCGAGAAGGAGCGGGCGATCGCGATGGGCGCGTCGATCGTCCACCTCAAGCGTCTGCACGAAACCTCAATGATCAAGATCGACGCGAGCAGTTCCAGTTTCTGGGCTGCGGTCAACAGGAGTGACGCGGACGCGAGCGGACTGCGGCTCCTGGAGCGCCAGCGCGTCAAGCTGTGGCTGAAGAACGCATTCTCGGAGATTGCCCGGCCAGGCATTTGAATTGTGCCGGCCGGGCATCGGGATCAGATTCTGGGATGCTGCAGATTCCCCGAGGCAAAGTTCCAATCGAGGAGACTGCCCAGGATGCCGCTCACGTACTCAGCGCGACGGTTCTGTACATCCAGATAATACGCGTGCTCCCACACATCGATGGTCAGCAGCGGTCGCAGCGCCATCGTAAGGGGATTGCCCGCGTTGTCCGTTTTCAGGACTCGCAGCCGGTCGCCGTCCTGGACGAGCCAGATCCATCCTGAGCCAAATTCGCTGGTTGCCGCGGCGGCCAGTTCCTCCTTGAGAGCCTTCACGCTTCCGAAGGAAGCGATGATCCACGATTCGAGCTTTTGCGGCGGCGCGGCATCAGCCTTGGGCTTCATGCTCTGCCAATAGAAGCCGTGATTCCATGCCTGCGCGGCGTTGTGGAACACATCGGCGTGTTTTGGCTGCCCAGCGGTTGCGAGCACGACCTGCTCCAGTGACATCGCGGCGAACGGTGTATCCGCAACCAGCTTGTTCAGCGTGTCCACGTAGCCTCTGTGGTGCTTGCCATGATGCAGCTGGAGTGTCCTGGCTGATATGACGGGCTCGAGGGCATCTTCCGGATAAGGCAACGGTGCCAGCAGAAACGGGCCCGCGGGCGCAGCGGTGGCGGCTGGTGGCGCCCGGGACGGGACGATGGCCGACTGAAATTGACTGTTCATGAGCTGTTGTCCTGTGGATAAGGCGTAGTCGCCAGACCGTCGAAGCTACGCCTCACCGATATCGGCGGTCCGTGCGCGGACGAACGGAGTAGCGGCGAGTCATCTGGCTACCCTCCGACAGTCGATGGCGGACATCCATGAACCGGAGGAGTCAACATGATCAGAAAGACGTCGTGGGCGATCTGGACCGGCGGGATCAAGGATGGAGGCGGAACGATATCGACCGAGACCGGCGTGCTGAGGGACGCACCTTACGGCTTCAAGTCGCGATTCGAGGGCGGAAAAGGTACCAATCCGGAGGAACTCATCGGCGCTGCACATGCGGGCTGCTTCTCGATGGCGCTGGCGCTGATGCTGGGTGAGGCTGGGCTGACGGTCGATCGCATCGAAACGCACGCCGCGGTATCCCTGGACAAAGTGGGCGATGCTTTTGCGATTACCGCGAGTCACCTGACCGTCAAGGCCATCATCCCGGGCGCCACGGCGGATCAGTTTGCCCGGATCGCGGAGCAGGCAAAGCTCGGCTGTCCGGTCTCCAAGCTCCTGAATGCCAGGATCACGATGGAGGCGACGCTGGGCGCCTGATATCGGCCGCGGCGTCCTGGCCGCGGGCCCGATCACAGCCGCTGCCACGCCGCCCGAGCCGTCAGAATGCCAGGACCCGGGGGCCTCCGCCCGGAAGTCCGACCGCTTCCGACGAGGCGGGCAGCGCCAATTCCGGATTTGCCTTGACAGACGGGCTCGTTTGTCGCAAAACTCGTCAGAGGCCCAACTGTTAAGTTGTCAACGATCTCGAGTTGGGGCGGTGGGGTCGGAGGAAACTGCTGCGGAAGACGGCGTTTTTCCGAGAAAACAAAGAATCTGGGGGAGGAATCACGATGAGCAGAATCAGTTTGATGGCCGGCGCCGCGGTAGCCGCGGTAGCGCTGGCACCAGTCGGGGCGGCTCAGGCCGCTGAGGTCGCAAGCACGGACACGGGACTCGCGGAAGTGGTCGTCACGGCGACCCACACCGGCGACACGGATCTGCAGAAGACCCCCATCGCGATCGACGTAGTCGGTGGCGAGGACCTCACCAAGGACAATCTGCGGACCCTGACGGATCTGACCAACGCGGTGCCCAGCCTGCAGATCACGCATCAGGCGCAGAACCCCGAGGTGTATCTGCGCGGCGTCGGCGGCAACAACGGCAATTCCGACGACACCGACGTCGGCATCTATCTGGACGGCGTCTACCTGTCCCGTCCGTTCGTCATCATGTATACCGACTTCAACGACCTCGACCGGGTCGAAGTCGTCGAAGGACCCCAAGGGACGCTATTCGGCCGAAACTCGGTGGGCGGCGCGATCAACTTCATCTCGCGCCCGGCGCCGAAGACCTTCCAGTTCCAGGACACGCTGAACGTCGGCAATTACTCCCTGCTCGACGAGGCATTCACCGTCGGCGGCCCGGTGGTGGACAACGTGCAGGCCAGTTTGGCTTTCAGCCATGTGCAGCACACCGGCTATCAGCACAACGTCGATCCCAATGTCGGCAATCCGGACGCCGCCAACCGCACGGGGCTGCGCGGTCAGATCCACTGGGACATCACCAGCGACATCAGCAACACGCTGCGCGCGGATTATCTCAATACCGACGAGAACTGGGTCATTTCCGCGACCCTGGCCTCGCCGTTCACCAATTATCCGGATCCGCTGGCGAACTCGACCGTCGGGCATCTCCACGACGTCGACATGAACCACGTGCCGCACCTGATTGAGAAGGACTTCGGCATCAATGACGAGATCAACTGGAAGTTCAACGACTACTTGAGCCTCAAGTCGCTGACCGCCTATCGTACCGAGCACAGCATCGTGGATGCCGGCGACACGCTCACCGTGAATCACTCGGGGCTCCCCGTGGACGTCCAGGAGAATGAGACGACGCAGGAGTTCAACCTGGTCAATCATTTCGGCCCGCTGTCGGGAGTACTGGGCTATTTCTATTTCAAGGAGAACTACACGTTCCTAGGCCAGGGCTGGTTCACCTTCGGTGATCCGAGCGCCGGCAATTTCGGCGGCGAGTTCTACCAGATCACGATCCAGCCGACGACCTCGCACGCCGTGTTCTTCAATGAGACCTATCAGTTCCTGCCGGAGCTCGGTCTGACGGTCGGGGGCCGCTACTCGACGGAAAAGAAGGGACTGATCAATACGGTCAACTACTTCACCGTCGGTCCGGGGCTGCGCACGGAGGCCGATGCCCTTGCCTCCAACCCGGCACTCGCCGCCTGCGTCGCTGCAATGCAGTCCTGTGCCGGCAACTACGTGGGCAATCTGAGCCACACCTACAACTCGTTTTCGCCCAAGGTCTCGGTCAACTGGCAGGCCACGCCGGATACTCTGCTCTATGTGTCCGCGTCCAAGGCCTACAAGAGCGGTGGTTTCAACTTCACCTACGCCAACCAGAGCGCGTTCCTGCCGCCCAACTTCGGTCCAGAGACCATCTGGGACTACGAGATCGGCGCCAAGACCGATCTGTTCGACCATGCCCTGCGGCTGAATGCGACCGTGTTCCGCTACAACTGGACCGCGTTGCAATTCTCCTCGCTGGTCGCGCCGGCGGTCAGCACGGTGGCCAATGCTGGGAACGCCCACCTGACGGGCTTCGAGCTGAACGCCACCGTCAAGCCAGCCCACGGCTGGTTGTTCACCGGCGGGTTGACCTACGTTGACAGCAACTACGACCAGTTCGATGCGTACAGCGTGCCGGGCGGGCTGACCGGATATCTGACAGGCAATCCGAACTTCAACGCCGCGGCAGGCACCCTCAACGCCAGCGGCAACCAGCTGGCTGGTGCGCCAAAGTTGAGTCTGAATGTCACCGGCCAGAAGGACTTCGATCTGGCCGATGGCGGCGACTTCTTCATCCGCGCCGAGTATCAGTACGTCTCATCGACCTTCTTCGATCCATCGAATGTGTCGATCAACCAGCGGCCGGCGTATAGCCTGGTGAATTCCTCCATTGGCTGGAGCCCGGGCCAGCGGCACTGGGAATTCGCGCTGTGGGGCAAGAATCTGACGGACAAGGTCGTGCCATCCGGCTTCAATGCCGGCTCGCCGCCTGACGAGTTCTATGTCTCCGATCCGCGTACCTACGGCGCGCGCATCAACTACAAGTACTGATGCCACAGCGTACGCCCGCATCGATCGACTGATCGATGCGGGCGTTTTCACGCGCTGCTGTCAACACGCGCTGCTGACACCAATTAGGGCGCGCGTCCCGCGTGCCGGCGGAGTCCATTATCAAGTCTTAGCCTGGTCGTAATTCTCCTGAAATCGGTCAGGCAAATAATCTGCTGCGCGACAACAGATGACGAGCCTGGATTCAGGAGAATTGTGCATGGTGACGTCTAGGAGAGTCTTGCTGGCTTTGACCGTGGTATTCGCACCGGCATTGGCGAGTGCGGCGACTTTTGGATGGACCGCGGGGATCCCATTGCAGGGTGGCGGATCGCTTTACGGCTCAGGCCAGCTCGTTACGCAGGACGCGCTGTCGAACTCATTTGATTTCAACCAGACCGGCTTCACCGGCCTCCTGCTGACGTCGATTACCGGAACGTTTGATGGCGTTGCGATCGGTGGGCTGCTGCCGGTCAACACCGGACAGTACGGCAACGATAACCTCGTCAACGTTACGCCGACGTATATCGACAACAACGGCATCGCCTTCTCGCTCGCGAGCACACCGCCCGGCCTCGGTGACACCATAAACCTGTATTTCGACGCGGCGTTCTCGCAGAGCTACCGTGCGGGGAGCGCGTCCATCCCCGCGGTTGAACTGACAGGTGGCACGTTCACGCTGACGCCAGTCCCGCTGCCCGCCTCCCTGTGGCTGTTGGTGACTGCTCTCGGCGGCCTTGCTGCGATAGCCCGCGTATCGGGATAGCCCTCCGGATTCTGGTCCCTTCGTCTGCTGCCGAACGGACGCGGAGCACTGCGGCCAATATTGTGC
>CAZGVE010000005.1:0-6522 GCA_964528845.1 uncultured Steroidobacteraceae bacterium | reverse complement strand
GCGCGATCAGCGTCTGCTGCTTAAAACGATAGAGGATTATCCAATATGAACGAAGCCACGTCGAACACTGCCGGCAATCTCATTGCCGCCGATAAGGTGGATGGCACGAGTGTCTATAACCTCGCGGGCGAAAAGCTCGGTACCGTCGAGGACGTCATGATCGACAAGATCACCGGACAAGCGATCTATGCGGTCATGTCATTCGGCGGATTTCTCGGGATGAACGAGAAGCATCACCCGCTACCGTGGTCAACATTGAAGTACGACACGCTGATGGCAGGCTATGTGATCAACATGGACAAGAAGAAGCTTCAGGATGCGCCAAACTATGACGGTGCATCGGAGTTTGAGTGGACACCTGCTTACGGGCGCACGGTGGACAGCTACTACAAGACGACCAGCTACTGGAACTAGCTCTGCGGCAATTCGAGTCCTGCCGCAGCCCGTGAGCAATCCGGCGGGGAACGGGCACCACGTCCGTTCCCGGCTGGACGCCGCACAGCAAAAGGACAGGCACGCCAGCCAGCCCAGAGATCGATGCAGATTTGTACGTCATCGAACAGACGCGGCCCGACGCGGCAATCACGATGCGCGTTGACCAGCCGCCTTGCGGGCCGAATGTGCTGGCAGGGATGCGCCATTGTTACTCTCAGGAGTTCATATGTCCAAGCTCAACACCACGATCTGCCTTGCCGCGGGACTGATGCTATCCACGGCCGTTCTCGCGCAATCCTCCAAGGATGTCTACACCGGCGCGAAGGCAAGCGCCGAAACTCAGTACAAGACAGAGGAGGCGGCCTGCGCCGCACTGAATGGAGTGGGCAAAGATGTATGCATAGCGCGCGCGAAAGGCAGGAGCAATATTGCCAAAGCCGATGCCGAGGCGACGTACCAGGGCACCTCGTCTGCTCGTGAGAGCGCCCGTGTAGCGCATGCACAGGCCACCTATGAAATAGCCAAGGCCCAATGCGGCAATCTGGCGGGAAATCGCAATGACGTGTGCGTTCAGGAAGCGGAAGCCGCGCTGGTCAGAGGCAAGGCGGATGCTGCCGTCGATCGGGTAACGACCGATTCGTCAAATGATCAGGCCGCCAAGCAGATCGAAGCACGCCAGGATGCGAACTCCGACATACGGGATGCGGACTACAAAGTAGCCATCGAAAAGTGCAACGCTTTCGCAGGATCCACGAGGGACTCCTGTGTCGCGGATGCGAAGAGTCAGTACCACAAGTCGTGAGGACAGACGCAGTCAACGCTTGCGAGCCACCAGGCAGAACAGGGAAATCAATCCATCGTTGTCGCTGCGTGAGGCGCGCATGATCGAGTCTTCCGCTTGCGCGGGCGGCCGGTCCCTTATGTAGTCGCGGAGCAGTTCATCACTCTGCGGCAGGAGTTCCGCGTACTGCACATCAACCAGGCCGGTCTTTTCCCAGTGTTGGCGCCACCAGGGCAGGGTGTGGACATACGACCAGTGCTCGGCGAACTCCGGGCGGAGGTACTCCGGTGCGTGCGCCACCGAAGGTACTTCGCGCGTGAATCCGATGTCGACCATGCCGATGTAGCCGCGCGGCTTGATGAAGGGAGCAAGGTAGCCGAGGTAGCGCTCGTCCGTCGCAAAGTACAGGAAGGAGTCGATGCCGATGACGGCATCGAAGAACTCGTTTGCGAATGGCAGGCGGCGGGCATCGGCGCGCAGCGGGAATACCTGGGAATCTGGATCCAGCGCGATGCAGCGCTGGCGGTTGTCGCTGGGCGACACGGTCTCATCCACGGCCCAGACCTGGACCCCATATTCGCGAGCAAGAAATATCGAACTGGTGGCTTTGCCGCAGCCGAGTTCCAGAATGCGCATGCCGGCGTGGAATGGCAAATGGCGCGCAAGGTATTCGGCCTGGCACAGCGCATTCTCACCAAGAGCGTTCTCGGCCACCCAGCGCGGGTCGTACTTCGCTGTGAGCGGGAAGTCAGTCAGGCAATTCGAACCGTCGGGCGTGTGCAAGATTCCTGTTCCTCTCTATATCCCTCGGGTCCCGCAGGGTAGCGACCGTCGATTGAAGACCCTAGCGTCGCGGGTCTGCGAGATCCGTGCGCCGGCGCGCTTTCGCGGCGTTCGCGGTCATGGTGCTGGCCGATGCAGGAGCGGATCTGGGCCAGACCTGTACGCTGACGCACGGATGCATGGCGCAATGTGCAGCAGGATGAACGACATTCCAACGGATGATATGGATGAGGAGTCAAGTTATTCTGCCTGATGTATTGACGCTGCGCGGTCTCACGTGGCGACGCAGCCTGCTCTTGGTCACCGTCGCGCAATTGCTGATCCTCGGCGCGTGCAGTTCGTCACCCACTCTCCCCGAAGCGGCCCGGGTCGGTCCAAACCCCGCGCTACCTCATCCGGCCCATGACCTGATCCCGACGGTGCATATCGCCCGAGCGGTGGGTTGGCCGTCCGGGAGCGCGCCCGTGCCCGCGCACGGGCTGGCCGTCTCAGCCTTTGCGCGCGATCTGGATCACCCCCGCTGGCTATACCAACTGCCCAATGGCGACATGCTCGTGGCCGAGACCAACGGTCCGCAGGAACCTGGCAATAGCCGCGGAATCAAGCGCAAGATCATGGCCTGGGTGATGAAGCGGGCCGGAGCGGGCGCGCCCAGCGCGAATCGCATCACGCTGCTGCGTGACACGACAGGTTCTGGCGTGGCCGACTTCCGCTCCGTGCTCATCGACGGGCTGCACTCGCCCTTCGGCATGGCCTTGGTCGGCGACCGGCTCTACGTCGCGAACACCGATGCGGTGCTGCAGTTCCCGTACGCGACTGGCGAGACGCACATTGCAGCGCCAGGCGTCGAAGTGCTGGCCCTGCCGGCGGGCCCGATCAACCACCATTGGACCAAGAACCTGCTGGCGAGTACCGATGGCGCTACGCTGTATGTGACTGTCGGGTCCAACAGCAATGTCGGCGAGTCGGGTATGCAGGTCGAAGCGGACCGCGCCGCCATCTGGTCGGTCGATCTCGCGAGCGGCGACCATAAGATCCTGGCCTCCGGACTGCGCAATCCCAATGGCATGGCCTGGGAGCCCGAGAGTCGGCTGCTGTGGACGGTGGTCAACGAGCGCGACGAACTCGGCAATGACCTCGTGCCCGACTACCTCACTTCGGTCCATAGTGGCGCCTTTTACGGCTGGCCCTACAGCTATTACGGCCAGCATCTCGATACGCGGCCCAAGCCGCAGCGCCCGGATCTCGTGGCCGATGCCGTCGTGCCCGACTATGCGCTCGGGTCCCACGTAGCCGCGCTCGGGCTCGTCTCAGCGGCCGGCAACAAGCTCCCGCTGGCCTACGCAAACGGCATGTTCATCGGCGAACACGGATCGTGGAACCGACGGCCCCGTAGCGGCTACCGTGTGGTGTTCGTGGCTTTCAGCGCCGGCCAGCCGACTGGAGTGCCGATGGAGGTATTGGGCGGTTTCATCAGCCCGGAGGGCACAGCCTGGGGTCGACCGGTCGGAGTGGTGATCGACCGGCGTGGCGCGCTGCTCGTGGCCGATGACGTCGGAAACGTCATCTGGCGCGTCACGGCCGCATCGGCCGACCAGGAGGGCAATACGCACTCCAGATAGTGGCGATTACGGCATCCGATGGGGCGTGGCGCTAAGATTATTGATTCTAAAGCAAGCACTTACGTGCATAATATGAGCGGGGTCTAAGACGCTGGGACGGTTCGGGGGAGTGCCAGCGATCGCAGCTGGCTCTGTTCCGGCGCATTGAGCAGCACGATCGGGTAATTTGGCTCCGGAGCGGGGTCGTGAGCCGGACTTCGATGAGAAAAGGTCAACAGCCGCGATGAAGATAATCGGCGTCGAGACTCTCTACACTCGAGAATTCGAAAACGTCATCTGGGTTCGCCTCCATACCGACGCCGGATTCATCGGCCTTGGGGAGACGTTTTACGGCGCGGGTGCCGTGGCCGCGCACATCCACGACACGCTCGCGATTCGCCTGCTTGGGCGCGATCCCCTGCGGATCGAAGCCATCAACCGGGAGCTCGTCGATCTGCCGCTGGCACAGTCGAGCACCGGCACCGAGTATCGAGCTGCCTCCGCCATTGACATCGCCCTGTGGGACTTGTACGGCAAGGTGGTGAATCAGCCCGTGCACCAGCTGCTAGGCGGCCTGTGTCACGACAAGCTGCGTGTCTACAACACCTGCGCCGGCTACCAGTACGTCCGCAATCGCGATATCCGTCCCGTCAACACCTGGAACCTTGGCGGCGACGGTCTCTACGAGGACCTCAATGCCTTCACGACGGACGCAGGCGCTCTGGCCGAGAATCTGCTCGAGAACGGCATCGACGCGATGAAGATATGGCCCTTTGATCCCGCCGCGAGACAGAACGCGGGCGTGGACATCTCCACTGAGCAGCTCAAGGCGGCGATACGGCCGTTCGAGCTGATCCGCAAGCGCGTCGGCGATCGCATGGACATCATGGTGGAGTTTCATTCGCTGTGGAATCTCACCACTGCAAAACGTATTGCACGGATTCTGGAAGCGTATGAGCCGGCATGGTACGAGGATCCGATCCGTATGAATTCAAGCCAGGCGCTGGCGGAGTATGCGCGCTCGACGCATGTGCCAGTCTGTGCCAGCGAAACGCTCGGCTCGCGGTGGACGTACAAGGAAATGCTGGATCGCGATGCGATAGGAATAGTCATGGTCGACTTGAGCTGGACCGGTGGCCTGACTGAAGGACGCAAGATTGCCGCGCTCGCCGACACCTATCAGAAGCCATTTGCTCCGCACGATTGTACCGGCCCGGTCAGTTTCGCCGCCGCGGTGCACGCGGCGTTCAGCCAGCCCAATACGCTGATCCAGGAGTCGGTGCGCGCGTTCTACACTGGCTGGTATCGGGAGCTTGTCACCGCGACGCCGCCGATTCGCGGCGGCTTTGTGTATCCGATGGAAGGTCCGGGGCTGGGAACGGAGCTCCTGCCTTCAGTTTTCACGCGCTCAGACCTCGTAGTCCGCCGCAGCGAGGTGTGACCTCAATGACCAGCGCGATGGCTCATCAACCCGCCATGGATGTCGCGGTTCGTCACCTGGTGTCCCGCTACAATCCAAAGAGCAGCCGGATCGGCTGGCTCATGATGTCCTCCATCCTGGTGGAGGCCTGGGACCTGTATTCAATCGCCTTCGTGCTGGTGTTCATCAAGGAACAGTTTCATCCCGATCCCTGGCTTCTGGGCCTGGCTGCCGCGGGGACGCAGGGGGGCGCTGTGATCGGAGCCCTGCTGGGCGGCTGGATCTCCGACAAGATCGGGCGGCGAGTGATGTTCCTCGCGACCATGATCATGTTCATCGTGTTTGCAATTCTTCAGGCCTTCGCGCCAACCGTCGGCTGGCTGGCCGTGATCCGCCTGATACTCGGTATTCCGCTCGGCAGCGATATTTCCACCGGCTACACCTACATCATGGAGTCGATGCCGAAGGGCGAGCGGGAGGTCATGGGTAACCGCTGGCAGTTCATGTTTGCCGTAGGGCAGGTACTGACCTTGGGTGTCATCGCGCTGTTTCTCTTCGTGGATATGCCGCACCCGAGCATCTGGCGCGTCACGCTCGGCCTGGGCGCAGTGCCGGCGCTGATCATTCTGATCCTGCGGCACGACCTTCCGGAAACCGCCATCTGGCTGGTCCGCCAGGGACGCTTTCGGGAGGCCAGGCGCATCACCCAAAAGATGTACGGTGACAGCCTGGAAATGCTGCCCAACGAGGATGCCGTCGTGCCAAGGCCGCGGCCGACGGCGTTCATCGCGGAACTACGCAAGGATCCGATTCGTTGGCGGGCCAGCGTGTACGGCTGGATTGCCTGTTTCGCACAGGGAAGCGAATTCGCGACCTTCGCCTTCTATCTTCCCTTGCTCATGGTGATGGTCGGGGTCTCGTCCATCATCGGCGTCAACCTCGTCACGATGGCTCTCTATTTCATTGCGGCCATTTCAGGCTGGGTCGGTCCGCTCATCACACCGAAGATCGGTCAGCGTGGCATCAGCATCGCCGGCTTCTCCATCGTGCTGGCATCGCTTCTCGTTACTGCCGGGGCGCTTTATACCCACCATATCGGCATCGTGCCTTTCGCGGCCGCCGCCATGCTGTGGGGTCACTATTGGGACGCATCGAACTGCATGACCATTCCGACCATGGTCGCCAAGCCGGAGTATCGCGGTACGGCAAGCGGCTTCGCCTATATCTTCGTCAAGCTGCCGTCATTTCTCGCCATCTTCCTGTTTCCATCACTGTTCGCGGCGATCGGGCAGGCCAATGCCACGTTATTGGTGGCGATCTTTCCCGTCATTGGGCTTCTGGCGGCGATTTTCATCCTGCCGGAGGTCTACGGCTTTGACCGCGATTCGGCTTGAGCCACGCCGTTTATTTATTTGTTAAAAATTATGCACTTACGCGCACAACTTGAACCGGGTGCGACACCCTGGGACGGCTTGGGACGGTGATTTGGCTCCCCGGGTTGG
>CAZGVE010000004.1:0-131941 GCA_964528845.1 uncultured Steroidobacteraceae bacterium | reverse complement strand
CCTATTACGTTAATAATGTACTATAACTTATTGATTATGGTGCCCAGGAGAGGACTCGAACCTCCACGGGTCGCCCCGCTAGTACCTGAAACTAGTGCGTCTACCAATTCCGCCACCTGGGCATCGGGTGGGCGGCGCAATGTACGGAAGGGGTCGGGGGCTGTCAATTGAGGCGCGGTGGGAAACAGCGTGTGGCGCGAACCGGATCGCGCAATACCGCCGACCGCGGTCACGGAAAGTCAGCCCCGCACGGCGCGCGGCGTCAGGGTGGCCGCGGCGCGGGTGGACACGAGTCCGGTACACCGATCGTGGCCGAAGGGACGCTGAGCGCCAACCGAAATGGCTATGGGTTCGTGCGCACCGATGCGGTCACCGACTCGGTGTTCATACCCCCAAAGGAAATGACGGGGTTGATGCACGGGGATCGAGTGCGCATCGAGGTGCGAGGGGACGGGCAGGGCCGCCACGTCGGGCGCGTCCTCGACGTCCTCGAGCGTGGCGTACAGTCCTTCCTCGCCACCGTGGAGCCCGGGCGGCGCGGTGCGCTCGCCGTACGCGCCGCCGACCAGCGCCTGGGCTTGCTGTGCAAAGTCGTGGAAAGCGTGCCCGAGGCGCGCGTCGGGGACTGGGTCATTGCCACGATGCTGCGCTATCCGGAGGATGGGCGCGAAGGCGAGGCACGCGTCGTGCAGCGGCTCGACCCGGAGCGGTCCGTCGAGATGGCGACCGAGGCTGCCATCGCCCGATTTGGGCTGCCGGTCGAGTTTTCGGTCGCGGCATTGCGCGAGGCGGCGGACTGGGGCAAGAGTGTCGATGCGGCTGAGGCCGCGCAGCGGGTCGATCTGCGCGCCGTGCCGCTGGTCACGATCGATGGCGAGGACGCGCGTGATTTCGATGACGCGGTCTTTGCTGAACGCCTCGACGACGGTGCGTTCCGCCTGCTGGTCGCGATCGCGGACGTCAGCCACTACGTGCGGCCTGGGTCGGCACTCGATACCGAGGCGCGGGCGCGCGGCACCTCGGTCTACTTCCCGACGCGCGTGCTGCCGATGCTACCCACTGCGCTGTCCAATCACCTGTGCTCGCTCGAGCCGCAGGTGGACCGCTTCTGCATGGTTGCGGACATGCGCATCTCGCGCCGCGGGACGCTCGAGCAGAGCCGTTTCTATCCGGCGGTGATGCGCTCTGCTGCGCGATTGACCTACGGGCTCGCGCACGAGGCCCTGTTCGAAGGCAAGCCGGCGGCCAGGGGGCGCCTGGGGCTCCCGGTCGATGCGCTGCTGCCGCTGGTGGAGGTCTATCACGCGCTGCTGGCCGCACGACGTCGGCGCGGTGCGCTCGATTTCGACGCACCGGAGGCGGAATTCGTGATCGAGGCTGGCGAGCGAGTCAGCGCAATCGAATTCAGTTCGCGCAACGAGGCGCACCGGCTGGTCGAGGAATGCATGATCGTCGCGAATGTCGCCGTGGCGCAGGAGCTGCGCACGGCGCGGATTCCGGCGCTGTTCCGGGTGCACGCCGCGCCCGACGAGCGCAAGCTCGAGCAGCTGCGCACGACGCTGCGCGTGCTCGGCATCGAGCTGCAGCTGCCCGAGGAAGTGCAGTCGCGCGACCTGGCGGCGATCGCGCCGCGGGTGCAGGATCCGGGCAGCCGTCCCTTCATCGAGTCGCTGATCGTCCGTTCGATGGCCCAGGCGCTGTATCAGCCCGAGAACATCGGTCATTTCGGCTTGAGCCTGAAGGACTACGCGCACTTCACCTCCCCGATCCGCCGCTATCCGGATCTTATGATCCATCGGGCGCTACGGGTGCGGCTCGGATTGCTGCCTCCGGCAGTGCTGGGGGAGGACGCCACGCTCGCAGCGCAGGGCACGGATCTGTCCCGGCTCGAGCGGCGCGCCGACGAGGCCGATCGCTACGTCGCAACCTTCCTGAAATGCATCTACCTGCGCGATCGTGTCGGCCAGACCTTCGAGGGCCTGATCACTACCGTGATGGAATTCGGCTGCTTCGTGCAGCTGCTGGCGCTCGGCGTCGATGGGCTGCTGCCGCTGGCCTCGCTGCGCGATGATGACTATCAGATGGCACGCGATGGCGGGCAGTGGCTCGGGGCACGCAGCAAGCGCCGGCTCGCGCCGGGCACGCGGCTGCGTGTCGTGGTGGCGGGTGTCAAGCCGGTGGAAGGACTGATCGATCTTGAGCTCGCCACGGACTGAACTTGTTTACGGCCTGCATACCGTACGTGCGCTGCTGCAGCGTCATCCGGACCGGGTATTGCGCATCCTGCTGCAGCAAGGCCGGGCCGACGAGCGGGCGACCGGGATCGAGCAGGTGGCGAGCGCGGCCGGACGTGTAATCGAGCGCATCGACGCGGCGCGGCTGCGCGCACGCCTCGGGGACGTGGTGCACCAGGGTGTGGCGGCCGAGGTGCTGCGGCTCGAGCCGTGGCGCGAGGACGAGCTGCTCGCCGCGGCGGGCGCGGCGCGCGATCCGCTGGTGCTCGCACTGGATGGAGTCCAGGATCCGCATAATCTCGGCGCCTGCCTGCGCACCGCTGATGCGTGCGGTGCACTCGCGCTGCTGGTGCCGCGCGACCGGGCCGCACCGTTGAATGCGACCGCTCGCAAGGTCGCGGCAGGTGCGGCCGAGACCACGCCGGTGGCGGTCGTGACCAACCTGGCGCGCATGCTCGCGCTGCTGAAGGACGCCGGCCTGTGGATCGTCGGGGCCGACCCGGATGGCCCGCGGCCCGCTGCGCAGGTGGATATGACCGGGCCGCGCGTGCTGGTCCTGGGGGCGGAGGGCGGCGGGCTGCGAGCGCTGACCCGACGGCATTGCGACTGGTTGGCGCGTCTGCCCGCCAGGGGCGCGGTCGAGAGCCTGAATGTGTCGGTGGCTGCCGGGATGCTGTTATACGAGGCGCTGCGCCAGCGTGATGCCCACGTTGCTTAACCAGGGCGCTTTTTGTATCCTTGCCGGCCTTTTGCGACGCCCCGGCCGTCGATGTTGCCGGAACTCCTTGCCGCACCGCGCCTCGTTCGCCTCGGGTGGGCGGCATTACCCCGTAAGGAGGATACATGAGGCACTATGAGATCGTCTTTCTGGTCCACCCGGACCAGAGCGAGCAGGTTCCGGCCATGATCGAGCGCTACAAGAGCATGATCGCGGCCGGCAATGGTGCCGTGCACCGGCTCGAGGACTGGGGCCGGCGGCAGCTCGCCTATCCCATCGCCAAGGTCCACAAGGCCCATTACGTGCTGCTGAACGTCGAGTGTGACCAGAAGACACTCGCGGAACTCACCGGTGCATTCCGGTTCAGCGACGCGGTGTTGCGCCACCTGGTCACCAGCGCCGAAACGGCGGTCACCGAGCCATCACCGATGGCGCGGGCCGAGGAAGAGGGCGAGACACGTCGCGAGCGCTTCGACGACGGTGACGACGAGCCGGCATCGGCGAGGGAATGACCATGGCAGCACCGACCAATTCCCGCTTCACGCGGCGCAAGAAATTCTGCCGTTTCACGGCCGATGATGTCGCGATGATCGATTACAAGGATCTCGCAACCCTGAAGAACTACGTGACCGAGACCGGCAAGATCGTGCCGAGCAGGATCACGGGCACCAAGAGCTTCTACCAGCGGCAGCTGGCGACCGCGATCAAGCGCGCGCGCTTCCTGGCGCTGCTGCCGTATACCGACCAGCACTGAGGGCGGCCGCGATGGAACTCATACTGCTGCAGAAGGTGGCGAACCTCGGCAACATCGGCGACCGGGTGCGTGTGCGCTCCGGGTACGGCCGCAATTTCCTGCTGCCGCAGGGCAAGGCAACGCTCGCGACGGCCGAGAACGTCGCGCGTTTCGAGGCGCGCCGCAGCGAGCTCGAACGAGCGGCCAACGAGGAACTGGCGCAGGCGCAGGCGCGTGGCGCGGCGCTCGCGGGACTCAAGCTGACGATCGCGGCCAAGGCCGGAACCGAGGGCAAGCTGTTCGGCTCGGTCGGTACGGCCGACATCGCCGAGTTCTCGACCAAGGCCGGGCACCCCGTCGCTCGCAGCGAGGTGCGCCTGCCGGCGGGCCCGCTGCGCAGCGTCGGCGACTACCGTGTGCAGCTGCATCTGCATGCCGACGTCGAGGTTGAATTGGACGTCAGCATCGTGGCCGAAGAGGCTGGCTGACAGAGCCATGAGCACGATGCCGCTGCGGCCGCGCCGCGACGGCGAGCGTCCGGAGGGGGACGCGCTCACTCCACCCCACTCGATCGAAGCCGAGCAATCCGTGCTCGGCGCGCTGCTGATCGACACGACATCGTGGGATCAGGCCGCCGACATCGTGGCCGCCGAGGACTTCTACCGGCCTGACCACCGCCTGGTGTTCGAGGCGCTCGCCGAACTCGCGCTGTCCGGCCGGCCGGGCGACGTCGTCACGGTCGCCGAGCAACTCGAGCGGCGAGGGCAGCTCGAGCAGGCCGGCGGCCTCGCCTACCTCGGCACCCTGGCCCGGGATACTCCGACTGCGGCCAATGTGCGTGCCTACGCCCAGATCGTGCGCGAGCGCGCGCTGCTGCGGCGGCTGATCGAGGCCGGCCGCGCCATCACCGCGTCGGTGTTCTCCGAGCAGGGTCTGTCGGCCCGCGACCTCGTGGACCGCGCCGAGGCTCGGGTTTTCGAGATCGCCGAGCTGGGCGCGCGCTCCGGCTCCGGGATCGTGCGCGTGAGCACGCTGCTGCCGCCGCTGATCGACAAGATCGACGAATGGCATACCAATCCCGACAAGCTGCGCGGCCTCGCGACCGGATTCGCCGATTTTGACCGCCTGACCGGTGGCTTGCGCGGCGGTGACCTCGTGATCATCGCGGGCCGACCGTCGATGGGAAAGACCACGCTGGCGGTCAACATGGCCGAATACGCGGCGGTGAGTCCCGACAGCAAGGCTTCGGTTGCGATCTTCAGCATGGAGATGCCCTCGGAGCAGCTCGTCACGCGCATGCTGTCCTCGATCGGTCATGTGCCGCTGAACAGCATCCGCACCGGACGCGTATCGGATGACGACTGGGTGCGCATCACCGCTGCGACGCACCAGCTGTCCGAGGCGCGCATCTTCATCGATGAATCTGCCGGCCTGACGCCGACCGAACTGCGCGCGCGCGCGCGCCGCCTCAAGCGCGAGCACGGCCTGGACCTGATCGTGGTCGATTACCTGCAGCTCATGCAGGTGCCGGGCACGCAGGAGAATCGGGCGACTGAGATTGCCGAGATTTCGCGCGGTCTGAAGGCGCTGGCGAAGGAGCTCTCCGTGCCGGTGCTCGCGCTCTCGCAGCTCAATCGCAGTGTCGAGCAGCGCACCGAGAAGAAGCCGGTCATGTCGGACCTGCGCGAGTCCGGCGCGCTCGAGCAGGACGCCGACATGATCCTGCTGATCTATCGCGACGAGGTCTACGACAAGAACACCACGAAGAAGGGTATGGCGGAGATCGACCTCGCGAAGCATCGCAATGGCGAGACCGGAACCTTCCTGCTCACCTTCCAAGGCCAATACACGCGGTTCATCAATTTCGCGCCCGACTCATACGCTGAGGGCATCTTGCGGTGAGACCGCTGATACGCGCGCGTATCAACCGTGCGGCGCTGCGTGCGAATCTCGAAACCATCCGTGCCTTTGCGCCTGCGAGCCGCGTGATGGCGGTCGTGAAGGCGAATGCCTATGGCCACGGCCTCGTGCCGTCCGCCCAGGCGCTGCGCGCTGCAGATGCGTTTGCGGTGGCGCGCCTGGAGGAGGCGGCGGCGCTGCGCTCGGCGGGACTGGATGGCCGGATCGTGCTGCTCGAAGGGGTGCTCGATGCCGATCAGCTCGCCGAGGCGGTGCGTCTCGGGCTCGAGCTGGTGGTGCACCAGGCACAGCAGATCGCGTTGCTCGAATCCTGGCGCGGTGGTCCGCGTCCGGCGGTCTGGCTCAAGGTCGACACCGGCATGAACCGCTTGGGGTTCCGTCCGGAGGAGTTTCGGCAAGCCTGGCAGCGCCTGGCGGCGCTCGTGCCGGGGCTAAGCGAGCTGCGGGTGCTCACGCACCTGGCTTGCGCCGACGACCCCGACGGTGAGGCCACCAACGCGCAGCTTGCGCGCCTGCGGCCGTTGCTCGCGGGGCTGCAAGCCGAACTGAGCATCGCGAATTCCGCGGCGATCCTGCGCACACCGGCAACGCACGCCGACTGGGTGCGGCCGGGACTCGCGCTCTACGGGGTCAGTCCGTTCGGGGATCGCCGCGGCGCGGATTTCGGGTTGCGAGCGGCCATGAGTCTGGAGAGCACGGTCATCGCACTGCGAAGCGTGCCGGCCGGCGAGCGTGTCGGCTATGGCGGATTGTGGCGCGCGCCACGCGATTCGCGCATCGCAATCGTGGCGGCGGGCTATGGGGACGGCCTGCCGCGGGGCCTGCAGAGCGGCACGCCGGTACTGATCGGTGCGCATCGCGCCGCGCTCGCCGGCCGGGTGTCGATGGACATGATCGCGGTGGACATCACGGATCTGCCCGCGGTCCAGCTTGGCGACCCGGTCGAGCTGTGGGGCGAGCGCCTGCCGGTCGAGGAGATTGCGGCCGCCGCCGGCACCGCGGCGTATGAGCTCGTCTGCGCCGTGAGCCAGCGGGTACCGATTGAGCTGGTCTGAGGCCGGGCACCCGATCGCGCGACTCCGACGCCTGGTCCGCGCCGGACTGGCGGCGGCCAGGCATGGCCAGCTCGGCGGCATCGTATTCTGGGCCGCGCTCATCGGGATCGGTGGGGCCGTGTCGGGTGTTGCGTTTCGCATCAGCGTACGGCTGGTGCAGCGCGCACTCACCGGAAGTTCGACCGAATTGGTCGAGACCGCCGCAGCACTGCCGTGGTGGGCGCGCATCGCGGTGCCGACGATCGGGGGCGCCTGCGCCGGAGCGCTGCTGTGGGCGGGAGCGCGCGTGCTGCGATCCATGCGCAGCGTCGACTATATGGAGGCGGTCGCGGTCGGAAATGGGCAGCTGGGAGGCCGGGCAGTCCTGCTGCAGGTGGCCTCATCGTTCTTTTCGATAGGATCGGGGGGCTCGATCGGTCGCGAGGGCCCGATGGTACAGCTGGCCGCGATGCTGGCCTCGCAGGTCGGCCGCTGGACTCAGGTCCCGGTACCGCGCCAGCGCCTGCTGGTCGCCTGCGGCGCGGCAGCCGGCATCGCCGCCGCCTACAACGCGCCGATCGCCGGTGCCCTGTTCGTCGCCGAAGTGGTGCTCGGCTCGATCGCGATGGAGAGCTTCGGCCCACTGATCGTGGCCTCCGTCGTGTCGGATGCGATCAGCCGTCAGCTGCTTGGTGCCGGGCCGGTGTACCAGGTGCCGCACATCAACTTCGGCGCCCCGTGGGAACTTGCGCTTTTTGCGCTGCTGGGCATCGTGCTCGGACATTTTGCCCCGACTTACCTGGGGGCGCTCGAGCGCGCGCGCGGCGCGTTCCGCGCGTTGCAATGGCCGGCTCCCGCGACGCTGGCACTTGGCGGGCTCATCGTCGGGGTGATTTCGGTTGCCGTGCCGGAGGTTTGGGGAAATGGCTACAGCGTGGTCAATACCATGCTCAATGAGCAGCTCACGCTCCAGGTGCTGGCATTGATGCTCGCGGCCAAGCTGGTCAGCACCGCGGCCTCGATCGGATCGGGCGCGGTGGGCGGCATCCTGACCCCGACGCTGTTCATGGGGGCCGCGTTGGGCGCGATGTTCGGCGCCGGGCTGCATCGGATCGATCCGCACTCGCTCTCGCAGCTGTCCGCCTATGCCGTGGTAGGCATGGGCGCGCTGCTGGCGGCGACCACGCATGCCCCGTTGACTTCGATCCTGCTGATCTTCGAAATGACCCTGGATTACGACGTGGTGCTGCCGCTGATGCTGGCCTGTGTGACGGCGCACTATGTAGCGCGAATCTACCTGCGCGGTGAATCGATCTACACCCGCTCGCTTCGGGCCTCGACCGTCGAGCAGGATGCGGAGTGGCGAGTGCGGCAGATCAGCGCGCTCGTGCGTCCCCCGGCGCTGGTGCTGCAGCGAGAGGAACCATTGCGCTCGGCGCTCGCGCGCGCACCGGCTCGCGGGGCGCAGCGTGCGTATGTGGTCGACGCCGAGCAGCAGCTGGTCGGGGAACTCGATCTGGCCTCGATCCGCAGTCCCAGACTCGCCAACACGTCGGACGGGAACCCCACCGTGGCGCAGTACATGATCGCCGCCCCGCCGGTGCTGACGCCCGATATGCTGCTCGGGGACGCGCTCGACGTGTTCATCGCGCACCGTGCAAGGCGCCTGCCGGTGGTCGCAGGCAACTGGAGCCCGGTGCTGCTGGGCGAGGTCTCGCGCCACGACCTGCTGCTGGCACTGCAGGATCGCATGACCGAACGCTCCGGGGTCACTTAAGGGCGTTCAGCCCTCGAAGAAGCCCATCTTCACGCCAGCGAGCTGGATCACGTCGTTGTCGGCGAGCTTGCGGGCCTGGGCCCCGATCGGTGCGCCGTTGACCAGCGGGAAGTTGTCTTCGACCTCGGAATCGACGTGCACGATGAAGTAGCCCTCGGAGCGGCGCGTGATCGCGGCCACCTGCACGCCGGGCCGGCCCAGCGTCGTGAGCGCCTTGGTCAGCTCGAGTTCGCGCCCGGCGAAGGCGCCGGAGAGCACCTGCAGCTTGGCCTTCTTGATGACGGGGGTGCCGTTGCCGAGTGTGCGGCGCGAGGCGGTCGCCGCCGGATCGTTGACCGCGGCGCGCAGCTTCTCGACCGGGCGGGCCGAGGGCTGGATCACCATGGTCTTCTCGAACTCATCCTGCTGGGCCTCGTCGTCTTCGACGAAACGCAGCTGGTGATGGCCGGCAGTGATCACATCGCCGTGCTGCAGCGCATGCTTCTTGATCAGCTTGCCGTTGACATAGGTACCGTTGGTGCTGTTCAGATCCTCGAGGAACGAGTCATTAAGGATGTTGATGATCAGGGAGTGGTGCCCGCTGACAGCCGGGTTGTCGATCCGGATGTCGTTATCCGGCAGGCGCCCGATCGTATAGCGCTCCTTGTTCATGTTGTATTCAGCGAGGACCGCTCCGTCCAGACTCAGAATCAACCTAGCCATGTGCTTTTAGCCTCAGGTGGAGCTGAACCAGCCCAGCATCTTGTCCAAGATTCCGCGCGGCGCGGGGAACGATTCCGTGATCTCGGCCACTACAACCGAAATGTTGTCCTTCCCACCGTTATCGTTGCCCAGCTGTATCAGTTGTTTAGTGGCTGTCTCAAGGTTAGCACCAAAGGTGCTGATCGTTAAGTGAATATCGTCGTCTTCGACCATATCCGACAGGCCGTCCGAGCAGATCAGGTAGAGATCACCCTTCTGCACCTGGTACTCCTGCACCTCTACTTCGACGTTTGACTCGACGCCCAGGGCGCGGGTCACATAGTTCTTGTTGGCCGCGCGCTGCGCCTCCTCGGGCGAGTAGAAGCCGCGATCGACCAGTTCCTGCAGCAGCGAGTGGTCCATCGTGAGCTGCTCGAGGCCGTCGCTTCGCAGCCGGTAGAGCCGCGAATCCCCGACGTGAGCGATCGACACGCGATTGTCGAAGAACAGCGCCCCGACGACCGTGGTGCCCATGCCTTCGCACTGCGGCTGCGTGCGGGCCGTCTGGAAGATGATCTTGTTGGCACGCATGATCGCGTCGCGCAGAATGATCGAGGCACGGGACAGGCCTGCCGTGGAGTCATGGATGCGCAGATCCTCGCGCACGACCGCATCGCGCACGAGCCCGACTATCGTCTTGACGGCGATGCCGCTTGCGACCTCGCCGGCATTGTAGCCGCCCATGCCGTCTGCCAGGACCATGAGGCCGATTTCCGAGTCATAGGCGATCGTATCTTCGTTATGATCGCGGACCCGGCCGGCATCGGTCTGACCCACACAGCGCATTTTGCCCCTGAGGCTCATAGATCCGGAGCTGCCCGGCACGGCTGGTGTATGTGAGAATCCTTGAACTGCGTCACATTTCAATCCATGCCTTCATTGGGAGCACCCTGCGCTGCGTGTTGCCCACGCCGTGCTTGCGCGGTCCACCTGCCGTGCTCTCCTGCCTCGCCCGGACATATAACTTAGCATCGCCGCCGCCTCGATGCGCGGCCCGGATCACAGTTGCGGGCGTGCAGTGCGACGTACGTCAAGCAACCCCAAGGCGGCCGCCGGGTCGGCTGGTCTGATGGCACGTACGGCCGCACCGTTCGTCTGTCGTGCCTGTGGCGCCGAAGCGCTCAAGTGGCAGGGGCAGTGTCCGCAGTGTCGGGAATGGGATGCCCTGGAGCGTGCCAGCGGGGTCGCCGGCGAGCCAACCAGCGCCGCACCAGCCCACGGCACCAGTCTCGAAGGTGCGCATCACGGCGTTGCGTCCCTGCCACGACTGGCGCTCGGCCTCGGGGAGCTCGATCGCGTATTCGGCGGCGGGCTGGTGCCTGGCTCAGTGACATTGCTCGGTGGCGAGCCGGGTATCGGCAAGTCCACCC
This sequence comes from uncultured Steroidobacteraceae bacterium, assembly GCA_964528845.1. Lineage (GTDB taxonomy): Bacteria > Pseudomonadota > Gammaproteobacteria > Steroidobacterales > Steroidobacteraceae > FEN-1191. The sequence continues at coordinate 121,414 of CAZGVE010000004.1, read as the reverse complement.
TGCTGCTGCAGCTGGCGGCGGCCGTAGCGAGCTCGCAACCCGTCTTGTATGCGAGCGGCGAGGAGTCCGTGGCGCAGATCGCTCTGCGCTCGCAGCGCCTGCGGCTTACGGGTCCAAAGCTCGTGCTCGTCGCCGACAACTCACTGGACGCGATCCTGCAGCTCGCCCGTGAGGCCCCGCCGGTCCTGCTGCTGATCGATTCGATCCAGACGATGCAGCATGCGCAGGTGGAGTCCGGTGCCGGCTCGCTGGTGCAGCTGCGGGAATGCACAGCGGCGCTGGTACGCCATGCGAAGGGCAGCGGCGCGGCCGTCATCATCGTCGGCCACGTGACCAAGGATGGAGGAATTGCGGGCCCGAAGCTGCTCGAGCACCTGGTGGATACCGTGCTCTATTTCGAGAGCGATGCGGGTAGTCGCTACCGGCTGCTGCGGGCGACGAAGAACCGCTATGGACCAGTCAATGAGCTGGGCTTCTTTGCGATGGGCGAGTCCGGTTTGCGGGAGGTCAGGAACCCCTCGGCGATGTTCCTGTCGCGCCATCCGGAACCGGTACCGGGAAGCATCGTGATGGTCGCACGCAATGGTGGACGACCGCTGCTGCTGGAAGTACAGGCGCTCGTGGACCGCTGTCGCTTCGGCGCGCCGCGCCGGGTCGCACAGGGGGTCGACGCCAACCGCTTGTCGATGCTGCTGGCGATCCTGAGCCGTCATGCGGAGTTGCCGCTCTCCGACTATGACGTGTTCGTGAACCTCGTAGGCGGCATCGAGATCGCGGAGACCGCTACCGACCTGCCGGTAGCGCTGGCTCTGGCTTCGAGCCTGCGCGCACGGGCCCTCCCGGCTGCGCTGGTAGCGTTCGGAGAACTTGGCCTCACCGGCGAGGTGCGGCCGGTGCCTCACGGGGAGGAACGGCTGCGGGAACTCGCCAAACTCGGATTCGCGAGCGTGATCCTGGCGCGCGAGAACGTGCCGCGCACGCCCGTGCCGGGGCTCGCGCTGCATGGTGTGGCCAATCTGACCGAGGCGCTGGCCGCGGCCTTCACGCCGCCGGCAGCGTAGCCATTGCCGGAGTGCGGCGTACCCGCACGGTGCGGATCGCATTGTCGGCGATCTGCAGGATCTCGAAGTCATAGTCCCCGATGCGCAATGCCGTGCCCGGCGCCGGAATGGTCTCGAGCTTTTCGAGCAGCAGGCCATTGAGCGTGCGCGGGCCGAGCGCGGGCAGCTGCCAGCCGAGCGAGCGGTTCAGTGCGCGAATGGTCGCGCTCGCGTTCACGAGCCAGTTGCCGGCCGCGTCCTGGTGGGCGTCCTTGTGGGTGAAGGTCGCCGGGTCGCTCGTGAACTCGCCTACGATTTCCTCGAGGATATCCTCCAGAGTCACCAGTCCGGCGATGTCGCCGTATTCGTCGACCACGAACGCGAGGCGGCGCCGGGTGCGCTGGAATTGCGCGAGCTGCTGCGTGAGGGTGGTGCCTTCGGGGACGAAGTAGGGTTCGCTCGCCTGGGCGAGTTCGAGCACGCGCTCGCGCGTGAGGCTGCCGCGCACCAGCTCCTGGGCGATGCGCTTCATGTGCAGGATGCCCACCAGATCGTCCAGCTCGCCATCATAGAGCGGCAGGCGTGAATGCGGGGTCTGGCGCAGGCGCTCGAGGATGTCCTCCCAACTCTCGGCGATATCGATGGCCGCGATCTCCTGCCGCGGAATCATGATGTCATTGACGCTCATGCGCTCGAGATCCAGGATCGAAAGCAGCATCTGGCGGTGGCGCTGCGGCACCAGCGCGCTGGCCTCCGCGACCACGGTACGCAGTTCGTCCGTAGACAGAGCGTGGCTGGCCTCGGCCGCGCGCGTGACCCCGATCAGGCGCAGGAAGCCCTGTGCGATGTGACTCGTGACCCATACCAGCGGGGCGGTAAGCCACAGCAGCACGCGGTAGACGTACGCGGCCCGCAGCGCCACGCCCTCGGCGTGCACCGCGGCGAAGATCTTCGGGGTGAGCTCGCAGAATACGATCATCACGACGGCCAGCAGCACCATCGTGAGCGGTACCGCCAGGCGCTCGCCGCTGCGCTGGGCCAGCAGGATCGCCACGGTCGAGGCGGCGACGCTGGCGAGTTCCTGGATCACGAGGTTCGCGCCGAGCCAGCGGTTCGGCTGCGCCAGCAGCCGTTCGAGCAGTCGTGCCGGTCCCTCGCCGGTGCCCACGCGGTGACGCAGGCGATAGCGGTTGATCGAGAGCATCGCCACTTCGGTGCCGGCCGAGAACGCGATCACGAGCAGCAGCGCGAGCAGGACCAGGATCAGCACGATCGACGGCGCGTGGTACACGAAGTCTCTTATAATCGGTACTCGGGCAGCAGTACAGGCCGGCCTGCTACAGGCCCCACGAGGACGATGTTCGATCAACTGACCACACGGCTGGCGGCCACGGTGCAGGCACTGCGCGGCCGTGGGCGCGTGACCGAAGAGAACATCGCCGACACGCTGCGTGAAGTGCGCATGGCGCTGCTCGAGGCCGACGTCGCACTGCCGGTCGTCCGGAGCTTCATCGACAGCGTCAAGGAGCTGGGACTCGGGGCCGAGGTGGCCACGAGCCTGACCCCCGGCCAGGCCTTCATTGGCATCCTGCACCGTGAGCTGGTCGCGCTGCTGGGCGGCACGCCCGTGACCCTGCCGCTGAATGTCCAGCCGCCCCAGGTCGTATTGCTCGCAGGCCTGCAGGGCGCCGGCAAGACCACGACGGCCGGGAAGCTCGCCCTGTGGCTCAAGAGCCAGCATGGCCGGCGGGTGCTGCTGGTGAGCACCGACGTGCGCCGCCCCGGTGCGATCCTGCAGCTCGAGCGGCTCGCGCACGCCACCGGCACGGATTTTTTTGCCAGCAGCGCGGGTGAGGATCCGGTCGCGATCGCGGCCGCGGCGCTCGAGGCGGCGCGACGCGGCGTTTATGACACCCTGATCGTCGATACCGCCGGGCGGCTGGCGATCGATGCGGAACTGATGGCCGAGCTGCAATCGATCGATCGCGCCATCGGCACGCACCAGCGCCTGTTCGTCGTCGATGCGATGGCCGGGCAGGACGCGTTGAATGCCGCGCGTGCGTTCGGTGCCGCGCTGGAACTGACCGGGACGATCCTGACCAAGGCGGATGGCGACGCCAGAGGTGGTGCCGCACTGTCGGTCCGCTACGTGACCGGCAAGCCGATCCTGTTTCTCGGCATGGGCGAGAAGCTCGAGGCGCTGCAGGCCTTTGATCCGGAACGCATGGCCACGCGCATCCTTGGCATGGGCGACGTGGTCGCGCTGGTCGAGGAGGTGCAGCGCAAGGTCGACGGCGAGGAAGCCGACCGGCTCGCCCGCAAGCTGGTGTCCGGCAAGAGCTTCAGCCTCGCGGACCTGCGCGGGCAGCTCGAGCAGGTGCGCAAGCTCGGCGGCCTCAGCGCCGTCATGGACAAGCTGCCGACCCAGCTCGCCGGGCGCAGCGCGATGCCGCCCGACGTCGCAGACCGAGAACTCAGGCGCCAGATCGCGATCATCGATTCGATGACCCGTGGCGAGCGGGTGAACTCCCAGATCATCAACGGTTCGAGGCGCCGCCGGATCGCGGCGGGCGCCGGCGTGCAGGTGCAGGACGTCAACCGGCTGCTCAAGCAGTTCCTCGAGATGCAGAAGCTCATGAAGAGCATGAAAGGCGGCAAGATCGCACGCATGATGGCCGGCCTGCGCGGCGGGCTACCCCCCGGGGTCCCCCGGGGGCGCTGAAGCGCCCGGCTCGGATCCGCCAGTCCGGTCGACGCCTTTATTCCACCGGACAATTTGCGTAGAATCCGCGCTCTTTTTTGGGGACCTCCTCGTTCCCTGGGCTGAATAGTCGCTTATGGTCACAATCCGATTGACGCGCCGCGGCGCCAAGAACCAGCCGTTCTACCACGTCGTGGTCACCGACAGCCGCAAGCGCCAGGGAGGCTCGAGCCTCGAGCTGGTCGGCTACTTCAACCCGGTCGCGCGAGGCAAGGACACGCGCCTCAAGCTCGACCTGGAGCGTATCGATCACTGGCTGCGCGTCGGGGCCAAGGAGTCCGACCGGGTGCGCTCGCTGGTGGCCGGCTACCGCAAGGAAGCAGTGCCGCCGGCCGCAGCCGCCTGAACGGCTCGCTGGTCCTCGGCCGCATCCTCGCGCCGCACGGCGTGCGCGGGTGGCTGAAGGTGTACTCCTATACGGATCCGCCTGCCGCATTGCTGCAGCACGAACGATGGCAGCTGCGGGATCCCGCGGCTGGCGCTGCAGATACCTCCGAGACGCGTCGGGTGGTCCACGCGCAGAGCGACGGGCAGTCGCTGCGGGTGGAGCTGGAGGGGATCACGGACCGCGACGCGGCGCAGCGGCTGTGCGGCTGGGAGATCCTGGTTGGGCGTGCGGCACTGCCCGCTGCCGGCGAACGGGAGTATTTCCGCGAGGATCTGGTCGGCTGCACGGTTCGCAACGGCGAGGGCGTCGAGCTCGGTACGGTGCAGTACTTTCTGGAGGCGCCGGCCGGCGCGGTGATGATCGTGCGCGGCGAGCGCGAATATGCGGTGCCGGCGTTGCCGCCCCATCTCAGGCGCGTGGATCTGGCACGGCGCGAGATAGCGGTGGATTGGCCGGCGGATTTCTAAAGGGCCGGCAGGCGAGGGCAGTGTGAGGGTCGAGGTCGTCACGCTGTTCCCGGCCATGATCGCCGACGCGCTGCGCCACGGCGTGCTCGGGCGCGCGATCGAGCGCGGTCTGCTGCAGGTCGGGACCGAAGATCCGCGCGCGCATACGACGGACGCGCACCACACGGTCGACGATCGACCGTATGGCGGTGGGCCCGGGATGGTGCTGAAGCCGGAGCCGCTCTGCGCCGCAATTGCTGCCGCGCAGCAAAGATTGCCGGCCGGTGCGCTGCGCATTGCCCTGTCGGCGCAGGGTCAGCCGCTGACGCAGGCGCGCGTGGTCGAGCTTGCGCGCGCCCCGGGGCTGCTGCTGGTGGCTGGCCGCTACGAGGGGATCGACGAGCGAGTACTGCAGCTGGCGATCGACCTGGAGCTGTCGATCGGTGATTATGTGCTCTCGGGGGGTGAGTTGCCGGCGCTGGCGCTGATCGACGCGCTGGCGCGGCTGCTCCCGGGTGCGCTCGGGGACGCACGCTCAGCGGCCGAGGAGTCCTTTGCGCAGGGACTGCTCGACTGGCCCCACTACACCCGGCCTGAGGTGTATGCGGACCTGGAAGTGCCCGCGGTGCTCAGCTCCGGGGACCATGCCGCCATCGCGCGCTGGCGGCTCAAGCAGAGCCTCGGGCGCACCTGGCTGCGGCGGCCGGAGTTGATCGACCGCACGCCGCTCGATTCCGCGCGGCGGGCGCTGCTGGAGGAATTCTTAACGGAGCGCGCATTGCGCGCGCCACGGTGAACGAGGAAGACACTATGAGCAACATCATTCAGACGCTGGAAGCGGAGCGCATGACCCGCAAGCTGCCGGAGTTCAAGCCCGGCGATACGGTCGTGGTCCAGATCAAGGTGGTCGAAGGCGATCGCGAGCGCGTGCAGGCCTATGAGGGAGTCGTGATCGCTCGCAGCAACCGCGGCTTCAATTCTTCCTTTACCGTGCGGAAGGTCTCGCACGGGGAGGGCGTCGAGCGCACGTTTCAGTCGCATAGCCCGAGCATCAGCGAGGTGTCGGTCAAGCGTCGCGGCAGTGTGCGGCGCGCCAAGCTGTACTACCTGCGCGAGCGCACCGGCAAGGCGGCCCGCATCGAGGAGAAGGTCTAGCCGCGGCCGCGCTCGCCGATGGAGCCGCTGGGTCGATTCCTCCGGGGACTCTGGCACGCGCTCGACACGCTGCGCCGGTTCCTGCACCTGCTGCTGCTGCTGGCGCTGTTCGGGATCGTGATCGGTGCGCTGCGGCAGAGCGTGCCGCGCGTGCCGGAAAAGGCGGCTCTGGTGGTACGCCCATCGGGCGCGATCGTCGAGCAGCTCAGCGGCGAGCCGATCGAGCGCGCGCTCAACGAGGCGCAGGGCGCGGGCGCGCCGCAGACACTGCTCTGGGACCTGACGACCGCGATCCGTGCGGCCGCCACCGACCCGCGGATCGCGGTGCTGGTGATAGAGACCGACGCGATGTCGGGCTCCGGCCAGGTCAAGCTCGAGGAGCTGGCCGCGGCCGTCGCCGACTTTCGCCGCAGCGGCAAGAGGGTGATCGCGCGCGGAACCTATTTCCTGCAGAGCCAGTACTACCTGGCCGCGCAGGCCGATGAACTCTACCTGGATCCGTTCGGATTCGTGCTGCTTGACGGCTACTCGCGCTACCGACTGTTCTTCAAGGACGCGCTCGACAAGCTCAGTGTCGACATGCACTTGTTCCGTGTCGGCAAGTTCAAGAGCGCGGCCGAGACCTACACGCGCCAGGACATGTCCCCCGAGGACCGCCTCGAAAGCCAGTCCTACCTGAACGCACTGTGGGGTGGCTACGTCGGCGCTGTGGCCGCAGCGCGCCATCTCAAGCCCGAGGCGATCCGCGCCTACAGCGACGATTACGCCGCATCGGTCACGGCGGCGGGCGGGGACACCGCGAAGCTCGCGCACGATGACGGGCTGGTCACGGACCTGCGCACCGCGGCGCAGGTCGAGCAGCGTCTGATCGATCTGGTGGGCGCAGATCCGGCCACCAAGTCCTTTCGCCAGGTCGGCGTCGCCGACTATCTGCGATCCACCCACGCCGAGGACAAGCAGCGCGGCAGGGGACCCGGTATCGGGGTCATCATCGCGAGCGGCGAGATGCTGGACGGCAAGCAGCCGCCCGGTACGGTAGGCGGGGAGTCTACGGCCGCATTGCTGCGCACCGCTCGTCAGGATGAGGACATACGGGCGGTCGTGCTGCGCGTGGACAGTCCCGGTGGCAGCGTGCTGGCCAGCGAGCAGATCTACCGCGAGGTGCGGGCGTTGAAAGCCGCCGGCAAGCCGGTCGTGGTTTCGATGAGCGACGTGGCGGCCTCCGGTGGCTACTACATAGCGACCCCAGCCGACGAGATCATCGCCAGTGCCAATACGATCACCGGCTCGATCGGCGTGTTCGCAGCGCTGCCCACCTTCAGCCGCACCCTGGCCCGGCTTGGCGTCAACGTCGATGGGGTTGCGACCACGCCGCTGGCGGGCGCCGCGCGGCTGGACCGCCCGCTCTCGCCGGAGGCTGGCAAGGTGCTGCAGTCCACGGTCGATCATGTCTACGGGGAATTCATCGACCATGTCGCAAGCGCGCGCGGCAAGAGCCACGAGGAGATCGATGCGATTGCGCAGGGCCGCGTTTGGGCCGGAGCCGATGCCCGCACCAACGGCCTGATCGACCGCTTCGGCAGCTATGCCGACGCGGTCGCGGCGGCCGCCAAGCGGGCCGGGCTCACCGGTTCCTACGGTGTGCGGCGCATCGAGCCCGAGCTGAGCCTGACGCAACAGCTGCTGCTTCAGGTCGGCGACGGCGCGCTGTCCCTGCTCGGGCGCTCAGGTGCGCTGCGCGCCACGGACGGCGCAGCCCTGATGCAGCAATGGCAGCCCTTTGATCGCGAGCTGGCGCGCTGGACGCGGCTGCTGCGCGCACCAGATGCGATCTACGCCTACTGCTTCTGCGGTGTCGAGTAGCGGCTTGGGATCAGGCTGGAAGGGCCAGCGGACTGGCCTGCTCCGGGCGCAAGCTGCTCCAGCGGATGCCCGCCGGAAATCCGGCCATGCACAGACCGGCCGTTGGCAGCTCGGTGCCCGGTGCGCACAGGCGCCACTGGCTCGCCAGTTCACTCAAGGCCGGGTTGTGGCCGAGCAGCAGCACGCAGTGCACCTGCTCGTCCAGCTGCTGCAGCGTGGCCCACAGGCTCTCCGCAGTGCCGGGGTAGAGCGTCGGCGCGAGCCGTATGCGCTCCGCCGCGTCCAGTCCCGCCGCGATGATCTGTGCGGTCTGGCGCGTCCGCAGCGCCGGACTCACATACAGGGCGTCGATGCGCAACTGGCTGGTCGCGAGGCGCGCCGTGGCCGCATGCGCGGCGCTCCGGCCCCGCTCGCTCAAGGGGCGGTCGAAGTCCGCCTCGTCGCTGTGGGCCGCCCTGGCCTCGGCATGCCGTAGCAGCAGAACCCGCTTCATCTACCAGGTCATGCCGGTCTGCAGGCGGGCTGCTTCCGACATCATCGATTGCTGCCACGGCGGGTCGAAGACCAGGCTGACATCCACCTGTCGTACCGTCGGGATCGCCGCGATCTTTTCCTTCACGTCCTCGACCAGCACCTCGCCCATGCCACAGCCCGGGGCCGTAAGCGTCATGCGCACGCGAATGTCGTGCACACCGGGTTCCGGAGTGCCGACTTCGCATTCGTAGACCAGTCCGAGATCGACGATGTTGATCGGGATCTCCGGGTCGAAGCAGCTGCGCATCTGCTTCCAGGCCAGCGCGCGTACGTCCTCCATGGTCGCATCGGGCGGCAGCTCAGGAGGGCGTACGACCTCCTTGCCGATCGCGTCGGCCGACTCGCCGGGCAGACGGTACAGATTGCCCTCGATGTAGAGCGTGAAACTGCCGCCCAGTGCCTGCGTGATATAGCCCGCCAGCCCGACCTTGAGCGTAATCGGCTGGCCGCCAGGGACCATGACGGCCTCGACGTCACGCTGGATCACGACCGGCTCGTTCTCGTATCCGCGCATGCTCATTCCGTCGAGACGGGCACGGCGACATGTTCCAGCGCCGCATTGAGCGTGTGCCAGCTCAAGGACGCGCACTTCACGCGCGCCGGATATTCGGCTACGCCCGCCAGCGCGAGCAGCTTGCCCAGATCCTGCCCGGCGACACGCTCGTGACCGGTCAGCAATGCGTGCACCGCCTCGTAGAGGCGTGCTATCTCGCTGCGACTGCGGCCGCGGACCGCCTCGGTCATCAGCGACGCCGACGCCACTGAGATCGCGCAGCCCTGGCCCTCGAAGCGCAGGTCCGCGACCTGCTCGCCGTCCATGCGCAGCGTGATCGACAGGCGGTCACCGCACAGCGGATTGTGGCCCGCAGCCGACGAGTCGGCCGGATCGAGCCGGCCGAAATTGCGCGGACTGCGGTTGTGGTCGAGGATCACGTCGCGATACAGGTCCTTAAGGTCCACCGAACACCTCTCGTACCCGTGCCACGCCGGCGACCAGCTGCTCAACCTCCGCGGTCGTGTTGTAGCAGCCGAAGGAGGCGCGAGCCGTAGCCGCGAGGCCGTAGTACTCCATGATCGGCATCGCGCAATGGTGACCGGTCCGGATGGCGATCCCCTCGCTGTCCAGGATCGTGCCAATGTCGTGCGGATGCACGCCCTGCATCGTGAAGGACACGACCGCGGCCTTGTTGGCCGCAGTGCCGATCAGCGTGAGGCCCGGAATGGCCGCGAGCCGGCGCGTAGAGAGTGCGAGCAGTGAGCCTTCGTGCGCAGCGATGGCCTCGCGCCCGAGGCCTTCGACGAATTCCAGCGCCGCGCCGAGGCCAACCGCGCCGGACATATTGGGGGTGCCGGCCTCGAACTTCCAGGGCAGCTCGTTGTAGGTGCTCTCCTCGATGCTGACGGTGCGGATCATGTCCCCGCCGCCCTGCCACGGCGGCATCGCTGACAGCAGCGACTCGCGCCCGTACAGCACGCCGATGCCGGTCGGACCATAGACCTTGTGACCCGAAAACACGTAGAAGTCGCAGTCCAACGCGCGCACATCGACCGTCTCATGCGCGATCGCCTGGGCGCCATCCAGCAGTACCGGGATGCCGCGCGCGTGCGCGAGGCGCACTATGTCGCGCACCGGCAGTACCGTGCCGAGTGCATTGGAGACATGCGCGACGGCAACCAGGCGCGTGCGGGCCGTGAGCAGCGCTGCGAACGCGTCCAGATCGAGCTCGCCGGACGCGCTGACCGGCGCGGCGCGCAGCCGCGCGCCGGTGGCGGCGCAGATCATCTGCCAGGGCACGATATTCGCGTGATGCTCGAGCCGGGTGATCAGCACTTCATCGCCGGCCCCGAGTTGAGTGCGCCCGTAGGATTGGGCCACCAGATTGATCGCCTCGGTAGCGCCACGTACGAACACGATCTCGCGGGTCGAGCGCGCATTGATGAAGCGGCGCACCGTCTCGCGCGCGCCCTCGAACGCCTCGGTAGCGGCCTGGCTCAAGGCATGTACGCCGCGGTGCACGTTCGAATGCAGGCAGGTTTCGTAGTGTTCGACCGCGCGCAGCACCGCGAGCGGCCGCTGCGCGGACGCCGCGCTGTCGAGGTAGACCAGCGGCTTGCCGTTCACGCTGCGCGCCAGGATCGGGAACTCGGCCCGCACCCGGTCCACCTCATAGCCGGCCCGCAACGTGGCGGCCGTCGCGCTCACGTGACGGCCCCGACCGCGAGCACGTCCGGCAGCTGCCCGGCCGCCAGCCGCTCGACCTCGGTGCGCAGCGCAGGCAGCGCAATTTCCCGCAGCACGTCGCCCAGGAATGCCCACTTGAGCAGCGCGCGCGCGGTCGCGGGATCAAGGCCCCGCGCGAGCAGATAGAACAGCAGGTTTTCATCCAGCCTGCCGGTCGTGGCGCCGTGCGTCGCGCGCACCTCGTCGATGCTGATCTCGAGCCGGGGGCGCAGGTCGATCTCGGCCCCGGGACCCTCTATCAGCCCGCGCAGCGACTGGCGCGCCTCGGAGCCTGGCGCCGTGGCATCGATGTGCACGTGACCGCTGAACGCCAGTCGTGCACGCTCATCGGCGATGCCGCGGAATACCTGCTCGCTGCCGGTGGCGCGCGCGGCATGCAGGACTTGCAGCGTGGTGTCGTGTACCTGCTCGCCGCGGCCGACCGCGATCGCGTGCCACAGCAGGCGCGCCTCGTGACCGGCAAGCCGCACGCGCGCGCTGGTGCGCGCATCGTGTGCTCCAAGGGCGGCCTGTCGTACGCGGTACTGGGCCTCGTCCGCGACGCGCACGTCCAGCGAATCGGTGAAGGACACGTGCGCGCCGCACTGCTGGGTGCGGTAGTGCGTCAGCAGGGCGCCACGCGCGAGCTCGATGCTGATATTGCAAGCCACGAAGGCGGGACCCGACGGGGCGCCGAGGTGCCGCTCCACGAGCTGCAGCCGGCTGCCGGCGGCCAGCTCCAGCTGCAGCCGGGGATAGACGGCGCGCTCCACGCTGGCTTCGCTGGTGACGAACAGCAGCTCGAGCGCGGCCTCGCCCGCGACCTCGAGTGCGGCCGTGTCGGTCGCGAACATCTCGCACAGCCACCCGAGACGCTGCGCTGCGCTCCACTGTGCCGCGTGCGCGCCCTGGGGTGCGACGCTGCGCACGCCGGCGGGCAGCGCGTACGGTCCGTGCCGGATGCCATCGAGGAACACCAGCCGTGCGAAACCCGGCAGCGGCGGCGGCAGGTCCATCAGCGCCGCCGCGGCGGTCGCGGTCGGTGCGACCCGGGACACCGGCTGGAACGAGGCCACCCGCTCGAGCGCGCGCAAGTTCGCGTAGCGCCATTGCTCATCGCGCGTCGAGGGCCAGCCGACCTGCTCCAGCGCCAGCGCCGCGCGCTCGCGGGCCGCATGCTCCTGCGGTCCGCCGGTCCCCTGCGCCGCGCCCGCGCGATACTCGTTCAGCACGCGCGCGAGTGGCGTGGGTACGGTGGCGGCCGCGGCGGCGCTGGCGGTGGCGGTGCTCATCGGGACGCCTCAGGCCGCGGCCGGCTCGCCGATCCAGTCATAGCCGCGGCGCTCGAGCTCGAGCGCCAGGCTGCGATCCCCGCTGTGCGCAATCCGCCCGCGCACCAGCACGTGGACGAAGTCGGGCACGATGTGCTCGAGCAGTCGCTGGTAATGCGTCACGAGCACGATCGAGCGGTCTGCCGCCCGCAACGAGTTGACGCCATGGGCGACGACCTTCAGCGCGTCTATATCGAGGCCCGAGTCGGTTTCATCGAGCAGCGCCAGCCTGGGTTCGAGCACCAGCATCTGCAGGATCTCGTTGCGCTTCTTCTCCCCACCGGAGAAGCCCTCATTGACGCCCCGGCCGAGAAAGCTCTCGTCGATCTGCATCAGCGCCATCTTGCCGCGCACCAGCGCCAGGAATTCGAAGGCGTCGAGCTCGGGCAGCCCGCGTTCGCGGCGCGCGGCATTGGCCGCAGCCTTCAGCAGGTAGGCATTGTTGACCCCCGGAATTTCCACCGGGTACTGGAAGCCGAGGAACAGCCCGGCCCGCGCGCGCTCCTCCGGTGCGAGTGCCAGCAGGTCATGACCGTCGAAGCGTACGCTGCCGGCAGTGATCTCATAGCCGGGTTTGCCCGCCAGCACGTGCGCCAGCGTGCTCTTGCCCGAGCCGTTCGGACCCATGATCGCGTGCACCTCGCCGCGCCCGACGCTGAGCGAGATGCCGCGCAGCACCGGCTGGCCGCCGACCTGGGCCGCGAGATCACGAATCTCGAGCAGCGGCGCGTTCACCCTACAGCTCCTTCCAGGCTCACGCTCAGCAGGTTCTGCGCTTCGACCGCAAACTCCATCGGCAGCTCCTTGAAGACGGTGCGGCAGAAGCCGCTGACAATCATGTTCACCGCGTCCTCGGCGCCGATGCCGCGCTGCCGGCAATAGAACAGCTGCTCCTCGCTGATGCGCGAGGTGCTCGCCTCGTGCTCCACGATCGCGGTGCTGTTGCGCACTTCGAGGTATGGATAGGTGTGGGCGCCGCATTCCGGCCCGAGCAGCAGCGAATCGCACTGGGTGAAATTGCGCGCACCGCGGGCGGTGGGCAGGATCTTGACCAGGCCGCGGTAGGCATTCTGCCCATGACCGGCGGAGATTCCCTTGGAGATGATCGTGCTGCGCGTATTGGCGCCGATGTGGATCATCTTGGTGCCGGTGTCCGCCTGCTGGTAATGGTTGGTGGTAGCCACGGAGTAGAACTCGCCGATCGAGTTCTCGCCGCGCAGGATGCAGCTGGGGTATTTCCACGTGATCGCCGAGCCGGTCTCGACCTGGGTCCAGGAGATGCGCGCGTTGCGCCCCCGGCATTCCCCGCGCTTGGTCACGAAATTGTAGATCCCGCCGCGTCCCTGCTCGTCGCCCGGGTACCAGTTCTGCACCGTGGAGTACTTGATCTGCGCATCATCGTGCGCGATCAGTTCGACCACGGCGGCGTGCAGCTGGTTCTCGTCGCGCATCGGCGCGGTGCAGCCCTCCAGGTAGCTCACGTGGCTGCCGGCATCGGCAATGATCAGCGTGCGTTCGAACTGACCGGTCTTGGCCGCGTTGATGCGGAAGTAGGTCGAGAGCTCCATCGGGCAGCGCACGCCGGGAGGTATGTAGACGAACGAGCCGTCGGTGAATACCGCGGAATTCAGCGCCGCGAAGAAGTTGTCAGTGTAGGGCACGACCGAGCCGAGGTAGCGTTCGAGCAATTCGGGATGCCGCTGCACGGCCTCCGAGAACGGACAGAACACGACACCGGCGGCCGCCAGTCGTTCCTTGAACGTGGTCGCGACCGATACGCTGTCGAATACCGCGTCGACCGCGACGCCGGCGAGCCGGGCCCGCTCGTGCAGCGGCACTCCCAGCTTGTCATAGGTCGCCAGCAGCTTCGGGTCGACGTCTGCGAGGCTCTTCGGGCCATCGGTACGCTGCTTGGGCGCCGAGTAGTACGAGATCGCGCCATAGTCGATCGGTTCGTAACGCAGGTGGCCCCAGTGCGGCTCGCGCATGCCCTGCCAGTGGCGCAGCGCGCGCAGCCGCCAGTCGAGCAGGAACTGGGGCTCCTGCTTCTTGCGCGAGATCAGCCGCACGACGCCTTCGTCCAGCCCCGGCGCGACCGTATCGCTTTCGATATCGGTGACGAAGCCGTGGCGGTAGCTGCGGCCGACCAGTTCGTTGATGCCGGCAGTGCTCACAGCCGCTCCCGCTTCAGGCCGCGCATGCCGAGCGTGCCGAGCGTGACCGGCACGGCCCGTTCCGGCGCCGCGCTGCGCGCAGCGACGCCGGCGATCCCGGCCAGTTCGAGCAGCGTGATCTCCTGCAGCGAGCGGCGTACCGCGACGTTGATGCGCTGCCAGGGACCGGCAACGAGGCAGCTGTGCTCGATGCCGCAATGGCTGTCGGGCGAGGAGCATTCGGTCAGCGCGACCGGCCCCTCCATCGCGTCGAGAATGTCGACGGCCGTGATCTCGGCGGCCGGCCGGGCGAGCAGGTAGCCTCCGGACGGTCCGCGAGTCGACGCCACCATGCCCTGCCGATGCAGCTGTTTGAGCAGCTTCGATACGGTGGGCGGGGCCAGATGCGTATCGTTGGCGATCTGCGCGGCAGTGCAGCGCCGCTCAGGCTGGGCAGCGAGTCGCGCCAGAATCAGGGTCGCGTAGTCGGTGAGTTTGCTGATCCGCAACACGGTACTCCTCTATCTGGGACTATTTTAGTTCTATATTGGTCCCAAGATCAAAGTGCCGGCCGACACACCCGCCGCGGCATGGCGCCCGACGCCGTGCGGTTTTGGTATGCTCGCGCCCCACCCGAGGAGTACCCCGAGCGATGAGTCTAAGCGATCTGGAGAGCATCGCCACCGCGATGGTGGCGAAGGACAAGGGACTGCTGGCAGCCGACGAGAGCACCTCGACGATCGGCAAGCGATTCGCGAAGATTGGGCTGGAATCGACCGCCGAGCACCGGCGCAACTACCGCCAGATGCTGTTCGCGACGCCCGGCGTCGCGCAGTGGATCAGTGGGGTGATCCTCTACGACGAGACAATCCGCCAGCAGACGCAGGCGGGTGTGCCGTTTCCCGCCTACCTCGCGGGGCTCGGCATCATCCCGGGAATCAAGGTCGACACGGGCGCCAAGCCCCTGGCCGGGTTCCCCGGTGAGACCATCACCGAGGGCCTGGACGGGCTGCGCGAACGGCTGGCCGAGTACTACGGGCTCGGCGCCCGCTTCGCCAAGTGGCGCGCGGTCATCGATATAGGTGCCGGCATCCCGACCCGGTTTGCCATCGAGGCCAACGCACACGCGCTCGCGCGCTACGCAGCGCTGTGCCAGGAACAGAACATCGTGCCGATCGTCGAGCCGGAAGTGCTGATGGACGGTGCGCACACCCTCGAGCGCTGTGAGGAGATCACCAGCATCGTGCTGGGCGAGGTGTTCGGACAGCTTGCGGCCCACCGCGTGCACCTGGAAGGCATCATCCTCAAGCCGAACATGATCATCGCGGGTAAGAAATCGCCGGTGCAGTCGCGCCCCGAACAGGTGGCGGCGGCGACGTTGCGCGTGCTGCGGCGCTGCGTGCCGGCGGCGGTTCCCGGAATCATGTTCCTCTCCGGCGGACAATCCGCGGCTGACGCGACCCTGCATCTGTCGTTGATGAACGGCGCGGGTCCATTGCCGTGGCAGCTCTCGTTCAGCTACGGCCGTGCGCTGCAGGATGAGGCCCTGAGCGCGTGGGGCGGCAAGCCGGGCAACCTCGCGGCCGGCGAGCAGGCGTTCCACAAATGGGCGCGGCTCAATGGTCTGGCGCGCTCCGGCGCATACCGGCCGGGCGCGGAATTGCGCACGGCGTGACGCCTCCGCCGCGCGCGGGGCTGCGCTGACGGACCCCATGCAGGACGCACCGCTCGCGGACTCGGCCGACGCGGAAACGGTCGTCGAAGTGCAGGACGTGCACTACCGCATCGGCCAGCGCAGCATCTTCGAAGGACTGAACGTGCGCGTGCGCCGGGGCACGATCACGGCCGTCATGGGACCTTCCGGTACCGGCAAGACGACGCTGCTGCGACTGATCATGGGCCAGATCAGCGCGAACACCGGCAATGTCGGCGTGTTCGGCAAGCAGGTCGCCACGCTGGGTCGCGCCCAGCTCTACGGGTTGCGGCAGCGCGTCGGCATGCTGTTCCAGAACGGTGCGCTGCTGACCGACCTTTCGGTCTTCGAAAACGTCGCGTTCCCGGTGCGTGAGCACAAGCGCCTGCCCGAGAGCGTGCTGCGCGAACTGGTGCTGATGAAGCTGCAGGCGGTAGGCCTGCGCGGCGCGGCCGGCCTCAGTCCGGCCGAACTCTCCGGCGGCATGGCGCGGCGCGTAGCGCTCGCGCGTGCGATCGTGATGGACCCGGAACTGCTGATCTACGATGAGCCCTTCGTCGGCCTCGATCCGATATCGATGGGAGTGATCGTCCGGCTGATCCAGTCGCTGAACCGCACACTGCGCATCACCAGTGTGATCGTCTCCCACGATGTGCACGAGATCGGCGCGATCGCCGACTACAGCTATCTGCTCTCGGAAGGCCGGGTGGTGGCGGAGGGCAGTCCGGCACAGCTGGCCGCCGAGCCCTCGGCGGTCGTCAAGCAGTTCATGAGCGGTGCGCCTGACGGGCCGGTGCCGTTCCATTACCCGGCCGGCGACTACTTCGAACAGCTGCTCGAGCAGCCCGGGCGCGCGCGGTAGCGCCTGTGACGATGCAGGACACCACCCGACCGACGCCGACGCTGCTGCGGCCGCTGCTGCGCGGAATCACGCAGTGCGGGGCGATTACCCTGTTCCTGCTGCGTGTGCTCGGTGCGTGCGTGCCCGCGCTGGCGCGGCCGCGCTTCACGATCGTGCAGGTATACAACGCGGGCGCCCGCTCGCTCAGCATCATCATGCTGTGCGGGCTGTTCGTGGGGATGGTGCTTGGGCTGCAGGGTTATGATCTGCTGCAGCGCTTCGGCTCCGAATCCGCGCTCGGCGTGGCCGCGGCTCTGAGCCTCATTCGCGAGCTGGGGCCAGTGCTCACCGCGCTGCTGTTTGCCGGCCGGGCAGGAACCGCGCTGACCGCGGAAATCGGGCTGATGAAGGCGACCGACCAGCTCGCGGCAATGGAGATGATGGCCGTCGATCCAGTGCGCCGGGTCGTGGCGCCGCGGTTCCTGGGCGGCGTGATCGCGATGCCCCTGCTGAGTGCGATCTTCAACTGCATCGGCATCTATGGCTCGCAGCTCGTGGGCGTCACGATGATGGGAATCCAGCCGGGGACTTTCTGGTCACAGATGCAGGGAGCCGTGGGTCTCGCGGACGTAAAGGAAGGCGTGGTCAAGAGCCTGGTCTTCGGCGTCGCGTGCAGCCTGATCGCGGTCTATGAGGGCTACCACGCCGAAGCCACGGCCGAGGGCGTAGGACTGGCGACCACGCGCACCGTCGTAACTTCCGCCGTGCTGATACTGCTGCTTGACTACATGCTGACGGCGGCGTTTCTGTAGAGTCTTCAGGCAGGAGTGAACCATGGCGCAGGCGCAACGGACAATTGAACTCGGCACCGGACTGTTCGTGCTGCTGGGTTTCGCGGCACTCGGATTCCTGACCACGCAGCTGCCGGGCAGCGGACTGCAGCTGCGCCGCGCGGCCGAAAGTTACACGGTCAAGGCCAAGTTCGAGGACATCGGTGGGCTGAAGGTCGGCGCTCCCGTGACCATGGCGGGAGTACGTATCGGCAGCGTGCAGGGCATCGGCTTTGACGGCAACGAGTACAAGGCTGTGGTGAGTCTCGCGATCGATCGCCACTATTCCCGCATCCCGGACGACAGCGACGCGGCGATCCAGACCTCCGGGCTGCTCGGCGCCAACTATGTCGGGGTGACCGCCGGCGGATCCGACAGCTTCCTGCACGCGGGCAGCGAAATCCAGCTGACCCAATCCGCGCTGGTGCTGGAGAACCTGATCAACAAGTTCTTCGCCAATACCGCCGGCAAGAAGGATTCAGGCAATGGCAGCGATGCCAAGTGAGACGCCCATGCAGATGAAAAACTTGCGCCGCACCCGCGCCCAAGGCCTGGTTCTGGTCGTGGTCCTCGCGTTGGGCTGGGCGCACGCGCCAGGCAGCGTCGCGGCAGCGGCGCCGTCCGGGCCGGCCGCCAGCCTCGACTCCCAGGTCGATGCCAGCGGACCGGCCCAGCTGGTGCAGACCACCGCCGCTACGATCCTGAAGGAACTGGAAGCGCACCGCGCCGAGTACCGCAAGGACCCGGCTCGGGTCCACCAGCTGGTCGATCAGGTATTGCTACCGCATTTCGATACCGAATACTCCGCCCGACTGGTACTCGGCCGGCACTGGACCGTGGCCACCCCCGAGCAGCGGACGCGCTTCATCGCGGCGTTCTACAAGTCCCTGCTCGATAACTATGGCGACGCGCTGGTCGACTTCACCGGCGACCGCCTCAAGGTGCTGCCCTATACCGGGGATCCGGCGGCGCCGAACGCCACGGTCCGCACCCAGATCCGCAAGGACGACGGATCGAACGTTGCGGTCAACTACAGCCTGCGGCATACCGATGCGGGCTGGAAGGCCTGGGACCTGGCCGTAGAAGGCATCAGCTACGTCAAGAGCTTTCGCGATGATTTTGGAGCGCAGATCGACCAAGAGGGCCTGGACGCGGTCATTGCGAAGCTGGAATCCGGAGCCAAACCGGGCGGTGGCAAAGCCGCACCGGGCAAAGGCTAGTCCGTGGCCGGGCAGGGGGCAGTTCCGCCGCTGGTGGCGGCCAGCGCGTTCGTGGCTGCCGGCACCGGCACCTGGCGTCTGAACGGCCCGCTGACCTTCGATAGCGTGCCGGGGCTGCGGCCGTCCGGTCTCGCGCTGCTGGTGCGCGGCGCAGCGGTGACGATCGATCTGCAGGGGGTGCCGGCCGCCGACAGCGCCGGACTGGCGCTGCTGATCGACTGGCTCGCGCTCGCCCGTGCGCAGGGCTGCACGCTGCGCTACGTCGGGCTGCCCGAAGCGCTGCGCGCCCTGGCCGCGCTGAGCGAAGTCGAGGCGCTGATCAGCCCCTGAATGAGATTCCAGTGCGCCGGCTAATGCGCCGCGGGTGTCGCCGGCGGTAGGTCCGGGGGCGTCGAGTCCGGATCCTCGGGCGGCGCGTCGCTGGCCGCGTTGTCGCCATGAACGAGATAGTCGCGATGCTGCAGATAGGCATTGCGCACGAATGCATACGGATCGTACGCGCTTGCGATCGGCTTGTCGGTCGGGAACAAGGACACGCGGATATCGATGGCGTTGACGACGAACAGACTCCAAGTCGCGTACGGATTGGAGATGTACCAGCTGGGATACGTGGCCTCATCCGGGATCAGCCCGACGGTATCCCGGACCGAAGAGGGCCCGAGGAACGGCAGCATCACGAACGGACCATTGCCGACGCCCCAATGGCCAAGTGTGAGTCCGAAATCCTCGACGTGACGGTCCAGCCCCGCGCGGCTCGCCGGGTCGAACAGACCGCCAATGCCGATGACCGAATTCATCAGCAGGCGCGCGACATCGTTGGCTGCGTCACGGAACTTCCCCTGCAGCGCATCGTTGATGATGGTGCGCGGATAGGCAAGGTTGCTCAGGAAATTGCTGACACTGCGGCGTACCGGCGTCGGCGTGATCTTGACGTAGCCCTTCGCGGCCGGATGCAGGATGGCGCGGTCGAAGGTGACGTTGAACGCATAGATCGAGCGGTTCATCCGCTCGAAGCGGTCACGTGCATCGGGTTGGTGACCGGGCGGCAGCGTGGCACAGCCACCCAGTGCGCTCACACAGGCCATGAACGCCGGCAGATGAAGCAATCTCATGCTTGGTGAGTCTAGCAGCCCGCGCTAGCTCCCGCGCGTGCGGCGGGCCTGCTGCTGCTCGCGCAGCCAGCCGCGCACTTCCTCGAGCCGGGCGCGAAACCGCTGGCGCTGGATCGTCGTCAGGTTCGGTGCGGCCAGCGCCAGCTCGAGCTGCTGATTCGCCAGTGTCAGATCGCCGCCCGCCAGATCGTACTCGGACATGTAGTAGTACGCGTCGCCCGCATCGCCGGCCGCGCTGGCGGCCAGCGCCGTGAGTCGGATCTGGGCCGGGGATGGATCGATGTTGTTGAACAAATCGAGCAGGATCTCATGTGCCTGCGTCGGCTGGCCGGTCTCCATCAGCGTCTCTGCATAGCGCACGGTAATCGGCACGTTGCGCGGGAATAGCCGGTTCCAGTGTTGGAACTGGGCCAGCGCGTAGTCGCGCTGCCCGGAAGCGGCGAGCGCCTGTCCGAGCGCCGAATACAGCACCGTCATCTGCGGATACTGGGCCTGCAGATCCGCGAGCGTGCGCACGGCGGTCGCGGCACCGCCGCCCTGAATCTCCACCAGCGCTTCACCGTAGCGCTCCGCCGGGGTGAGATCGCGTCGCTGCCGCAGCCCCTCGTAGTACTGCGCCAGGTGCGCCTCGGGCGGAGTGACCAGTACGCGCACGCGCTCCTTGAAGAAGGCATAGCCGAGCGAATCGGGCTGCATCGGGTGGCGGGGTAGCTTGGAAGCCGCGACACGTGCGGTGGCGATGCGATCGCTGGTGACCGGGTGGTCCTTGAGCAGCGCCGGGATGTCGGCGTCCGCGAGCCCGACCACCCGCGCCAGGGTCTCGAAGAACGTTGCCATTTCCTGCGGATCGTAGCCGGCGCCGGCCAGTAACTGGATGCCGACCGCGTCCGCCTCGATTTCCTGGCCGCGCGTGTAGTTGATGCTCTGCTGCAGGGCTATGCCCTGGCCCATCGCGATTGCGCCCTCGATGGCCTGCCCACCGCCTCCGGCCGCGGCGCCGATCAGTACCGCGGCGAGCATTGCAGCCAGGGTGGTCATCGACATGCGGCTCTCGGCCATCAGTGCGCGCGCCATGTGGCGCTGGACCACGTGGCCGGTCTCGTGCGCGAGCACGCTCGCGAGCTGTGCCTCGTCCTCGGTCTGCAGGATCAGCCCGCTGTTGACGCAGATGATGCCGCCGAAGGTCGCGAAGGCATTCACGACCGGCTCGCGCAGTACGTAGTAGCTGAAGGCCTGATCATCATCGCGCGACTGCACCGCGAGCCGCAGTCCGAGCTGCTGGATGTAGTCGCTGACTTCCGGGTCCTCGAGGATCATGTTCTGGTCGCGCAGCTCGTGCATCGCCATGCGCCCGATCTGTGTCTCATCGGTGCGGCTGACCATCGCATAGGCCGGTCCGCCCAGGTCGGGCAGCTCGCTGCTGATCGAGCTGCTGCCGGTGCCGACGGAGGCCAGGCTCATGTCCGCTGCATTCGCGAAGCCGGCGACCAGCGTCAACCAGCAACCAAAATATGCGGACAATGACTTGGGCATGAGGGACTGCGGCAACCGAACCTCCGGATTCGACTGCGGCGGGACGGCAATGGTTCCGGTCCCGCACCGCCCGGAGTGTACGCAGTTGCGCGCCGGCGCGCTGCTCAGAGCGACTCGGAGGCGAAATCCGCCAGCCGCGAGCGCTCCCCGCGCACCAGCGTCACGTGACCTGAATGTTCCCAGCCCTGAAAGCGGTTGACGACATATGTCAGGCCGCAGGTGGTTTCCGTCAGGTATGGCGTGTCGATCTGGGCGATGTTGCCGAGCGCCACCAGCTTGCTGCCAGGACCGGCGCGGGTCACCAGTGCTTTCATCTGCTTGGGTGTCAGGTTCTGCGCTTCGTCCAGAATGATGAAGCGATTCAGGAACGTACGTCCACGCATGAAATTGAGCGAGCGAATCTTGATGCGGTTGCGCAGCAGATCGTTGGTCACGGCCCGGCCCCAGTTGCCGCCTTCCTCGCTACGCGTGAGCACCTCGAGATTGTCCATCAGGGCGCCCATCCAGGGCTCCATCTTCTCTTCTTCCGTGCCAGGCAGGAATCCGATGTCCTCGCCTAGCGGCACCGTGACCCGGGTCATGATGATCTCGATGAAACGATTGCGTTCGAGCGTCTGCGTCAGGCCGGCCGCCAGTGCGAGCAGCGTCTTGCCGCTGCCGGCCGGTCCGAGCAGCGTGACGAAGTCGATCTCCGGATCCATCAGCAGGTTGAGCGCGAAATTCTGCTCGCGGTTGCGAGCGGTGATGCCCCAGACATTGTGGCGTTCGCCCCGGAAATCGCGTGCCAGCTCGAGCCGTGCGGACTGGCCGTCCACGTGCCGGACGATCGCTTCGATTCCCTGCGGACTGTCCTCGTAGACGAAGAGATTCGGGCGCCATGTGGCCGCAGCCGGACCGGCAACCTCGTACCAGGTCCGGTCCGCCTCTTTCCAGGAGCGCATGTCCTTGCCGTGTCGCTCCCAGAAATCCGCCGGCAGCAATTCAATGCCGGTGTGGAGCACGTCGGCGTCTTCGATCGTCTTGTCGCTGTAGTAGTCCTCTGCGTGGACGCCGAGGATCGCCGCCTTGATGCGTAGATTGATGTCTTTGGAGACCAGCGCGACATGCGAATGCGGCTCCTGGCGCTGCAGCGCGAGCGTCTGCCCCAGGATCAGGTTGTCGGCCCCGACGCCCGGCAGCCCTTCGGGCAGCCCGCTGGAGAGTTCACGGGTCTGGAAGTAAAGCCGACCGGAGGAGGGCTTCTTGCCGTGGTTCCCGCTCTGGCCACTCGGAATCACGATCCCAGCGTCGATCTGCTCCTTGGTGACCCCGCGCATCATGTCATCGAGGAAGCGACTGACCTGGCGCGCGTTGCGCGAGGCCTCCGACAGCCCCTTCTTGTTCGCATCGAGTTCTTCGAGCACCACCATCGGCAGGTAGATGTCGTGCTCCTCGAAGCGAAAGATCGCAGTCGGGTCGTGCATCATCACGTTCGTGTCGAGCACGAACAGCCTGCGCACCGCCGGGGACGCCTTCACAGCGCCCGCGCCGCCATCAGCACCTCCTGGGCGTGCCCTTCCACCTTCACGCCGCGCCATTCGCGTCGCAGTACGCCGGCGGCGTCGAGCAGGAAGGTACTGCGCTGAATGCCGAGCACCTTGCGTCCGTACATGTTCTTCTCGTGGATCACGTCGAACTGGCGGCAGACGGCTTCGTCCGGGTCCGAGAGCAGGTCGAACGGGAAGCGCATCTGGGCGCGAAACTTCTCGTGCGAGGCGATACTGTCGCGGGATATGCCGAGCAGCGTGACGCCTGCCTCGGCGAACTGCGGCGCGAGCGCCGCAAATTGCTGCCCCTCGAGCGTGCAGCCGGGCGTGTTGTCGCGCGGATAGAAGTACAGCACGAGCTTGCGCCCGCGTGCGTCCTCGAGCCGCCAGCGGACGCCACCGGTAGACGGTGCCGTGAAATCGGCGACCGGCTGATCGATGCGCACCGGCGCGGACGCCGGCGCGGCAGTGCGGGCCGGGCGCTGCATCGCCGGTCTTGCACTCCGCGCAGTGCGCTTCGCTGGGGCCCGGCTGGCTGCCTTGGGGGCCGCCTTGCGGGGTGCCTTGGGGGCAGCCTTGCGAACCGACTTGCGCGCGGTCTTGCGCGCGGTCGTGCGCGCGGTCGTGCGCGCGGGCTTCCTGCGACTGCTCATGATTTCACCGGCTCGAGAATCGCGTCGAGGTTAAGGGTATCGCAGTAATCCATAAACTCCTCACGCAGCTGCGCGAGCTGCAGTTTTACCGGAACGCTGATGACCATCTGGACGGCGAACATCGGTGCGCCGGTGTGCGCCGCGGCGTAGGAGCGCGTGGACACCTCGCTGATATCGATTCCCCGTCCTGCGAAGAACCCTGAGAGCCCCGCCACGATCCCGGCCTGGTCCAGGCTCACGATGTCGATCGAGTAGGGCAGCAGGTCGGCCCGCGCCGTTCTGGGTTCCGTGCGCTTCAGGTGCAGGCTCAGGGTGCCGACCTCGGCAAGCCGGGCCAGCTCCGATTCGATCTTGGCCAGTGAATGCCAGTTGCCGCTGACCAGCAGCAGCATGGCAAATTCCGCACCGAGCGCTGCCATGCGGCTCTCGGCGATGTTGCCGCCACAATCGGTAATGATCCGGGTGAGTTCGTGAACCATGCCGGTCCGGTCGCTGCCGATGGCGGAAACGGCGAGATACTGCTTCATGGGGTCTGCTGTCACGATCTGGTCCGGCAGTGTACCGGGACTGCTGCGGGATGCGCACGGTCTGCGGTGCCTCGCGGGCGGGCAGGGCCTCGCCGTTCGTCCGGCTTGCCTCAGGAAGGTCCGGACCCGTAACATCCCGCGCCCCGTCCTGAATAACCTTACAGCGCAGCGTCCACTGTCATGTTCTCCGGAAGCCTGGTCGCGATCGTCACTCCGATGCACCCTGACGGCGGCATCGACTGGCAGGCATGGGAACGCCTGCTCGCGCTGCACCTGGAGGCCGGAACCAGCGGTATCGTCGTCGGCGGGACGACCGGCGAGTCGCCCACCCTCACCGATGAGGAGTTGGCGGGACTGATCGAGCGCGCGCGCAGCCGGTTGCGCGGGCGGATGGCGCTGCTCGCCGGAGCCGGAACCAGCAGCACCGCCGAAACGGTCGAACGGGCCCGGCGCCTCTCCGGAGCCGGCGTGGACGGGCTGCTCGTGGTGACCCCGGCCTATAACCGCCCGACCCAGGAAGGCCTGTACCGTCATTATGAAGCCGTGGCTGCCGCCTCCAGCGTTCCGCTGATGCTCTATAACGTTCCGGGGCGCACGGCGATCGACCTGCTGCCGGCAACCGTCGCGCGGCTCGCGAAACTGCCGCGAATCGTCGCGGTCAAAGAAGCGCTGGCGCAGGTTGCGCGCATCGCCGAACTGTGTGCGCTCGTGCCAGCGGGGTTTGACGTGCTCTCGGGCGACGATGCGACCGCCGCCGAGGCGATGGCCAATGGTGCCCGGGGGGTCGTGTCGGTGACTGCAAACGTGGTGCCCGGGCCGATGGCCCAGCTGGTTTCGAGCGCCTTGCGCGGCGATCACTCCGGTGCCGCACATCTGGACTTGCTGCTGCGCCCGCTGCACCACGCGCTGTTCGTCGAGGCGAATCCGATTCCGGTCAAGTGGGCGATGGCTCAGCTCGGACTGCTCGAGGGCGGTATCCGGCTGCCATTGACCGTGCTGTCCGAGCAGTACCGGCCGCAGGTACGCGCGGCACTGGATTCGGTGCTGCGCGCCACGCAGGCACCCACGGCGCAGTCCGCGTGAGGCTGGCCACCCGGGATGGCGTTACTGCCGTTCGAATGCTGTTGCTCTGCTTCACCGTCGCGGCGCTGCCGGGTTGCTCGCTGTTCCATCGACACGGGTCGGCCGCCGGTTGCCGCGAGCCGACACTGGCCGCCACCGCCGCGACCCTGCCGCCGCTGCGAGTGCCTGCGGGAATGTCCGCGCCCGATACCCACAATGCAGTACGGATTCCGTCGCTCGATGAGCCGGAGCCGTCCAGACCGCGTTCGGCTCCGTGCCTGTCGATGCCGCCGAGCTTTGCGGTCCCGGAAACCCACGCACCACCGGTCCGTTCCAGCGTGCCGCTGCCCCCAGCGCCGGGTGCGGCCGGCAATGGCCCGCAGTAGGCGTGGCTGGCGCCCGTTGCTAGAATCCGCGCCCCCATTCGCTGCGGGCAGGATGCGCCCGGAATCGACGTGTTGCATGGAGAGGTGGCCGAGCGGTCGAAGGCGCTGGACTGGAATTCCAGTAACATCTTCACGGGTGTTCGTGGGTTCGAATCCCACCCTCTCCGCCATGGGTCAACGGTGATCCGCGCTGGTTCCTTCGCGACGACTGACTGTGAACCCCGTCAGGCCCGGAAGGGAGCAGCGGTAACGGCTCGGGTCGGGTGCCGAAGTCCAAGCTGGTGCGGATCACCTCCCCGGGGTTCCGACTGCCAATGAGTTCCTACACCGCACTGGCGCGCACCTGGCGGCCGCACAGTTTCGCCGAGATGACCGGTCAGGAACACGTGCTGCGCGCACTCGCCAACGCGCTCGACAGCGGCCGGGTGCACCATGCCTTCCTGTTCGCCGGTACCCGCGGAGTCGGCAAGACAACGGTCGCAAGGATTCTTGCCAAGTGCCTGAACTGCGAGCGTGGCACCAGCGCGACGCCCTGCGGGGAATGTGCGAGCTGCCGCGAGATCGACACGGGCCGGAGTGTGGATCTCATCGAGGTCGACGCGGCTTCCCGCACCAAGGTGGACGATACCCGTGAACTGCTCGACAACGTGCAGTACGCGCCGACGCGCAGCCGCTACAAGATCTATCTGATCGACGAAGTGCACATGCTCTCGGCGCAGTCCTTCAACGCGCTGCTCAAGACGCTCGAGGAGCCGCCGCCGCACGTCAAGTTCCTGCTCGCGACCACCGACCCGCAGAAGCTACCGGTGACAGTGCTCTCGCGCTGCCTGCAGTTCAACCTCAAGCGGCTGTCGGTGGCGCTGATCGGCGCCCGCCTGCAGCACATCCTCGAGGCCGAGCACCTGCGCTACGAGCCCGCTGCGGTGCAGCTGATCGCGCAGGCCGGCGATGGCAGCCTGCGTGACGCGCTGTCGATGCTCGACCAGCTGTTGGCCTTCGGCGCCGGCAGCGCGCTCGAGGCGGATGCGCGTGCAATGCTCGGCACTGTGGAACGCGACCAGGTGGTACGTGTCGCGCAGCTGCTGGCCGCGGGCGAAGCTCGCCAGCTAGTAGAGTATGCCGGCGCACTGGACGAATTCTCGCCCGATTATGCGCAGTTGCTCGAGCAGCTGGCCGCGTTGCTGGAGCGCGTTGCGCTGCGCCAGCTGCTACCAGCCTACGAGGGCGACGAACTGCACCCGCCGGACCTTCTGGCCGACCTCGCTGCCCGGATCGCGCCCGAGGACGTGCAGCTGTACTACCAGACAGCGATTCTCGGGCGGCGCGACCTGCCACTGGCGCCGGATCAGCGCACCGGATTCCGCATGACCCTGATCCGGATGCTTGCTTTCCGGCCGCCGGGCACTGCCGCCGTGCCCCCGCCGGGAGCGGGACCGCCCGTGGCCCGATCGTCGGGCCCGGCGGCGCCGGTTAGCGCGCCAGTCCCAGGGGCGGTGAGGGCGACTGCTGGCGCTGCCGCTCCCGCGTCTCCTGGCGCTCCGGCTGCCGCCGCGAATCCGGCCGCCCTGGACTGGAGCGCGATCCTCGCAGCGCTCGATCTGCAGGGCGCACCTCGGCAGCTGGCCGCGCAGTGCGCGCTGCTCGGGCGTGAGGGCTCGACGTGGCGCCTGGCACTGGATCCGCGCAGTGGCTCATTGCGAACGCGGGCGCTCGAGGACAAGCTCACGCAAGCACTCTCGCGCCACGTGGGGTCGCCCGTCAGGCTCGAGATCGAGCTGGCAGCCAATCCGGTGTCAACCCCGGCGCGAGTGCAGGAACAGGCGGAGGCCGAACGCCTGGCGCGCGCGCGGGCGGCCTTCGAGACCGATGCGACCGTGGGTGTGATCCGGGAGCAGTTCGGTGCGAGCGTGCTCGTCGACTCGGTGCGTCCGGCCCGCCAGGATGAAGGCTGAGATCCAGAGGAAACGCCAATGGCAAACATGAACAACCTGGTCAAGCAGGCGCAGGCGCTGCAGGCCAATATGCAGAAGGTCCAGACCGAGATCGCGTCGCTGGAGGTGATCGGCGAGGCCGGTGGCGGCATGGTCAAGGTGACCATGACGGGCCGCCATGAAGTGCGGCGGGTGCAGATCGAGCCGACTGTCGCGGCTGAGGACCGCGAGATGCTCGAGGATCTGGTCGCTGCGGCGGTCAATGACGCAGTGCATCGTCTGGAGGCGGCGTCCCAGGCCAAGATGGCTGCGGCCATGGGCGGAATGTCACTGCCCCCGGGGATGAAGCTGCCGTTCTGAAGCGCGGCACGTCTGGCGGCATGAATCACTCCCCGGCCCTGGCCGCGCTGATCGATGCGCTGCGCACGCTGCCCGGCGTTGGGCCGAAGAGCGCGCAGCGCATGGCATTTCACCTGCTGCAGGCCGGGAGACCGGGCGCGCGCGGCCTGGCCGGCGCGCTCAGCGCGGCGCTGGAGCGTGTCGGGCGCTGCGAGCGCTGCCGCATGCTCACCGAAGGCCCGCTGTGCGCGATCTGCGTGAATCCGTCGCGCGACGCGTCGCAGGTCTGCCTGGTCGAGTCGCCCGCGGATGTCGCAGCCATCGAGCAATCTGGTGGCTATCGCGGGCGCTATTTCGTGCTGATG
Source organism: uncultured Steroidobacteraceae bacterium (assembly GCA_964528845.1). Classification (GTDB taxonomy): domain Bacteria; phylum Pseudomonadota; class Gammaproteobacteria; order Steroidobacterales; family Steroidobacteraceae; genus FEN-1191. The sequence continues at coordinate 93,504 of CAZGVE010000004.1, read as the reverse complement.
GGCCATCTGTCGCCGCTCGATGGCATCGGCCCCGAGGAACTCGGCGTGCGTCAGTTCGAGGCGCTGCTGGACGCACACGAGGTCCGCGAGGTCATCCTGGCGACCAACCCGACGGTCGAGGGTGAGGCGACGGCGCACTTCTTCTCTGAACTCGTGCGTTCGCGCGGAATCTGCGCGAGCCGCATTGCGCACGGCGTACCGGTCGGCGGAGAACTCGAATACGTCGATGGCGGTACGCTGGCCCACGCACTGGCGGGGCGCCATACGCTGTCCTGACGACCATCGCCGATGACAGGCGCGGCTCGGCGGCCGCGGCTCAGCGGCCGCGGCGTGAGCGGGCAGGCGCTGCAATCGATCCGAGGCGTCCGGCGAGCCGGTGCAACCGGCGGTAGCTCTCGTAGCGCCGCGCGGAAATCGTGCCGTGCTCGACCGCGAGTCGCACCGCGCAGTCCGGCTCGCGCAGGTGCTGGCAGTCGGCGAAGCGGCATTGCGGGCTGAGCGCGGCGAGCTCGCGGAATCCCAGCGCCGGGGCCACCAGGCGGTCGATCGCGGGGGCGAAATCACGCACACCGGGTGAGTCGACCAGCGCGCCACCGTCCGGCAGCTCGAACAGCCGGGTGGTCGTGGTCGTGTGCCGCCCTTCGTCGTCACGAATCAGGGCACCGACCGGTGCCACACTGCCCGGCACCAGCGCGCGCAGCAGCGATGATTTGCCGACTCCCGACTGACCGACGAGCACCGCGGCCTGGCCGTGCAGCAGCGTGCGCAGCGCCTCGAGCCCGACGCCCATCTCGGCAGATACCTGCAGGCCCGGATACCCGATCGCCTCGAGCACGCGCAGCTCGCTCTCGACCGTCAGGTCGGCGCCGAGTTCCACCTTGTTGAGCACGACGCAGGCGGCGATGCCGGCAGACTGCGCAGCGCAAAGGTAGCGATCGACTATGTAGAAGTCCGGTACCGGTAGCGGGGCCACGACCGCGACCAGCAGCGTCAGGTTCGCAGCGATGAGTTCCGATCCGCCCCGGGCGTTGCTGCGGTAGAGCGCTCCGGTGCGCGGTTCGAGCGCCACCACACGCAGCTCGTCGTGCCGCGCGTCGTACTCGCACCGCACTCGATCGCCGCACACCACCTGCAGGTGGCGACGGTCCGCGCGCGCGGTGCTCTCGCTGCCATCATCGGCACGCACCTGCAGCAGTCGGCCATGGGCGATGGTGACGCGCGCCGGGTGCTGCAGCGGAAAAGTTCGGGACATTACTTGCTATGATGCCCGAACTGCCCGCAACGTGAACCGGTATGAGCAATCACGAGAACCTGATCTGGATCGATCTCGAGATGACCGGGCTGATGCCCGAGACCGACCAGATCATCGAGATTGCGACCGTCATCACGGACAAGGACCTCAACGTGCTCGCCGAGGGCCCGGAACTCGCGATTCACCAGCCCGAGGAGGTGCTGGCACGCATGGATGCGTGGAACCAGCGCCAGCACGGCGGCTCCGGGCTGCTCGCGCGCGTGCGCTTGAGCCGCATGAGCGTGGCGGAAGCGGAGCGCCAGACGCTGCTGTTCCTGAGCACGCACCTGCCGCCGGGCATGTCGCCGATGTGCGGCAACAGCATCTGCCAGGATCGTCGCTTTCTCGCCCGTCTGATGCCGGAACTCGAGCGATTCTTCCACTACCGCAATCTTGATGTCAGCACGCTCAAGGAACTCGCGCGCCGCTGGATGCCCGCACTGGATCCCTATTCGAAGCCCTCGGCGCATCTCGCGCGGGCCGACATCCACGAGTCCATCAACGAGTTGCGCTACTACCGCGAGCGGATGTTCGTCGCACCCTGAGCAGCAGCGCACCGATCTGCCGCACCGCAAGCATGAGCGTCGCACCCCCGTGTTATAGTCGGGGCATGCTTTGCGAAGCCGACATTCCGGTGTCATGGCGTACACGGCCGCGCGGGTTCATCGCCCTGATGAGCCTGTACGAGAGCAACTACCTGCGCTTCGTGCAGCTCGCGGGGGAGCCGGCCCGGCTCGAAGGCACGCTGGTCTCGCGTCCGCCCGGGGACTGTGAACTGCAGCTCGCCGTGCTCGAGCACATGCGCTACACCAGTACGCTGAATCTCAGCTACGTGCTGCCGCGCCGGCGCGGCGCACCGACGGAGCGGCTGCCCGACCTGCGGCTGCGCGCCTATCACGATGCGCGGCTGCTGGAAGCGGAGGCGCTGACCGGCAGCGACTCGGTGCGCGGTTCCGCTGCCCGGCCGGGGGAACGTGAACTGCATCAGCGCTGGTCGCGCAACATGATGCTAAATAAATGGCTGGAATATTGCGCTGACCGCGGCCATCGATTCACGTTGCCGGAGCCTTAGATCCGGGCCGGCAAGCTCAGCTGAGCGTGGAGTGGGAGTGGCCCCTTGCGAATGATGCCACTACTCATGAAATGGATGCGCCAATTCGGATTCCTGCGCCTGGGCAGCGGCACGCCGAAGCTCGACGTCGACGACGACCGCGTGCTGCTGCTGTTCCGCAATCGGGCCGAGCTCAAGAAGTCCTATAGCGGGCTGCAGGACGAGGTTCAGCGCCTCAAAGACCGGGTCAAGCAGCAGGAAGGCGCTACCGCGCGCGTGCAGGAGATGCTCCAGGGGCTCGAGGAGCGCCTGGCGCTGCCCGACACCGCCTATCCGGCCCTCGTGTTCTATCAGCTGCGCGAGCTGTGGACGCTCGGTCGTACGTTGCTCACGCAATTCGTCGCCGAGCTCGTAGCCCAGCAAGAGGAGCGCGAGCGGCGCGCATTCCTGGCCGAGTTCAACCGGCGCCAGTTCGTGCGCCGCCAGGCGGTCGAGGCCACGCTGCGCGACGCTGAGACACGCGCCGCGCAGGCACGCGAAGCGGTTACGGTGCTGGAGCAGGGCGAGCAGCGGCTGCAGCGGTTCTGGCACTACTTCAGGCGCCGTGCCTTGCGCCGCCAGGCGCAGGCCGCGAACCTTCAGGCACTGCTGTGCGTGCAGGATCTCGAGGCGGCACGCGCGGCGCGCGATACGCTGGATGCCGAGACGGCACCCGAATTCGCGGGCCTGTCAGTCGACGCGCGCCGCGCGATCAACCTGGCCGCGGTGGCCTACGCTCAGATCCTGAGCAACCGCCTGGCGCAGGGCACGCTGGTGGAACTCGCGCGCGAGGCGGCGGGGCGCCGCGAGCCGCCGCGCGATGAGTACGGCGATCGCGCGCGCTGCGAGGCGAGCATGGCGGAAATCGCGCGCGGCCGAGCGCTGCTGCAGCAGCGCGCCAATCTGCCGCAGGAGATCAAGCAGTGCCTGGACCGGCTGCGCGAGCTGGCGAAGTACCGCAATGCCAGCGAGACCGCACCGACCGCCGAGAGCCTGACTTCAACGATGGACGGCTCGAAGGTGCTGGTCGAGGATCTGTGGGAGATCTACCGGGTGCTGCTGCGATAATCGCCAGCTGCCGGAGGGACTAGTGCCGGGTGGACGCGGCTGCAGGCGGCGCGCCCTGCTGCGCGACCTCCGGGGTGCCGTGGACGGCCTGCGGGGTGAGCGAGTCGGCCATGATGTTCGCGGCCTGCGCGAGTATCACATCGGGCTCGTCGCTCGCGACGATGTCCTCGACCGCCTTCACCGCCGCGAGGCCATCGGCGATCCGCCGCGCGTTCTCCTGGCCCAAGCGCGCCTGGTCCTGCGCCAGCCGCTGCTGCTGGCGCTTCTTGAGGTTCAGCGACAGCATCTTGTCCTTGCGCATCGTGTCGAGCGTCGCCAGGCTCGAGAGCAGCCACTGGTAGTCGGCGTTATGCGTGGCGCGGTCGCTCTGTTCGGAGGCGAGGGTCTGCACCAGTGAGCCGTCGGGCGAAAGCGCCCGGAACGGCACCGGCGCGATGCGGTCCCAGGGCAGCGCGTGTTCGAGCATGCTCTCCCCGACGTCCTGCGGGTTGATCGCCGATGGCAGCACGATGTCGGGTACCACGCCTCGCAGCTGAGTGCTCTCACCAGTGACCCGGTAGAACTTGCCGATCGTGACGGTGACCTGTCCCTCGGTCGGTCGCGAGGACCAGCGGTCGAGCGGGATCACGCTCTGAACCGTGCCCTTGCCGAAACTGGTCTGGCCAATGATCAGTCCGCGGTGATAGTCCTGGATCGCCGCGGCGAAGATCTCGGAGGCCGACGCACTGGTGCGGTCGACCAGCACCGCCAACGGTCCGGCATAGGCCTGTCCTGGATCCGGCTCGTCCAGCACGTCGAGCTGGCCGTTGGTGTCCCGAAGCTGGACCACCGGACCGTGATTGATGAACAGGTGGGTCAGGCCGACCGCCTCCGGCAGGTAGCCGCCGCCATCACCGCGCAGATCCAGGACCAGCGCATCGATGCCACCTTGCTCGGCAAATTCCTGCAGCAGCCGGCGTACGTCGTGGGTGGTGCTGCGGTTGTTCGCGCTCTCGGCTTCGCCTTCCATGTCGTTGTAGAAGCTGGGGACGGTAATGATGCCGACCCGATAGCCGTGGCCGTTGCGCTGGATCGTGCGCACTTCCTTCTTGGCCGCCTGGGCCTCGAGGGTCACCTTGTTGCGCGTCAGTTCGAGCGTGCGCTCGGTACTGCCCGGCACAGCGCCCGACGGCAGGATCTGCAGCCGCACCACAGTGTTCACCTTGCCGCGGATCAGCTGCACCACGTCATCGAGGCGCCAGCCGATCACGTCGGACATCGCGCCATCGTGTCCCTGGCCGACGGCGGTAATGCGATCGTTGATCTTGAGCGTGCCGTCCGCAGCTGCCGGTCCGCCCGGCAGCACGCCGCTGACGGTGACGTAGTCGTCATTGAGCTGCAGCGAGGCCCCGATGCCTTCGTAGCTCAGGCTCATCTGGATCCGGTACTCCTCCGAGCTGCGCGGTGAGAAGTAATTCGAGTGCGGGTCGTACGAGGTCGCATACCCGTTCATCAGCGTCTCGAACACGTCCTCCGGCGCGATCTTGTCGAGCCGCGTGAGCACGCGCTGATAGCGCTTCCTCAGGGTATCCGCAGTGTCGGCCCAGTTCTTGCCCGTCAGTAGCAACGAGATCGCGTCGTTCTTCACCCGCTGGCGCCACAGTTCGTTCACCTCATCGACCGTGGTCGGCCACGCGGCGTGCTCGCGGTCGAAATTGAAGTCCTCCTCGCGTGTCCAGTCCGGCTCGGTCGTCAGCAGCTTGAGCGCGTATTCCATGCGCTCGCGGTTGCGCTGACGGAACACATTGAAGATCAGGAACGCCGGGTCGATCTCGCCGGTGTGCGCCATGTCGCCGAATTTCAGCCGCCACTTATCGAAGCCGGCAATGTCGCTGGCCAGGAAGTAGCTGTGCTGGCTGTCCAGGCTTTCCAGGTAGCGGTCCAGTACCGACGGCGAGAGGCGCTCGTCGATCGGGATATGTCGGTACTGGTACTGCTCGAGCAGGCCCGCCACGCGCGGCGCCAGCACGCGCTCCTGCGAGGTCGGGGCAATGGCCCCGTCGGGCAGCAGACCGGTGGCGGCGGGCACGCCGCTCGAGCCCGCGGCCGTGAGCACCAGCAGGCCCAACGCTCCCAGCGCCAGGGGCGAATGGAGCCTTCGTTCGGAAACGGGCGATTGCGGCATGCTGCAGGGGTGCTTGACGGCGGCTACACTGGTGTGGCGCAGTCTGACATCTTTGCGCACCGGATGGCAGTCGGCGCAGGCCGCGGACGGCCCGGCATTTCAGTAATCTGCGAGGCAGTTCATGCGGCCACTGTCGGTACTGATCGGCATCGTGATGGGTTCGGCCATCGCCCTGACGGTGTCGCTGACCATGAGCGGTATCGTGTTCCTGCTGCTGCCCGAATACTACGGGCGGCTTGCAAGCGAGCGAGTGCCCCTGCTGCGCGGATTACTGTGGTCGTGGTCGCTCGCCGGCGTCTCGGTCACGTGCTTCATCGGCGAGCTGCGCGGATGGCGCTGGCGCTTCGGCCCGCAGTTGCTGCTGGCCGGCATGATCGCGGTGCTGCTCTACACGTACTGGCCTTAAGAAACCTCGAGGTTGCAGCAGTGCCGGCGAGGCCGTCCCCACGGCCAGAGAGCCAAGGGGGTCGACGGCAGACCTCAGCCGTGGTGGCGACTGCGTGCCCAGACGTCGCGCGGACTGCGCCCGAGTTTCGCGTTGTACGGATCGAAGCCACGCCGCGGCTCATCGAGCGTGAGCTCCGCGGTCACCAGTGCCAGCTTGATTTCGTGGATCACATCCTCGCGGCGACGCGCCCCCTCCGAGTTCGATGGACGACTCTCGGCGGTGCTATTCAGGGCGTTGGTGCGATTGGCTACGGTACCCATGTCGGCAATTGGCGACGCGATTTCTCGCGCCTGAATTTCCCCTAAGCCTAGGATGACAGCGTGACGGGTGACCTGCCTACCAGTGCCGCCGGAATTGTGAACTGAGTCACAAATCCCTTGTTTCTTAGATGCTTATGTCAACAGCCGGCGCCCGCCCCGAAGCAACAGCAGCAGCAGGTAGGGCCCGAGGGCAATGAACCAGAAGGCTTCCGAACCGTCCCCCAGACCGATCAGGAAATCACGCCACAGGGACAGGATCGAGCCATGCGCATAGGGCCCTAGAGCGATACGCCCGAAGGCGAAGATCAGGCATGGCATCGCCAGCACGCCGAGAGCCAGGCACGTGAGCGCCGTGAGCACTTCGCGCCATACCCCGCGGACATTGCCGTACCAACGCGCGATACCACGCTGCCGTGGGCTCAATTCAAACCTCTCCTCAATTCGAACGCCTGGAAGTTCGAACGCCTGGTAGTCCGGGACAATCCCGGCGCGGCAACGCGGCCGGCCGGGCGACCCACCGCCGACCCTTCGGGCATAATAGCCGCCGCATGCGCAAAATCAGAGCGGCCGTGATCGGGGTGGGGTACCTCGGCCGCTTTCACGCCCAGAAATATGCGGGGCTGCCCGGGTGCGAACTCGCGGCGGTGGTCGATGCCAGCGCCGATACCGCCCAGCGGGTGGCCGCGGAGCTGCAGACCCAGCCGCTGCAGGACTACCGTGTATTGCTGGGACACGTGGACGCAGTCAGCGTCGTGACGCCGACTGCCACGCATTGCGAGATCGCGCTGGATTTCCTGCGGGCCGGCGCCCACGTGCTGGTCGAGAAGCCGATTACCGAGACCTGCGAACAGGCCCAGCAGCTGATCGACGCTGCGCGCACCCACGCCCGGGTACTGCAGGTCGGGCTCCTCGAGCGCTTCAATCCGAGCATCCTCGCCGCCGAAACCCTGCTCTCGGCCGCACGTTTCATCGAATGCCACCGCCTCGCCCCGTTCCGCGAGCGCGGCACCGATGTGAATGTGGTGCTCGACCTGATGATCCACGACATCGACCTGGTGCAGATGATCGTGGCCCGGCCGCTCGAGAGCTTCGATGCCGTCGGGACTCCGGTGTTCTCTGGCGAGATCGACATCGCGAACGCCAGGCTGCGTTTCGACAACGGCTGTGTCGCGAACGTGACCGCCAGCCGTGTGAGCCTGAAGACCGAGCGCAAGCTGCGAGTGTTCCGCGACGATGCCTATCTGTCGATCGACCTGCAGCAGAAGATCCTGACCGTGATTCGCAAACGCGAAGGGCCGGTCGCCGCGGGCCAGCTGCCGGTGCAGATCGAGGAACAGTCCTTCGAGCAGGGAGATGCGCTGCTGCGCGAAGTGCAGGCCTTCCTGGATGCAATCCGCGGCGACAAGCCGGTGCTGGTGAGCGGCGAGGACGGGCTGCGCGCGCTGCGTACCGCGATCGCGATTACAGAGCGGCTGCGCGGCGCAGACGGTCGGCGGGCACATGCCTGAGGCGCAGGCTCGACGCGTCACGGTCGCGGCCACACAGTTCGCCTGCAGCTGGGACCTCGAGGACAACGCGCAGCGCGCCGAGCGGCTGGTGCGCGAGGCTCACGCGCGCGGCGCCCAGGTGATCCTGCTGCAGGAGCTGTTCGCGACGCCATACTTCTGTATCGAGCAGGATGCGCAGTACCTGACCCTGGCCGAGTCGGCGGACGACAGTCCGCTGCTGAGGCGCTTCGGGCGGCTGGCCGCGGATCTGGGCGTGGTGCTGCCCGTGAGCTTCTTCGAGCGTGACGGCAACGCCTATTTCAATTCGCTGGCGCTGTTCGATGCGGACGGCGCCCGGCTGGGAATCTACCGCAAGTCCCACATTCCGCAGGGGCCTGGCTACCAGGAGAAATTCTACTTCAGCCCCGGCGATACCGGCTTCCGGGTCTGGCACACGCGCTACGGCTGCCTCGGGGTTGGAATCTGCTGGGATCAGTGGTTTCCGGAGTCCGCCAGGATCATGGCACTGCTCGGTGCCGAGCTGCTGCTGTTCCCGACCGCCATCGGCAGCGAGCCCCCGCCGGCCCCTCCAGTCGATTCGCGCCTGCACTGGCAGCGCACGCAGCAGGGTCATGCAGCGGCAAATCTGATGCCGCTCATCGCCAGCAATCGCATCGGCGTCGAGCGCTCGCGCCAGGACCCGGTCGGGCTGCACCTGCGCTTCTACGGCTCTTCCTTCATCGCCGATGCGACCGGCGCACTGGTGGCCGAAGCCGACCAGGAGAGCGAGGCCATCATCACTGCCAGCTTTGACCTCGAGCAGCTGCGGCGCGGGCGGGCGGGATGGTTCGTGTTTCGCGACCGGCGGCCGGACCTGTACGGCCCGCTCTCGAGCCATGACGGCCGCGGCGGCCCTGCGCCCTGAAGCGGCCCTGCGCCCTGAAGTCGACGCAACCGAACGCATTCGCGTTATTCGCGACAATCTATTTGCAGTGCGAACAATAACGTAAATATACTGATGCGCCGCGCCTGCCTCGCGGTCCAAGGTACCCGAACATGCCGGTCTCGCATTAAGTATCATTTGGGGGGAGTGCCAGCGCTATGGAACAACTGGGTAGCCATGCCGTCCGCAGCCGAGAGAAGCGCCCAGCGGGGCCAAAGCGGGTCGCGACGCGGGAGCGGGCCGCGGGGGCCAAGGTCGATCTTGGCATGCTGCCAAGGCTGCTCGGCTACAACCTGCGCCGTGCCCACCAGGCATCCTGGCGTACCTACGTCAGTTTCATCGGCGAGAACAAGATACGCCCCGGACTGTTCAGCCTGCTGGTGCTGGTGCGTTCGAATTCCGGGATCGCCCAGATCGAGCTCGGTACGCACCTCGGAGTGGACAAGGCCAGCATCGTTGCACTGCTCGACCGGCTCGAGCGCGCCGGCCTGATCGAACGGCGCCGTTGCACGCGCGACCGCCGGCGGCAGGGTATCTTTCTGACGGAATCCGGAAGTGCCGAACTCGAGGCGCTGATGCAGCAGGTGCGTCAGCTCGAAAAGCACATGGCGAACCGGTTCACGAAGCCGGAACTCGAGCAGTTCCTCGGCTATCTGCAGCGGATGTATTCCTAGCCGCGCACCGCGCCGAGCAGCTCCCCCAGCGCCGCGACCAGCGGCTTCAGGTGCCAACTGCCCGGGGGCATCGCTCCCACGTCCACGCCATGCGCGCCAAGGCTCTCGGCTACCACCGGGCCCACGGCCGCCACGGCGGTCGCCGCCAGTGCCGCGCGCACCTCCTCGGGTTTCCCCGCACGAAACAGCCGCTCCACCTGGGCCTTGCTGGTGAAGGCGATCGCATCGATCTCGCCTTGGCGCATGCGCCCAAGCAGCTCCTGCACGGCCATGTCGGAGGCCTGGTCGGCGTAGCGGTACGGGGCGACCGTAGATACCTGCGCGCCGGCTTCTATCAGAAAATCGATCAGCGGCAGGTTCGCCTCCCCGCCATACAGCTGTACGCCGACGCGACGGTCCCGCAGTGGCAGTGGGCGCAACAGGGCGATCAGGCCCGGCGTCGTCGGAACTTCGGCCGGAAGATCGCTTTGCAACCCGAGCTCACGCAGCGCCCGGGCCGGCTTTGGCCCGCGGGTGATCTTACGCACCCGGGCCAGCGCTTCGAGAAACGATCCCCGCAAGGTGGCCTCGTGGCGGTCGATGCAGTGCAGCAGCCGGCGCAGACCTTCGCCGGTCAGCAGGATCAGGTCGTCGCAGCCACCGGCCGCGAATCGGCGCGACCACACGAGGATCGGCTGCGGATCCGGCGCATCGATGATCTGCACCAGCGGGTAGCGTAGTACCGTGGCCCCGCGACGCTCGAGCAGCGCCGCAAACAGGTCGAGTTCACGACTTTCCGCCACGGCGATCCGGCGCTGCGCGAGCGGATCGGGCGGGGCGCCTGGCGTGGTCACTGCGCTACCGCTCGGCGGGCGGTGTGCGCTCCCAGTCGAACCGCGGCAACTGGCGAAACGCGCTCTTGAGCTTCTCGTTCCAGCGGCGGCAGAAGCCGCGGAAAAACTCCGAATCGGCGTCAAAGGCCAGCTGGTGCGAGAACTGCAGCGTGTCCTGCGGATAGATCGCCAGCTCCACCGGCGGTCCCACCGAGAGATTCGATTTCATCGCCGCGTCGAACGAGATCAGCGCGAGACGCGCGGCGTCGTCGAGCGACAGGTTCGCGCCGGCGATGCGCGACAGTATCGGCTTGCCGTACTTGAATTCGCCGAGCTGCAGGAAAGGCGTCTCATCGGTGGCCGCGACATAATTGCCTTCCGGATAGACCAGGTAGAGTTCCGGCGGCTGCCCGGCGATCTGGCCGCCGACGATCAGCGTTGCGCGCGCATCTCCACCACTCTGCTTCAGGGCCTCCCGATACTGCTGCACGACGGTGCACAGTACCTTGCCGACGTAGCGTGCCGCCTCGAACAGGTAGGAGACATTGCCAAGGTTCTCGCGATCCTCGCCCACGGCGAGATCGCGGCGCAGGTTGTCGAGCACTTCCTGCGTCGTCGCAAGATTGCCGGAAGTCAGCACGACGACCAGCCGGTCCCGCGCCGGGCGGAACACGTGCATCTTGCGATAGGTACTGATGTAGTCGACACCGGCAGTGGTGCGCGAGTCGGACGCGAAAACGAGGCCGTCCTTGAGTTTCAACGCCAGGCAGTAAGTCATTGCTGATCCATGAATTTGGATTGTCTATGCACCAGGAACGTGCGTCAGTCTAGCCGAATTGCGCCATTTGGATGCTTTGTGGTGCCGCTGTTCATTCGGTTCGCGCGCCCTGTTACTGTAACGGCAAATCGGACCTACGGGACCCTCTCGAGACTGCATGCGCATTGCCTGGGACCATTACCCCGCGACGGCGAGCTTCGATGAGCTCATCGGGCCGGGTGGCACTCCGCGCATCGCGGCGCGCGCGCTGATCGAGTTCCTCTCGGCACTGGGCCCTGAAGAACTCGCCGCACGGCAGAAAGCCGCCGAGGTTGCCATTCGCAGCATGGGCATCACCTTCACGGTGTACCACGAGGAGGGCGGATCGATCGACCGTGCCTGGCCGCTCGACATCATCCCGCGCGTGATCCCACTCGATGAGTGGCGGCGCATCGAGGCCGGGCTGCAGCAGCGCGCCCAGGCGCTGAACCTGTTCATCGACGACATCTACCACGAGCAGCGCATCGTCCGCGACGGGGTCTTCCCGCGCGAGCACCTGGTGAACTCGGCCAACTACCGCGCGCAATGCGCAGGGATCGACCCGCCGCTGGGAATCTGGGCGCATATCTGCGGCTCCGACCTGGTGCGTGGCGGGGACGGCACGGTCTATGTGCTCGAAGACAACCTGCGCGTGCCGTCTGGCGTGTCCTACATGCTCGAGAACCGTCAGGTCGTCAAGCGCGTTTTTCCGGAGGTGTTCGAGGCCGCCGGCATCCTGCCGGTCGACGACTATCCTTCGCAGCTCTTCGACCTGCTGCGTGCCATCGCGCCGCGCGGTGTCGCGCAGCCGGAAGTGGCCGTGCTGACACCCGGTATCTACAACTCTGCATATTTCGAGCACGCCTATCTGGCGCAGCAGATGGGTTGCGAGCTGGTCGAGGGTGGTGATCTGGTGGTCGGGGCCGACGACGTCGTCTATATGCGCACGATTGAAGGGTGGCAGCGGGTCGACGTGCTCTACCGCCGCGTCGACGACTTGTTCCTCGACCCCGAATCCTTCCGCCCGGACTCGACCCTCGGGGTTCGAGGGCTGATGCGTGCCTGGCGGGCCGGGAATGTCGCACTCGCCAATGCCCCCGGGGCCGGAGTCGCCGACGACAAGCTGGTCTATACCTTTGTACCGGCGATGATCCGCTACTATCTCGACCAGGACGCGATCCTGCCGAACGTGCCGTCGTTCCTGTGCTGCGACGAGGTACAGCGGCGGCACGTGCTGGCCAATCTGGCCAACCTGGTGGTGAAGCCTGCGAACGAATCCGGTGGCTACGGTATGCTGATGGGACCGAAGTCCACCGCCGCGGAGCGCGAGCGCTTCGCCGGATTGATTGAACATGATCCGCGCAACTACATTGCCCAGCCCGTGATCAGCCTGTCCACCACGCCGACACTGGTGGAGGGAGGCATCGAACCCCGCCACCTCGATCTGCGCCCCTTCATCCTCTCGGGACGGCAGGTCCAGGTCACGACCGGCGGATTGACACGCGTGGCGATGCGCAAGGGATCGCTGGTGGTCAATTCCTCGCAAGGTGGTGGCAGCAAGGACACCTGGATCGTGGATACAGCGGCCGAAAATGCTCTCACGCGTAGCTGACAACCTCTACTGGCTGGCGCGCTACCTGGAGCGCACCGAGAACCTCGCCCGTCTGCTGGACGTGAGCGCCAGCCTGATGCTCGACCTGCCGCAGCGGCTGAGCCCCGGGTGGCGGCCGCTCATCACCATTACCGGTAACGAGGCTGGCTACCTCGCGAAGGCCAAGGACTACAGCGAGCAGTCGGTGCTGCGCTTCATCGTGGCCGACGAGGAGAACCATGGTTCGATGCTGACCTCGATCGCGCGGGCGCGAGAGATCGCGCGCACGGTGCGCGACATCCTGCCGCGCGAGGTCTGGGAGCATATCAACGAGCTGTACCTCTACGTCGGCGAGCGTGCCGCGGAGGCCGCGGCCAAGCGTACGCGATACGCGTTCCTGCGCCGCGTGACGGTCTCGACGCAGACCCTGACGGGCATGTTCGAGGGCATATTCAACGAGGGCGATGCGCTGACGTTCCTGACGCTGGGCCGCAATATCGAGCGCGCCGACATGACCAGCCGGATCGTGGATGTGCGCGCGGCCGCGATGATGGTGACGGCCAACGCCGAGGAGCTGCGGCCGTTCGAGACCGTGCTGTGGATGAGCGTGCTGCGTTCGCTTTCCGGATACCAGATGTACCGCCTGAAGACCCGGGAGCGCGTGTACGGCGCTGGCGTGGTGCGCTTCCTGCTGACCGACGAGCAGTTCCCCCGTGCCTGCGTATGCTGCCTGCGGCGTGCGGAAGAGGTCCTGCACCGGTTGCGGCACAGCGAACCGCTGCTGCGGCGCGTGGCGCGCATGCGTCGCGCCCTGCATGGCACCCGTTTCGAAACGCTGGAGCAGGGCGGTCTGCACGAATTCATCGACCGGCTGCAGCTTTCGCTGGCTCGCGCCAACGATGAACTCGCGCGCATCTATTTCGTCGGGCACAGTGCGCCGATGACGACCTTCACCCCGCCTACCGCGTTCCAGTCTCAAAACCAGAATAAGCACATAACGGCAGCGAAAATATAGAATCGCGCCCGCGTCGCAGCGGGGTAGCCGACCGGTAATGTCCAAACTGTCGCATCTGGCTCGGCTCGAGGCCGAGAGCATCCATATCTTTCGCGAGGTGGTGGCCGAGTGCGAGCGGCCGGTCATGCTGTATTCCATCGGCAAGGACAGCTCGGTCATGCTGCACCTCGCGATCAAGGCCTTCTTTCCGGGCCGCCTGCCGTTCCCGCTGCTGCACATCGACACGACCTGGAAATTCCGCGAGATGATCGCATTCCGCGACGAAACGGCGCGGCGGATGGGCCTGGACCTGATCGTCCACATCAACCGGGAAGGAGTGGAGCAGGGCATCAATCCGTTCACGCACGGCGCCGTACATACCGACATCATGAAGACGCAGGCGCTCAAACAGGCGCTCGATCTGCATGGCTTCGATGCCGCTTTCGGCGGTGCGCGGCGCGACGAGGAGAAATCGCGGGCCAAGGAGCGGGTCGTGTCGATCCGGTCGGCGCAGCACCGCTGGGATCCCAAGCGCCAGCGCCCCGAGCTCTGGCGCCTGTACAACACGCGCATCGCCAAGGGCGAGAGCCTGCGGGTTTTTCCGCTCTCGAACTGGACCGAACTCGATATCTGGCAGTACATCCACCAGGAACACATTCCGATCGTGCCGCTGTACTTCGCTGCCATGCGCCCGGTCGTCGAACGTGATGGCACGCTGATCATGGTCGATGACGAGCGCATGCCGCTGCACCCGGGCGAGCGGCCGCAGCTGCGCCGGGTACGCTTTCGTACGCTCGGCTGCTATCCGCTCACCGGCGCGATTCCCAGCGAGGCCGCCACGCTGTCCCAGATCATCGAGGAGATGCTGTCGGCCCGCACCTCCGAGCGCCAGGGCCGGGTCATCGATCGCGACGCGGGCGCCTCGATGGAGCAGAAGAAGCAGGAAGGCTATTTCTGATGAACGCTGAATTGAATTCGCGGGGCGCGCTCGAGCTCTGGCTCGAGGGCCAGGCGCGCAAGGATCTGCTGCGCTTCATCACCTGTGGCAGCGTGGATGACGGCAAGAGCACGCTGATCGGGCGGCTGCTGTTCGAATCGCGCATGCTGTTCGACGATCAGCTCGCGGCTCTCGAGAGCGATTCGAAGAAGCTCGGGACGCAGGGCGATGCGCTGGATTTCGCGCTGCTGGTCGATGGCCTCGCGGCCGAGCGGGAGCAGGGCATCACGATCGACGTGGCCTATCGGTTCTTCACCACCGAGCATCGCAAGTTCATCGTTGCGGATACCCCGGGCCACGAGCAGTACACGCGCAACATGGTAACCGGCGCCTCGACCGCCGATCTGGCGATCATCCTGGTCGACGCGCAGAAGGGCGTGCTCACGCAGACGCGACGGCACAGCTATCTGGTTTCGCTGCTGGGGATCCGCCGCGTCGTGCTGGCGGTCAACAAGATGGACCTGGCCGGCTACTCGGCTGAAATATTTGCCGACGTGGAGCGGGCCTACCGGCAGTTCGCGGTGCAGATCGGACTGCAGGACGTGGTGGCCATCCCGCTGTCGGCACTGCGCGGCGAGAATGTCGTGGAGGCTGCGGCGTCCATGCCTTGGTACCACGGACCCACGCTGCTGGCGCATCTCGAGCAGGTGCCCGTCGGACAGCCCGGCACCGAAGAGGCGTTCCGGCTGCCGGTGCAGCGGGTCAACCGTCCGAATCCCGAGTTTCGCGGCTTCTCGGGCCTGATTGCCAGCGGTTCGGTGCGGGTTGGCGAGCGGCTGCGCGTTCTGCCCTCGGGGCTGGCGAGTCGCGTGCAGCGGATCGTGACCGCGGACGGCGATCTGGCGCTGGCGGTGGCGGGCCAGTCGGTCACGCTCACGCTCGAGGATGAAATCGACGTCAGTCGCGGGGACCTGATAACCGCTGGGGATGCGCCACCGCTGCTGGGGGATCGTTGCACGGCCACGCTGGTCTGGATGGGTGAGGAGCCGATGTTGCCCGGCCGACGCTACCTGCTCAAGTGCGGTACGCGTACGCTCTCGGCTGCGGTCTCGGCGCTGCAATACCGGATCGACGTCAACACGCTCGAGCACCAGGCCGCCGACCGGCTCGCGCTCAACGAGATCGGCGCCGTCGTCTTAAGCCTCGACCAGCAGCTGGCATTCGATCCCTACACGCGCAACCGCGACACTGGCGGATTCATCCTGATCGACCGCATCAGCAACCAGACCGTCGGGGCGGGACTGCTGCAGGCCGCGCTGCACCACGAGGCGGAGCTGCATTGGCAGACTCTGGACGTGGACCGCAAGGCGCGCGCCGCGCAGAAGCACCAGAAGCCGTGCGTGCTGTGGTTCACCGGCCTGTCGGGGGCCGGCAAGTCCACGATCGCGAACCTGGTGGAAAAGAAGCTGTATGGCTCGGGCTGCCACACCTATCTGCTCGACGGCGACAATGTGCGGCATGGACTGAACAGTGATCTCGGGTACGCCGATGAAGACCGGGTCGAGAACATACGCCGCGTCTCCGAGGTCGCGAAGCTCATGTTCGATGCCGGACTGATCGTCCTGGTATCGTTCATTTCGCCGTTTCGTGCGGAGCGGGAGCTCGCGCGTTCGCTGTTCGCGGCGGGCGAATTCATCGAGATCTTCGTTGACACGACTCTCGAAGAAGCCGAGCGGCGCGATCCCAAGGGTCTGTACCGCAAGGCGCGCGCGGGTCAGCTGCGCAATTTCACCGGAATCGACTCTCCGTATGAGGCCCCGCAGAGTCCCGAGCTGCATATCGACACCAGCGGTGCCAGCGCCGAGCAGTCGGCCGATACCATCATCCTGCACCTGCGGCGGGCCGGCATCATCGAGCGCGACTGGGTATTCCTCCCCTGAGCCGGCCGGCACGGCGCCCTGAGCGTTGTGCGGCATCCATCGGGCGGCTAGGATTACGGGCTGTCACAGGTCCGGTACGAGTCACGATGAGCATTCCTACCTGCAGGGCGCCGGACCCCGACACCCGCGTACCGCGCTTCCGGCCGCCGGCGGGGAGCTGCGATGCGCATTGCCATATCTTCGGTCCGGCGGAGCGCTATCCGTACGCCCCGGAACGGACCTACACGCCGCCTGATGCGCCGCTGGCCCGCTTCCAGGAGCTGCAGGCGACCCTCGGGCTGACGCGCGCCGTACTGGTCAATGCGAGCTGCCACGGACGGGACAACCGGGTCATCGTCGATGCGATCGCGGGTAGCGGGGGGCGCTATCGCGGCGTGGCCAACGCCGATGACAGCTTTACCGACAGGGATTTCGAGCGCCTGCACGAGTCCGGATTCCGTGGCGTGCGTTTCAACTTCGTCAAGCACCTGGGCGGCGTTCCCGACCTGGGCGAGTTCGCGCGGGTGCTGGCGCGCATCCGGCCGCTCGGATGGCATGTCGATCTGCACTTCGATGCCGCGGACCTGCTCGAGTTCGATGGCCTGCTCAAGGGCCTGCCGGTGCCGTTCATCATCGACCACATGGGCCGCGTGCCGACGCGCGACGGCCTGGCGCAGGCGCCGTTCCGGGCGCTGCTGCAGCTGGCCTGCGGTAATGAGCGCTGCTGGATCAAGATCAGCGGCGCCGAGCGCATCTCGAGCGCCGGTGCGCCATTCACGGACGCGGTGCCCTTCGCCCGTGCACTCATCGAGGCCGCACCCGATCGCATCCTCTGGGGCACGGACTGGCCGCATCCGAACATATCGCGCCACATGCCGAACGACGGCGACCTGGTCGACCTGATTCCGCTGATGATGCCCGAGCCCACCTTGCAGCGCAGGATCCTGGTGGACAACCCGCATCGGCTCTACCAGTTTACGGATTCGATCGCATGACTGCGGCGCACGACTATGACGACATTCCGGGCACGACGGTGTTCGACGCTGAGCGCGCGCGCGTCGGTTACCACCTGAACATGTTCTGCATGTCGCTGATGACGCCGGAGCACCGGGCGGCCTTCAAGGCGGACGAGCGCGCCTATCTGCAGCGCTTCCCGATGACCGACGCACAGCGCGACGCGGTGATCGGGCGCGACTGGAACCACATGATCGCGCTCGGTGGCAACATCTATTTCCTCGCCAAGCTGTTCTCGACCGACGGCCACTCGTTCCAGTACGCGGCCGCGCAGATGACCGGGATGAGCCAGGAGCAGTATGCGCAGATGATGCGCTCGGGTGGGCGAACGCCCGATGGCAATCGGTTCCGCTCGGAATGGAAATGAGCCGATGGCCGTGATCTACGCGGGACTGGCCACCTCGCACGTGCCGGCCATCGGCGCTGCCATCGATCTGGGGCGTACCCGGGAGCCGTACTGGCAGCCGCTGTTCGAGGGCTATGAGTTCACCCGGCGCTGGATCATCGAGCACCCGCCGGACGTGATCCTGCTGGTCTACAACGATCACGCTTCTGCGTTCTCGCTCGAGCTCATTCCGACCTTCGCGCTCGGCTGCGCCGAGGAATTCCTGCCGGCCGACGAGGGCTGGGGTCCGCGGCCCGTGCCGCCGGTGCACGGTGACGCCGAGTTTGCGGCACATATCGCGCAGTCGCTGATCCTGGACGAGTTCGACCTCACCATCGTGAATCGCATGGCCGTCGATCATGGGCTCACGGTGCCGCTGTCACTGGTGTTCGGCCAGCCGCAGGAGTGGCCGTGTCGCGTGATCCCGCTGGCGGTGAACGTGGTGCAGTATCCGCCGCCCACCGGTCGGCGCTGCTTCAACCTCGGACAGGCCTTGCGCCGCGCCATTGTCTCGTATCCGAAGCCGCTGCGGGTCATGGTCTGGGGAACCGGCGGCATGTCGCACCAGCTCCAGGGTCCGCGGGCCGGGCTGATCAACCAGCCGTTCGACAACCATTTCCTCGACACCATCGGCCCTGACCCGGAATCCCTCGCGCGCATTGCGCACATCGAGTACCTGCGCGAGGCCGGCTCCGAGGGGATAGAGCTGGTCATGTGGCTGATCATGCGCGGCGCGCTCGACGCGCATGTGCGGACCGTGCATCGCTTCTATCACGTGCCGGCGTCCAACACGGCAGTGGGTCACCTGATCCTCGAAAACGCGGGGGCAAGAACATGAAGGTGGTACTGGCTGGGGCCGGCGCGTTCGGCATCAAGCATCTCGAGGCGATGGCGCGCATTCCGGGCATCGAGGTTGCATCGCTCGTGAGCCGGAATCCGGAAACCACAGCCGAGCTGGCGCGGCAGTGGAAGATTCCGCACTACACGAGCGATCTGGCGCTGGCCCTGAGCCAGCCCGGAGTGGAAGCCGCATTGCTCGCTTCGCCGACGCAGTTGCATGCGGCGCAGGCGCTGCAGTGCATGGACGCCGGCAAGCACGTGATGATCGAAATCCCGATCGCCGATTCGCTCTCGGACGCGGAGCAGATCGTGCGGACCCAGCAGCAGACCGGACTGGTGGCGATGGGTGGTCACACACGGCGCTTCAACCCGAGCCACCAGTGGCTGCATCGGCGCATCCTGGCCGGAGAGCTCAAGGTGCTGCAGATGGACGTGCAGACCTATTTCTTCCGCCGCACCAACATGAACGCGCTCGGCAAGCCGCGCAGCTGGACCGATCATCTGCTGTGGCACCATGCCTGCCATACGGTGGATCTGTTCCAGTACCAGACCGGTCAGCAGGTTGCGCAGTGCTTCGCGCTTCAGGGACCCGTCAGTCCGACGCTGGGTATTGCCATGGACATGAGCATCGGCATGAAAGTACCCGGTGGGGCTATCTGCACTCTGTCACTGTCGTTCAACAACGACGGGCCCCTCGGAACGTTCTTCCGCTACATCTGCGACCACGGCACCTACATATGCCGTTACGATGACCTGTTCGACGGCAAGAACAATCAGATCGACGTGTCGAGCGTAGACGTTTCGATGAACGGCATCGAGCTGCAGGACCGGGAATTCTTCGCGGCCATCAGGGAGGGGCGCGAGCCGAACGCGAGTGTCGCCCAGTGCCTCGGGGCGATGCGCACCCTCGATCGGCTCGAGCAGGCGCTGCGCGGCACATGATCATCGACTGCCACGGACACTACACCACGGCGCCGGCGCCGCTGCAGGTCTACCGCGACGCGCAGCTCGCCGCGCTCAAGGGCGGCGGTGGCGCTGCGTCAGGGCTGCCGCGGATCGGCGATGACCAGATCCGCGAAAGTCTCGAGCAGGCGCAGCTGCGCCTGCAGCGCGAGCGCGGCACTGATCTCACGATCTTCTCGCCGCGCGCATCGGCGATGGGGCATCACCTCGGCACCGAGGCGACCAGCCTTGCATGGACTCGCGTCTGCAACGACCTGATCCACCGAGTCTGCGAGCTGTATCCGGCAAATTTCGCCGGCGTGTGCCAGCTGCCCCAGTCCCCGGGCGTGGACCCGGCGGGCAGCGCCGCCGAGCTCGAGCGTTGCGTGCGCGAGCTCGGCTTCATCGGCTGCAACCTCAATCCGGATCCTTCAGGCGGGCACTGGAATTCCCCGCCGCTGACCGA
Organism: uncultured Steroidobacteraceae bacterium; assembly: GCA_964528845.1. Classification (GTDB taxonomy): domain Bacteria; phylum Pseudomonadota; class Gammaproteobacteria; order Steroidobacterales; family Steroidobacteraceae; genus FEN-1191. The sequence continues at coordinate 73,383 of CAZGVE010000004.1, read as the reverse complement.
TCGCCACTGGTACCCGCTGTACGAGCGGATGGTGGAGCTGGATGTGCCGGCGATGGTGCACGTGAGCGCATCGTGCAATGCGAACTTCCATGCGACCGGGGCGCACTACCTGAACGCCGATACCACCGCGTTCATGCAATTCCTCACCTCAGACCTGTTCCGCGATTTCCCGACGCTGCGCTTCATCATTCCGCACGGGGGTGGGGCGGTGCCCTACCACTGGGGCCGCTTCCGCGGACTCGCCCAGGATCTCAAGCGCCCGCCACTCGAGGAACTGCTGCTGCACAATGTCTACTTCGACACCTGCGTGTATCACCTGCCGGGCATCGAGCTGCTGTTCAAGGTCGTGCCGGTCGACAACATCCTGTTCGGCTCCGAGATGGTGGGTGCCGTGCGCGGTATCGATCCGCGTACTGGGCATTACTACGATGACACCAGGCGCTACGTGGATGCGCTGGCGCTCGACCAGGCTACGCGCGCGCGCGTTTACGAGGGCAATGCACGGCGCGTGTTCCCGCGATTGGATGCCCGCCTGCGCCAGCAAGGGCAGTGACGTCGAGCACGAGCGGTAATGCTGTTGCCGGCCGCCGTCAGGATTCCTGCCAGGCTGCCGCCGGGATCAGCACTTCTCCGCGCATCAGCGCGCGTGCCGTACGCATGAGCCCGGATCGGCGCACGCTGAAGTCCGGGCCGCTGCCGGCCGTTTCGAGCGTGACGGTGAACTCGCCGCTCGGGTGCTCGACCGACATGACGAGCGGGGAGCCCTGCGCCGGCAGCGCGATACCCTGCGCGACCGATCCCGGCAGCGCACAGGCGGTGGCGACGCTGACCGCGCCCAGCACGCCGATCGCGGCGTGGCAGCGGTGCGGAATGAACGTGCGGGTGCACACGTGGCCGCCGTCGCGTGGCGGAGCAATCAGCGTCATCTTCGGCACCACCTTGCGGGTCACGTCCCCCAGGCCCATGAGCGCCCCGGCAGCAAGCCGGATGCGCTCCAGCCGCGCCTTGAAGGCCGCGTCGGCATCGAGCGCGGCGGGAGTCTCGTAGCCGGTCTTGCCGAGCGCCGCAGCCGGTATCACGACCACCGGCATGCCGTTGTCGATGCAGGTGACCTCGATGCCTTCGACCGTGTTGCGCGCAGCACGCGTCGGCAGCAGCGCCTTGCAGACCGATCCGGCGGTATCGAGAAATTCGATGTGGATCGGGGCCGCCGTACCCGGCACCCCGGCAATCGCGGCCGGACCGTCGTAGCGCACGATCCCACCCGGTGTCTCGACCTGGGCCACCGCGCGGTTGCCGGTATTGACCATGTAGATCGAAACGCGCGTCAGCGGATCCTGGGCGCTCACCAGTCCGCGTTCGATTGCGAACGGCGCCACACCGGCCAGCATGTTGCCGCAGTTGGGACTCACGTCGACGAGCGGTTCGTCGAGCACCACCTGTGCGAACAGATAATCGACATCGATGCCGGGACGCTCGGAGCGGGACACGATCGCGACCTTGCTGGTCAGCGGGTCTGCGCCGCCGAGACCGTCGATCTGGCGCGGATCGGGCGAGCCCATCACGGCCAGCAGCACGCGGTCGCGTGCCCTGGCATCGCCGGGCAGGTCGGATGCGACGAAGTAGGGCCCCTTCGAGGTTCCACCCCGCATCAGCGTGCAGGGGATCGCGCGCTGAGGCGGCCGGTTCACGTCAGCGGCACTCGCTTCAGCGGTATTCGAGGCCGAGCGCCGCGAGCTGCTCGCGCATCCGGTACAGATCCAGTCCGAGTTCGCCGGCCGCCAGCCGGCGCCGCTTGTCCTCTTCGGCCGCTACCCGCCGGGTCGAGGCGGCGGCCACTTCCTCGCAGCGCTGCCGGCTCACGCACACCACGCCGTCGTCATCGGCGATGATCGCGTCGCCTGGCTCGATCCGTGCGCCCGCGCAGATGATCGGCACATTGACCGCTCCGAGGCTCGCCTTGACGGTGCCCTGCGCGAAGATGGTCTTGCTCCACACCGGAAATCCCATCGCAGTGAGCGTCGCAACGTCGCGCACACCGGCGTCGATGATCAGGCCCCTGACGCCGCGCGCGCTCGCGGAGGTGGCCAGCAGGTCCCCGAAATAGCCGTCTTCGCACGGTGAACTCGGCGCTACGACCAGCAGGTCCCCAGGGCGGCACACTTCGATCGCTACATGCAGCATCCAATTGTCGCCGGGAGGTACCAGCACGGTAATCGCGCTGCCTGCGGCGAGGGCTGGGCGGTAGATCGGGCGCATGTAGGAGGCGAGCAGACCACTGCGGCCCTGGGCCTCATGCACGGTCGCGACGCCGCATTCGCCCAGGGCGGCGAGATGCGCGGCTGCGGGACGCTCGATCTCCCTGATCACGATGTGCTTGTTGATGACGGCGCTCCTGCCGCTGCTGCCGGCGGCGGATTATATCAGTCGCGCTGCGCGCGGCGCGTCGGGCGGCGGGCCGTGGCACGCCCTTCGGCGGCCTCGTCCTCGGGTGTCCAGGGACTTCCGGTGCGCTCCTCGATATAGCGACGGATCAGTCGGCGCACGATCTGTGACGGCGTCGCGTCGTCCTCGGCGCACAGGCGCTCGAACACCCGTTTCTTGCGCGGATCGATCAGGATCGTCAGCCGTGCGGTGCGCTGCTCCATGCTCATGCCCGGATGATAATACAAGGCACATTGAAGTAACATGCGAACCGGGATCATCCCAGAGCGCCGTCCGTCTTCCGGAGATGCCGACCCGTGTCCGCCGCGCTGACCGTGCCCCATTCGCCCCTCGCGCTGTGTCTCGCCGTATTGTGCGCGTGGCTCTGCCTCGGATTGCTCGCCGCGCTGCGGCCGACGCACCGTGGCTGGATGTGCGGTGCACTGCTGCCGGCCGGGGCCTGCGCCGGTCTGGCGCTGGCGGCGGTAGCACTGGTCAGTCTCGGTGCGCCGCCCGAGCGCGTGGTGCTGCTGATCGGGCTGCCCGACCTGCCGATGCACCTGCGGCTCGATGCCCTGTCGGCAGTGTTCCTCGTGCTGCTCGGTGGCGCCTCGGCGGGAGTGTCGCTGTTTGCCGCTGAGTATTTCCGCCACCCCTCGTCAGGCTCACCCGGGCTGATCGGTCTGCAGTACCACCTGTTCCTCGCCAGCATGGGATTCGTGCTGCTGGCTGATGATGCCTACAGCTTCATGCTCGCCTGGGAGACCATGGCGCTGTCTTCGTACTTCCTGGTCGCGACCGAGCATCATGCGCCCCAGGTGCGGCAGGCTGCATTCCTGTACCTGCTGGTCGCCCACGTCGGAGCGCTCGCGATCCTGCTGAGCTTCGGTGTGCTGCAGGGTGGGAGCTGGCAGTTCACGTTCGACGCGATGCGCACTGCAAGGCTGTCCGCGTCCTGGTCGGCCGTGGCGCTGCTGCTGGCGCTATTCGGTTTCGGCGCCAAGGCCGGTCTGGTACCGCTGCACGTCTGGCTGCCGGAGGCGCATCCTGCGGCGCCCTCGCCGGTCTCGGCACTGCTGAGCGGTGTCATGATCAAGATGGCGCTTTATGGCATGGTGCGTGTCAGTCTCGATCTGATCGCGGCGCCGGCCTGGTGGTGTGGCATCGTGCTGCTGGGCATCGGCCTGTACACGGCGCTGTATGGCGTCGTGTTTGCCGCAGCGCAAAGCGACATGAAGCGCCTGCTGGCCTACTCATCGATCGAGAACAGCGGCATTCTCGCGACCGGGCTGGGACTCGCATTGGTGTTCCAGGGTGTCGGCATGCGCGGGGTGGCGGCTCTGGCGCTGCTGGCGGCGCTGTACCACGCCCTCAATCATGCGTTCATGAAAAGCCTGCTGTTCCTTGGCGCCGGCGGGGTGTTACAGGCCACGGGGGAACGCGACATGGGGCGGCTCGGTGGGCTCATCCATCGCATGCCATGGCTCGCGTGGGCGTCACTGGTAGGGGCGCTGGCGCTGGCCGGACTACCGCCGCTGAACGGCTTCGTGTCGGAATGGCTGCTGCTGCAGGCGTTCCTGTTCGCGCCCGACGTGCCGCGTACCTTCGTGAACATGCTGCTGCCGATGGGTGCCGCGGTGCTGGTGCTGGCGGCCGCGCTGGCGGCCTACGTGATGGTGAAATTCTTCGGTGTCGTGTTCCTCGGCCGGGCTCGCAGCGCCGCTGGCAGCGATGCGCGGGATCCGGGGCCGCTGGCCCGCCTCGGATTGCTCTGGCTGGCGGCTGGATGCGTGCTGCTAGGCGTACTTCCGGCGCAGGTCCTGCCGCGACTGCGCACGGTGGCGGCGCTGCTGCATCTGGATGACGGGCGCGGGGCGGGCGGCGTGGCCCCGTGGTGGAGCCTGGCGCCGCTACCCGGCCGGCAGTCCTCGTACGCGCCGCTGGTGTTCCTCGCCACTATTGCCGCGATGATCCTGCTGACGATGTACGCCGTGCGTCGCCTGTATCACCAGCGCGTGCGGCGGGCCGAGGCCTGGGACTGTGGCTACGGAACGCTGTCGGCACGGGTGCAGGACAGTCCGGAAGGCTTCGGGCAGCCGATCAGGCATATCTTCGAACCCTTCTTCGTGCTCGAGCGCGAGTTGCCGAGCCCATTCGATGCGCATCCGCGCTATCGGGTGCGGATCGGGGATCGCTGGTGGCGTGGCCTGTATCAACCCATCGGTGCCCTGGTGCGCGCTGTCTCCGACCGCGTGGCGTGGCTGCAGCAGGGGCGCATCGCGGCCTATCTGCTCTACAGTTTCCTGACCCTGCTGCTGCTGCTGGCGTTCGTACTGTGATCGCGCTGCCATGAAGGCGCTCGAGTGGATCACGCAGGTGCTGGAGGTGCTCGCGGCCCTCGCGAGCGCGCCGCTGTTCCTCGGGTGGATCAACCAGTGCCGGGCCTGGCTCGGCAACCGCAGCGCGCCGAGTCTGCTGCAGCCGTATCGTGCAATCCGCAAGCTGTTCCACAAGGACGCGGTGCTCGCGCTCAACGCTTCCTCGCTGTTCCGGCTGGCGCCGTACGTCGTGTTCTCGACCATGGTGGTCGCCGCGGCCGTGATACCGTCGATGGGCACCCGACTGCCGTTCACCTCGGTGGCCGACGCGATCGCGCTGGTCGGCCTGCTCGCCACGGCGCGGGTGTTCCTGTCGCTGGCTGCGCTCGACGTCGGCACAGCCTTCGGCTCCATGGGCGCGCGCCGCGAGATGATGATCGGATTCCTGGCGGAACCGGCGCTGCTGATGGTGATCGTCGTGGCCTCGCTGATCTCCTCGACCACCGCGCTGCCGGCCATTTCGGAGCACCTGGCCACCCAGCGGCTCGCGCTCTATCCGAGCCTGGCCTTCACCGCAGTCGCCTTCACGATGGTGCTGCTGGCCGAGAACGCGCGCATTCCGATCGACAATCCGGCCACGCATCTGGAACTCACGATGGTGCACGAAGCGATGCTGCTGGAATACTCCGCGCGGCACCTCGCACTGATGGAGTGGGCCGCGGCGCTGAAGCTGTTCAACTACGCCTGCATCGGCTTTGCGCTGTTCCTGCCATGGGGAGTGTCGGTCGGACAGGGGCCCATGGAGCTCGTGAGTTCGGTACCGATTCTGGCGCTCAAACTGGCCGTGGCGGGCGCGGGATTGGCGCTGATCGAGACGCTGTCGGCGAAGGTGCGCGTGTTCCGCGCTCCGGAGTTCCTTGCCAGCGCGTTCCTGTTCGCGGTCCTCGGGCTGCTGGTCCATCTGCTGCTGGGGGCCTGAGGCGAGCCATGAACGCACTGTCCCTGGACCTGCAGATACTCAATGCGCTGGCGGCACTGCTGCTGCTGGTGTCGTTCGCAATGCTCGCGCAGCGCCGGATCGTCGCGCTCGTGAACCTGCTGGCCTTCCAGGGAGCGCTGCTCGCTGCGGCGACGCTGCTGCTGGCTGCGCGCACTCACGAGACGCACCTGTACGTATCCGCGGCTCTGACCCTCGCGCTCAAGGTCATCGTGCTGCCGCGCCTGCTGCACCGCCTGATCCGTCGCCTCGGGGTGTACTGGGACACCGAACCGCTGCTGAACATCCCCGGCACGATGCTCGTGGGCCTGGTCGTAGTCGTATTCGCGTTCGGGGTCGCGCAGCCCGTCGCGGCGCTGGCGAGTACGGCGACGCGCAGCGCGATCGGCATTGCAGTGGCCGTGATCCTGCTCGCGTTCCTGACGATGATCACACGGCGCAAGGCGATGTCGCAGGTGGTCGGCTTCCTGTCGATGGAGAACGGACTGTTCTTCGGGGCGATGAGCGCCACCTACGGGATGCCGATGATCGTCGAGCTCGGAATTGCACTGGACGTGCTGGTCGCGATGCTCGTGCTAGGCGTGTTCTTCTTCCAGATCCGCGAGCAGTTCGACAGCCTGGACCTGCAGCACTTCGAGTCCCTCAAGGAGGAGCGGTGATGGAGTTCGCGCTGCTGCTCGGTACGCCGCTCGCCGGAGCGCTGATATTGGGAATGGTGGGCGCCTCCCGCCAGGCGCCGGCGCTCAACATTGCATTCAGCCTCGTGACGCTCGCTGCCGCGGTCTCGCTCGCGGTCCGGGTGGTCGGCACCGGCAGCCTCGGCTTCCTGCACGAGCAGTTCTTCATCGATTCCTTCAATGTGTTCCTGGTTGCACTGACCGCCTTCGTCGGGCTCACGACGGCGATCTTCTCGCGACCCTACATGCGCGTGGAGATCGAGCACGGGCGCCTCAATGCCGGCCGCCTGCGGCTCTACCACAGCATGTACCAGCTCTTCATGACGACGATGCTCACGGCGCTGACGACCAATAATCTGGGGCTGCTGTGGGTCGCCATGGAGGCCGCGACGCTCTCCACCGTGCTGCTCGTCACGCTGTATCGAACCGCCGGCAGTCTCGAGGCGGGCTGGAAGTACTTCATCCTGTGCGGCGTCGGCATCGCGCAGGCGCTGTTCGGCACCATCCTCGTTTATTTCGCGGCCGAGAAGGTGCTGGGGGCCGCTGGCGTCAGTGCTCTGCTGTGGACGCACCTGGACGCGGTCAAGGGGCAGCTCGAGCCAGCGGTCATGAGCCTGGCGTTCGTGTTCCTGCTGGTCGGCTACGGCACGAAAGTCGGGCTCGCGCCGCTGCACAACTGGCTGCCGGATGCCCATGCGGAGGGTCCGACGCCGATATCCGCGGTGCTTTCCGGGTTGCTGCTCAACGTGGCGCTGTACGCGGTAGTGCGATGCAAGGTGCTGGTGGACGGGTCGCTGCACTCGCGCCTGCCGGCACAGATGCTGATGGGCTTCGGGCTGACCTCGGTGCTGCTGGCGGCATTTTTCCTCTGGCGGCAGCGCGACATCAAGCGGCTATTCGCCTACTCATCGATCGAGCACATGGGCATCATCACCTTCGCATTCGGCATGGGCGGTCCGGTCGCCATCTTTGCGGCGCTGCTGCACATGACCGTCCACTCATTGACAAAATCGGCGATCTTCTTCGCTGCCGGCCATGCGGCGCAGAAATGCCGCAGCCAGCTGATCGAGCGCATTCATGGCCTGGCGACGACCAACCCGGCGATCGGCTGGGGTCTGATGACCGGGGCGCTGGCGATCCTCGGTATGCCCCCATTCGGCGTATTTGCCAGCGAATTCCTGATCCTGACGAGCGCGATGAAACAGCAGCCATGGGCGACCCCGATCCTGCTGCTCGCGCTCGCGGTGGCGTTCGCCGCGGTATTGAGCAAGGTGCAACCGATGGTGTTCGGCGAGGCCAGCGGCAAGCGCCTGCCGCACTCACCGGCGCTGCTGCCGGTATTCACGCACCTGGCGCTCGTGCTGCTGCTCGGAGTCTTCATTCCCCCTTACCTGGCGCAGTGGTATCAGTCCGCCGCCCGACTCATCGGAGGTCCCTGAGAAAGGGCGCCATGCCACTGCAGCGCTGGTTCGATTCCGCCGTTGCCGTTCCCGGTGCGCCCGCCGTGCGCACTTGCACGGTCACGAGCGAGGAGTGGCGCGATATCGCCCAGGCAGTAGCGGCCAGCGGCGGGCGATTGCTGGCGCTCTGGGCGCACGGCGGGATCGGCGACCCGCAGAGCGTGGTGGCGGCCTTTGGCGCCGATCCCGGCGTGCTGCTGATCGAGCTGCGGATGTCCGACGCCTCGCTGGAGTATCCGGGCCTCGAGACGCTATTCCCGAGCGCCGGCCGGCAGCAGCGCGCGCTGGCCGACCTCTCGGGGCTGCACAGCAGCGACCCGGATCGCAGGCCCTGGCTGCGCCACGATGCGTGGGCGCCGGACTTCCATCCGCTGCGCGACCCGCTCGCGCCGCCGCCGGCGGCACCGTCACCCCCGGCACATGCATCGGCGCAGACGCCGTATGCGTTCGTGCGGGTCGAAGGCGATGGCGTACACGAGATCGCGGTCGGACCGGTCCATGCCGGCATCATCGAGCCCGGTCATTTCCGCTTCGCGGTGGTCGGAGAGAAGGTCCTGCGGCTCGAGCAGCGTCTCGGGTACGCACACAAAGGTATCGAGCGGCGCTTCACACAGCTGCCGCTGGGCGTGGGGGCGAAGCTCGCGGCGCGGATCTCGGGGGATTCCGCGGTGGCATTCTCGTGGGCGTACTGCCAGGCGCTGGAGGGCCTGGCGGGAGTGGTGCCTCCGCCGCGTGCGCACTGGCTGCGTGCCCTGGCACTGGAGCTCGAGCGCGTCAGCAATCATCTGGGAGATCTGGGCGCGATCATCAACGACACCGGCTTCGCCTTCGGACTCGCGCAATTCTCGCGCCTCAAGGAGCAGCTGCTGCGTTCGATCGAAGCGGCGCTCGGCGCGCGCTACCTGCTCGATTTCGTGGTGCCCGGGGGTACCCACGCGGATCTGACGCCTGCCGGTGCGCAGCGACTGGCGGCATGCGTGGAGGCGCTGGAGCCGGAGGTGCGGGTGCTGCGCGGCATCCTCGATGAGCACGAGGGTGTGCGTGACCGGCTGGTGGGGGCCGGTACCGTCAGCCACGCGCTCGCGCTGCGTCTGGGACTCACTGGCCTCGCCGGCAGGGCCAGCGGTCGGGCACATGATCTGCGGGTAGATCGGCCCTGGGCGCCGTACGATCAGCTGGCGGTGCGCACCTGCACGCGCAGCGAGGGCGATGTCGCCGCGCGGGTTGCGGTGCGCTTCGATGAGCTGTTCGAGTCCTGCGCCCTGATCGGGCAGATCCTCGAGCGTATGCCGGGCGGCGCACACGCGAGCCCGGTCCCGGCCGCACCGCCGGCGGGCTTGGGCTTCGGGCTGATCGAGGGTTGGCGGGGTCCGGCACTGCTCGCCCTGCTCGCTGGTCCGGATGGCGCGATCCGCCGCTGTCACGCGCACGATCCTTCGTGGGAGAACTGGCCGGTCCTCGAGCATGCCATCATCGACAACATCGTTCCGGACTTTCCGCTGATCAACAAGTCCTTCAACCTCTCCTACAGCGGGCACGATCTCTAGGCCATGTGGAAGACACTGCGACAGATCCAGCGCGTTGGTGTGGTGAGCGAGCACGCCCCCGAACCGGAGGAGACGCTGCGCGAGCGCGAGGCGCTCGCCGAGGCGATCCGCACGATACTCGGGCGCGCGTTGTGCATCCGTGCGATCGACGCCGGTTCTTGCAATGGCTGCGAACTGGAGATTCATGCGCTGAACAACCCAATCTACAACCTGGAAGGTCTCGGTATCCGCTTCGTGGCGAGTCCGCGCCACGCCGACCTGCTGCTGGTGACCGGGCCGGTTGCGCGCAACATGCGCTCGGCACTGCGCCGCACCTGGGAGGCGACGCCGGACCCGAAGCTCGTGGTCGCCATTGGCGACTGTGGCTGCACTGGCGGGATCTTCGGCGAGTCCTATGCCAGCTGCGGGCCGGTGGCCAATGTGATCCCGGTGGATGTCGCGGTACCGGGCTGCCCGCCTGGCCCGCAGCGCATCCTCGCCGGCATTCTGACCGCGATCAGCGCGCCGCGCGCGCGGCCGTGAGCCCGAGAGCCGGCCATGCGTCACCCGGGACTGTCGGCGACGCTCGCGATGGCGCTGTTTGCCGGAACCGCAATCGGGCAGACGCGGCAGGAGTTCTGCGGACGGGCACCGCCCCCGGGATTCGACCAGGCCCCGAACGTGCCGCATACCGGGCGCTACGTCAATTCGACCTACGCCTACTCGGTGCGGATTCCGGCGCCGCTGGTTGCCTTCACCCGCCCATCGGGACCCGAGCGGGGATTCGGCATCGTACTGTCATGGACACCGCGCGCGTTCCTGCTGGTGGACGCCTCCTACGACGTGTTCTACGACATCACGGCAGCCGGCGTGCACCGCAGTGACCTGAACGCGATACGGGTGCACGATACGCTCATTGCCGACGAGCCGGCGCCCGGCACGCTGGATGGCGCGCCAGGCGGACAGTTTCGGTTCCAACTCCGATGTGGCGCCGATCCGGCGCGGCTCCTGGTCGAGAACATCCTGGTCGTGCGGCGTCGCGAGGTCTACCGCCTGCAGCTGCAGACGACGCCTGAGCGCTACCAGCAGGACCATCGCGCACTCGAACAGATGGCACGCTCCTGGCGCTGGCTGCCTCCGCGCTGAGGAATCGCCGCCGTACCCCGCTATTCGGGCGAGCCCCGCCCGCAAGCGTGGAAACCACCAATAACCCGCCGGCCGTATGCGCGCTATCGTACCGATCGCGCGCCTGCAGGCCGTCAGGCTGAGCGCAGACAAATCGTATGGGCGCCTGTTCCCAGTCGTCGGCCTCTCGCGTCAGTGGAATCCCATGGAAGCCCCGGCAATCGAAGCGACGAACCTGACGAAATGGTTTGGCACCGGCGAGGCCAAGATGACTGCCGTGAAGTCGGTCACGCTGCAGGCCCGCTTCGGTGAAGTGCTGTTCATCGTCGGGCCCTCCGGCAGCGGCAAGACCACGCTGCTGAGCATGCTGTCGGGCATCCTGCGCCCCAACGAAGGCAGTGTGAAGGTCCACGGTGCCGATCTGTGGACGCTGGACAACGACCAACTGGCCGATTTCCGGCTGCACACGATTGGCTTCGTATTCCAGGACTTTCACCTGTTTCCGCGTCTCACCTCCGCGGAGAACGTGGCCATCCCGCTGATCCTGAAGAAGCTCGACTGGGACGAATCGCTTGGCGAGGCCAGGAAATACCTCGAGATCGTCGGTCTGAAGGATCGCACCGAGGTGCTTCCGGTCAAGCTCTCGGGCGGGGAGCAGCAGCGTGTCGCGATCGCCCGTGCGATCGTGAGCGGACCACAGATTCTGATCCTCGACGAGCCGACCGCCTCACTGGACGGCGACACCGGTCGCATGATCATCGCCTTCGTCAAGGAGAAGGTGCTCAACGACAAGCGCTGCATCCTGATCGTCACGCACGACGCCCGCATCAACGAATTCGCTGATCGGATCCTCCACATGGAGGACGGACGCATCACCGGACTGGACAAGGGAACCGAGTGAGAAACAGGATCATCATTGCCCTGTCGGCAGCCGGCATCCTGCTGGGCTTGATCGGCGCCTATATTTTCGGCATCAGCCGCAAGGCCCAGCCGCCGGTGTTCCAGCCTGTCAGCAGCCCGTACCCGACGGCGATCTATGCCAGCGGCATCATCGAGAGCGACCAGGGCAGCGGTTCGAACATCAATATCTATCCCGAGGTGTCCGGGCGGATCGCGCAGGTGCTGGTGAAGGAGGGGCAGCAGGTCACCGCCGATATGCCGGTGTTGACGCTGGATGATTCGGTCCCGCGTGCGAGCGCGGCACAGCTGCAACTTCAGTCCGACGCGGCCTACTCGCTGCTGCAGGAGCTGAAAGCGGAGCCGCGACCGGAGAATCTGGCGATTGCCCAGGCGCAGGTGGTCCAGGCGGAGGCGAACCTCAAGACCGCCCGGGATCAGTACGACAAGGATCGTGCTTCCTACGATATCGATCCGCGCTCGATCAGCCGGAACGTGCTGGATAGCGCGCAGGATGCGGTCGGCCAGGCGGATGCCGCCCTCGGCCTGGCGCGCAGCCAGTATGAGCTCACGAAGGCCGGGGCCTGGAGCTATGACATCGCGAATCAACAGCGGTCCTACGAGTCGCTGAGGCAGGGCTACGCATCGTCCAAGGCGCTGCTGGCCAAGTATTCGATCAGGGCGCCCGCCGACGGGGTCGTGCTGTCGATCAATGGTGCGCCCGGCGGGTACGTGAGTCCGCAGGGCGTCTACAGCACCTATACGCAGGGTCAGGATCCCGTGATCGTCATGGGACCACCGCAGGTCTACCTGGCGGTGCGCTGCTTCGTCGATGAAATACTCGTCGCACGTCTGCCGTCGGTATTCCACATCCGTGCCGAGATGTCGATCCGCGGTACCGAACTGAAGGTGCCCCTGGAGTTCGTGCGCGTGCAGCCGTACGTCACCCCGAAGATCGAGCTCACCAATCAGCGCCAGGAGCAGGTCGATGTGCGCGTGCTGCCGGTGATCTTCCGCTTCCGCAAGCAGGACGCGCCGGTGTATCCGGGCGAGGACGTCGACGTCTACATCGGGCAGCAATAGGTCGCGCGGTACCGATGAAACAGGCTGCCGTGTCGTACCCGCGATTGCTGTGCTCCGGTGCAAGCTCGGCGGCGTTCGCGGTGATGCTGGCCGCCTGTGCGGTCGGTCCGGATTTCAAGCGTCCGGCGCCCCCGGATGCGCATCGCTACACCCAGGCGCCGCTTGCCGCCGCGACCAGTGCGCCGGATGGCGGTGCGCAGCGCTTCAATGCCGAGCTTCGCCTGCCTGCCGACTGGTGGCGGCTGTTCCAGTCCCCGGAACTCGACGCGGTGGTACAGCAGGCGTTTGCGCACAATCCCACCCTGCAGTCCGCCGCGGACAGCCTGCGTGCAAGTCAGGATATGCTGCGTGCCGGGTACGGCGTGTTCCTGCCGCATCTCGACGCTGAAGTGGCGGCAACCCGGGAGCGTACCGCGCCGCTGCAGCAGGGGCTGCAGACCGGCGGCTCGGTCTTCAATCTGGTGACCCTGAGCGGCGCCATCAGCTACAGCCTGGACGTCTTCGGCGGCGAACGCCGCACGGTCGAAGGGCTGCGTGCGGAGACGGACGAGCAGCGTTACGCGCTCGAGGCCGCCTACCTGACGCTTTCCGCCACGGTCGTGAACACCACCATCGCGCGGGCGGCATACAGGGCGGAGATCCTAGCGACCAGGCAGATCATCGAACTCGAAACTCAGGAACTCGGCGCCACCGAGGCACGAGTGCGTGCCGGCACGGAACCCTTCAGCAGCGTGCTCGGACTGCGCGGCCTGATCGCCGCCGACCAGGCGGCGCTCGCTCCGTTGCAGCAGAACCAGGATCGGGCCGGTGACCTTCTGGCGGCGCTGGAAGGTGTCGTTCCGGAGCAGGCAAGCCTGCCCGACATCGATCTAGCCGCGCTGAGCCTGCCGCAGGAACTCCCATTGAGCCTGCCCTCGGACCTGGTACGCCAGCGCCCCGACATCCTCTCGGCCGAGGCGCAGCTACACGTGGCCAGTGCCAATATCGGCGTGGCAACGGCCGCGATGTTTCCGAGCATCAGTCTGAGCGGCAACTACGGTGCCGCGGCCCGGAACTTCGGTGGCCTGTCGGCATCGAGCGCGCGATTCTGGAGCATTGGGCCATCGGCGACCGTGCCGCTGTTCCAGGGTGGCAGCCTCTGGTACCGGAGGCGCGCGGCCATCGATGCGTTCCGGCAGTCGCAGGGGAACTACCGTCAGACGGTGCTCTCTGCCTTCGAGCAGGTCGCGGACACGCTCCAGGCGCTCGGGCACGATGCCGAGGCGCTCCAGGCGCAGTCCGATGCGCAGCGCGCCGCGGGTCAGGCGCTCGAGCTGCTGCGAGCGAATTTCCAGGCTGGACTGGCTGCCAGCGTCGATGTGCTAGTGGCGGACATCCAGTACCAGCACTCGCGCCTGGGCTATCTGCAGGCGCTCGCGCAGCGCTATCAGGACACGGTAGCCCTCTACGTGGCTCTGGGCGGCGGGTGGTGGCAGGATGCCGCTCGACTCGAGCAGCGCCCGGCGCCATGAAGCTCAAATACGACGGCATCCTGCGAATCGGCTACAAGCTGCTGGTCAATGACGCGTCAAAATTCACTGCGCTGCTGATTGGTATCACGTTTGCCGTGTTCCTGATGACGCAGATGACATCGATGTTCGCGGGCATCCTGAATCGCGCCTATTCGACCGTCACCAACATCGGGGCCAGCATGTGGATCATGGATCCGGCGGTCAACACCTCGACGACCTCCATTCCGATGCCTAATTACCTCGAGGACGCGGTACGCAGCATGGACGGAGTCAGCTTCGCAGTTCCGCTTTCCCTCGGGGGAGGGCAGGTCAAGCTGGCTGACGGCGGATACCAGTCAGTGGTGGTCATCGGCCTGGACGACAGCAGCCTGTTCGGGCGTCCGCTGCTCGAACAGGGCAACATTCAGGACATCTACGCCGACGATGGCTTCATCGTGGTGCACGATGCGGAATACTCGAAGTTGTCCAGCCCGAAGATCGGCACGACCTTCGAGCTCAACAATCATCGCATCAAGATCGTGGGCATCGCGACGGTGGCGGCCAATGGGCTGAACGGTGTTCCCACCCTGTATACGACCTACAACCGCGCACTGCAGTACCTGCCGCAGGCGCATTTCACGCTGTCCTTCCTGCTGGTGCAGGCCAAGAACGGCGCAGCCATTCCGGGCATCAAGCGGCAGGTCGCGAAGCTCGGATATGTGGCGTTGACCAAGGATGAGTTCAATCAGCACATTGCCAGCTTCTACACCTACAAGACCGGCATCGGCACCAACATCCTGATGATGACCATCATCAGCTTCATCGTGGGGCTGTCGATCTCGGGCCAGACTTTCTACACCTTCATCCTGGAAAATCTGGACAAGTTCGGTGCGCTCAAGGCCATCGGCGCCAGGAATCGCGAACTGGTCTACATGATACTGTTCATGACCACTTTCACTTCCCTCATCGGCTATGGCTTAGGGATCGGTCTCGTCACCATCCTGATTTCCATTGCACACGCCTACCTGCCGTTCTATGCGGCCATCACCACATTCTGGAATCTCGGTCTTGCCTTCGCGATGGTGGTGCTGATCGCCGGTGTCTCCAGCTACATCGCGATTCGTCGCGTTCTGCGGATCGAGCCGTTCGATATCTTTCGGGGATAGTGCGGCGTAGCGCCGCCATCAGCCCGCCGCCAGTGCAGCATCGACGATACGCTGCGCCTCCGACACGATGGCGTCGAGGTGTGCCTGGTCACGGAAGCTTTCGGCATAGATCTTGTAGATATCCTCGGTGCCGGAGGGGCGCGCTGCAAACCAGCCATGGGCGGCGATGACCTTGATGCCGCCGATTGGCGCGCCGTTGCCAGGGGCGCGGTCGAGCACACGGTCGATGGGTTCCCCCGCCAGCATGGTGGTGCGCAACCGAGCGGGGGACAGCTTTGAGAGTCCGCTCTTCTGGGCGGGAGTGGCCGGGGCATCGACGCGCACGGACAGCGGTGCACCGAACTGGCGCGTGAGTTCGACATAGCAGGTGCCAGGATCGCGACCGGTGCGCGCGAGAATCTCGGCGGACAGCAGTGCGGGCACGAGGCCGTCCTTGTCGGTGGTCCAGACGGTGCCATCCAGACGGCTGCAGGTGGCCCCCGCACTCTCCTCGCCGACGAAGGACAGCTGGCCGCTCTGCAGACCTTCGACGAACCATTTGAAGCCGACCGGGACCTCGTAGATGCTGCGGCCCAGGTGAGCTGCCACGCGATCGATCATCGAACTGCTCACGATCGTCTTGCCGACACCTGCTGCGGGGTTCCATCCTGGACGGTGGCTAAACAGGTAGTCGATCAGCACGCTCAGATAGTGGTTGGTCGGCAGCAGGCCGGCCGAGCGCGTCACGATCCCGTGCCGGTCGTGATCAGTGTCGCATGCGAATGCGACGTCATAGCGATCCTTCAGTGCGATCAGGCGTTGCATCGCGTACGCCGAAGACGGGTCCATGCGTATACGGCCATCCCAGTCCAGGCTCATGAACTGGAATGTCGGGTCGACCTGCTCGCTGATGACGGTCAGGTCGAGGCGGTAGCGTTCCGCAATCCGGCCCCAGTAGTGCACCCCCGCGCCACCGAGCGGGTCCACTCCCATGTGGATGCCGGCGCTGCGGATGCGCTCCAGGTCGACCACGTTAGCGAGGTCGGCGACGTAGGCTTCCAGGAAATCGTGCTCCCGCGTGCCTGGGGCAAGCCGTGCCTGCTCATAGGGCATGCGTCTCACACCAGCGAGTTTCGCCTCCAGCAGCGCATTGGCCCGCGCCTGGATGGTGCCTGTGACATCGGTGTCCGCCGGCCCACCATTGGGAGGGTTGTACTTGTAGCCACCGCTGTCCGGAGGATTGTGCGATGGGGTCAGCACGATTCCATCGGCCAGGCCGGAGCTGCGGCCGCGGTTCCAGCACAGGATCGCATGCGACAGCGCCGGGGTCGGTGTGTACTCACCCCCGGCGGCCAGCAGGACTTGCACGCCGTTCGCGGCGAGCACTTCGAGGGTGGTGCGCAACGCGATGCCCGAAAGCGCGTGCGTGTCTATCCCTAAGAACAGCGGCCCAGTGATCGCCGCCTGTGCCCGGTATTCGCACACCGCCTGGCTGATCGCGAGCACATGCCATTCGTTGAAGCTTCCGTCCAGCGAGCATCCACGATGCCCGGAGGTGCCGAACGCAACCCGTTGGGCCGGGATCGACGGGTCGGGGCGCACATTGGTGTATGCGGCCAGCAGCGCCGGTACGTCCAGTGGGGTGATATTGGTTGCCGGCTTTCCCGCCAGCGGACTGATCGTGGCGCTCATCGTAGGTGCCCCATGGTAGCGTGCCCGTCGCAACAGGTAGTCTAGCAGCCGGCGCCATCAGCGCCGGCGTAATGCGCATCGACAGAGGAGCCTCGCCTTGATGGCGCTCGCAAGCACCGCTGGGGTATCCATTCACTACGACATCGAAGGTCCCGTCGGCGCGCCGCCGCTGCTGCTGCTGCCTGCGCTCGGTGCGGACATGACGATGTGGGAACCGCAACTGCAGCGGTGGAGCCAGGACTTCCGGGTAATTCGTTGCGAAGTGCGCGGTCATGGCAGTTCCTCGCCCGCCGGGGTGCCCGAATTCACGATCGACCTGCTGGCGGCGGATGCACTGGCGGTGCTCGACGCCGCGCAGGTGCCAAGCGCCCATTGGTGCGGAATCTCCATGGGCGGGATGATCGCGATGCGGGTGGCCGTGCAGCACCCACAGCGGGTGGCGCGACTGGTGCTGGCGAACACCAGCGCCCACATGCCGCCGCCATCGCTGTGGCAGTCGCGTATCGATACCCTGCGCCGCGATGGCATCGCAGGGCTGGTGTCAGCGATACTGGAGCGCTGGTTCACGCCGCAATTCCGTGCCGCGGCTCCGGAGCAGGTCGAGATGGTGCGCGCGATGCTGCTGCGGGTCGATCCGGCCAGCTATGCGGCGGCTTGCGCCGCTATTCGCGACATGGACCAGCGGCCCGATCTGCCGCGCATCGCGGCTCCGACGCTGGTCATCGGCGCGGATCAGGATCCCTCGACGCCGCTGCCGCATTCCGAGGTGCTGTGCGCGGGGATTCCACAGGCGAGCTTCGCCCTGCTGCACGCCTCTCATCTCTCGAACGTCGAGGCGCCCGACGCGTTCGAGAGCACGGTTGCCCGATTTCTTTCCGGCTCCCTGGCGCCGGCGGCCTACAGATAGGGCAGCATCAGCCGCGCTGCGCCATCGCGCAGGCGCACCGCCAGCCCTCGCTGCTGCAGCCGCTCGAGGGCGAGCGGACGGGCTTCGGGCGGACGCATCAGCGCGCCGATCGCACGCGCCACGACCGGGTCATAGACCTCGACGTCGAGCTCGAAATTCAGCCGGAAGCTGCGCGTATCCCAGTTCGAACTGCCGACCAGGCTCCAGCGCTCGTCGACCGTCATCAGCTTGGAGTGATGGAACGGCGCCGGACGCTCCCAGATGCAGCAGCCCGCTGCCAGCAACGGTTCGAGCGCGGCCTGCGCTGCCCAATCCACGGTCGGGTGATTACTGTGTTCCGGCAGCACGATCTCGACCGCGACGCCGCGGAAGGCCGCGAGCGTGAGCGCCGTGATCAGTCGTTCATCGGGCAGGAAGTAGGGCGTCATGATCCTGACCTGTGAGCGCGCGCAGCCGATCGCCTCGATGATCAGATATTCGATCTTGTGCAGATCCTCGTCGGGCCCGGACGTCACCACGCGCGCTGCGGCATCGCCGCGGGAGGCTCCTGCGCCAGCCCCGGCCCACATGCCTTCGGCCAGCGACTCGCCGGTCGCGAACTGCCAATCGCCGGCAAATACTTCGGCGAGCTGCGCGACCACGGGACCCTGGATCCGGAAATGCGCGTCGAACACCGGCACTGGCGGTCGTGCCGCAGTCACGTTCTCGTCGCCGATGTTCAGGCCACCGAGGAAGCCCAGCGTACCATCCGTGATCAGCAGCTTCCTGTGGTTGCGCAGGTTCAGGAATGGCATTCGCCACGGCAGCGGCGAGTGCAGGAAGCGGGCGACCGGCACCCGCTCAGCGCGCAACCTCTCATACGCCGCAGCATGCAGATAGCCGCCACCGTACCCGTCGATCAGCACCCGGACCTCGACGCCACGTGCACGCGCGCGTGCCAGCGCATCGATGAAGTCATTTCCGGCATGATCTGCACGAAAGATGTAGCTCGCGAGCACGACACTGCGCTGTGCCGCTTCGATTGCGGCGAGCATCGCCGGGTAGCCCTCATCGCCATTTAGCAGGATGTCGATCGCGTTGCGGTGTTCCACGCAGCGCTGCGTGATGCGTTGGCCAGTCAGCTCGAGCGCCGCCAGGTAATCGGTGCGCGAGTGTGCCTGGGCAAGCCGGCGGGCGCCGGGGGCAACGCGGCCGGCACGCAGTGTCCGGGCACGCCGGCGCACGCGATTGATGCCGAGCAGCAGGTACAGCAGGCTGCCCAGCACCGGGGCGAGCCAGGCCAGTCCGACCCAGCCGATCGCCGTTGCCGGCTCACGTTTGTACAGGAGTACATGAATGCTCACTCCCAGCGCGAGCACGACATGCAGCAGCGTCAGCAGGCCAGCGCCGCTGGCGTGCAGCAGCGATATCATGCCTCAGACATCCCCGCTACCGAGCGCCTCCTGCTCCAGATCGTGCACGAACTGGCGCACGTCGTCGGGAGTGCAGACCTCGCCGTCGACCATCGCGCGCAGCAGACCGCTCAGGTGTGCCCGCAGCGCAATGGCAAGCACCGGCACCGAATAGCGCTCGAGTCCGTCCATGAACGTGTCGATCGCATCGATGCATTCCTCGATCGTACCGTCTTCATCCGAGCGCGACGTGGTGGCCATGGAAGCTCCGCGATTGCTGAACACACACACAATACACTGAAGCCGGAACGCGCGGCAGCAATCGTGCGGCGCCAGACCGTTGTCAGCCAGTCGAGCCGGCGCGTGACACCAAGGTGTCGGTGGCATTTCTGCAATAACGCCACCGAATCCTGATCCCGGTTGGTGGGAGCGCCCGCCTAGAATTCTCGCCGGAGTCGAGATCACCAACTACTTCTGGATGAGGAGCCTGGGAATGAATAGTTTCACGATGACTGCGATCGGCAATCTTGCCAAGAATCCGGAGTTGATCGCCAAGGATCAGACGGTCTACTCGCGCTTCTGTCTCATTGGCAACGACTATGCAGGACGGGACGATGAAGGCGGCGCGCGGGAAGTGGTTACCAGTCTGTGGTTCGTGGCCTTCGGGGCAATTGGCGAAGCCATCGCCAGGAATGCCAGGAAAGGCGATCAGTTGATCGTGGATGCGCGCATCCGCTCGAACAACTGGGTCGACCCGCAGGGTGAGAAGCAGTATGACTACTCGATCATCGTCGAGGGCTTCCGGTTCGGGGCGCCTGGCAAGCTCAAGCGGGAGGAGCTTGATTCGCGCCGAGGGGAGAGTGAGGGGCAAAACTCGATCGAGTCGGTGGCCTGAAATGAACTCACGTCACGGGTGTCGCGGCTGCGTGATTGCTGCGGTCCGGATTGGATGTCTGCTGATGCTGGGACCGCAGCTCGCGCTGGCGCAGGCATCGCCTTTCCTGACTGGCGCGACGGCTCTACAGACCAACATCCTTGCCTGGCTTACGCCGATCGCCGTAATCCTCGTCATGGCGTTGGGCGCCATGGCGATGGCAAACCGGATGTCATGGGGCTGGTGTCTCGGCGCGATACTGGGCATTGCGATCGCATTCGGGGCGCCGCAGATCGTTACCTGGGTGCGCGCCATGTTTGGAGTATGAGCGCTGATGGCTACGCGAAACACTGGATTGCGCGCGGAACCGCTGTTCGTCGGAGTCACGCGACCACCGATGCGCTGGGGTGTGACCTATTCGGCGCTCCTCGCCAACATGACATTTACGATGGAGGTCTTCCTTGTTACCAGAAATCTGCTGGCGCTGCTCTCGTGCCTGCCGATACATGGCATCTGCGCACTGCTTTGCGCCAGGGACCCGCGCTTCTTCGACCTTGCCATGCTCTGGGGGCGGATGCGCCTGCCGGCCCTGGTTGGAAATCTTGGCTACTGGCGGGCCAGCAGCTATAGCCCGCTTGCAGTATCGCGCGCGGATGCACTCGGGCGGCGCGGGCGAGGGTCGCGCGAGCTGTTGATTTGGGCGCAGTGATGAGGCGGGCGCACTCGCGCACTGCGGCGCTCAGGCGTGAAATGATCGCCGCGGAAAGCATTCCGCTCTCTGCCCAGGTGGGCGAGAACGTGGTTCGCACGTCCCTGTGCGACTACGTCCAGGTCTTTCGTCTGCATGGTCTCGGGTTCGAAGCGGCGGATGACGAGCAGCTCAATGGGTGGCACGAGCGGTTGAATATCCTATGGCGCAACATCGCAAGTCCAAATGTCGCCCTGTGGACGCATGTGCTGCGCCGGCGCGACCGTACGCAGGCAACCGCCGCGGGCGGCACCGGCTTCGCTGCACGGCTGCACGACAAGTATCGCGCTCGGCTTGCGGCTCAGGCGCTCATGGTCAATGAGCTCTATCTGAGCGTCGTCTATCGACCGAGTCCTGGCGTCGCTCTAGGGATGCTGGATCGCGTCATGGGCCGCGCGCGGGCCAACTCCGCGGCGGCGGAGTCACGCAGTGCCATGGAGGCGTGCGACAAGTTGTCGCATATGGTGCGCGCGTCGCTAGCCCGCTACGAGGTGGCGACACTGGGTACATACTTTCGCGGTGCGACCCGGTGTTCGGCTCTGCTGGAGTTCTACTCGCTGCTGCTCAATGGCGAGGCGTGCGCGGTGCCTTTGCCACGAGGTCCATTGACGCACGCATTGATGACATCGCGAGTGTTCTTCGGAAAGGATGCCATTGAGTATCGCACTCCAAGCGAATCCAGAGCCGGGGCAATCCTCGGGATCAAGGAGTACCCGACATCGACTACGGTCGGATCGTTCAACAGGCTGCTGGGAGCGCCTTTCAGCTTCGTGCTCACGCAATCCTTTGCGTTCCTGTCCCGCTCAGCAGGGCAGGGTCTGCTCCAGCGGCAGATGAACCGAATGGCGAATGCGGGGGACCTGGCGGTATCGCAGTGCGCGGCCCTGGGGGACGCCCTGGATGCGCTCAGCAGCAATGAGTTCGCGATGGGGGAGCATCACTTCTCGCTGCAGGTAATGATAGAGCCCAATGGGATGCTGCCGGACGACCATGGCAGCCGCATCGCTGAGCTCAATGACGCCATTGCCGTCGCGCGCAGCCTGCTGAGTGACACCGGAATGGTGGTGGCGCGGGAGGACCTTGCGCTGGAGTCGGCGTTCTGGGCGCAATTGCCGGGACATTTCCCGATGCGCCCGCGCAAGGCGGTGATCACTTCCCGCAACTTCGCTGCGATAGCTGCATTCCATAACTATCCCATCGGGCGCGAGTATGGCAACCATTGGGGTCAGGCCGCCACGATGTTCATGACGCGCGCCCGATCCCCGTTCCATTTCTCGCTGCATGCCACGGATCCTCGCGACCCCGATGGCGGCAGCCGCAGGGACACGGGTCATACCTTCATTTGCGGACCCACCGGTTCCGGCAAGACTGTCTTCATAGGATTCATGGTGACCATGCTGGCACTCAAGGGTGTGAGCCAGGTGATCGTCGACAAGGATCACGGTCTGGAGATCCTGGTTCGGGCTCTTGGTGGCGAGTACGTTCCGCTCACGAGTGGTGTGCCGACGGGATTCAACCCCCTGCAGCTTCCGGCAAACAGCGGCAACACCGAATTCCTCAAGACCTGGCTACGTTGCCTGGTGCAGCCGGGTGGTGCAGGGAGCCTCGGCGTGCGCCAGCAGGAAGATCTGGATCAGGCGCTGGCGGGCACGATGGCATTGGACGCGCCGGAACGCCGGCTGTCGCGACTCATTGAATTTCTCGACCCGACGGATCCCGAGGGCATCCACGCGCGATTGTCTCCGTGGTGCGAGTCATCGAGAGGAGACTATGCGTGGGTATTCGACAATCCAGACGATCTGGTCCTGCCGCGGCTCGAAGCGCAGCCGATCATTGGGATCGACGTCACCGATTTTCTCGCCCATGTCCGATTGCGCGCTCCCGTGACACTTTATCTGTTTCACCTGGTGAGGCAACTGCTCGACGGACGCAGGCTGGTCTGCTGGATGGACGAGTTCTGGCGCTTGCTTGCCGACCCTGCATTCGAGAGTTTCGCCAAGGACGGGCCCAAGACCTGGCGCAAGCACAATGGAGTCATGTGCCTCGCCACGCAGAGCGCCAGTGATGTGCTGGAGAGCCCGATAAGCCGAACAATTGTGGAGCAGACGCCTACGAAACTGTTCTTCCCCAATCCGGAGGCAATTCTCGAGGAGTACACGAGCGGATTCGGACTAACTGAACGTGAATACCGGTTGGTGAAGGAGATGGAGCCTGGATCGCGGACATTTCTGCTGAAGCAGGGACTGACGAGCGTGGTATGCCAGCTCGATCTCAGGGGATTTGATGCGGAGCTGAGCGTCATATCCGGCCGCACCAGCGAGGTGGCGCGGATGCACCAGCTCATTCGCGACCGCGGGGCGGATCCCGGGTGCTGGATCGATGCGTTCATGCGCGGACCGGAACATCAATCCGACGATCCCGATTAGTACATCACTGAGGAGACCGGCTATGACATCACGAGGCATGCGTTCCACCGCCGTTCTGCTGATCGGGGTCCTGATTGCTGCACCGCAAGCGCAGGCCCAGTTCGCGGTCATCGACGTGGCATCGGTCACTCAGTTGCTGCATCAGGTCACCACGATGGCATCGCAGCTCGAGGCCGCGCAGGCGCAACTGGAGCAGGCGCGTGCGCAATACCAATCGCTGACCGGGCCGCGCGGCATGGAGGCCTTACTCGCCGGTACCGTACGCAACTACCTGCCGACCGGCTCGCAGGACATCGCCGGCGTCCTGCAGGGTGCCTCTGGAACATTCCAGGGGCTGGCTTCCGCTGTGCGGCGCAATGTCGACGCCAACGCGATACTTCCGGCATCCCAGGTATCCGTGCTGGCTTCTGACGTGCGCGCGCAGCTGACTACTGCGCGCGAAACGGTTGCGCTACTGCAGTCCGTGTCGCAGGCGGCGCTGTCGAACGCAAGCGGTCGCTTCTCAACCCTGCAGCAATTGATAGACGCGATCCCTGGTGCTCAGGATGCAAAGGCCGTACTCGATCTGCAGGCGCGAATAGCGGCGGAGCAGGTCATGCTTCAGAACGAACAGACCAAGCTCCAGATGCTGTGTCAGCTCGCGCTGGCCCAGCAGTGGGCCGTGCGGCAGCAGGCACTGGAGCGCACGAGCGCCGGGCATGGCACATTCACGACGCGCTTCGAGCCATCGCCGTTCCAGGTGTCGGGCGCTGGTGGCTAGTCATGGGATTCTTCGCATCCTTCTGGACCTGGCTGAACCAGCAGTTATCGGGCTACATCGGAGACAACACGGCGAGAATAGCGTCGGCCCTCGAGCCGGCAATAGTCACGTTGGCGACCGTGTACGTGATGACATGGGGTTACCTTCAGCTGACCGGGCGCGTCGAGGAGCCGTTCATGACCGGCCTTCGCCGCATCGTCGTCCTGACACTGGTGTTGGGAGTCGCCACCCGGCTCTGGCTCTATAACTCGCTGCTGGTGGACACGTTCTACCAGGCGCCCGCCGAGCTTGCGGCAAAGGTTGTCGGTGCAGCCGACCCGGTCGCGTCGATCGATGCCATATGGCAACAGGGGGGCGAGGTTGCCGGGCAGCTGTGGAGCAAGGGCAGCCTGTTGAACGGCGACGGTGGGTTCTACCTTGCCGGGGCCGCGGTGTGGCTACTGGTCGGAATGCTATGCGTGTATGCGATGTTCCTGATCGCCCTATCGAGCATCGCCTGCGCCGTGCTGCTGGCGATTGGGCCGCTATTTGTGACGATGCTGCTGTTCGAATCCACCAGGCGATTCTTCGATGCGTGGATAGCGCAACTCGCGACATATGCCCTGATCACAATACTTACCGTACTGGTGGCGTCGCTGCTGCTGAACATCGTGCAGTCCTACGCTGCGCAGACGGCAGCGCGTGGCACAGCAATTCTGACCGTTGATGCGCTTGACATGGTGCTGATGTCGGGCCTCGTGTTTCTGCTCATGCGTCAGATCATGCCGATCGCCGGCGGTCTCGCCGGCGGTATCGGATTGACCAGCTTCGGAGTCGTGAGCCGAGTCGCGAACGCGGGGCGCGGCTACGTGGCCCGGAGTGTCGCATTCGGTGGTGCCCAAGCCATCGTGCGAGCCGGACAGCTCACTTCGAGGGTGACCGCAAGATCGCTGCCGGACGCGTAGCTCAACGGATGCAATGGAGGGAATCATGATGCGGTGGACTTGGTGGGCCGGAATGGTGCTGCTCCTGGTCGGGTGCAGCCGGACCGCACTTCGGTGTGAAGGCGTGCTGCAGCGAATCAATGTCAGTCCTGACTCGACTACCAACGCAGCGTACGGCTCTCATATGCGGGGCGCGGCCCCATGAGTCTGCAAGGCGCGGCTGACGAGGCGGAGTCGTACTTCTCCGAGGCCGCGAGCTGGGATTCCGACCGGCTCGCGCAGCACAGCCTGAGCGCACGCACCGCCTGGAGGGTCGCCGCGGCCGGTTGGATCTGCGCACTCGCCGGCGCCTGTGCGCTGCTGGTACTTGTGCCGCTGAAGCGTGTCGAGCCATATCTGATCCGGGTTGACACAACAACCGGCGTAGTCGACTCAGTGCCGCTATACGACGGCATCGCGCCCCTTGACGAATCTGTCACCCGATACTTTCTGACTCACTATATCAATACCTGTGAACGCTTCAATTTGTCCACCGCCGAAAGCGACTACCAGGAATGCGGTGCGTTTCATACCGCGCAGCGAAATCAGGTCTGGTATGCACAATGGAAGCCGGAGAATCCGAAGTCGCCATTGAACCTGCATCGCGATGGGAGTGAGGTACGCGTTCAAATTGAATCGGTGAGCCTCTTCCGGCGCTCTTCCGGGGTCGAGGACCTCGCGCAGGTGCGCTACAGCACCCTGGAGCGGGCGAGTTCGGGAGCGGAGGAGCGTGCGGCACGGTGGATCGCGACGATCCACTATGGGTATTCGCGCCCACCTGCGGATCCGGCGGTACGTCGGTGGAATCCTCTGGGCTTCCGGATCATGGATGTGGAATCTGAACCGGAAACTCCGCCAGAGCCGGTGATGCGGGCGGGGACTGAGCAGGGTAGAACGCCGTGAGCTGCTTTGCGTCATTCCTCGGTGTGGTACTGGCGGTGTCGGTGTCGTGCTGGCCGTGCCTCGGGCATGCTCAGGAGACACAGGGGCTCGGGGACCTGCGGATTCGCACCGTCGATTACAGTGCGGAGCTCGTGTACAGCCTGCGCGGATTTGTGGGGTACCAGATCGATCTGGAGTTTGAGCCCGGCGAGACGTTCCAGGGGCTGGGCGCGGGAGACGTGCAGGGCATTGCTTTTGCGGCGCAGGGCAATCATCTCTTCATCAAGCCCAGGACCACTGCTGTCCATACCAACATCACTGTATTGACGAGCCGGCGCGCGTACCGCCTCGATTACGCGATTGCGACTGGGGGTCCGGAGGCGGCTCCCACGGAAGTCGTGTACGCGTTGCGATTCCGCTATCCAACCCCGCGGGGCGCCGCTGGGCCGGACACAGTTTCTGACATGGAGCGCCAGCTCTCGCGCGACTCCGGTTTCGCTCCCGCCAACCGCGATTACTGGTACTGCGGCCCGCCTGCGCTAAAGCCATTGGAAGCAGAGGACGACGGCCTGCACACGCGGCTGCGGTTCGATTCCCGTGGTGAACTTCCGGCGCTGTTCGTGCTGGGTGAGGACGGTGGCGAGTCTTTGCTCAACTTCAATATCGAACACGGCGACGTAGTGGTGCATCGAGTCGCCCGTCAGTTCGTTGTGCGGCGTGGCACGCTCGTCGGCTGCATTGTCAATAAGGGGTACATGAAGGGCAGGCGGCCCGCCACATCCGGCACGGTGGCACCGACCGTGGAGCGCAGTACGCTGGGGGGCGGCCCGTGAGGTGGGGATGGAAGCCTCGTGCAGGTTCGGGTTCCGAGCCTCCGGAGCCGCAGGTTCCAGGCGACCGCGGAGCAACCTGGGTGAGCCGCATACCGTCGGTCCATTCCCGGACCAGCAATACGCTGGCATTCGGGTTCATGCTGCTATTGGGTTCAGCTCTGCTGGGCTGGTACTACACCCATGCCGCGCTGCGCCCGCGACGCACTCGTGAGCTGGCTCGGGCGGCAGCCGAAAGGCAGCTGCAGAGCGACATGGTGCTGCCGCCACTCGGGCCCGTGCCGCCGGCGGCGCGCTCAGGCGCGCCAGTGGGCAATGAGGCGGCGCCGACGGGCGCCAGCCTCGCGGATCCCGTGCCGGCGGTGGCGGTAAGCGGGTCCGCGTCCAGCGACCTGCCGACGACAGTGCCGCAGGCCACGGCGTCGCCGACCACCATTTCCTCGGACACCAATGATTACCTGATCCGGCCCAGGCGCATTGCTGTGCGACCCTCCGCGGGCGATCGGCGTCTGTCAGGTCCGGTATTCGCCAGCTCGGAAGCGCGGGCGGCCGCGGATCCGGGGGCGGCTGCGGATCCAGGCGCCGCTATCTCATCGGTGGGCGCTGCTGGGTCCGTGGTATCAGCCCCGTCCCCTCCCGATCCGGGGCTGGCGGCGTCGCTGCATTCCGAGCCCGCGGCCATGCTCCACGCTACTGTGCAGCCCACCCCGCGATGGATACTTCCGAAGGGTGCCTTTATCGATTGCACATTGGAGACGGCTATCGATTCGACCCTTCCTGGCATGACCACCTGTGTCACCTCTACGGACACGTTTGGCGTGGACGGCAAAGTCGTGCTGATGGAGCGTGGAACAAAACTGGTGGGCGAGACTCGGGGCCAGGTGCAGCAAGGCAGCGCCAGAATCTTCGTGATCTGGACCCAGGCCCGCACGCCGACCGGAGTGCTCGTTCCGCTGGATTCTCCCGGTACCGACGAATTGGGACGAGCCGGACTACCCGGAGCAGTAGACCGGCACTTTTGGGATCGGTTTGGGGCCGCAATCCTGATTTCGACGATCGACGGCGCGATACAGGCCGCAGTGCAGTCTGGAGCGCGGACCGGCGCCACGACAATCATCAATCCATCCGGGGTAACGGACGTAACGACGGAGACACTCAAGAGCACGCTTGGGATTCCTCCGACCATCATCAAGCAGAACGGCGATCGGATACAGATCTTCGTCGCCCGGGATGTGGATTTCAGCAGCGTCTACCGGCTTCACCTCGCCGCCGATGCGCGCCAGCCGTGAACCGGATATGGAGCAGTTGCTGGCCACGGAACCTTCCAGCGCCACTCTGTCCCACTCGTCCGCATTGCACCTGAGCCTTCGACCGTTGCGGCCGTTTCTCGATGACGAGGCGATCACCGAGCTGTGCATCAATCGGCCCGGCGAGGTATATCTGGAATGCCGGGAGGGGTGGCGCCGCGAGGCAGTTGCTGCTGCCACCTATGACTGGTGCCTGCGATTCGCGAAACTCGCTGCAAATTTCACCCGACAGCGCGTGGATGCCTCAGCGCCATTGCTGTCCGCGGCCTTGCCGGGCGGCGAGCGCGTGCAGATTGTGCTGCCGCCGGCGACCAGCGAGGGCACCGTTGCCATCACCATACGTCGACCGTCCCGCCGAGTCTGGTCTCTTGCGGAGCTGAGTGGCCGGGGCGTCTTCCGCTGTACGCGCCGTTCCGGGGACGGATCAGCGGAATCATCCGCGGAACTCGAACGTCACCTGGTGGCCCGCGAGTACGAAGCATTCATGCGCCTGGCGGTGACCAGCAGGAAGAACATTCTCGTATCGGGTCCCACCGGTTCCGGGAAAACCACGTGGACGAAGGCGTTGATCCG
This sequence comes from uncultured Steroidobacteraceae bacterium, assembly GCA_964528845.1. GTDB lineage: Bacteria > Pseudomonadota > Gammaproteobacteria > Steroidobacterales > Steroidobacteraceae > FEN-1191. The sequence goes on along the minus strand of CAZGVE010000004.1, from coordinate 44,889 downwards.
GGAAATTCCCCCACAAGAGCGACTGATCACGATAGAGGATGCGAAAGAACTGGTCCTCGACAACCATCCCAATCACGTACGGCTGTTCTATTCGAAGGATGACCAGGGACTGGCACGCGTAACCGCGAGGCAGCTGCTGGAGTCATGTCTGCGAATGAAGCCCGACCGGATATTGCTGGCAGAACTTCGCGCCGAGGAGGCGTTTGAGTATCTGAGGAACGTGAACTCCGGACATCCTGGATCGATCACCAGCGTGCATGCGGCCAGCGCCGAACTGGCGTTCGAGCAGCTGGTACTGCTTGCCAAGCAAAGCCCGGCGGGAAGAGAGCTGGACCGCAGGGATATCCGCAATCTCCTCTATCTCCTGATCGACGTGGTGATCCAGTTTGCCTGCCGGGGCGGGGAGCGCTTCATTACGGAGATATGGTACGAGCCGGAGCGGAAGCAATATGGGCTGGAGCACCCGGGAAACTGATTCATGGCGGCCATCGCAACTTCCCTCGGTGCCCTCAGCCATGGATGGTCGGGTCTGACGGTGGCATATGGCGCGGTGCAGGGCCCCATGCTTGTCGGAATGATCCGGGGACGCACCGCGATCTCGCGGGTGCTGGCATCACCCCTCGTTGCTGCGCCGGTAACCGTGGCCGTAGGGACCGCGTTGACGCTCTCGGCCCCGATTCTGCACTCATTGGGATTCGCGGCAGGCGGGATGCTGCAATTGGCCGCAGGCATTGGTGTCAGCGCGACGGCGGGATATGCCACCGGTCGATTGATCGCGCATCCCGTGCCGACCGATCACGGCTACCAGCGCGGTGCGGTGCTGTTGGACAATACGCGTTCGGACCGCTCTCGATTCGCGCGCGACGATCCGGGGCCTGCTGACTTAGCCCGTTCTGCCGACTCGGTCCGACTGGCAGGGGTGAGCCTTTCCAGCGCCGATGAGAGCAAGCACTTCAAGATCATCGGTACCACGGGAACCGGGAAAAGCACCGCCATAGCGGAACTGCTCCAGGGCGCGCTGAGGCGGGGTGACAGGGCGGTAATCGCCGACCCCGATGGAGGCTACCTGCGACGCTTCTACGACCCCGGTCGCGGCGACGTGATCCTGAATCCCTTCGACGAGCGGGCGGTCAGCTGGGATCTCTTCAGCGAGATCGAGCGCCCATACGATGTCGAGCAGATCGCCCGTTCCCTGTTGCCGGATCATGAGGGCAGCGATCGAAGCTGGCGCGCATACGCGCGAACTTTCTTTACAGCAGTGGCCAGACAGGCACATGCAGGCGGCGTTCGCGACGTCGCGGAGCTCTACCGCCTGCTGGTGATCGCAGACACCAGGGAGCTGCGCGCGCTGACGGGTAATACCCCCGCGCAACCATTCATGGAAGAGCAGAACGCAAGAATGTTCGACTCTATCCGCTCCGTGACGAGCTCCGCCGTCAGCGCGCTGGAGCACGTATCAGAACAGCGCGGGCCGGCCTTCTCGATCCGTCAGTGGGTCAGAGGCGCGCCGGAGCAAAGGGGCGGTGTGCTCTTCATTCCCTACAGTGCCAGCCAGATTGCCGCGCTGCGCTCCATGATCTCTGCATGGATGCGGATTGCGATATTCGAAGCAATGGATCGCCCGGAGGGCGATCAGCGCCTCTGGTTCGTCGTCGACGAACTCGACGCGCTGGGACCGATCGATGGCTTGAAGGACGCTTCAGCGCGCCTGCGAAAGTTCGGTGGCAGGTGTGTCCTGGGCTTCCAGTCGATTGCCCAGGTCGCTGGCACTTATGGGGCCAGCGATGCGCACACTATCGTTGAGAATTGCGGCAACACGCTGATACTGCGTTGTTCCGCCAGCGAAGGGGGTGGGACGGCCAGATTTGCGTCAACCTTGATCGGACAGCGGGAAGTGGTTCGGGTCAGCGAATCCAGGACCCGACGCCCGGGAGTCCTTCTGGCGTCGGTCACGAGCAGCGAGCAGCTGCGGACCGAGCCCGCGGTGATGGATTCCGAGATCGAGCAGTTACCCGATCTGGCTGGCTATCTGAAATGCGCCACGAGGGGGTATTGGCTGCGGGTGGCCATAGCCCCGGACGCCGCGCGCAGTTCGAGCGCCGAAGCATCGCCCCGCGGCTTGCGCCAGGGCATGCGCCGCGAGGGCTACGATCTGAGCGGTCCATCCCGATGAGTCCGAGCATCGACGTACACGCCTGGCTGACGCATTGGCCGCTCTTGGCGGCACTGATGCTTCCCGTGTGCGTGAAGTTATGGCTGAGTTCAGGTCCGCGGGATTACCACCGGCGCGGCACGATCGTTCGCGGGCATTTTCCGTGGAGCAGGTTCGCGCGATTCTGGAGCGTGTGTGCTCCGCCCCGATTGACGCTGGCAGGTGTTCCGCTTGCCTCACTTGATGAGACCAAGCACGTCAAGCTGATAGGGACCACAGGTACCGGGAAATCTACAGCCATCGGGCAACTTCTGGACGCCGCACTGCGGCGCGGCGATCGCGCAGTCGTCAGTGATCCCGAGGGCGGCTATCTCGCGCGATGCTTCCAGCGAGAACGGGGAGACATCGTCCTCAATCCGTTCGCGAGCGGATCGCGGCGCTGGGATCCATTCGCTGAGATTCGGGACGTATTCGACATCGAGCAGCTGGCGAATGCCCTCGTCCCGGAGTGCGAGGATCCGGCCACGGTGGAGTGGCGCGGTTACGCACGTACGCTGCTTGCCGCGGTGCTGCGCCGGTGCGCGCAAGCGGGGACCGACACGGTTGAGGAGCTCTGGCGCCTGCTCACCATGGCCACCAGCGATGAGCTGCGGGGGATGGTGGCCGGAACTCCTGCGCAACCTTTTCTTGAACCGGAAAATGCACGAATGTTCAGCTCTATCCGCTCTGTGATGACTTCCGCGATATCCGCGTTGCCGTACATTCAGGCCCAGAGCGCGGCATCGTTCTCCGTCAGGGAGTGGGTACGTAGCGGACGCGGCGTGCTGTTCATCCCATATCAGGCGGGCCAGATTCCAGCGCTACGCTCGATTATCGCCGCGTGGCTGCGCCTGGCCATAGTTGAAGCCATGAGCCAGCCGGCCGGCCGTGACCAGCGATTGTGGTTCGTCGTCGACGAGCTCGATGCACTTGGCGCGATCGACGGATTGAAGGATGCGCTGGCGCGACTACGGAAGTTCGGCGGGCGCTGCGTTCTGGGTTTCCAGTCGATTGCACAGGTGTCCAGTACCTATGGGGCAGGTGACGCAGAGACTATCGTCGAAAACTGCGGCAATACACTGGTTCTTCGATGTTCCGGCAGCGAGAACGGTGGTACGTCCCAATTTGCTTCCAGGCTTATCGGAGAACGCGAGATACGGCGGGTCTACCGGACACGCGGACTGGACCACGGAACGTCATGGTCGCCTGGAAGCGGGCGACGCTCCATGCAGCACTCGGAGCAGATTGCCACGGAATACGCCGTGCTGCCTTCGGAACTCGAGCAGCTGCCGGATCTGCGCGGGTACGTGAAGCTCGCGTCTTCGCCGGTTTGGAAGCGAGTGCGGGTTCCACGGTAGGCCGGCATGGCGTTCTTTCACCTGCACATGAAATCCGTATCCCGCGCTTCGGGCAGAGGTGCACCTGGAGCCGCGGCGTATCGTTCCGGTGAGCGGTTGCGCGACGAGCGTACCGGGCAATTGCACGACTACCGGCATCGAAGCGATGTGAGTCACGCCGAAATTCTCGTGCCGTCGGGGCTGGCAGGGTCCGCTCCTGCGTGGACCACAGATCGCGCGTCACTATGGAACGCAGCCGAGGCAGCCGAGAAGCAGCGCAATGCGCGCGTAGCGCGAGAATACCAGGTCGCGCTGCCGGCGGAGCTGTCCGCAAGCCAGCGCCAGACGCTCGCCCGGACCTTTGCGCGCGAGCTGGCGGACCGCTACGAGGTCGTCGTGGATCTGACGATGCACGATCCGCGGCCCGCGGGGGATCCGCGAAATTTTCACGCCCACCTGCTGGCGACGACCCGCGAACTCACAACGACGGGATTCGGTCCCAAGTCGCAACCGGAATGGAATGATACCAGGCGCCATCAGCACGGATTGCCGTCCGCGCGTGCCGAACTGGTTGCCGTCCGGCAGCGGTGGGCGACCTTGACCAATGAGGCCTTCCGGGCCGCAGGGCTCGACTTGCGGATCGATCACAGAAGCCTGGCTGCCCAGGGTATCGATCGCGAGCCGAAGCCAAATATTCCCTATGCCGCAGTGCAGAGGGAGCGGCGCGGACTCCGTAGCGAAGTTGCCGAGCGCATACGGGAGCAGTATCTGGCGCGGGTTTTCGCGCGGAAAGAGCGCGTCCTCGACGGCGGGCGCGAAACTGGTGCTCTTATCGCGCCGACGGATTCGTCATCGCTCAGGATGGGACTGGAGGAGGGGAGGCGCCGCGCCAGGGAGGCCTGGCTGGAGATTCGACGCAGTGCGCAAGCTGGACTTGACCCGCCGCAGATCGACCCGCACAGCAGCGCAGTGAATCGCCACTCCGCGCTGGAAGGCAGCGAATCGCAGGACGCGCGGCATGGTCACACACGCGACCGGGACTATTCACTGTGATCGGTTTGCGTGTTCCACACGCACCTGCCGGCGGCGCTGTGAGCCTGACGCCGGTCGATCTCGTTCGCCTGGCGGATCATGCATTTCTTTCGAGCTCGGACCGGTGCTCCTTCGTGCTCGAGTTCAATTCCGGGTTCGGCCCGCGACTTTGCGAGCGGCTGCACATCCTGAGGGATTTCAAGTGCGCTCCGTCGGCTGCGTTGGCGCGTGCGCACCTGGCGCGCCGCAAACGGCGGGCCATCGGTTTCATGGCGGGGATGCTGCGTGCGGCGGTGAGTCGGTCTGCTGCACAGCAGGTGACCTGGGTTCCCGTCCCACCGTCGAAGGCGCGCCCTGACCCGGACTTCGACAATCGTCTGGTGCAGACCCTCCGGATCGCGTTCCGTGACTACGACGTCGACGTGCGACCGCTGCTATTCCAGGCACGAAGCACTCCTGCCGACCACCTCGGACGCACGAGGCTCACGGCAGATGCCCTGACCGACAATCTGCGTCTCGATCTGAGCAGTCTGGGACAGGCGCCCGTGAGGCAGGCGATACACCTGTTCGACGACGTGCTGACTACCGGGAAACACTACAAGTGCTGCGAACGTCGGCTTCGGGATAGCCTGCCCCACACCCCTGTCTTCGGTGTGTTCCTGCTGCGGCGCGCCCTACGGCGCCGATGGGGGGTCAGTATCTGACGGCGGCCGGCCGCAGCCTTGCGTCCGGGAATGCCACCGGCGGCCGACGCTCTGCTCCCTATTTCAGCTGGTCCGCGATCGCGTTGAGGCCTGCCTGCACGCAGGCCGCATCCTTGTCGCCGCCAGGTGCGCCCGAGGCGCTCACGGCGCCGATGATCTTGCCGTTGACCTTCACTGGCAGCCCGCCTGCCAGGACGATCATGTTCGGATCAGGATTCGGGCCCGGCGGTAGCCCGCGGGGCTGTCCCGGTGCCGACGGTGGAAGCGGCGTCCCGGCCGGAAAGCCGACCGATGCGGCGTAGTCGCCCGAACTCATTCCGGTCTTGATCACGGTATAGGCCTTGCGCCGACCGACCTCGACGGTGCCGGCTGGGGTCCCGTCCGAGCGCAGGACGAGTTTGAGGTCGGACGCGGAGTTCATGTAGGTGGCCGTGACGCCGTAACCGTTGGCCTTGCACGCCGCGATAGTCGCCTGCGCCCACTGCAACGCGACGGCCAGGGGCAACTCGTCGGCGGGCGGGGGCTGGCGCGCGGGCGGTGTCGGGGCGGTCGGGGCGGGCGCTTGGGCGCTCGCAGCAAGACTGGATACGGCAAGCACGCTGGCCAGGATGATCATCTGCTTCATCGGATTCCCCCGGTATCCTTGATTACTGTCGATTGTAGGCGCTCGGCCGCGTGGTTCCTATACGCTTGTCCGACCATCCCCAGCTGATCGTCGAGCAAGCGTTTGACCGGCATACTGTTCATCACCGCGCCGATTTTCCTGCTGGTCGCGCTCGGGTTCGTCCTGGTAAAGGCCGAGCTGATTCCGGCCGCATGGCTTCCGGCGCTGGGTGGCTACGTGATCCGCGTCGCGCTGCCGGCGCAGCTGTTCCGCTCGCTGACTCAGCGTGCGCTTTCCGACGTCATCGACCTGCGCTACCTGCTGGCCTATGCGGGGGGATCACTGACGGTGCTCGCCGCCACGCTGCTGTGGGCGCGTTACCTGCGCCGCGAATCCCTGGAGCGGGCGGCAATCATGGCAATGGGCACCTCGTGTTCGAACAGCGCGTTCATCGGCTATCCGATAGCGTTGCAGGTCGTCGGACCGGTCGCCGGCACGGCATTGGCGCTGTGCGCGACGGTCGAGAACGTCCTGATCCTGCCGCTGTGCCTCGCGCTCGCCGATGCGGGTAGCGCCAGCCACGAGCCGTTCGCCCGCGCCTTCGGTCGCGCCTTCGCGGGTCTGCGGCACAATCCGATGGTACTGGCGATCGGGGCCGGACTGCTGTGCTCGGCGCTGCACATCGTCGTGCGACCGCCATTCGTACGCGCGATCGACATGCTGGCCGGTTCCTCGGCGCCGGTGGCGCTGTTCGTGATTGGCGGGATCCTGGTCGGCCTGCCGCGGCGTGATATGTCCCTGGACGTGTACGCCGTCGGTGTCGGCAAGCTGTTCCTGCATCCGCTTGCGGTGGCTGCGGGTCTGCTGCTGTTCGCACCCGCCGACCCTATGCTCCGGGTGGCGGCTCTCGTGATCGCGAGCGCGCCGATGCTCAGCGTGTATCCGATCCTGGGCGGCCGACATGCATTGTCAGGATTCTGCGCCGCCGCGCTGGTAGTCGCGACGCTCGCATCGGCGGTCACGATGAGCGCAACGATCTGGCTGCTGCAGTCGGGCCACGTAGTGACCTTAAGGCAAGGCCGCTAGGGCATTGGATCGAGGTACAGCACCTTCAGCGAACCCGGCACCAGCGGCGTGCGCGGCCGGGGCGGGGTCGCGGCTGCTGCTGGGGCCGGCGCCGCTGGGGTCTGCGCCGCCGCGTCAACGTCAGCCGCAGCGACATACAGGCGTCCGCTCTGCGGATCGACGGTCATCGTGCGCGCCGTGACGGCCGTCGGAATCGTACCGAGCGAGCGGAACGTATTGGCGTCCAGTTCCGCGATCACGCTGATGTTTCCGTCCGTCCCGTTGGAGCTGAAGACCAGCCGGCGCTTCGGATCGAAGGCGGCGGCGTCGGTGCCACGACCGATCGGCAGCGACGCCACCGTAGTGCCGTCGTCCGCGTTGACGACCACGAGCACGCCATTGCGGCAACTGGAGAACAGCCGGTGCGTGTCGGTATCGATTGCAAGGCCGGCGGAGTTCTTGCACGAAGGTACTGCCCAGTGGGCGTCAGCCTGATTGGAGTGCGTGTCGATGCGCACGATCTCGCCCTTGCCGGGAGCATTGACATAGAGCTTGCCATTGAGGCCCGACACCGCGAACTCGAGCTTGCTGCCGGCGCTGACGGTCGCAATCGCGGCGTCCGTCTTCGGATCGATGACCGTCAGCGTTCCTGGATCGCCGTTGACGACGAAGATGTGGCCGCTCGGCGGGTCGAACACGACCGCGTCGGCATCGTCGTCGGCCTTGATCGTGTGGAGGAGCTTGAAGGTCCGGAGGTCGAACGATCCGGCGGTCCCGGCTCGTCCGTCATCGGTATAGCCGCGCCCGAGCGCGTTCACGATGCCGATGCCGTGCGTACCGCCGGCAAAGCCCTCGACCTGGCCGAGCACGCTGCCATCGCGCGCATCCAGCACCGTCACGCGATCCCCGTGGGCGATGAACAGTCGCTGCGTAGCGGGATCGAAGCTCAGGTAGTCCCAGCGATCCGGCGCCCCGAGACTCACCGTGTGCGTGACGTGATACACCGGCATCGCAGTCGGAGCCGCCGCGCGGGTGGCGACGCAAGGAGCCATGACCCCAGTGGCGAGCAGGGCGAGGCCAACGAGTAGCTGTTTCATCGGTGTCGTCCTGCGCTGATGAGATCTTTCGGGCCGATGGATCTAGGCGAGCGCCGCGACCACGGCCGCACCAGCTTCCGCGGTGCTGGCGGCGCGGTGTCCCAGGCCTACGATATCCGGAGTTCGCACGCCGTCGGCGATCGCCCGGTGCACCGCCTGCTCCACCGCCCGCGCCTCCGGCTCGAGCTTCAGCGAATGGCGCAGCAGCAGCGCAGCGCTCAGGATCGCGCCGTACGGGTTCGCGATGTCCTTGCCTGCGATGTCGGGTGCCGAGCCGTGAATCGGTTCAAACAGTCCGCGTGCGCCATCTCCCAGGGAGGCGGAGGGCAGCAGTCCCAGCGAGCCGCACAGCATCGAGGCTTCGTCCGTCAGGATGTCGCCGAACATGTTCTCGGTGACGGCGACGTCGATATCGCGCGGGCGGCGGATCAGATGCATGGCGGCCGAGTCCACCAGCATGTGTTCGAGCTGGATATCGGGAAACTCCGCGCGCACGACTCGCTCGCACACCTCGCGCCACAGGCGGGAGGTTTCCAGCACGTTGGATTTGTCGATCGAGAGCAGCCGCCGACGCCTCGTGCGCGCGATCCGCGCCGCCACCCGCACGATACGCTCGATCTCGAGGGCGCTGTAGCTGCACAGATCGCTCGCATGGTCCGCATCGCGGGTCTTGGCACCGAAGTAGATGCCGCCGGTGAGCTCGCGCACGAACACCAGGTCGACGCCGTCGATGATCTCCGGCTTGAGGCTCGACGTGCCGCGCAGTGCCGGGTGGACCGACACGGGTCGGAGGTTCGCGTACACGCCGAGTTCCCTGCGCAGGCGCAGCAGTCCGGCTTCCGGCCGGACCGGCGCATCCGGCGCGGACCACTTCGGGCCGCCGATCGCTCCGAGCAGCACCGCATCGGCGCGCAGGCAGGCTTCGAGCGTCGCGGCCGGCAGCGCATCCCCGTATTGATCGATTGCGATGCCGCCGAAGGCCGCCTCATGGAGTTCCAGCTCATGTCCGAAGCGGCGTGCGATCGCGCGCAGCACCTGCACGGCCTCGGCCGTGACTTCCGGGCCGATGCCATCGCCCGGCAGCACGGCAATGGCGGCCTTCATGACGCCACCCGGCGCTCATAGGCGCTGATCTCGGATTCCTTCGAGAGCAGGAACCCCAGCTCGTCCACGCCATTGAGCAGGCAGTAGCGTGCAAACGCCTCGATCGGAAAACGCGCCTCGAGCCCGCCGGGCAGCCGCACGGTGGTGGACTCGAGATCGATCTCGACCTCCGCGCCAGGGTTTGCCAGCAGCCAGGCGGCGGTCGGCTCATCCACGACCACCGGCAGCAGGCCGTTCTTGAGCGCGTTGCTGCGGAAGATGTCGGCGATTTCGGTGCTGATCACGGCCCGGAATCCATAGTCCAGCAGCGCCCAGGGTGCGTGCTCGCGTGAGGAGCCGCAGCCGAAGTTGCGGTCGGTCACCAGGATCCCGCAGCCGGCTGCCTGCGGCTGGTTCAGAGGGAAGTCGGCGGCTGGTGAGCCGTCGGCGCGATAGCGCCAGTCCGCGAACAGGTTCTGGCCGAGTCCGGCGCGCGTCGTCGTGCGCAGGAAACGGGCCGGGATGATCTGGTCGGTATCGATGTTGGTGTAGGGCAGCACTGCCGTACGCGATCGAAAGCGTCGGATGGGTTCCATGATGTAGCAGGCGTCAGGCGTTGAGGAATTCACGCGGGTCGGTCACGCGACCGCGCACAGCGCTGGCCGCCGCGGTCAGCGGGCTCGCCAGCAGGGTGCGGGCGCCGGCGCCCTGGCGACCCTCGAAATTGCGGTTGCTGGTACTGACGGAATACTCGCCCTTGCCGACGAGGTCGCCGTTCATGCCGAGGCACATCGAGCAGCCCGATTCGCGCCACTCGGCACCCGCGTCGATGAAGATGCGGTCCAGGCCCTCGGCCTCTGCCGCCCGCTTGACCTGTTGCGAGCCAGGAACCACGAGCGCGCGTACGCCCTTGGCGATCTTGCGACCCTGCAATACCTTTGCGGCGCTGCGCAGATCGGAGATTCGACCGTTGGTGCAGCTGCCGATGAATACGACGTTGACCGGCTGGTTGCCGATCGGCTCGCCGGCCGTCAGCCCCATATACGCCAGTGCCTTGTCGAACACCGGATCGTTGCGCCGGACCGGGACGGAGCCGGATACCGCCACCACCATGCCGGGATTGGTGCCATAGGTCACCATCGGCTCGATCGCGGAGCCGTCGAGGGTCACACTGCGGTCGAACGCGGCGCCCGGATCGCTTGGCAGCGCGCGCCATTGCGCGAGCGCACGCTCCCAGGCCTCGCCCTTGGGCGCCCGAGGCCGGGTCGCCAGATAGGAGTATGTGGTCTCGTCCGGCGCGATCATGCCCGCGCGCGCCCCGGCCTCGATCGACATGTTGCACACCGTCATGCGCTCATCAATGCCGAGCGCCCGGATCACCGGGCCTCGGTACTCGATCACGTGGCCCGTACCACCCGAGACCCCGATCTGGCCGATGATCGCCAGGATCAGGTCCTTGGCCGTCACCCCGGCGCCTAGCGCGCCCTCCACCTGGATCGCAAAGCTCTTCGGGCGGCGCTGCAGGATGCACTGTGTCGCCAGCACATAGCCCACTTCGGTCGTGCCGATGCCGAAGGCCAGTGCGCCGAACGCGCCGTGGGTGCTGGTATGGCTGTCGCCGCACACCAGCGTCTGCCCCGGCTGCGTGAGGCCGAGCTCCGGTCCGATGATGTGGACGATGCCGCGCTGCGCGCTGCGCAGACCGAACAGCTCGACGCCGAATTCGGCGCAATTGCGCTCCAGTTCGCGGATCTGCAGCGCCGCCGACTCGATCTCGATCGGCGCGCCACCGAAGATCTGTTCCGTGCGTGTCGGACTCGAATGATCGATGGTCGCGAGCATCAGGTCGGGCCGGCGCACCTTGAGGCCGCGCTCGCGCAGCACCGTGAAGGCCTGTGGTGTCGTGACCTCGTGGATCAGGTGCCGGTCGATGTACAGCACCGCCGGGGTGTCCGCCGTCTCGGCAACCACCTCGTGCTGCTGCCAGATCTTCTGCAGCATCGTCTTCATGTCATGTCACAGCACGGCGGCAGCGCGCGCCGGCACCTGCATGTCGACGAAATCGAGCCAGCCCCACTGGTCCGGCGTCGCGAGCGAGAACAGACCGAAGAACGCCTGTTGCAACTGCTCGGTGATCGGGCCGCGCTTGCCGCTGCCTATGACCAGGCGGTCGACGGAGCGGATCGGCGTAATCTCGGCGGCGGTGCCTGTGAAGAACAGCTCGTCGGCCAGGTACAGCAGCTCGCGCGGCACGGACATCTCGCGTACCTCCAGTCCGAGCGTGCGCGCCAGCTTCATCACCGTGTCACGCGTGATGCCGCCGAGCACCGAATGGGCGAGGCTCGGTGTGAGCAGCACGCCATCCTTGACCAGGAACAGGTTCTCGCCCGCGCCCTCGCTAACGGTTCCATCCGGCGCCAGGCCGATGCCCTCGGCGAAGCCGAGCCGCTTGGCCTCCTGGCTGATGAGCTGGCTCGACAGGTAGTTGCCGCCGGCCTTGGCGAGCGCCGGCAGCGTATTGGGCGCCACCCGCTGCCAGGAGGAAATGCAGACATCGACTCCACCGGCTTCGCTCTCATGCCCCAGGTACTTACCCCATTCCCACGCCGCAATGGCGACATCCACCGGGGGGTCGATCTTCGGGGCCACGCCAATCTCGCCGTAGCCGCGAAACGCAATCGGCCGGATATAGGCGCCGCGCCGCAGGTCGTTGACGGCCACCACCTCGCGGGAAGCCTCATTGAGCTGTTCGGGACTGAACGGGATCTGAATGCGGTAGATCTTGGCCGAATCGTACAGCCGCCGGGTGTGGTCCTTGAGGCGGAAGATCGCCACGCCCTTGGGCGTCTCGTACGCGCGTACGCCTTCAAACACCGAGGAGCCGTAGTGCAGTGCATGCGCAAGCACGTGCACCGTGGCTTTTTCCCATGCAATGAGTTTGCCGTTGAACCAGATGAACGGGGTGGCGGGTATCGGCATCGTTGCGACTCCTACACGACGGTCTGGGCGATCCGGGCCGCCTCCTCGCGGCGCTCGGACGCGGGCCTGGCGCCCGACTTCTGCGAAAGTTCGATGCGGTTGATCACCTCGAGCAGGGCGCGGCTTGCGGCCTCGACGATGTTGGTGCTCACGCTCGAGCCGCGGTAGCTGCGTCCGTTCATGTCCACGTAGAGGATCGCCTCACCCTGCGCGTCCTCACCAATGGTCACGGCGTGGACCTCGAACTTGACCACCGTCACGTTGATGCCCGTTGCCTGCACGATCGCCTTGTAGGCCGCGTCGACCGGACCGTCGCCCGGCGCTTCACGCGTCACGCTGCGACCATCGGCGTGCCGCAGGCGCACGCTGGCGCGCGCCTGGGCACCGCTGTGGGACTCGACCGCGAGGTCCTCGAGCTTCCAGGGACCTTCAGCGTGTCCCTCGGCACGCAGCACCAGCGCCTCGATATCGCCGTCGAACAGTTCCTTCTTTCGATCCGCGAGCGCCTTGAACTCCTCGAATACCCGGTTCAGCTCGAGCTCGTCGAGCTCGAAGCCGAGCTGGCTCACGCGGTCCCGGAATGCATGGCGACCGCTGTGCTTGCCGAGCACGAGGTTGCTGCGCGGCAGGCCGACGTCCTCGGGGCGCATGATCTCGTAAGTCGTCCGGTTCTTGAGCATGCCATGCTGGTGGATGCCTGACTCGTGGGCAAACGCGTTCTCGCCAACGACGGCCTTGTTGCGCGGAATCGGAACGCCCGTGATGCTCGAGACCAGGCGACTGGTTGGATAGAGCCGTGAGGTCTGCACACCGGTCTGCAGGTTGAAGAATGCCGCACGGGTGGTCAGCGCCATCACCACTTCCTCGAGCGAGCAGTTGCCGGCGCGCTCGCCGATGCCATTGATCGTGCATTCGATCTGGCGCGCTCCGGCCACGACCGCGGTCAGGCTATTGGCCACCGCCATACCGAGGTCGTCGTGACAGTGTACCGAGAGCGTGACCGCATCGATGCCGCGCACGTGCTGGCGCAGGTAACGGAACAGTTCCCCGAATTCGTCGGGCACGGTGTAGCCGACCGTATCCGGGATATTGATGGTGGTGGCGCCGGCCTCGATCGCCGCCTCGACCACCTGCGCCAGGAAGTCCAGTTCGGTCCGCGAAGCATCCTCGGGCGAGAACTCCACGTCCTCGCACAGCTCGCGCGCGATCTTCACGCCTTCCACTGCCCGGCGCACGATCTCCTCCTGCGCCATGTTCAGCTTGAACTGCCGGTGGATCGCGCTCGTGGCGAGGAATACGTGCAGGCGCCGGCGCGCGGCGGGCGCCAGCGCGCGGGCGGCGAGCTCGATGTCCTCGCGCGTGCAGCGCGCCAGGCCTGCGATGATGGGACCCTGCACCTCACGTGCGACGGCCTGGACCGACTCCCAGTCGCCGCGGGATGCCGCCGGAAACCCCGCCTCGATGACATCGACGCCCAGTTCGCCCAGTGCCCGTGCGACGCGCAGCTTTTCCGGCTGCGTCATGCTGCAGCCCGGGGCCTGCTCGCCATCGCGCAGGGTGGTGTCGAAAATCAACACTCGGTCAGCGGTCGGGTTCATCGCGCTCTCCATCGCCGGCTGTTCGTTCCAGTGTGTATTAACGTCGCGTGCGTCCCCGGGCGGCGCTCAGCGCGCCTCCTTGAGCCAGGGCATGCGCGCGCGCATCTTCTCGCCTACGCGCTCGATCGGGTGCTGCAGGTCGGCCTTCAGCAACCGGGCGTATTCCTTGGCGCCGCTCTCGTTTTCGGCGATCCACTGGCGCGCGAACTTGCCGCTCTGGATCTCCTTGAGAATGCGCCGCATCTCCTTCTTGGTACGCTCGCCCACCACGCGCGGTCCGCGGGTCAGGTCACCGTACTTCGCCGTGTCGCTGATGAAACGATGCATCTTGGACAGTCCGCCCTCGTGCAGCAGGTCGACGATCAGCTTGAGTTCGTGCAGGCATTCGTAGTACGCGACCTCAGGCTGGTAACCGGCGTCCACCAGTGTCTGCCAGCCCTGTACAACCAGCTCCGTGGCGCCGCCGCACAGCACGACCTGCTCGCCGAACAGGTCGGTCTCCGTCTCCTCGGCAAACGTGGTTTCCAGCACGCCTCCTCGCGTACCCCCGATGCCGTCGGCATAGGCCAGCGCTTTCGCGTGGGCCTTGCCGGTCGCGTCCTGGGCGACAGCGATCAGGCACGGCACGCCGCGGCCCTGCTGGTACTGCCGCCGCACCAGGCCACCGGGGCCCTTCGGCGCGATCAGCACTACATCCAGGTCTTTGCGCGGCTTGATCTGCTTGAAGTGGATATTGAACCCGTGGGCGAACAGCAGGGCCGCGCCGGGCTTGAGCGCCGATTTCACATCCGTATAGAGCTGTCCCTGGGCCAGGTCCGGAACCAGCATTGCGACCAGGTCCGCGCCGGCCACCGCGGCCAGCGGTTCCGCGACCGCGAGGCCATCGCGCTTGGCGCTCTTCCAGCTCTTGCCGCCCTTGCGCACCCCGACGACCACATCGAAGCCGCTGTCCTTGAGGTTGAGCGCATGCGCGCGCCCCTGGCTGCCGTAGCCGAGCACCGCAAGGCGCGCGCCCTTGAGTGCTTTCCGGTCGACGTCTTTTCTGGAATACAGTTGCATCGTTCAAACACTCCCGTGCTACAGCATTGGTCAACAAAAAACCCCGCATCGGTGGCCGGTGCGGGGTTTTGGTGATTGTCCGTGTCCTGACTTCAGAAACGCCGGCAGTACCAGCCCGCACCGCTCCGTAGGAGCAGTAGATCTACCAGCAGTACGAAAGGACGAAGGGGCTGCATGGTGCGCAACGGGTACTTGATGACACCTTAAGCTTAGCATAGCGCGCGCACGCGTCTCAATGCGTTCTGATCGAGCGCATTCCGCTAAGCTCCGGTACGCGATGCAGACGCTACTTCACAGTCCATCCAATGAGCAGCAGGCCACGGCGCTGCCGCTGTGGCTCGCGACCGAGAGGGATTACCCTGCGCTGCTGGAGGCTCTGCCGCCGATGGCGCGCGCGTGGGCACGCGCGCAGGGCTTCGCGGCCGAGCGGTATCGCACATTGGCCGTGCCGCGGTCGGACGGCGGCCTCGGCGGTGCAATGCTGGGCCTCGGGAGCCTGTCGGCGCCCGACCAGCTTAGTCTGTGGGATGCAGCGCTGCTGCCCGAACGACTGCCCGCCGGCACCTACCGTCTGGCCGCGGCGCTCGGCGCCCCGGCCGCGACCCAGTTCGCCCTCGGGTGGCTGCTGGGCACCTATAGGCTGACCCGCTATCGCGGTGCGCCCGCTACAGCTCCGGTCCAGAACGCGCTGATCGCGCCTCCTGGGGCCGACCTGCACTATGCGCAGGCCGCAGCCGAGGCGATCGGCCATGCACGCGACCTCATCAATGCGCCGGCCAATGAGCTCGGCCCTGCGGAGCTGGTTGGCGCAGCCCAGAAGCTTGCGGCGCAGCATGGAGGGTCGGCCGTCGTCCACGCCGGACCGGCGCTGGAGCGTGAGTTCCCGCTGGTCGCGGCGGTCGGCGCCGGCAGCGTGCGCGCGCCGCAGCTGGTGGACTGCAGGTGGTCACGACCCGGTGCGCCGCGCGTGACGCTCGTCGGCAAGGGGGTCTGCTTCGACACCGGTGGGCTCGATCTCAAGCCTTCCACAGCCATGGTGTTGATGAAGAAAGACATGGGCGGGGCCGCCTGCGCACTCGCGCTGGCCCGGCTGCTGCTGGAACTGGGTGCGCCGGTTGAGTTGCGATTATTGATTCCGGCGGTCGAGAACAGCGTCGGCGGTGGCTCATTTCGGCCCGGCGACGTGTGGCGTTCACGCAAGGGTCTCACGGTCGAGATCGGCAATACCGATGCGGAGGGCCGGCTCGTGCTGGCCGACGCGCTCGCCGCGGCGGATGCCGAGCGACCCGATCTTCTGATCGACCTGGCGACGCTGACCGGCGCGGCCCGTACCGCCCTCGGACCTGATCTGCCGGCGGTGTTCGCGAGCGAGGAGGCCCTTGGCGCGCAGCTCGCGGAAATCGGTCGCTTGCACTGCGATCCGGTGTGGCCACTGCCCCTCTGGACGGGCTACGACGATGAGTTCGGCAGTCGCATCGCGGACCTGAATAATGTTTCGGCCTCGCCCTTTGCAGGTGCAATAATCGCCGCGCTGTTTCTGCGGCGCTTCGTCACCGAGACACCGCACTGGCTGCACCTGGACCTGTTCGCGTGGAATCCGAAGGATCGGCCGGGTCGGCCGCTGGGTGCGGAAGCGCAGGCTGTACGGGCGCTGTATCAGTTCATTCGCCGCCGTTACGGCTGAAGGGGGGGGGATGGCAGATCGCAAGTCGGCCGCGCGCAGGCGCGGCCGGTCAGGGCAGGGCAATGACCCGCGCGCATGGTCGCGCCTGGTCGTGGACGGGCTCAAGCAGGCGCCGGCACGCGCGATGCTGCGCGCCGTGGGGTTCCAGGACGGAGATTTTCGGCGGCCGCAGGTCGGCATCGCCTCGACCTGGGCCAACCTTACGCCCTGCAACATGCACATCGACGAACTGGCCCGCGAAGCGGCTGCCGGCGCCGACGCGGCCGGCGGCAAGAGTGTCACGTTCAACACGATCACGGTGTCCGACGGCATCTCGATGGGATCGCCGGGGATGCGCTACTCGCTGGTGTCACGCGAGGTCATCGCCGATTCGATCGAAACAGTCGTCGGCGCGGAAGGCTTCGACGGTCTGGTGGCGATCGGTGGCTGCGACAAGAACATGCCCGGTTGCGCCATGGCAATCGCCCGGCTGAATCGCCCGGCGGTGTTCGTCTACGGCGGCACCATCCGGCCCGGCGCCCAGCGGCGCGACATCGTGTCCGTATTCGAGGCCGTCGGCGCCCGGGCCGCCGGCACGCTCACGGACGCGAAGCTGCTGGAAGTGGAACGCACAGCGATCCCCGGTGCCGGCAGCTGTGGCGGGATGTACACGGCCAACACGATGGCCTCGGCCATCGAGGCGCTGGGATTGAGCCTGCCCGGCAGCTCGGCGCAGGAAGCGATCGGCGACCCCAAGCGGGAGGATTGCCGTCGCGCCGGCGCCGCAGTCGTGCGCTTGCTGCAGCAGGGGATTCGCCCGCGCGACATCCTGAGCCGCCGTGCGTTTGAAAATGCGATCACCGTGGTGATCGCGCTCGGCGGCTCCACCAACGCGGTGCTGCATCTGCTCGCGATTGCACAGGCCGCCGGCGTGCGCCTCCGGCTCGATGACTTCACGCGCATCGGTGCACGAGTACCGGTACTCGCCGACGTGCGCCCGAGCGGTCGCTACCTGATGTCCGAGCTGATCGCGATTGGAGGCATCGTGCCGCTGATGAAGCGTCTGCTGGACGCCGGACTGCTGCATGGGGACTGCATGACGGTGACGGGGCAGACTCTCGCCGCGAACCTCGCCGCGGTCGATGACTATCCGGCCGGTCAGGACATCGTGCGCCCGCTGTCTGATCCCATAAAGAAAAACAGCCATCTGGTTGTTCTTTATGGAAATGTATCCCCCGAAGGCGCGGTCGCGAAGCTCACCGGCAAGGAGGGTCTGCGCTTCGAGGGGCGGGCGCGCGTGTTCAACGGCGAAGAGGCCGCCACCAGCGCGATCCTCGCCGGCAAGGTGCGCGCTGGCGATGTGGTCGTGATCCGCTACGAAGGCCCGCGAGGCGGGCCAGGCATGCGCGAGATGCTCAGTCCCACCGGTGCGATCGTCGGCAGAGGACTCGGCGATAAAGTCGCGCTGATCACCGACGGGCGCTTCTCGGGCGGCTCGCACGGATTCGTGGTTGGACATATTACCCCGGAAGCGGCGCTCGGCGGACCGATCGCTCTGCTGCGTAATGGCGATCGCATCACCATCGATGCGCAGCGTCGCAGCATCGATGTCGAACTGTCAGTGGCAGAACTCAAACGTCGCCGAAAGGCGTGGAAACCACGAGTGGCCTACGCAAAATACGGAGTGCTTGCAAAATATGCGCGCGTCGTCAGCAGCGCATCCCACGGTGCGGTTACAGATCTGGAACCGGGATGACGCGGCGTGCGAACAGTTGTATCGGTCCACGCGAGCAGTTAAAGTCTCACCGCTTGAGTCGATACGCGAAACCGTTCATGCTCGCACGGCTATGGTGTCGGGACCATGACGGAACAGATGGACCAGATCCATCAGGCCGATCGATC
This sequence comes from uncultured Steroidobacteraceae bacterium, assembly GCA_964528845.1. Lineage (GTDB taxonomy): Bacteria > Pseudomonadota > Gammaproteobacteria > Steroidobacterales > Steroidobacteraceae > FEN-1191. Next base: position 26,575 of record CAZGVE010000004.1, on the reverse strand, counting down.
GACCGGGCAACGCAACGCCCGTGCATGATGCGCCGTTAATTGCGCGCCGGGGTGTCGCCGCCAGTGCCTGGTGGCAGCCGACGTCGGACGCGGGACAGGGTTCAGGGGATCAGGGGCTGGGCCAGCAACGGCCGCGGAGCAATGGTGAGCAGAACTTTTACAATGCCGGCCAGGGGCGCAGCGCGCCATCGTTGCGCGATTAATTCGGTCATTTCTTCGAGCAGGCACCTATGAGCGACTATTACCCGGGGCAGGGCAACGGCCTGATGACGCGACGCATGGGCGCGTTCGTCGCGATCGTGGTGGTCCATGGCCTCGTGATCTGGGCGTTCATCACCGGTCTGGCCACGAGTGGTGCGAAGTACATGGCGCACATTCTGCAGACCAACATCATCGAGACCGAGAAGCAGAAAGAGCTGCCGCCGCCGCCGCCGCCGGTCGACCTGAAGGAGCACCCTCCGGTGCAGGTGATCGCGCCGGACATCTCCATCAACATTCCGGTCGAGCCGCCGCCGGTCACGGTGCCCAAGCCCGTTCCCGCGCCGCCGCCCAGGCCGCCGCCGCCGCCGCCGCCGCCGCCAACGAAGCTCGAACCGACATATAGGCCTGACGTTGCCGACTTCTATCCTGACGCCGCACGCCGGGCGAACCAGGAAGGTCGCGTGCTCGTCAAGCTCTGCATCAGCATCCAGGGCAGGGTCGAATCCGCGGAAGTGGAGACGACTTCGGGGTTCCCGATGCTCGATGAGGCCGCAATCAAAGTCGGCAAGGCCTTCAGGTTCAAGGCTCCGACGCAGCTGGGCAAGCCGGTGGCGACCTGTACGAGCCTGCCCGTGAAATTCGAACTGCACGCCGGGTGATGGGCGGCGTCAGTAGCCGAAACCTGGGCGCGCCCAGAGTCGACTTGGGGTTTTAGCAATGGGTCCGCCGGGTGCGTGCCGGGCGGGTATGAGTCAGAAAGAGGAAAATCATGGATACCGCAGCAGCAGCAGCAGCCACTACCACCGCCGCCGGCAACCCGTACGGCCTGATACCGCTCTGGGTGAACGGCACCGTCGTGACCCGCGGGACGCTCCTGGTCCTGGTGGCCATGTCATTGGGCTCCTGGTTCATCATGTTCACGAAGCTCTGGGACCAGCGGGCGCTCAGGAAGTCTGGAAAAGTCGTCGAGAAGCAGTTCTGGACCGCGCCCTCGCTCAAGGACGGCGTCGACCGCCTGCCCAAGGCCGACGACTATCGCTTCATCGCGGAGAGCGGCCTGCGCGCGGCGTCCCATCATGAAGGGCGCCTGACCGACCGTATCGACCTGCACGAGTGGATCACGCTGGCGCTGCAGCGCGCCGTTGAGGCGGTCACGGCACGCAGCAGCGGCGGTCTGTCGTTCCTCGCGACGGTCGGCTCGACCGCGCCGTTCGTCGGCCTGTTCGGCACCGTCATGGGCATCCTCCAGGCGCTGATCAACATCGGCATCGCCGGCCAGGCGAGCATCGACCGCGTCGCAGGCCCGGTCGGCGAGGCGCTGATCATGACGGCGATCGGTCTGTTCGTCGCCGTCCCTGCGGTGCTCGGCTACAACTGGCTGCTGCGCCGGAACAAGGGCATCACGGACGATGTGCGGAACTTCGCCAGCGATCTGCATGCCTATCTGGTAAGCGGCGCGCGCGTCGGCAACTGATCGCATCGAACCGGCGGAGTACCTCAACATGTCCATGAGCATGGCAACGAGCGACGACGGCGAAGCCGCGACGATCTCGGAGATCAATACCACGCCGCTGGTCGACGTGATGCTGGTGCTGCTGATCATCTTCCTGATCACCATCCCGGTCATCACGAAGAACGTGCCGGTGAAGGTGCCCAAGGCGGTGAATATCCCGACGCAGACCAAGCCGGAGAACATCACCGTGTCGGTCACGTCGGATGGCGACGTCTATTGGGGCCTGCAGAAGGTGACGGACATGAACGTGCTGGTGCAGTGGGTCGAGCGGGAAGCAGTGAAGGTCCCGCAGCCGGAGATCCACATTCGTGGCGACGCGAATGCGGAGTACAAGAACGTCGGCAAGGTCATCGCCGCGATCAATCGCGGTGGGGTGGTCAAGGTCGGGTTCATCACCGAGCCGGACCACGGCGTGCGCGGCTACCGCTGAGCGCCGCGGCTACTTCAGGTAAGGGGTAAACATTCATGTCAATGAGCGTAGGGGGCGAGAGCGGTGCCCCGATGTGCGATATCAACACCACGCCGCTGATCGACGTGATGCTGGTGCTGCTGGTCACGCTGATCGTGACGCTGCCGGTCATGACGCACGCGGTGAAGCTCGATATGCCGCCGCCGAATCAGAACCAGCCGCCCCCGGACCATCCGCCCGAAATCATCAATCTCGACATCTACTACGACGGTGCGATCTCGTGGAACGGCGAAGCCGTCAAGTCGATGGCCGACCTCGAGCAGCAGTTCGTGGATGCCGCGGGCAAGGATCCGCAGCCGGAGCTGCACCTGGCACCCGACGCCCACGTGAAGTACGACGTCGTTGCCCGAGTGCTGGCGGCTGCGCAGCGCAGCCACATGGACAAGATCGGCTTCGTCAATACGAGTGAGTTCCTGCAGCAGTAAAACCGTCCGCCGGTTCGTACGCGCCCGATGGCGCGCAGCGGGCCGGTACCGTTCGTGTCATTGAGGAAATCCATGAGGAATCGTTTGAAGGTTCGCATCGGGCTCACGGCCATGGCCGTTGCGCTGTTCGCGCTGCCCTCCGTATACGTTGCCGCCACCGCGGCCGATGCCCCCACGGTGACGGCGAAGCTCGCCAAGCCGCTCAAGGCGGCGCAGGAGGCGATGGCGGCCAAGAACTGGGAGGCTGCGCTGACCGCTATCAAGGAAGCCCAGGCGGTCCAGGTCGAGAAGAGCGCATACGACAACTTCATCATGAACGCCTGGCTGAGCGTCATCTACCAGCAGAAGCAGGACGTTCCGAACGAGATTGCCGCGCTGCAGGCGGCATCCGAATCGCAGTACGCGTCCTCGGACCAGCAGAAGGCGTGGCTGAGGGCGATCGTCGGCCTGTACTTCCAGCAGAAGGACTACGCCAAGGTCGTGGATGCCGGCCAGAACGCGCTCAAGCGAATGCCGAACGATGCGGACATCCTGACCTCGATCGCCGATGCACAGAACCGGCTCGGCAAGTTCAAGGACGCTGCCGCCACGATCCAGCAGGTGATCGAGCACCAGGAAAAGCCTGACGAGAAGCTGCTTGCCTTTCAGTGGAACTGCTACAGCAAGGCCAACGACGATGCCGGCGCTGCCCGGGTCATCGAGAAGCTGGTCGCTTACTATCCCAAGCCCGACTACTGGCTCAATGCGCTCGCCCCGCTGCTGCGCTCCGACATCAAGGACGCACACCTGCAGCTCGACGTTTATCGCTTCATGAGCGAAGTGGGCGTGCTCAAGCGCGGGGTCGACTATGCCGACATGGCCGAGCTTGCGCTCGATCAGGGCTTCCCGGGCGAGAGCCAGGGCGTGCTCGAACATGCCTTTGCGCAGAACGTGTTCACCGAGCAGCGCGACAAGGATCGCTATCAGCATCTGCTCGATGGCGCCAAGCAGCGGGCCATCAACGACCAGTCGACGCTCGCGGCTGCTGAGCGCGACGCTGGCAACGGCGCGACTGGCGATGCGTTGGTGCAGGTCGGCGCCGCGTACCTGAGCTATGGCCAGGCTGAGAAGGCGGTCGCGGACATCTCCAAGGGCATCGCGAAAGGCATGCTGAAGAATGCCGATGAGGCCAACTTGCTGCTCGGCATGGCGCAGCTCAAGGCCAAGAATAGCGCCGAGGCCTTGCGTGCGTTCGAGAAGGCAGCCGCATCGAGTACCCCGGGCTATGCGCGCCTGGGCAAGCTCTGGGCGCTGCATGCTGGCGCGCACAACGCCTGAAGTACAGCTAACTGCGGCGGCGGGCCAGTCGGCCTGCCGCTCGAGTCTTGAAGGGCCGGTCTTCCGGCCCTTTTTGTTACACTGCCGCCGCGACTCAACCAGGAGCAGTTCCCATGACGATCAGCATCGGCGAGCGGATGCCTGCGGGCACTTTCAAGATCATGGGCGAGAAGGGACCGACCGATCTCGGCAGCGCCGAACTCTTCGGGGGCAAGCGGGTGGTGCTGTTCGCCGTGCCAGGAGCGTTTACGCCGACATGCGATGCGCGGCACCTGCCCGGCTATTTGGAGCATTTCGACGCGCTCAAAGCCAAGGGCATCGACACCATCGCCTGCCTCGCGGTCAATGACGTATTCGTGATGAATGCCTGGGGCAAGGCTGGCAACGCGCTGGGCAAAGTGCTGATGCTTGCGGACGGCAATGGAGAGTACACCCGCGCGCTCGGCCTCGAGCTCGACGCGCGCGGATTTGGCATGGGAGAGCGTGCCAAGCGCTTCGCAATGCTCATCGAGGATGGCGTGGTGCGCCAGCTGCATGTCGAGGCGCCGGGCCAGTTCAAGGTCTCGGCCGCCGACTACGTATTGGCGCAGCTCTGAGCGACCGGCCCATGAGTAATGACAGCGTCGTGCGACCCAGTGAGTCGCTGCGGACGGTACGCTACGAGATCCGCGGCCGGCTTGCGCGTCGCGCCCACGAACTCGAGCGTCAGGGCTACGAGATCATCTCGCTCAATATCGGCAATCCGCGGCTGTTCGGTTTCAGGACGCCGGAGACGATGCGCCTGGCGATGATCGAGAACCTCGCCGACAGCGAGGGGTACTGCCACCAGAAGGGTATCTTTCCGGCACGCGAAGCGGTGGTCATGCAGCAGCAGGCACGCGGCATCGCCGGCATCAGCGCCGAAGAGGTGTTCATCGGCAATGGCGTCAGCGAGCTGATCGATCTGGTGTTGCGTGCGCTGCTGAACGATGGGGACGAGGTGCTGGTGCCGAGCCCCGATTACCCGCTCTGGACCGCCGCCGTCAATCTCAACCGGGGGCGGGCCGTGCATTATCCGTGTCGGCCGGAGAACGGCTTCGTGCCCGATCCGGCCGAGGTGGCGGCGCTGGTCACGCACCGCACGCGCGCGATCGTGATAATCAATCCGAATAATCCCACTGGCGCGACCTATCCGCGAGCGGTGCTCGAGGGCCTCGCCAGTCTCGCGGAGCGTCACAAGCTGGTCGTGTTCAGCGACGAGATCTACGATCAGATGGTCTACGACGGCGCCGAATCGATACCGATGGCAACGCTGGTGCGCGACACGCTCTGTGCGACGCTCTCGGGACTGTCCAAGATCTATCGTGCCTGCGGCTATCGGGTCGGCTGGGCCGCGTTCTCCGGCACGCTGCGTGGTGCGAGCGAATATTTCTCGGCGCTGGAACTGCTCTCCTCGCTCCGGCTATGCAGCAACGTGCCGGCCCAATGGGCAGTGCAGACGGCGCTCGGCGGCTACCAGAGCATCCGCGAGATCGTGAGTCCCGGAGGGCGACTGTACGAGTCGCGGCGCGCCATCCTCGAGGCCGTGGCCGGCAGTCGCTTCCTGCGCTGTGCGAAGCCAAATGGCGCCATGTACGCGTTCATCGGTGTGGACACGAGCCTGCTGCCGGATTTCGATGACCAGCAGTTCGCGCTCGACCTGCTGGAGCAGAAGCACGTGCTGGTGGCACCCGGAGTGAGCTTCAATGTGGCCTACCGCAACCACTTTCGGGTGACCACGCTGCCCGACGCTGCGACGTTGCATGGCGTGTTCGGGCGGATCGAAGAGCTGCTCACCGCCTATGCGGCACGGGCGCCGGAGGCGGCGCGCGGCAGCGTCGTCGCCGCCCAGGCTCGCTTCAAGTAACGTCGAATAAAATAATATAATATATTGATTTGCTTGATTTATCAGACGATCTTCTTGCGCACCTGAACCACGGCGGCACGCTGATCGTGCCGACGCGGCAGCGTGCAGCGGCGGTGCGTCTGGCGCACACGGCGGCGCAGCTCACCGCCGGGCATCGCGCCTGGAACAGCCCCGACGTGCTGCCCTGGTCGGGCTGGATCGAGCGCGCTCTCGATGCAGCGGCGCTGGCACGCGCCGACGCGCCGCGGCGGCTGCGCGCGAGCGAGGAGTGGCTCTGGTGGCACGAGGCGGTCGAATCCGCCGGGGCCGAGGAGTCCGCGCCGTTCACCGACGCGCTGGTGGAGAGCGTACGTCGTGCAGTCCTGCTGCTCGATGACTACGCGCTGCCGCTGCGTGCTCCCGTTTCGCCGGAGAGCGCGCTGCTGCTCGGCGCCCGACGCGCTTTCCGCGAGCGCTGTGCGCAGCGCGGTGTGCTCGGGACCACCTCCTGGCACGATCTGTGCGCCTGGATCGAGCCCGTGTCCGCGACGCGCGTGGTCGGATTTTCGGCGCTCGGGCCGGCACGACGCCGCTGGCTCCTGCAGCTCGGCGCGAGCATCGATGAGCCTGCACTGACGCCGCCCACAGCTTTGCCGCTGCAGGAATGCCAGGATCCGGACAGCGAGGCGGCTGCGGCCGCCGAGTGGTGCGCCGGGCTGCTCGGGCGCGATCCGCGCGCCCGGGTGCTGCTGGTGGTGCCGCGGCTCGCGGAGCAGACCTCTCGCTGGCAGCGCGCATTAGGCGAGCGTCTCGCGTACCGCTCCATCTTGGAACCCGGCTGCCTGGGAGAGGAGGTGGCCTTCGCGCAGGAGGGCGGCGCGCCGCTGCGCAGCGAGCCGGTGATGGGCAGTGCACTGCAGTTGATCGCTCTGGGCGCCGGGCGCGCTGACTTCGATACCTTGAGTGCCGTGCTGCGCTCGCCCTACTGCGCCGCTATCGATCCCGGCGCGCGGCTGCAGGTGGACCTCTGGCTGCGCGAACACGACGTCGATTCAGGGGATCCAGCGCTGCTCCAGGGACTGGTTCCGGCGCTGCGTCGCGGTGCCGGTGACGCTGCTGCCGAAGCGCTGGCGCAGCTGCTCGCGGCGGTCGTGCCGGATCCGCCAGGCGCGGCTGGGTCCGCGAGTCCGGCCGGGTGGGCCGCGGCCTTCGCACGTGCGCTGGCAGCCACCGGCTGGCCGGGTGCGGGCTTGTCGAGCCCGGAACAGCAAGCCAGGCAGCGCTTCGATGAATTGCTCAACGACTGCGCTGCTCTGGACGCGCAGCCCCGCTGGCTCTCGGCCGCACAGGCCAGCCTGCTGCTCGATCGGCTCGCGGACCGCAGTGCCTTCGAGCCTGCCAGCGATGATGTCCCGGTCACGCTGACCGCGAGCCTCGAGGATCCGATTGCCCGCTACGACGGCATCTGGATCGCGGGCTTGACCGCCGAGGCCTGGCCGCCACCGGCGCGGCCCGATCCGCTGATACCGATGGCGCTGCAACTGGCAGCAGGGTTGCCGGGCGCGAGCAGCGACGGCCAGCGTCAGCTGGCGCTGGCTGCACTCGCGCGTTGGGACCGTGCCGCCCGCCAATGCCGGATCAGCATCGCCCGCAGCGAGGGCGATCTGCCTTGTACCCGAAGTCCGCTGCTCTCTGGCCTCACGAGTGCCGCGCCTGATGGCAGTGCGGACAGCGAGCCGTTTCTGCTCCAGGCCGCGCTCGCACGAGGGGCCCCGCTGCTCGAGCCCTGGAGCGACGCGGCCGGGCCACGCTGGCGCGGCCCGGCCGTGCTGCGCGGCGGGGCGAGGTTGCTCGAGCTGCAGGCGCGCTGCCCGTTTCGCAGCTTCGCGGAGCTGCGCTTGCGAGCCAAGCCGTTACCGCACCCGGTCCCGGGCGTCGACGCACGCCGCCGCGGGCAGATCGTGCATCGGGCACTGGAGCTGTTCTGGGAAGCGCTCGGGGATTCAAGGGCACTGCATCAGCGCAGCGAGGAGGCCGCGCACACGCTGGCGCGGGACTGTGTAGCGCGCGCGCTGCTTGAGGTGCAGGTCAGCCTGCCGGGGCTGCTGCCGCCAAGCCTGCTCGCGGCCGAAGGCGAGCGTACGCAGCAGCTGATGGTGCGGGTGCGCGAATGGGAGCGCGGCCGCGCGCCATTCACGGTCGAGGGGCGCGAGTTCACGCAGCCGCTGGACATCGGCGGCGCCACGCTGCAGCTGCGTCTCGATCGCGTCGACCGCCTCGAAGATGGCGCGCAACTCGTGATCGACTACAAGAGCGGAGCGGTCGATGTGTTCGAGGCGACCGCGATACGGCCCGCACAGCCCCAGCTGCCGGCCTATGCGCTCGCGATGGGTCCTGCGACCCGCGCCGTGCTGGCGTTGCAGCTCGCGCCGTCGGGACTGCGATTGCGTGGGGTGGCCGATCGCGCTGACCGGCTCGCCGGCCTGGAAGCCGCAGGCGCCGAGCCGCAGGGCTGGCCGGGACTGCTGCAGCACTGGACTCGCGAACTTAACGCGCTGGTGGCCGAGTTCCTGGCCGGCGATGCGCGTGTGGCCCCGCAACCGGGTGCCTGTGAGTACTGCCACCTCAGGCTGTGCTGCCGCATCGAGCACCCCCGGGTAGGCGGGGTCGCATGAGCGACGGCACCGCGCTCGCGCTGGACCGCGATGCGCGCCGCGCCGCGCTCGCGGTCGACCGCTCGATAGTGCTGCAGGCGCCGGCAGGTTCCGGCAAGACCACGGTACTGACCGCGCGCGTGCTCTCCCTGCTGGCGCAGGTGGATGCGCCGGAGGAGATCCTTGCCATTACGTTCACGCGCAAGGCTGCCGCGGAGATGCGCGTGCGCATCCTGGCGGCGCTCGAGGCCGCCAGGACGGGTGGTGCAGTCCCTGGCATCGACGCTGCGGTCCTGGCGGCCGCGGCACGGCGCGATCAGGAGCGCGGCTGGCAGCTGCTGCAAAACCCCGGCCGATTGCGGGTGCAGACCATCGATGCACTGAACCACTGGCTGGCGGGACAGTTGCCGGTGGCCGCCCGGTCCGGCCCGGCGCCGCGGATCGCGCCGACGCCAAAGCCGCTGTACCGCCGCGCCGCGCGGCGGGCGCTGCGGGAGGCGCTGCGGGATGAGACGCTGGCCGGGGCCGCTGCAGTGCTGTTCGAGCGCCTGGACAATCGCTGGCCGCGGCTCGAGGAGCTGCTCAGCGAAATGCTCGAGCGGCGCACCCACTGGTTGCCGCGCGTGCTGCAGCAGCGCGAGGGCGCGCTGGCCGAACGGGTGCGCGAGAGCCTGCACAGCGTGGTGTGCGGGGCGCTCGCGGCGGCGCTGGCACGCCTGCCGGCCGCGCTGTGGCAGGACGCAGAGGCTCTCCTCGCGCAGTGCGCACTCCCGGAGCTGACCGGGGTCCCGGGCGCGCTGAGCGCAGATCCGCAGTGCCTGCCGCGCTGGCGTGCTCTGTGCCGCATCGCGCTCACGGAGCACGGCTGGCGCAGGCAGCTCACGCGGCGCGAAGGCTTCGAGCGCACCGCAGCTGCGCTGAAGGAACGGGCGCGCCGCTGGATAGAGCAGGTGAGCGAACACGCCGGCGCGGAGCAGGTGCTGCGCGCGATCCAGGAACTGCCCGATGCCCAGCCCGGATTGGCCGATCGTGCTGCGCTGGAGGCGCTGGCGACGCTGCTCACGCAAGCCGCAGCAGAGCTGCAGCTCGAGTTCGTCGCGAGCGGCACGGTCGACCATGCCTACGTGGCCGCGGCGGCGCGCCAGGCGCTGCACGAGCAGGGCGAGCCCTCGGATCTGGCGCTGCGCTTCGGCGCGGCGCTGCGCCACGTGCTGGTCGATGAATTCCAGGACACTTCGCTCGAGCAGTACGGCTTGCTGCAGATGCTCACCGCCGGGTGGGAAGCGGCCGATGGGCGCACGCTGTTCCTGGTGGGCGACCCAATGCAGTCGATCTACCAGTTCCGCGAGGCCGAAGTGGGACTGTTCCTGCAGGCGCGCGCCTATGGCGTGGGTCCGGTGGTGCTGCAGCCTTTGGAGCTGCGGTGCAATTTTCGCTCGCGCCCGTCGCTCGTCGGTTGGATCAATGAGCATTGCGCGCGCCTGTTTCCGGCGCAGGACGACGCGAGGCTCGCGGCGATTCGCTTCCTGCCCTCGATTCCCGGACGGCCGGCGCCGCCCACGGCCCAAGGCGTCGGGGACGCGGCGTTGCGTGTACATGCGCTGCCGGAGGCCGATCCGGTCGAGGAGGCTGCGCGCGTGCTGCAGATCGTCCGCGATGCACGGGCGCATCGGCCGGACGCCTCGATTGCGATCCTGGTCGCGAGCCGCGATCACGCCGCGGCAATCGTGCCGGCGCTGCGCGATGCCGGCTTCACGCTGCGCGGTGTGGATCTCGAACGACTGCGCGAGCGGGCAGTGGTGCGCGATCTGCTCGCGCTGACGCGCGCACTGGTGCATGGCGGCGACCGTACGGCCTGGGTGGCGCTATTGCGGGCACCGTGGTGTGGCGTGCCGCTCGGCGTGCTCGAGACGCTGATGGAGCAAGCGGGCGCCGATCTCTACGCCGGCCTTACGGCGGCCGGCGGAGCCGGACCGGATCGCGCCCGAGTCGCGCGGCTGTGCGCGGCGCTCGAGCCGGCGCTGCGCGGAGCCGAGCGCGCGCTGCCCCTGTGGCGCCGCACGCTGCACTGCTGGCTGCGCCTCGGAGGGCCGGCGATCTATCCGCATGAGCAGGAGCGGCTCGATGCGCGCGCGTACCTCGACGCGCTGGCGCAGCATCCGGACGCCAGCGCGCTGGCCGGAGAGGCCATGCAGGAGCTCACCGAACGCCTGTACTCGAGCGCGCCGCCACAGCCCGGTGCGATTGAAATCATGACGATTCACGCGGCGAAGGGCCTGGAGTGGGACGTCGTGATCCTGCCGGGTCTCGCGCGCCGCACCGCTCCGGACCGCGATCCGCTGCTGCACTGGATCGAACTGCCCCGCGCCCGTAGTGGCAGCGACCTGCTGCTCGCCCCGATCCGGGCAAACGAGGAGCCGCGGCAACACACGCTCGGCGCCTACATCAAGGGGCTGCGGCGCGAGCGCACGCGCCTCGAGCGCGTCCGCCTGCTCTATGTCGCGATGACGCGTGCCCGCGAGAACCTGCACCTGCTGGCGGCCTGTCCGCTGCGCACCGGGCCGGCCGGCGCGGCGATTGCCGCGCCGGCACCGGGCTCCCTGCTCTCGCACCTGTGGCCGGCGCTGGAACAGGAGTTCCTGGCCGCGGCGGCAGCGCCAGCTGCGCGGCCGGGCAGCGAACCGGGCATGGCCGCGGTGCCAGCGCCTGCAGTGCAGGATGGCGCGGCCCCCGCGCTGTGGCGAGTACCGGACGGCTGGGCGCTGCCGGCGCTGCCGCAGCCTCCACCGATCGAGCGCCTGCGGTTGGCCGCGCCCGCGACCCGCGAGCTGCCCGAGTACCACTGGGTCGGACTCACCGCGCGCGCGGTCGGCACCGTCGTGCATGCGGAACTGCAGCGACTGGCGACGGGTACCGACCGGTCGCCGAACCGCCCGGCACCGCGTGCGCGCGAGCACTATGGGGCGTGGCTCGGAGAGCTGGGAGTACCGGCCGCGGAGCGTGCCGCGGCCGGGCAGCGCGTACTTGCGGCGCTGGAGGCTACGCTCGCTGATCCGCGCGGCCGCTGGCTGCTCTCGAACGAGCATCCGGAGGCGCACAGCGAGTGGCGCCTCACCGGGATGCATGGCGGACGCGTCGTGAACGTGATCATCGACCGCATGCTCATCGACGCGCACGGGGACCGCTGGATCGTGGATTTCAAGACCAGCGTGCATGAAGGCGGTGCACTGGAAGCGTTCATCGCGGCGGAACTGCAGCGCTACCGCGGGCAGCTCGAGCGCTACGCGGCGCTGGCATCGGGGCTCGGCGGTGCGCCCGCGCGCACGGCGCTGTATTTTCCGCTACTGGGCGTATTCCGCGAGCTGGAGCGCTAGACCCGGCCGCGGTGCTCGCTAGAGCGTACCGGTGAGGGAGAACTCGCGTGCGCCGTCCGCACCGGCCGGCCCCAGCAGCCCTAACAGCTGCCGCACATCCGAGTTCGCCTCTTCGCGCGGCGCCACCTTCCCCGACAATTCGTAGCTGCCCTGCGGCGTGAGCCGCATCTGGCCCTGCAGCGATAGTGGTCCTTCGAGGTCGCGAAGCGTACCCACCATCGGCGCGTCCCCGGGGCCGCCGGTACCGGTGTCCGGTGCAATCAGCAGCTCGTAGCTGCCGAACGCCGTGCGCGGCGCACGCAGCTGCAGCTCGCGCAGGTCGAGCGTGCCAGCGAGCTCCACCAGATGCCCATCGCGCACGTGCGCCCGCTCGATGGCCAGCTGCATCGACCCGCTCCAGCCCGCCGGCATCAGCGTCGCAGTCTGCGGCGGTCGGAGCAGCGCGTTCAGGCGCTCGATCAGCAGTTCGCCGCCGGGTCGCCATTCCACGTGCCCCTGGCCAGTGGCGTCCGGATCCAGACTCGACAGATCCAGCGCAATGCGGGCGCGCAGCAGGGGCCCGGGATGCAGCGTCCAGCGCACCTCGCGCACGCTGCGCGGGCCGAACGCGAGCGTGCCGCAGGAGCCGCGCCATAGCGTTCCGGATGCACCGCTGCACTGCAGCGCCACGGGTGTATGCGAGAGCAGCACGCTGGCGGGAAGCCGGACCAGCACAGTGAGCACGAATACCAGTGCCGCGAGGATCAGTGCGGACCGGAACGACATGTCAGCGCGCGCGCAGTACCAGGCTTGCGTTGACCGTGCCGGTGGTTCCGGCCGCATCGAAATCCGCTGCATCCACGCGGATGCCATAGAGTTCGTGCAGCTGTGACAGCCAGGAGATCAGTCCGTCGAACGGGGTCTGTTCGAGCCGCACGTTCAGTCCGCCATCGCCGCTCGGCTGACTGCCCACCAGCGCATGTTCGAGTCCCGACTGGCGCGCGGTTCGATCGACCACAACGACCAGCGATTCATGCAGCGCGCGCGGCTGGCTCGCCTGCAGTCCCGCGAGCTGCGGCGCCATGGATCGCAGCCACGCGAGGTCGTCCTGCTTGTGGGCGATGCGCTGATCCAGCTCGCTGACCTTGTGCTGCATCGGCAGCACTACGGCGAGCAGGAGCAGCAATGCGGCGAGACCTGCGCCCACGGTCACGATGCGCCGCTCACGGGGGTTCAAGGCATCCAGGCTGCGGGGCATTGAGTAGATCATGTGTTGCGACGCGCTCGCGGCGCGCCCGGTGGCCGCATCCGAATGCGGCCCTCATAGCCGGCGGCGCTGGCGCCACCGGAAGTCAGTTCGGCCTGCCAGCCATTGCTGCGCAATGACTCGTTGATATGCTCGAGCGTCTCGGCATCGGCAGCCTTGAGGCGCAGATCCATGCCCCCGTCGCGCATCGAGAGCCCCTGCAGCGTGGTGCCTGGCGCGGTGTTGAGTGCCTGCGCGAGCGCCGCCATCGCCGGCATCAGGCCGCCGCTGGCGGCCTCGTCCTGCGCGCTCAGCAACCGCTGTTCGACGCGCGTGCGCACCGCGCCGCCGCCGGAATCGCCGGGCAGCGCCACGCGCGCGATGTCGCCGATCGACTGGTCAAGAGCGTGTTCGGCGCGTGACTGCTGGACCAGTTCGATGGACAGGCCGGTCACATGGACAGCGAACAGCGCCACGGCGAGCACCGCCGCCAGCCGCCAGCGTCGCCAGCCCCCGCCAGCCGCACTCTTGGGCGCGTAGTTGCCGCTCAGCAGATTGATTCCGGTACCGGAGGCGATCTGCGGCGCCAGCAGCGGCAGCGGACCCGTAGTGAGCAGCTGGACCTTGAGGCTCGCGCAGGCGCCGCGCAGGGCCTCGATCTCCGCTGCGCGCCGCTTCCACTCCTCGGGGGAGACGTAGAACAGCAGATGCTCGGAAGCCAGTGCGTCTCCGAAGGTCACGGTGAGCGCCGCGGCGATCTGGTCTGCCGGGAGAGCCAGCGGCCCCTGCCCACTGCGGCGCAGGCATAGCATGTCGCCATCGAGCATCGCGATTGTGTGTCCGGGGTTGTCGGGCAGCAACGCGGCATCCGCACCGATGAACTCCGGCACCAGGCCGGCTGCGGTCAGGCTCGCGAGCCAGCCGTTCATCAGTTCGCGCGTAACTACCGCGACCGTGGTCCGGCCGCTGCTCTCGACCCGTGCACCGATCGCGAAGTGCAAAGTGTCAATATCGGCGGCCAGCTGCTCCTCGAGTGCGAACGGGACCACCTGCTGGGGCTTCACGCCACCCTTGGTCGGCAGCTCCACCTCGGTGAACAGCACGTCGGACGTCGGCACCAGCACGCCGATGCGGCGGCCCGGAGCGAGCAGCGCCGCCTGCGCGAGCGGACCTGTGGCTGGCATTCCAAGCGGTTGTCCCTGCGCATCGGCGAGCAGCCAGGCGCACTCGCCGGCGGCACCGTGGGTCATACGCACAATGAGCCATTCCGTCATGTTCATTCCGTGCCGAAGGTCCTGAGAACGACGCGTACCTGACCGCTGGGGTCGCGCTGCAACAGACTGTACAAGCGGAACCGGGCAGTGCCAATAGTGATGAAACATACCAGACGGAAGTAAGACGATTGTTGGCCGAGACGGCCCGCGAGCTGCGCGCTGGTCTGTGGATTGAGGCTGGCCTGGAACACCTGCAGCGTCGGAAAGCAGCCTTCCGCCTGGCGTTGCATCGCCAGCGCGTTCGGGTCGTTGTTGATGTAATCCTGGCGGCCGCTGATGGAGTCGAGCACCACCCCGGAGGCCGTGCAGACATTGATCGCCGAGCCTGGCCCCGAGGGCAGCGCGGTGATGAAGGGCGCGATGCGATCGTAGACCTCCCGTCCCATGCCGGTCGCCAGCAGCTCCGAGATGCTGCTGACCGGCTGGTTCGCGACCCGGAACTGGGGATCCAATGACAGGTACACGCTGTCCTCGGCTCCGAACGGGGCGTTCGGCTCGACATCCGAGTCGATCCAGTCCGCGACGATTCCGGCCCACTTCGTATCGATGTTCAGCAGGCTCAGCAGCACTTCGAACTGCTGCTTCGACAGCGGGTCGGTCGACCCGGTCGGACCGGGTGCGAGATTGTTGATGTTGAATTTGGCCTGCTGGTCCTCCAGCTGGAACGATTCGAGCATCACGCCAGGCAGCAGCTGGGTCGGACCGTAACTGCGAGCCCAGAGCTGGTTGAGCGCCGTGACCTGGCTGCCGGCATTCGACTGCGCCGGATTCGCCGCTGATCCGGCGCTGCCGGCGGCATTGCCGCCGGAGCTGCTCGCGGCGGCAGCGCTGGAGCTGCCTGCTCCGCCCGCGGGTGTCGCGGGGCCGGAACTCATGGACTGCTTGAGCAGGTAGGCCGCCACGGCTTCCGCGCCCTCAGCCGCGAGCAGACTCTGGTCGGCGCCGAACACCGTGGTTGCGCGGCGGGCAGCCATTGCACTCGAGAATGCGATCGCGGTAGCGACCACGGTGGCGATCGCCACCAGGACGATGGCCGTAATCAGTGCGATGCCCCGCTGGCCGTGCCGCCTCATCCCGGCACCTCGATGTAGCGCAGCACGACGCCCCAGTCTTCCAGCTCGAGCGTGACCTCGACGGCCACCGGGCGCAGGCGCAGCGTCTGGTTGAACGTCGCGGCGCCGAGATTGCCGGGTGGCCAGGCGCTCTGCCACTGCCGCCCCGCATCCATGTAGCGCAGCGTCAGCCGCCTCACGTGCTCGACCAGCGTGCGCTTGACCGGCGCCACTGGCGTGGTCGCATCGAGCACTGGCCAGTACGAGCGCACCAGGGAACCGTTCTCGATCGAATAACTGACACGCTGCAGTTCGGAGCGCGGTAGCCCGACGGGGTTGGTCCAGCTGCCGCGCGTCAGCGTCACGAGGGGCGCCGTAGTGCCCCCGAGACTGCCAGCCGACCCGCCGCCCAGCCCGGTGCCCCCGCCTGGGCTATTGCCGCTGCCGCTCGTGGTGCTGCCGCTCGTGGTGCTGCCGCTCGTGGTGCTGCCGAGGCCGGCGGTCGCGGCGGTCAGCGGCGCATTGGGGCCGAGGTCCTGGGTGCTCTGCAGCGCTGGCAGGTAGCCGTCGCCGATCGGCTGGCGCACCGGACGCGGCTGCAGCAGCTCGAAATCCTGCTCGATCGTGCGCATTGCCTGCTGCACGGCGATCAGCCGCGCCGACTGCTCGTCCAGCGCGCGCCGGCTCGTGAGCGCCTGGTCGAGCCCGCGATAGCCGATCGTGAACATGATCGCCGTGATGAACAGCGCCACGAGCAGTTCCACCAGCGTAAAACCCTGGTCGCGGGCCATATTCAATGCCCACCTGAGTTGGTGGGACCCGGAGTCCCGACCCTGGATCCTGGATTGGCGACATTGCCGGAATTGGCGCCGCCGGCGCCGCCGGCGCCGCTGCTGCTGCTGCTGCCGCCTCCGGCCGAACCGAAGGGCGTTCCGGTCCAGTCAGGTTGATCGCCGGTCGCTGGCGCGAGCGAATCGCCGCGGAATCCCGTGACGGTCGTGATCCAGTCCGGTGGCTTCGAAGGGGCCGCCACGCCCGCCGGCGTGCCACGCCGCACGCGCAGCGTGATCTGCAGCAGGCCGGGAACCAGATCAACGCTCGATATCGAACGTTGCCAGTGCCAGTTGCCATTGCCGAAGTTGTTGATGTCGCCTTCGGTAGTACCGATGGCTGGGGCCCGCAGGTTCAGGCGCGTGTCGGTGACCTGGTTGAGCGCGATCCACTGTGCCAGCGTCTTCTCGCGCAGCGCCTGCACGTTGCCTGCCGCGGAGGTGAGCGCGGACAGCACCGCACCCATCCCGAGCGCGACGATCGCAAGCGCGACCAGCACCTCGATCAGCGTGAACCCCGGGCTGGCGATCCGCCGCGCGCTCATCGTGCGGCCTCGATGATGTCACCGACCTGGAGCGTGCCGTCCTGAGTGCTCTGCAGCGTCGCGCTGCGTCCCGTGTTCTCGCGTTCGAGCGTGAGGCTGAATGCGTTGGTGTCCCCGTTGGAGAACAGCATGATCTGCGGACTGTCGTCGCTGGTCGTGACGTTGAGGCTCGTGACTCCAGAGCCGAGCGCGGACAGCGTGCCCCCCGGGGGCAGCGTCGAGGCGGGGTTGATCGTCAGTGCGGTGTCGTTCAGCACGATCTCGCGGCCTTCGACCACCAGGCGCAGTCGCAGTCCGGCCGGCAGGCGCCGCGGGCGCAGGGTGTCATCGACCGTCTCGGGCAGCCAGCGCAGCAGGCGGTTGTCGTAGTACGTGAATCGGTAGCCATGGGATCCGCAGCGGATGCCGTACTCGAGCGTCAGCATCGCGCCGCGCTCGCGCACGTACGCGGCGATCGCGGCCAGCCGGTCTCGCTCCTGCTCGAGTGCACGGTCTTTGCCGGTCGCGCCGAGGCTCAGGATCGCGCCGGCGAGCACGATGCCGATGATCACGACGACCACCAGTATTTCGAGGAGGGTGAAGCCGCGCCCGGAGCGACGGCCAGCAGCCAAGGAGGGGGCCGCGGTCACGGCGGTGACGACACTGGCGCGCGCCGCGTCAGTTGTCGAGGTTCCAGTTGCCGATATCCGCGTTGACGCCCTGCCCACCCGCCTGGCCATCCGCCCCGAACGAAAACAGGTCGTATTCCCCGTGGCTTCCCGGGACCTGGAACTGGTAGTCGTTGCCCCATGGATCCTTGTTCAGGTGCTTCAGATAGCCCCCGGGACGCCAGTTCCGGACGTTCGGGTCGTTCGGCTTCTCCACCAGTGCCTTGAGCCCGGTTTCCGGCGTCGGATAATTGAAGTTGTCCAGTTTGTACATCGTCAGCGCGGTCTCGATCGCCTGGATGTCTTCCTTGGCCTTCGCGACTCGCGCGTCATCGACGCGACCTAGGAATTGGGGGACGACCACCGCCGCCAGCAGCCCGATGATGATCACGACCACCATGATCTCGATCAGCGTAAAGCCCGCTTCCGGGCGCCGGCGGGCGGGGGCGAGCGCGACCGGGGAGTCAATGGCGGTGTGGTGCATAGGCTTCATGGGTCTATAGTGCGCGCGCAGGTCCGCTGACCATCGGAATCATAACAAATCACCATGTCCAGATCTGACAGCAGCGCACAGTCCTGGTTCAGGTCGGCTAATTGCGACGGGCGCCACGGACTCGCGCTCGCCGCTGCCGTGACGCTGATCCTGGCCCTGGCCGCGACCGGGGAGGCCGGCCGCAGTGCGCTGCGCTATGACCGCGCCGGGCTGGAGCACTACCAGTGGTGGCGGCTGCTCAGCGCCCACGTGGTCCACCTGGGGGCCGAGCACGCGCTGCTCGACTGCGCCGGGCTGGTGCTGATCTGGATACTGTTCGCGCGCGAGTACACGGCGCGTCGCTGGCTCGCAATCCTGCTGGCCTCGGCCCTCTCGATCGATGCCGGATTGTGGTTCCTGAAGCCTGCGGTCGACTGGTACCTGGGAGCCTCGGGCGTGCTGCACGGTGCACTGGCGGCTGGTGCGGTGGCCTGGTATCGGCGCGGCGATGGCATGGGGGCCGGGCTGGTCGTGCTGCTGGTCGCGAAGCTCATCTACGAGCAGTTGCACGGCACGAGCGTGCTGAGCCCGGGCCTGCCACTCGTGCCGGAGGCTCATCTGTATGGCACCCTGGGCGGCCTGGCAGGGGCGCTCCGTCCGTCGCGCCATCCGCGCAGCGTGCCAGAGCCGCTATAATCCGCGCGTTTTTTTGTATACGAACCTTCAGGGGTCTGCCGCCGCATGTCGATCGCACTGGTATTCCCGGGACAGGGCTCGCAGTCCGTCGGCATGATGTCGGCGCTCGCCGCGGAGCATTCGCTGGTGCGGGAGTGCTATGCGCGTGCCTCGGCGCGGCTGGGCTTCGACCTGTGGCAGCTGGTCGCGGAGGGCCCGTCGGAACGGCTGAACAGCACCGAGTACACACAGCCCGCAATGCTGGTCGCGGGTGTGGCGACCGCGATGATCTGGCGCGAGGCCGGTGGGGCCGCTCCGCTCGCGGTGGCCGGGCACAGCCTCGGGGAGTTTGCGGCCCTGGTGTGCGCCGGAGTGCTGCAGTTCGAAGACGCCGTAGAGCTGGTGCGCTACCGCGGCCAGCTGATGCAGCGCGCGGTCCCGGAGGGCGTCGGTGCGATGGCGGCAATCCTCGGGCTCGAGGACGCGCAGGTCGAGGCCGCATGCCTCGAAGCCGCGCACGGCGAGGTGGTCGAGGCCGTCAACTACAATTCTCCCGGGCAGGTCGTGATCGCGGGCCACCGCGCGGCAGTCGAGCGAGCGATCGGCGCATGCAGGGAGCGCGGCGCCAGGCGGGCGCAGCTGCTGGCGGTGAGCGTACCGGCGCATTCGAGCCTGATGCGCGCGGCGGCACAGAGCCTGGCCGAGCGCCTCGAGCAGCTCGAGGTGCGCGCGCCGCAGTGCCACTACATCAGTGCCACCGACGGGCTGCGTCACGACGATCCGGGCGATATCCGCAGCACGCTGGTGCGACAGCTCGCGAGCCCGGTGCGCTGGCAGCAGACCGTGCAGGCGCTGTTCGCACTCGCTCCGGCCCTGATCGAATGCGGTCCGGGTGGCGTGCTCACGAGCCTGAACCGACGCATCGCCAAGGGCGCGCAGGTGCACGCCATAGGGGACCCCGAATCCCTCGGCGTCGCGCTCGCTGCCGTGTCGGGGACCGTACATGCTTGAGAACGATCTGGCACTCGTGACCGGCGCCTCGCGTGGCATCGGGCAGGCCATCGCACTGCGGCTCGCGCGCGCAGGCGCGTTCGTCGTCGGCACCGCGACCACGGAACAGGGCGCCGCACGAATCAGCGCCGGCTTCGAGGAGGCCGGGGTTCGGGGCCGTGGCGCGGTATGGAACGCGGCCGATCCCGCCTCGACCGACGCGCTGGTCGCGGCGCTCGGTGCGGCCGAGGGGCTGCCGACGATCCTGGTCAACAACGCCGGCATCGCGCGCGATGCGCTGATCCTGCGCATGAAGAGCGAGGACTGGGAGCAGACCCTGAACGTGAATCTCTCGGCGGTATTCCGGCTCACCAAGGCGTGCCTGCGGCGCATGCTCAAGGAGCACCACGGCCGCATCGTCAATATCGGCTCGGTCGTGGGTTCGATCGGCAATCCCGGTCAGGTGCATTATTCCGCGGCCAAGGCTGGCCTGCTGGGCTTCACCCGGGCACTCGCGCGCGAACTGGCGAGCCGCAATATCACGGTCAACGCGGTGGCCCCGGGGTTCATCGAGACGGACATGACACGCGCGCTCCCGGAGGCCCAGCGCGCCGCGTATCTGGCGCAGATCCCGGCTGGCAGATTTGGCACGCCCGAGGAGATCGCCGCCAGCGTGCTGTTCCTGGTATCGCAGGAGGCCGGTTACGTGACCGGACAGACGCTGCACGTCAACGGCGGCATGTACATGGGTTGAGGCAATGGCGCCGGAGAAGCACTAACTGTTGATTAATCAAGTACTCGCACGCACGCCGGGTGGCGGGTGCGGCGCCCTTACCCTACAATACGCGCCCCGTGCGGATTGCGGCGCAGCGAAACGACCAGGCGCATATCCGTACCAGTCATCAGAACAGAGGACGAACACAAGATGAGCACCGTTGAACAACAGGTGAAGGCGATTGTTGCCGAGCAGCTGGGAGTAAAGGCTGAGCAAGTCACCAACGCCGCCTCGTTCGTCGACGACCTGGGCGCCGATTCGCTCGACACGGTCGAACTGGTCATGGCCCTCGAGGAAGAATTTGAGATCGAGATCCCGGATGAAGACGCCGAGAAGATCACGACGGTGCAGCAGGCGGTTGACTACATCAGCGAACGCCGCAACAAGGCCTGAGCACGGCAACGTGCCGAGCGCCGGTCGTGACCGGCGGTCGCGGCTTCCGGGAGTCTCGTGAGCAAGCGCCGTGTCGTCATCACCGGGCTCGGCCTGGTATCCCCCGTTGGCAGCACCGTCGCGGATGCCTGGGCGGCGATCCTGCGCGGCGAGAGCGGTATCGGTCCGATCACGCGCTTCGACGTGTCCGCGTACCCGACCCGCTTCGGCGGCGCGGTGCGCGGTTTCGACATCGCACAGTACATGACGTCCAAGGAAGCTCGCCGGCTGGACGAATTCATGCACTACGGCATCGCCGCAGGCATTCAGGCGGTGGCGGATTCCGGTGCCGATTTCTCACGCCTCGACCGCGATCGCTGCGGTGTCGTGACCGGTGCCGGCATCGGCGGACTGTGGACCATCGAGCAGACGCACCAGGATTTCGTGGATGCCGGGCGCAACCCGCGCAAGATTTCCCCGTTCTTCGTGCCCTCCACGATCATCAACATGATCTCCGGCCACCTGTCGATCCGCTTCGGGCTGCGCGGTCCGAACCTTGGGGTCGTCACCGCCTGTACGACCTCGACGCACGCCATCGGCATCGCGGCGCGCACCATCCAGTACGGTGACGCCGATCTGGTCGTGGCTGGTGGGGCCGAGATGGCCACTACGCCGACCGGGCTGGGCGGCTTCGCGCAGGCCAAGGCACTGTCCTCGCGCAACGATTCCCCGCAGAGCGCGAGCCGGCCCTGGGACCGCGATCGCGACGGCTTCGTGCTCGGCGACGGTGGCGGGGCCATCGTGCTCGAGGAGTACGAGCACGCGCGCGCCCGGGGCGCACGTCTGTATGCCGAGCTCGTCGGGTTCGGCATGAGTGGCGATGCCCACCACATCACGGCCCCGCCCGAGGATGGCGACGGCGCCCGGCTCGCGATGGTCAACGCACTGCGCGACGCACGCATCGATCCTTCAGACGTGCAATACCTGAATGCGCATGCGACGTCGACGCCGCTGGGCGACCGGGCCGAGACCGTCGCGATCAAGCGCGCTTTCGGTGCCCACGCCCAACGGCTCGCGATCAGCTCCACCAAGTCCATGACTGGCCACCTGCTCGGCGCGGCCGGCGTCGTCGAGGCGATTTTCTGCGTGCTGGCGCTGCGCGACCAGATTGCCCCGGCCACTACCAACTACGAAAATCCGGATCCGGACTGCGACCTGGACTATGTGCCGAACGTTGCGCGGCCGATGAAGATCGACGTTGCGGTGTCAAACTCCTTCGGTTTCGGTGGTACCAACGGCACGCTCGTCCTGCGCCGGATCGGCGCCCCTTGAGTCCCGGGCGGTGCGCCCGACGGCGCGTGACGGGGAGGGTGATCGATGCGGCATTTCCTCTGGCTGCTGGTTCTGATCGTGCTGCTCGGCGCTGCCGCGGTGGGGGGCTGGTACGGCCTCGGCATCGAGATGGATCGCGGCGCCACGATGGCTGCGCCGGTTCGCATTCAAGTCGTACCGGGCGAGCACCTGCGCAGCATTCTTGCTGACCTGCAGCAGCACGCGGCGCTGCGTCACCCGCGGCTGGTGGAGCTGTACCTGCGGCTGGGCGGACACACGCCGCGTGTCCAGGCTGGCACCTACGAGATTGCTCCGCACGCCAACGCCCGCGCGATCATAGAGCAGCTCGCCGCCGGGCGCGTCGTGCTCGAGCAGCTGACCGTGATCGAAGGCTGGAGCTTCGCCCAGATGCGCCAGGCGCTCGATGCGCATCCAGCGGTGTTCCACGAGCTTGCCGGGCGCCCTGAAGCGGCGCTCATGGCCGCACTCGGGCATCCCGGCCAGGCAGCCGAGGGCAGATTC
Source organism: uncultured Steroidobacteraceae bacterium (assembly GCA_964528845.1). Classification (GTDB taxonomy): domain Bacteria; phylum Pseudomonadota; class Gammaproteobacteria; order Steroidobacterales; family Steroidobacteraceae; genus FEN-1191. The sequence continues at coordinate 4,047 of CAZGVE010000004.1, read as the reverse complement.
TTTCCCGACACCTACCGCTTTGCCTCCGGCACGAGCGATCTGCGAATTCTCGAGCTGGCGTACCAGCGCATGCAGCGCGAGCTGGATCAGGCCTGGAATTCCCGCGCGGCGGATCTGCCGCTGACCGGATCCGACGCGGCGCTGACACTGGCCTCGATCGTCGAGAAAGAGACCGGCCGTGAGGACGAGCGGCCCAAGGTCGCTGCGGTGTTCGTCAATCGCCTGCGACTCGGGATGCGGCTGCAGTCCGATCCGACGGTCATCTACGGTCTCGGGGCGCGCTACGACGGCGATATCCACGCGCGCGACCTGCTCACCGACACGCCGTTCAACACCTACACGCGCACAGGATTGCCGCCGACGCCGATCGCATTGCCGGGCGCGGCCTCGTTGCAGGCAGCGTTGCATCCCGCCCCGATCGACGCCGTGTATTTCGTCGCCACCGGCAACGGCGATGGCACGCACCATTTTTCTGCCACATTGGCAGAGCACGACGTGGCGCTGCGCGCGTACCTGCGCAAGCTCGGCGTCGCGCCTGCGGGCACCCGCTCACCATGAGCTCCACCGGAGTGTTCATCACTCTCGAGGGCATCGAGGGGGCGGGCAAGTCAACCGTGGCCCGCGCGCTCGAGAGCGCGCTACGGGCGCGCGGGCTCACCGTGCAGCTCACGCGCGAGCCCGGCGGGACGCCGCTCGCCGAGCAGGTGCGCGCGCTGGTGCTCGGCCGTTCCGCAGAGCAGATCAGCCCGCTCGCCGAGACCCTGCTGATGTGCGCTGCGCGTGCGATCCACCTCGCCAACCTGGTGCGGCCTGCGCTCGCCCGAGGCGAGTGGGTGATCTGCGACCGATTCAGTGACGCGACCCGTGCCTATCAAGGTGCCGGGCGCAGCGTGGATGGAGAGCTGATCGAGCGGCTGCTGGCGGCCGTGCATTCCGACCTATGGCCCCGGCGTACGCTGCTGCTGGATCTGCCCGTACTCGAGGGGCTGGCACGCGCGCAGGCCCGGCGCGGCACACAGGATCGCTTCGAGACCGAGACCCACCAGTTCTTCGAGCGCGTGCGGGCGCGGTATCTCGAACTGGCCGGCGCCGAGCCGCGACGCATCCGCGTCATCGACGCCAGCGCCGCGGCCGGCATCGTCGCGCAGCGGGCCCTCGAGGCCCTCGACGACCTGCTGCCCCAGGCGCCGCCTGGTCCTTAAGATGATTGCCCCGTCTGTGCAGGTTCCCTGGCTGAATCCGCAGGTCGCGCAGCTGCGGCGCGCGCGCGCGGCGGGGCGGTTTCCGCCGGCGCTGCTGATCCATGATCCGGGCGGAGTCGGCGGCGATTGGCTCACCGCCTTCGCGGCACAGCTGCTGCTGTGCCGCGCGACGCCAGCTCCGTGCGGGGAATGTCGCGATTGCAGGCTATACCTTTCCGGAGCGCATCCGGATTCCTACGCCTTGGCGCCACTGGAGGACTCCCGCTTGATCCGCGTGGAGCAGGTGCGGGAACTTAGCGCTGCGCTGGCCTTGACGGCCCATGCCGGCGGGGCCACGGTGGCCACCATCGCGCCGGCCGATGCGATGAATCAGAATGCCGCCAATGCGCTGCTCAAGACCCTCGAAGAGCCGCGGCCGGGTGCCACCCTGATTTTGACCACTGCGGTACCATCGCGCCTTCCGGCGACCGTGCTGAGCCGCTGCCAGCGCCTGGTGCTGAAGGCTCCCGGGCGTGCCGAGGCGCTGCAATGGCTTAGGGAGCAGCGGGGCGCCGGGCCATGGGGCGAGGTGCTGGACGTGCTCGGAATTGCCCCGTTCGAGGCGCTGAAGTTCGATCCGTCCGAGGTGTCCCGGTTTGCGGCCGAAGTGCGCACGGCGCTCGAGGCGCTGCGCTCCGGCGGCCTCGATGTCGCGGCGAGCGCGGAACGCTGGGCGCGTGGCGAGCTGTTCGAGCTGCGGCTGGCATGTATTGAGAACTGGCTCACAGGGCGCATTGATGGCGCCGCGGCTGCGACGCTTGAGTCACCGGAAATGCGCAATGGAACGCACTTGCCAGAATCCAGTTCGGCCATGAATATCGCACGGCTGCTGCGCCTGTTGGACGACGTGCACGAATTGCGACGTCTGCGCCTGACCTCGCTCAATCGCTCCCTGGCGCTCGAGCAGCTGTTATGGACGTTGTCTGGCGCGCTCCGGGCGAGCGCGCGCTGATGGGTGGTACTGCTAAATCTGCGTAGGGGTTGATCGGGGAACATGGCCAAGGATTTGAATTCCAGGTCCGGCGCGAGCAAGCCGGGCCTGCTCACGCTCACGATCAAGGACAAGAGTGCCCTGTATCTGGCGTACATGCCGTTTGTGAACAACGGCGGGCTGTTCATACCGACCAACAGCAACTATCGCCTCGGTGACGAGGTCTTCATGCTGTTGAACCTGATGGGCGAGGATGAGAAATTGCCGGTCGCCGGCCGGGTCATCTGGGTGACGCCGAAGGGCGCGCAGGGCAAGCGTACCGCCGGCATCGGCGTGCAGTTCTCCGACCAGGATCGCGGCCAGACCCGCGCCAAGATCGAGAACTACCTGGCCGGCGCACTCGCCGGCGACAAGATCACCCACACGATGTGATGGCGCGGCGGAGACGGAGCGGTCAGGTCACGCCATCGGCAGCGCGTGCGGCGCCTGCATCGCGAGCGCTCTTCCTGGCCTTGTCGCGACCGATGCGTCGCAGAGGCAATTCAACGTAGCGGAAGTTCCACTCGGAGAATGCCGCCGTCAGCAGGATTGTCAGCGACATGCCCCCGACGATGCCGATTGCGCCATGCGCCAGCGTCGGCACTCGCGCCCGCAGTTCCGCGGACAGCCGGGCACCAACTTCGTGAGTCAGGTACAGCGAGTAGGATCTCGATCCAAGCCACGCCACCACGGTCTCGATGATGCGGATGCGCGGCAGTACGTAATCAGCACCGTAGCTGGCAATCCAAACGAATACCGCGCTCGCCAGCCCGAGGATGCCCGTGCCGATGCGAATACCGAGTGCGGGCGCGGCGGCGAACGCCAGCACGCCGGTCAGCAGGCCACTCACCAGCCATCGCATGGTGCGGCTGTCGAGAAGTTCGGGCCGCGCCACCTGGTAGCTGGACGAGCCGCGCCACAGCGCGATCAGGGCGCCGTAGCAGATCGCATCGGTTCGGGTCAGCCAGAGCAGGGAGGTGGTATTCGCATCGAGCTGAACGGGCCGATACAGCGCGCACTGCGACAATGCGATGGCGAACAGGACGGCTATCAGCGCGCGGCGAGGCAGGAAGAACACCAGGAACGGGAAGACGAAATAGAACTGCTCCTCGAGCGACAGGCTCCAATAGACGCTCAAGGCGCCACAGGAGTGGCTGCGAGTGCACGCATAACCGTGAAAATTGTAGACGTTGAGGACGGCCATGAGCGCGTCCCGTCCGGTGGTTGCCGGTGTCCCGAACAGTCCGGTTGAGTTGAACCAGCAGGCGAGGGCGACGGAGATCGCGATCCAAAGCCACGCGCTCGGCCACAGCCGCCACAGGCGACGAATCCAGAACGGGAACGCGAAGCCGGGGAATCGGGCGCGGACAGATCCAAGGTCTGGATCGCGCAGCAGGGATGTCGTGATCACGAAACCCGAGATGCAGAAGAACAGGTCCACGCCCGACCAAAGCGCGCTGTAGGATTCGAATAGCGCTCGAGCGCGTCCGAGCCCTGCGAGCGGATGCGGAGCCCAATGGAACGCCAGCACCAGCAGGATCGCCAGCGCGCGCAGGACTTCGACATCGCGGTTCTTGTGGGGCTCGGAGATCTCTCGCACCGCTTATCCTAATCCGTACTGGCAACGGATCCGCGACAAACCAGCGCGACAGGCCGGGTGTTGAGGCGATCAGCGGCTTCCGGTGATCATTGGAGGGTGGCTCATCCGCGCGGCACGCACACGACTATGCCCTTGATATGCTGGGGTCCTTACCAGGGGGGATGCAGTGCAAGGTATGCGCCGGCTGGCGCACGCTTCTCAGGCGCTGCGGATCGTGGTGCGGTCGGCACTGTCGA
>CAZGVE010000003.1:103259-132205 GCA_964528845.1 uncultured Steroidobacteraceae bacterium | reverse complement strand
TCGACGAGGAACGCGAGGGCCTCGACCTCTCGCAGCACGGCGAGGCGATCGAATAGCCGCCGGGAGGTCGCAGCGCAACCGGCGCTGCCTACCCCGTACCGCACCACCCCGGCAGGGCCCGCCAGCCTGCCGGGGTTTGCTTTTGGACTGCCTTCGAATGTGACGGACTTCACCACGCGCCTTAGAATCAGGGCTGATACTAAGGACTCCGCAGGAGAAGGGTCTTGATACGCCGCGCCGCCGCGCTCGCCTACCTGATGTCGCTGACCGCTACCGCGGGCGACGTCTACCGTTCAGTCGATGCGCAGGGGCACGTGCAGTACAGCGACACGCCGACGCCCGGTGCCGAGCTCGTGCACGCGCAAAGCCTGCGTGGCGCACCGGCCCCATCGAGCGCGGCACCGGTCGTGGCCCAGGGCCCTGCCCCGGCGGCGACCAAGGGGTCCGCTGCCAAGTCCACCACGGCAGGCCCCGCCACTCCCGCCACCGCTGACGCGCAGCGCGCCTTGCATAATGACCTCGAGCAGGTCCGTGCCGAGCAGTGCCAGAAGGCACAGGACAGCTACCAGCAGGCAATTCAAGCGCGCCGCGTCTATCGTCCTGGTGCCGATGGCGAGCGCGAGTACCTGTCCGACGATGAGGCCGACCAGGTTCGGCTGAACGCGCGTCTGGAGATGGAAGCCGCCTGCAAGGGCGCTTGATCGCAGGGGCCTGCCAGCGACGACCCGACGCCGTGCTCGGAGCGTCTCCCCAATCGGCTATGCCCAATGGGCTATGCTTTAGCCCCATGCGCATCGACTTCACCAAGATGCACGGGCTCGGCAACGACTTCATCCTGTTCGACCGGCCGGCCGGTGGGCCCATACCAGACGCCGCGCAGTGGCGCGCGCTCTCGGATCGTCACACCGGCATCGGTTTCGACCAGGCACTGGTGCTGCAGCCGCCGCGGCGCCCAGGCACGGACGTGTTCTACCGCGTCTTCAACGCTGACGGCAGCGAAGTCGAGCAATGCGGCAATGGGGCGCGCTGCGTGGCGGCATTGCTGGTCCGGCGAGGCCGCCGAACCGATGCGCCGCTCGCCATGGACAGTCTCGGCGGCCTGCTGCATGCGCGCGTGCTCGCCGACGAGCGCGTATCGGTCGACATGGGCGTGCCTGATTTCACTCCGGCCACACTGCCCTTCGATGCGCCGGTACAGCAGCCGCGCTACGCGCTCGATATCGGCGGCGAGAGCGTCCAGTTCGGCGCGGTCTCGATGGGTAATCCGCATGCAGTACTGTGCGTGCCGTCCGTGGACAGCGCCGCCGTGGAGCGCATTGGCCGCGCGTTGCAGACGGACCGGCATTTTCCGCGACAGGTCAATGTGGGCTTCCTGCAGGTGCTGGACCGGGGACACGTACGGCTACGCGTCTACGAGCGCGGCGCCGGTGAGACCCTGGCCTGCGGCACCGGTGCCTGCGCCGCCGTCGCGGTCGGACGACAACTCGACCTGCTCGGAGCCGAAGTGGAAGTGCATGTGCCGGGAGGTATCTTGGGCGTACACTGGGATGGACCCGGACATCCGGTTTGGCTGACCGGTCCGGTGGCGCTGTCATTCGAGGGTCGAGTGGAAATCTGAGGGAGCGACGATGACCAGTAACCAGGTGCGTGGCATGCCGGCAGAGAGCACGGAGGAACAGGCCGTTGCGCAGTACCTGCAGCGCACACCCGACTTCTTCGAGCGTCACCCGCAGCTGCTCGCCCGTATGCGGCTTCAGCACCCCCGCAATGCCTCCACGGTCTCGCTGATCGAGCGCCAGGTCGAGGTGCTGCGGGAAAAACAGCAATCCCAGGAGCAGAAGCTGGCGGAGTTCGTGCGAGTCGCACGCGCCAACAACCTGCTGGCGGAGAAGGTGCATCGCTTCACGCGCCGCCTGTTGCGGACCACCAGCGGAGCGCAGGCGCTCTCGGAGATCGAGGCGAGCCTGCGCGAGGATTTCGAGACTTTCACTGCCGTCATGCTGCTGGCCACGCCGGCCGCCAGCGTCGAAGCGCCGGACTCGGCGCGCTTCCTGGTCCACGTGAATGCCGAGGATCCGGCCTATCGCAGTTTTGAGGCGCTGTTCGCGGCGGGCAAGCCGCGCTGCGGCCAGATCCGCGACAGCCAGCGAGAATTCCTGTTCGGCACTGAAGCTCCCGGCATCGGCTCGGTCGCACTCATACCGCTGGGCGGCGCGAACGCCGCGGGGCTGCTGGCGCTTGGCAGCGTCGATCGCGAACGGTTCCATCCGGGTATGAGCACGGAATTCCTGGCCCGTATGGGCGAGCTGATCACGGACGCGCTCACGAGGCCCTGAAAGCCGCGCGGCCTCCGATGAAGCCGCAGGAACTCGCCTGGCTCGAGCGTTTCGAGCGTCACCTGCTCACCGAGCGCCGACTGTCGGCCCATACGCGATCGGCCTACCGGCGCGAACTCGCGGCGCTGCGACGCTGGTGTGTCGAACAGGGCATCGAGCAGTGGGGCGCCCTGGACCACGCGCTGATCCGCAACTTTGCGGCACGCAGTCACTCGCGCGGTCTGGCGGGCCGCAGCGTCGCGCGGCGCCTGAGCGCAGTGCGCACCTTCTTCCACTACCTGCAACGCGAGGGCGCCGTGACGGGCAATCCGGCACTCGATGTACCGGCACCGCGCGCGGGGCGTCCGCTACCGGACACGCTCGACGTCGATACGATGGCGCGCCTGCTGCAGTTCCGCCCCGCAGACACCCTCGGCTTGCGCGACCTGGCATTGATGGAGCTGCTCTATTCGAGCGGCCTGCGTCTCGGCGAGCTGGTCGGGCTTAAGCCCACGGATCTGGACCTGGAGGCCGGCACCGTGCGCGTACTCGGCAAGGGAGCCAAGGAGCGCATCGTGCCGGTCGGGACCATCGCGCGCGCCGTGCTGCGCCGCTGGCTCGACGCGCGCGCCAGTCTGGTCCGATCCGGCACCACCGCGCTGTTCGTCGGGCGCCGAGGCACGCCCCTGACCGCGCGCGCAGTTCAGCTGCGCATCGTGGCGTGCGCGCGCATCCAGGGCGTGCCGCAGCACGTCTACCCGCATCTGTTCCGCCATTCGTTCGCGACCCACCTGCTCGAATCCAGCCACGACCTGCGCGGCGTCCAGGAGCTGCTCGGACACTCCAGCATCAGTACCACACAGGTCTATACGCACCTTGATTTCCAGCATCTCGCCCGCACTTACGAACTTGCCCATCCGCGCGCCAAACGCCGCGGCTGAGCGAGGCCACCATGAATGACAGCTTTGCTCCGCATGCCACGACGATCCTGGCAGTACGCCGCGACGGCGCGATCGCGCTCGGCGGTGACGGCCAGGTGACGCTGGGCGCGACCGTCATGAAGGGCAATGCGCGCAAGGTGCGCCGGCTCGCGAATGGCAAGGTGCTGGCGGGGTTTGCCGGCGGGACCGCCGATGCCTTCACCCTATTCGAGCGCTTCGAGGGCAAGCTCGAGAAGTACGGCAACCTGACGCGCTCTGCGATCGAACTGGCCAAGGACTGGCGCGCCGACCGCTATCTGCGCCGCCTCGAGGCGCTGCTGCTGGTCGGAGATCCGGAGAACCTGTTCATCGTCTCGGGCAACGGGGACGTGATCGAGCCGGAGTTCCCGGCTGCGGCGATCGGCTCGGGCGGCCCATACGCGCAGGCTGCCGCGCGCGCGCTGACCGACAATACGACACTCGATGCGCGCACGATCGTCGAGCGCTCGCTCGGTATTGCTGCCGACATCTGCATCTACACCAATCGCAACCTCGTGATCGAAGAGCTGCGCACGTGACGCCACAGCAGATCGTCGCCGAGCTGGACAAGCACATCGTCGGGCAGGGTGCCGCCAAGCGCGCGGTGGCGATCGCGTTGCGCAACCGGTGGCGCCGCATGCAGGTGGATGATCCGCTGCGGCAGGAGATCACGCCGAAGAACATCCTGATGATCGGACCGACGGGCGTGGGCAAGACGGAGATTGCGCGCCGCCTGGCGCGGCTTGCCCAGGCGCCGTTCGTCAAAGTGGAAGCGACCAAGTTCACCGAGGTCGGCTACGTCGGACGGGAGGTCGATTCCATCATCAAGGAGCTGGCCGACGTCGCCGTGAAGATGACGCGCGAGCAGGAGCTCTCGCGCGTGCGCGACGGCGCCCGTGAGGCCGCGATCGAGCGGGTGCTCGACGCACTGTTGCCCAAGCCGCGCATGCTCGGCTTCTCGACCGACGAGCCCGCGGCGCCACGCGACGCCGACACCCGCCAGAAGATGCGCGAACTGCTGCTGCGCGGGGCGATCGATGAGCGCGAAGTCGAAATCGAAGTGCGCGCAGTGCCGATGGGCGTCGAGATCATGGCACCGCCGGGCATGGAGGAAATGCAGCAGCAGCTGCAGTCGGTACTGTCCAACTTCGGCGGCGGCCGGAGCCGGACCCGCCGCGTCAAGGTGCGCGATGCGCTGAAGCTGATGGTCGACGAGGAGGCGGGCAAGCTCATCAATGAGGAGGAGCTCAAGGCGCAAGCGCTCAGCAACGCCGAGCAGAACGGCATCGTCTTCATCGACGAGATCGACAAGATCACGCGACGGCAGGAAGCCCTGGGCGCCGACGTATCGCGCGAGGGCGTGCAGCGCGACCTGCTGCCGCTGGTCGAAGGCTGCACGGTGAACACGAAGTATGGATCGATCAAGACCGACCACGTGCTGTTCATCGCCTCCGGGGCCTTCCATATGTCGAAGCCGGCGGACCTGATCCCGGAGCTGCAGGGGCGGTTTCCGATCCGCGTCGAGCTGGACTCGCTGAGCGTCGAGGATTTCGTGCGCATCCTGACGGAGCCGGACGCGTCACTGACCGCGCAGTACCGGGCGCTGCTCGGCACCGAGAACCTGCGTGTCGAATTCACGGTGGATGGGGTGCGGCGCATCGCCGAAATAGCGCACCAGGTCAACGAGCGTACCGAGAATATCGGTGCCCGCCGCCTGCATACGGTCATGGAAAGGCTGCTCGAACCGGTGTCCTTCGATTCGGGCGGGAACGGCGAATCGGTGCTCACCGTAGACGCGGCCTATGTCGAGCGGCAACTCGCGTCGCTGGCGAAGGACGACGACTTGAGCCGCTACATCCTCTAGCAGCTCAGCCGCGATCACTTGCGGGTCGTGCTGCCTTTGGATGCCGGTGGCGACTTCTTGGCCGGGTCCTTCGGTCGGGACTTGCCGAAGGATCCGCGATAGATCTTGCCGCGGCGGGTCTTGCGATCACCTTTGCCCACTGACTCGACTCCTGAAACCTGAAGCGCGCGCCCGGAAGATTCCGGCGCGGCGGCAGTCTATTGATTCCTGGGCAGCGGCGCAAACCGCCGCACGGGCGGCGGCGACGTTCAAGGCCCGGCGCGCCCTCAGGGCCGGCCGTGGCCTCAGGGCCGGCCGCGGCCAAGCACCAGCAGCGCCAGACCAGCGCCGATCGCGCAGACGCTGACCCAGGTCGGAACGAGGATCGTGTGTCGGCTCCGGATCGCAAATTCCAGCGAACCGAGCTTCGCATCATGCGAGTCGCGCATGTAATCGAAGCCACCGTACACCAGGCCGAGCACCCCTGCGGCCACCAGTATTATCGCGAGAATTCTCATTGCACTCACGGTTCCTCCTTGACGCGGTCGGCCCACGCGCGGCAGCGTGGATTGCAGTGTAGCAGTGCGCTAATGGCGGTCGAGGAACTCCGCGATAATCGGATTGAGCCATTCAGGCCGGCCCGAAAAGGTACCGTGGTCGGTCCCGGGAAGGATGCACAGCTCGGCCTGCGGCAACGCGCGGAAGATCTGCAGCGTGTGCTCGAGCGTGATCGCATCGCGGTCACCCGAGATCACGAGCACTGGTTTGTCGATCCCCGCGAGCAGCTTCGTGTTCAGCTCCAGCGGGGTTGGCGAGGTCAGCCACAGTCGTGCGAGCTTCTGATCGAGCGTCACCGGCCTGGACTGCCGCACGGCCTGCAGGTCCGCGCGCTCGTCGGCCGTCAGGCCTTCCGGTGCGATATTGGCGCCGCTGATCACCAGACGGCGCACCAGCGCCGGATGGCGGGCGGCCAGCATCAGCGCGAGGATGCCGCCATCGCTGAATCCCATGACGTCGACGGAATGCAGGTGCAGGTGCTCGAGCAGCACCGCCGTATCCTGCATCATCGACGTGTAGCTCAATGGACCGGGCAGGTCTGGCGTGTGGCCGTGCCCCACCTGGTCCGGCGCGATGATGTGATGGCCGACGGAGAACACACCGATCTGGCGCTCGAACGAATGCTCGCCGGAATCGCCACCGCCATGCAGCAGCACCAGCGTGGGTCCGGTGCCGCGCACCGCGTAGTACATGCGGTGCCCGTTGATGTCGATCCAGTGCCAGCGCGTCGGCTGCGCCACAGCGTTTGCGTTCGGGGCGGGCACCGCGAGCAGCGCCAGCGCGAGCGCAAGACGCAGGGTCCGGCCGAAGGCACACAGCAACACGCGCACAACGATACCAGTACTCCCTCGGGAACCAGCGAGCGCATCCTGCCGCCTTGCGAATATACCCCGCGCGCGGCGCACCTCAAAGACGCAGCCTTGACGGGTGCTCGCCGTAGCGTCGAGCATGAGGGCCGGTTGCGCCCACCTATCAACCCCAAGCGAGGAGCGAGTCATGCCGGGGCACTTGCGCACTTCAGGTCCTGCGATGCGCGGGCGGTCGCGAATCCGCACCCTGGCCCGGTGCGCATTGGTGGCCGCGGGACTGGCCGCCGCGGTCGCCAGGGCCGCGGGCGCGGGCGCGGGCGCCGAAGTCGCCTCGATGTGGGACCTGTCCGACCTGTACGCGACCCCCGGGGACTGGAGCGCGGCCTACGAGCGCGTCAAGGCGCAGGCCTTGGAGCTCGATCGCTTCCAGGGCACCCTGGGGCGTGATGCCCAAGCACTGTTCGGGGCACTGGCGGCGATATCGTCCGTGAATCGCGAGGCCGCGCGGCTCGACGTGTATGCGACGCTCAAGGGCGACGAGGACCTGCACCGCGCACCGGATCAGGAGCGCCGTCAGCAGTCGCAGGCGCTCGGCACGCTCATAGCCGAGAAGACCTCCTGGGTCGCGCCGGAAATCGTCCGCATCGGCGCGGCGCAGGTGCAGGCATTCGAAGCGCAGGATGAGCCGATGACCGCCCGCTTCGGCTTCAGCCTCGCCGACACCCTGCGCGCGGCCCCGCACACGCTCGGTACGGAAGCGGAGGGCGTGCTCGCTGCGGCCGGCAGCGTGCTGGCGCAGCCCGACGCGATCCACAGCCAGCTGTCCTACGCCGAGCTGCCATACCCGACACTGCGCCTGCGCGGCAAGCAGGTACGCCTGGACGAAACCAGCTACGAGCAATACCGGCAGTCCAGCGACCGAGCCGAGCGCAAGCTGGTGTTTGACACCTTCTACGGCGCCTGGAAGCACTTCGAGGGCACGGCCGGTGCGGCGCTCGCGGCGCAGGTCATGGGCGACGTATTCAGCGCGCGCGCGCGCAAGTTCGACGGGGCCCTGTCGGCCGCGCTGTTCGCCTCGAACATGCCCGCGCAGGTCTATCGCACCGTGGTCGCGGAGACCAACGCGGCGCTGCCAACGCTGCACCGCTACCTGCGGCTTCGCAAGCAACGCCTCGGCATCAGCGACACCCTGGCCTATTACGACAACTACCCGCCGCTGTTTCCGCTCGAGCACCCGCCGGAATTCTCGGTGGCGGAGTCCGAGCAGATCACGCTTGCGGCGCTGGCGCCGATGGGACAGGAATACCTGGGACTGCTGCGGCAGGGATTCGCGGGCCGCTGGATGAACGTACTGCCCCGTCCGGGCAAGGCGACCGGCGCGTACATGAACGGCTCGGCCTACGACGTCCACCCATACCTGCTGCTCAACCACGCCAACGACTACCTCTCGCTGTCGACGTTCGCGCACGAATGGGGACACGGCGTGCACACGCTGCTCGCCAACCGGGCGCAGCCATACGAGAAGGCCGCGTACCCGACGTTCATCGCCGAATCGGCCTCCATTGCGAATGAGATGCTGCTCAACGACTACATGGTCGCCCACGCCCATACGCGCGCCGAGAAGCTCTACTACCTTGGAGCCGGACTGGAGGCGATCCGGACCACCTACTTCCGCCAGGTCATGTTTGCGGAATTCGAACTGCGGATTCACGAGGAGGTGGAGCAGGGACGGGCGCTGTCTGGCGCCCGCCTGAGCGAGCTGTACTGCGACGTGGTACGGCGCTATTACGGCGAGGCCGACGGCATCATGAAGATCGATCCGGGCTATTGCGTCGAGTGGGCGTGGGTACCGCATTTCTACTACGACTTCTACGTGTGGCAGTACGCCACCTCGATGGCGGGCGCTGCACAGTTCACCGATGCGATCCTGGGCCAGGGGGACGCCGCGCGCGTGCGCTTCCTCGACGTGCTGCGCGCCGGCGGATCCGAGTACCCCTACCAGCTCTACCTGAAGGCGGGGATCGACATGGCCTCGCCAGCGCCGTACCAGGCGCTGGTGGCGCGGATGAATCGGCTCATGGACGAGATCGAGGCGCTCGAGAAAGCCCCGTGAGGGTGGGTGGGGTGCTCAGGGCCGGCGGCGGAAGTGGCTCAGCATCACGCGTGCCCAGAGCAGGCATGAGAGCGCGAGTGCCAGCAGCGCCGAGCCGAATGGCAGATTGGCAAGCGCCGCTGGCGCGGTGCGATTGGCGCGCACGACGAGCCAGTGCAGCGCACAGAGCAGCACGACCAGCACGATGCTGAAGCCGCGTATCGATGCGCGGGCGTATGCCAGCGCCGCCTCGCGCCGCTCCGGCGCGAGCCAGTAGTCGGCATGCGGCACCTTCAGGCGTACGTTCGGGCCACGCAGACTGGCGTGTACCGCGAGCGCGGTCAGCAAGGGCACGCCGATCACGATGGCAAGCATCAGCCACACGTATTGCGTGCGCGGCATGAACCCGTTGGGCACTCCGGCGGCATCGAAGTGTGCGGCCACGATCGGCGGCAGCTGCTGACCGCTCCACCACACGAAGACCGCGGCCCCGGCCATGAATCCCAGGAACAGCCTCCAGGACGGACCGCCGGACTTCACGGGCGATCCCCCCGCGACCGGGCGCGCATACTGTACGGCCAGCCGGGAGCGTGCGCATGGATGAGAAGGAATCGCGGGTCACCATCACCGAGATCAGGTTGCGGACGCGCTCGCGCGTACTCGAGGTCGCATTCGCGGACGGCTCGCGGTTCGAGTTGCCGTTCGAATACCTGCGGGTACATTCGCCCTCGGCGGAGGTTCAGGGACACGGTGGTGGCCAGGCAGTGCTCGTGCTCGGCAAACACGACGTGGTGGTACGCGCGGTCGAGCCGATCGGTCAATATGCGGTGCGTCTGGTATTCGACGATGGACACGACAGCGGACTTTACACGTGGCGCTATCTGTACGAACTCGGCGCGCAGTACTCGGAAAAGTGGGCGTCCTATCTCGCGCGGGTCGCGGCCCCGCGGCATGACCCGAAATCAGACTGCTGAAAAAAGAAAGGCCGGGCTGTTTCACCCGGCCAAATCTTTACAAGACCCCCACTCGATTGCAGCCTTGCGACTGCAACCGCCGGCGATTCTCATCCAATCGCCTCGGGATTGCCAGCGATTTGGATTCAGTCCACGAAACCACTGGCGCGGGCGTGGCTGCAGTAGAGGACGAAGCTGGTCCCTTCCGTACGTAACTGTCGGCACCGCATACGATCAGCCCCCTGACCGCGGAGCCCCGGATATGCTGTCTGCGACCGCGGCACCGATGCGGTCCTGCAGTGACATAACTAGAATGGCGGTACCTTATGGATGAACAGCGTCGGGACACCGCAGATTTCGGCTTCAGGGAAATTCCTCGGGCCGAGAAGGCACGGCGTGTGCGCGGCGTGTTCGATTCCGTCGCGGACCGCTACGATCTGATGAACGACCTGATGTCCGGCGGCGCGCACCGGCTCTGGAAGCAGTTCGCGCTGCGGCTCACCGGCCTGGTACGCGGCGCCCAGGCACTCGACGTCGCGGGGGGCACCGGCGATCTCGCGTCCGGTCTCGCGCGCCAGGTGGGCCATGAGGGTCTGGTCGTGCTCGCGGACATCAACGGCCGGATGCTACGGCACGGCCGCGATCGGCTGATCGACGAGGGACTGACCAGCAACGTGCAGTACGTACAGGCCGATGCCGAGCGTCTGCCATTCGCCGAGCACAGCTTCCATTGCGTGACGATCGGATTCGGGCTGCGCAATGTGACGGACAAGAATGCCGCGCTGCGCTCCATGTTCCGCGTGCTGCGGCCGGGCGGGCAGCTGCTGGTACTGGAGTTTTCGAAGCCGGTGCTGCCGGCGTTGAGCCGGCTGTACGACCTGTATTCATTCAGTGTGCTGCCCCGTCTCGGCAGCATCGTCGCCGGCGACGCCGACAGCTATCGTTATCTGGCTGAATCGATCCGCCGGCATCCGGACCAGCCGACCCTGCTGCGGATGCTGCAGCAGGCGGGGTTCGAGGATTGCAGGTATCACAACCTGATGGGTGGCATCGTCGCCGTGCACCGCGGATACCGGTACTGAGCATGGAGCCGCGGCCGGGGACTGCGCTGGATCGCCTGCTGCGCAGGTTCGTCGCGCATGGTGTCGCGGAATCACCGCGCGCGGCGGCGCTGGTGACCGATCTGCAGGGCCGGAGACTCGAGATCGAAGTTGCCGGTACACCGTGGAACCTCGTGCTCGAGTCCAATGGCCATACGCTGACGATGCAGCAGGTGCCGTCCGGCGGCGCTGCGCCGGGGGAGAAAGGCGCCGACGCCCGCATCCGCGGCACGCCGCTGTCGCTGCTGGCGCTGGCCGGCACCGATGCGCGAGGCGCTATCCCGCGCGGCGACGTACGCATCGACGGGGATACGGCGATCGCGGAACGCTTCCAGGAACTGCTGCTGCACCTGCGGCCCGACTTCGAAGCGGTACTGTCGCGGCTGCTCGGACGCAGCATCGCGCACCTGATGGTACGTACGGCGCGGGGCGCGTCCGACTGGGCGCGTGCGAGCGCATGGACCGGCGCGCGCAACCTGGCGGATTATCTTGCGCACGAGAGCCGGGCGCTGGTACCGCGCGCGGAGGCCGAGCAATTCCTGCATGGAGTAGATGAATTGCGCGAGCAGCTCGATCGCACCGATGCACGTGCGGACGCACTGGAACAGCGACTGCGCTCGCTCGCCCGCGAACCGGGACCGGCGTGATCCGGCCGCGCGTCCTGGCACGGCTGATCCGGATCCAGCGCGTGCTCGTGCGGCACGGGCTCGACGATTTCGTGCGTGCGACGCACCTGTACCGGCCGCTGCGCTTCGTGTTCTTCGTCTCGCCGTGGACCTGGTTCCAGCGGCGCTCCCCGCAAAGCCGTGGCGAGCGGCTGCGTCTCGCGCTCGAGGAGCTGGGCCCGATCTTCGTGAAGTTCGGCCAGGCGCTCTCGACGCGTCGGGACCTGCTGCCGACTGATATTGCCGACGAGCTGGCGCGCCTGCAGGACAGCGTGCCGCCCTTCCCGGGGGCGCTGGCGCGTGCCGCGATCGAGCACAGCTGGGGCGCCCCGCTGGAAACACGCCTCGCCCATTTCGAGGAGACGCCGCTCGCCGCCGCATCGATCGCTCAGGTGCACGCGGCGCAGTTGCCGGATGGACGCGAAGTCATCATCAAGGTGCTGCGTCCCGGCATGAAGTCGATGATCGCGCTGGACATCGAAGTGCTCTATGCGCTGGCAACCCTGGCGCAGCGCTGGTGGACCGAGAGCCGCCGGCTCAAACCCCTGGAGATCGTGCAGGAGTACGAGCAGACGATCCTCGATGAGCTCGACCTGTTGCGCGAGGCCGCCAATGCCTCGCAGATCCGGCGCAATTTCGCAGGCTCGCCGCTGCTGTACGTGCCGGAGGTCTACTGGGACTACTGCCGCACCGACGTGATGGTCATGGAGCGGATCCGCGGCATCCCCATCGGCGATATCGAGCGGCTGCGAGCCGCGGGCACGGACTTCCGGCGACTGGCGGAGAACGGCGTCGAGATCTTTTTCACGCAGGTGTTCCGGCACAACTTCTTCCACGCCGACATGCACCCGGGCAATATCTTCGTGCTGACCGAGGATCCGGCGCAGCCGCGCTACGCGGCGGTGGACTTCGGCATCGTCGGCACGCTCGCCTTACGCGACCAGCGCTACCTCGCGGAGAATTTCCTGGCGGTGTTCGACCGCGACTACCGTCGGGTCGCACTGCTGCACATCCAGTCCGGCTGGGTGCCGCCGAGCGCGCGGGTCGAGCAGATGGAATCGGCGGTGCGCACGATCTGCGAGCCGATCTTCGATCGCCCGCTCAAGGAGATCTCGTTCGGCACCGTCCTGTTGCGGCTGTTCGAGGCGCTGCGGCGCTTCGACGGCCAGATCCAGCCACAGCTGCTGCTGCTGCAGAAAACGCTGCTCAACGTCGAGGGTCTCGGGCGGCAGCTCTACCCGGACCTGGATATCTGGCAGACCGCGAGCCCGGTGCTGCGCCGCTGGATGCGCGAGCGCATGAGCCCGCGCACCGTGTGGCGCGAACTGCGCCGCGGCTGGCCCGACGTGCTGGAGGTGCTCAAGGCGCTGCCACCCCATGCGCAGCGCATGCTAGAGCAGTCCCGCGACGGCGCGGTTCCGGTACGCGGCGACTCCGGCGCACTCGAACCACTGCGCCTCGAGCTGCTGGTGCGCAGCCAGCGTCGCGATCGTGCGCTCGTCGGCACGGCGCTGCTGATCGGCGCGGTACTGTGGTTCGGACAAGGGCTGCAGCCGCGCCTGATCGGCGCTGTGCTCGGGGTACTAGGGGTACTCGGCTGCCTGTACTCCTGGCTGCCTGGCGCGCGGCGCCCCTGACTGCTCAAGGGCCGTGAACCCTCACTCACGGCGGGGGTGCCGCCGGCACCGGACGCGGTTCGATCCATACGGCGCGGGCGCGGGCGCACAGCTCGCCGCTGCCGTCGAACAGCGCCGAGCCCACTTCATATTTGCGTCCACTGGCGTGGATGCGCCAGCCGAGGATCACGCATGGCTCATCGACATGCACGCAACGGTCCACGTGGGTGGTGAATTCGCCGAGCAGCATCGGCACGGCATCCTCGCGCGCCGCGAAATACCCCGGACAGTCCAGGGCCGCACCCATGAACTCGGGCAGCACCTTGCCTTCGCTGCCGGCGAGTGAGGGATCGGGGACCCACGGAGCGGCCATGAGATCGCGGCCCGCTACCCGGCCGGCAAAGATCCGCAGACCGTCGCCGCGCGTACGCAGCGGGCCGCAGACGAAGCAGCTCGGGAAGGCATGGCGCGTGAAGCCGACGAAATGCCGCGAAGCCTCGAGCGCGTCCCGATAGCTCAATGCCGGGGGCACCTGCAGCGCGAGGCTGGTCGGCCGCGCACGCGCATAGATCATCCCGGAATGCTCGAGACGCAGCCCACCGGCCTCGTCGGCGATGATCTCGAGGGGCCGCCCCAGCGGTGTGGGACGCTCCAGCCGCACGCACAGCAGCTGCGGGGAACGGCGAGCGAGCAGGCCTGCCAGGTAACCCCCGTTGGCGCAGCCAGGAGGACCGCAAAAGCGTGCGTCGACTGTCAGCGATGTCACCAGCGAGGTCACCTGCGCGGTGGGCGCAGCGCGGCCAGCCAGGCCCCAGGGGACTCGCCACGCTCGAGCACCTCGACGAGCGCCGAGCCCACGATGACCCCGTCCACGAGCCCGCGCAGTCCGTCGACCTGCTCGCGGCTGCGGATCCCGAATCCAGCACACACCGGCACGGTTGCGGCGGCCCTCACCCGCTGCAGGTACTCGGCGATATCTTCCGGTGCCGCGATGCTCTTGCCGGTCGTGCCGGTCATCGTGACGGCGTACACGAAACCCTGGCTGGCTCCGGCAAGCTTGGCGATCCGCTCGCTGCTCGAAACCGGCGTCACCATCTGCACCAACGCCAGTCCGCGCGGAGCGAGCAGCGCGCGGAACTCCTCGCTCTCATCGAACGGCAGGTCCGGCACGATGAAGCCGCAGACGCCGCTGGCAGCAGCATCGCTGGCGAGCCGCGCGAGACCGTAGGAGAGCAACGGGTTGAGGTAACTCATCAGCAGCACCGGTGTGCTCAGCGGCGCCATGCCCGCCAGTTCCGCGAGTATCCAGGGCAGCGTCACGCCATTGCGCAGCGCCTGTTCGCTGGCACGCTGAATGGTCACGCCGTCGGCCATCGGATCGGTGAATGGCACACCGATCTCGATGACGTCGGCCTCACCGGCCACCGCCGCCAGCGTTGCGCGGAAGCCCTCCCGATCCGGGAAGCCGGCCGTCAGGAATGCCACCAGTGCCGGCTGACCCTGCTTGGCTGCGCCGCGCAATGCCGCCACGATGCGCTCGCGCGGCGCTGGCATGCCGGTCATGGTGTCGCCCCGGGTGCGCGCGGAGCGAGCAGGGTCTGTGCGAGCGTCGGCATGTCCTTGTCGCCGCGCCCGGAGAGCCCGACGAGCACGCGACGCCCCGGATGCAAACCTGCCCAGCGGCGTGCACCGGCGAGCGCGTGCGCGGTCTCGAGCGCGGGCAGGATGCCTTCGCATTCACAACATTCACGCACCGCCTCGAGCGCCTCTGTGTCCTCCGCTGTCTCGTAGCGCACCCTCCCGAGCGCGGCGAGCAGCGCGTGCTCCGGACCGACGCCCGGGTAATCGAGCCCCGCGGACACGGAATGCGTTTCCTGGATCTGACCGTTCTCGTCCTGCAGCAGCATCGAATAGCTGCCGTGCAGTACCCCGGGTCTTCCGTGTGCCAGCGTGGCCGCATTCAGCCCGAGCGCGCCGCCGCGGCCACCGGCCTCGATCCCGAGGATCTCGACCGAAGGATCGCCGAGGAACGCGTGGAACAGTCCGATCGCATTCGAGCCGCCGCCTACGCACGCGACGATCGCGTCGGGCAGCGCGCCGGTGCGCTCGAGCATCTGCGCTCGCGCTTCGCGGCCAATGACCGCCTGGAGCTCGCGCACGAGGTAGGGATAGGGGTGTCCGCCCACGGCCGAACCGAGCAGGTAGTAGGTCCCGGTCGGATCCGACACCCAATCGCGCAATGCCTCGTCGATCGCGGCCCGCAGGGTCCGCTCGCCGCTGGTGACCGGGACCACCTTCGCGCCGAGCAGCCGCATGCGCCCGACGTTCGGGGCCTGGCGCTGCATATCCAGTTCGCCCATGTAGACGGTGCACGGCAGGCCGACCCGGGCGCAGGCCGCGGCGCTGGCCACTCCGTGCTGGCCCGCGCCGGTCTCGGCCACGATGCGGCGCGCACCGAGCCGGCGTGCGAGCAGCGCCTGCCCGAGCGCGTTGTTGATCTTGTGCGCGCCGGTGTGCGCCAGATCCTCGCGCTTGAGCCATACCTCGGCGCCCCAGCGCCGCGAGAGGTGCGGGGCGGGACTCAGTGCAGTGGGCCGACCAACCCAGTCCCGCAGCTCGCGGTCGAGCTCGGCACGGAACTCCGGATCGGCGAGCCAGCGCCGCGCCGCGCGCTCCAGGCGCTCGTGCGCCGGGATGAGCGTCTCGGGCACGTAGCGGCCGCCGAAGGGCCCATAGCGGCCGCGCTCGTCCGGCAGGCGGCCGGCGATCAGATCGGCCAGGGTGCGTTCAGCTTCGGCGACGGTCGTGAACGGGTTCATGAACGATCTCTCTAGACGCCGCTCGCGCGGCACTCACAAACTCGGCGATCTTGTCCGGACTCTTGACTCCGGGCGCAGCCTCCACCCCACTGGACACGTCGACGCCGAAGGGCCGTACGCCGGCAATCGCGGCCCCGACGTTGCGCGCATCGAGGCCACCGGCCAGCACCAGCTCGCAGCGGCGTGCCAGCGGCGCGGCCTGCTGCCAGTCGCCGATGGTACCGCTGCCGCTGCGTGGACCCTCGAACAGCACCCGCCGCGGCAAGTCGGAGCCGGGAACGGGGCCCGCGCGCAGCACGGGCAGCCGCCCGAGCCCGATCGGCAGGCGCAGCCGCTCGAAATCCGCAAGGTCGGTCTGCAGCACATCGGGTTCGAACACCCGGAGCATCGCATCGAGCTGTTCCTGCTCCGGATGCAGCATCACCGCTACGCAGCGGACGCGCCCGCGCGCAGGCCGCGCGAGCTGCGCCGCCTCGGCGGGATCGACGCGTCGCACCGAGGGGGCGAACACGAAGCCGATGGCGTCAACCTCGGCCTCGAGCGCCGCCAGCACCGCCTCGCTGCTGGTCATGCCACAGATCTTGATCCACACGGTCAGCTTCCCGCCGCCCGCCCGGCCGCGAGCATCGAGCGCACGAGCGCGCCGGGGTCGGCGGCGCGCATCAGCGCACTGCCCACCAGTGCTACTCCATAGCCGGCGCGCGCAAGCCGGGCCGCGTCCACGGCGCTCGAAAGTCCGCTCTCCGCCACGGCAGGCACGCCGCGCGGCAGGGATCGGCTGAGTGCCTCGAGCCGGCCCGGTACCACTTCGAGAGTGGCCAGGTCGCGGCAATTGACTCCGACCAGCAGCTGGACACGTCCCGCGTAGTCCTCGACGAGCTGTGCAGCGTGCCGCAGATCCGCCTCGTCGAAGGCCTCCAGCAACACGAACAGCCCGCTCTCGACGGCGGCGTCGAGCAAGGCACGGATCGAATCGTCCGTGAGCATGCGCAGAATCACGAGCACGCCCCCCGCCCCGGCAGCGCGGGCCTCCCAGACCTGGTACGGATCCACCAGGAAATCCTTGCGCATCGCCGGCACGATGCCGTGCAGTGCTGCGGCTCCGAGGCGCAGATGTTCGAGCGATCCGTCAAAGCGCGCCGGCTCGGTCAGGATCGAGACCGCCGCCGCACCCGCATGCGCATAGCCGGCCACCCGAGCGCCGAGATCGGCGGTGCTTTCCCCGAGCCGGCCGGCCGCGGGCGAACGCAGCTTGACCTCGGCGATCAGGTCGAAGCCCTGCGACGAGAGGCGCAGCGGTACCGGCGCCGGGCGCGCGAGCGCGAGCGAGCGCAGCTGCGCCTCGCTGCACTCGGCGCGCGCGCGCTCGACGCGCGCGGTGCTCGCCTGGGCCATGGCGGCAAGGAAATCCAGGCTCATGCCGCCCCCAGACCCTGGGTTTGGGCGGCCCCGAATTGCCGCAGACCCGAGAGCAGCGCGCGCGCCGCGCCGTGGTCGATCGCGTCGGCGGCACGCCGCAGCGCGGCCAATGGCTGATGTTCGCGCCCGCTGACTTCCAGCGCGAGGGCCGCGCCCAGCAGCAGCGCATCGCGGTGTGCGTCGTGGCTCTCGCCGTCGAGCACGCGCTGCAGCGCGAGCGCGTTGTAGGCGGCATCACCACCCGCCAGCGCGGCTGAAGTGCAGCGCGGCAGGCCGTAATCTTCCGGCGTGCGCTGCTCGCGTCGCACGCGATCGGGCCCGACGTCGAACAGCGTGAACGGACCCACCGGGGTCGGCTCGTCCCAGCCCTCGGCACCGTGCACCACGAACGCGCGGCGGATGTCGCTACCCTGCAGCGCCTGCGCGATCAGCTCCGCGGTGGATTCGCTGAAAGCGCCGATCACGAGGAACGGTGGAGCCGCCGGATTGGACAGCGGACCGAGTACGTTGAACACCGTGCGCACCGCGAGCGTGGCGCGCACCGGCGCGATGTTGCGGGTGGCCGGGTGGTAGTACGGGGCAAAAAGGAACGTGAATCCCAGCGCCGCAAAGCAGCGTCCGGCCGCCGCCTCGTCGAGCGGCAGCGGCAGTCCGAGCGCCTGCAGCACATCAGCGCTGCCGGCGCGACTCGAGATCGAGCGGTTGCCATGCTTGACCACCGGCAGGCCACAGGCCGCCGTCAGCAGCGCCGCGCCGGTCGAGAGATTGAGGCTGCCCGAACGATCCCCGCCGGTACCGACGATGTCGACCGCCTCGAGCGGCGCGGGTAACTCCGGACGGCGCGCCTGCGCGCGCATCGCCATCGCGAAGCCCCGCAGCTCGGCGGCCGTCACTCCCTTCGCGCGCAGCGCGACCAGCAGCGCGGCGGCCATCGCCGGCGCAATATCGGGAGCCGTGAGGGCGACCAGCAGCCTCGCGGCCTCGCTCTGCTCGAGGCTGCCACCCTCGAGCAGCCGGTCGAGCAGCACGCTCAAGTCTGCAGGGGAATACTGCATGACTCAGGCCCGCAGACCTTGCCCGGCACGCAGAAAGTTGTGCAGCATCGCCGGGCCTTCCGGTGTCAGTACGCTCTCGGGATGGAACTGCACGCCCTCGACCATGAAGCGGCGGTGCCGCACGCCCATGATCTCGCCCTCTGCCGTCCTCGCGGTGACCACGAGTTCCGCCGGCAGCGACTCCGGCGCGGCGATCAGCGAATGATAGCGGCCGACCTGGCAGCCCGGCGTGATCCCCGCGAATACTCCCGCGCCGTCATGCTCGATGATCGAGGTCTTGCCGTGCATCAGGCGGCCGGCGCGCACGACCTGCCCGCCGAAAGCTTCAACGATCGACTGGTGGCCCAGGCACACCCCGAGCACCGGAATCTCACCCGCGAAGCTGCCGATCATCGCCATCGATATGCCAGCCTGGCGCGGCGTGCCGGGACCCGGCGAGATGCACAGGTGCGTCGGTGCCAGGGCGCGCGCCTGCTCGATGCTGATCACGTCATTGCGGTGCACCTCGACCGTCGCCCCGAGCACCAGGAAGGCCTGCACCAGGTTGTAGGTGAAGGAATCGTAGTTGTCGATCAACAGCAGGCGCGCGTTCACAGGCCCTCCTGCGCCATGCGCAGCGCGCGCAACATCGCGGCGCTCTTGGCGAGCACCTCGTCGTGTTCAGCCGCCGGCTGGCTGTCGGCCACGATGCCGGCGCCGGCCTGGTAGCTGAATTCGTCGCCGTGGAACACCAGGGTGCGGATGGTGATCGCCTGGTCCATGCCGCCCTGCGCGCCGAAGTAGCCGATGGTCCCGCCGTACAGCCCCCGCCGCACCGGCTCGAGCTCCTCGATGATCTGCATCGCACGCACCTTCGGCGCGCCGACCAGCGTGCCGGCCGGAAACGTGGCCGCAAACAGGTCGAAGGCGTCACGGCGCGGATCGAGCTCGCCGCGCACACCGCTCACGATGTGCATCACGTGGCTGTAGCGCTCGATCGAACGGAACGGGTCCACGTAGACGCTGCCGGCGCGCGCGACGCGGCCCAGATCGTTGCGTGCCAG
The DNA here is from genome assembly GCA_964528845.1 of uncultured Steroidobacteraceae bacterium. Lineage (GTDB taxonomy): Bacteria > Pseudomonadota > Gammaproteobacteria > Steroidobacterales > Steroidobacteraceae > FEN-1191. Next base: position 112,959 of record CAZGVE010000003.1, on the reverse strand, counting down.
GTCGACCAGCATCACGTGCTCGGCGTTCTCCTTGACGTCGGCGAGCAGCTCGGCCTCGAGGCGTGCATCCTCGGCCGCATCCGCGCCGCGCGGCCGCGTGCCGGCGATCGGCCGCAGCTCGGCCGTGCGGCCATGCAGCCGCACCAGCGCCTCCGGTGAGGAACCGACGACGGTCAGCGCGCCGAAGCGGCAGAAATACATATAAGGCGAGGGGTTGATCAGCCGCAGCGCACGGTAGGCCTGAAACGGGTCGAGCGCGTGCTGCCCTGCGAACCTCGAGGCCAGCACCAGCTGGTAGACGTCGCCGGCGGCGATGTACTCCTGGGCCGCGCGCACGCCATCCATATAGGCCTCGCGGCTCAAGGCCGGAATCGGCGCCGAGAAACCGCCCGGCGTCGCGATGCGCGGCAGTGGCCCGCGCAGCGCGGCGATGACCTCGGCGCGCAGCGCGCTGCGCTCCGCCTCAGTGCCTGCATGCAGCAGCGCAATGCCGCGGCTCACATGGTCGAACACCAGCAGTGAGCGCGGCGCGACGTAGTGCAGCAGCGGCAGCTCGGGCAGCGGCGGCAGCCGCGAGGGCAGCCGTTCGAGGAAACGCACGAAATCGTAGGAGGTGTAGCCCACGAGGCCGCCGGCCAGGGGCACGCTGCCGAGCGAGGGCTCCGGGCGCGGCGCCAGGCGCAACGCGAGGCGCAGCCCGTCCAGCAGCTCCCCGGCACTGCCTGGCGCGGGGCGACGCTCGGCGCCGATCAGGAAGCCGTCGGCGTCGAGTCGTACCTCGAGCGCCTCGCCGAAGCCGATGAAGGAATAGCGGCCGAGCCGCTCGCCCCCTTCGACACTCTCGAGCAGGAAGCGCGGGTTGAACGGTGCGAGCTTCGCGAACGCTGATACGGGCGTGTCGAAGTCACCGGCGATGTCGAATGGTGCTTTCATAAAAAAAAACCCATCCCGGAGCTCCGGAGATGGGTTCTGGTGTCTGCTTTACCTTGGGGTTGACTGTTGGTGCGGTCTTAAAGCTTGCAGCGACGCCCGGGCCCACTCTCCGTGAGGGAGGGGCGCCACCAGCCGGAGCCGGAAATCAGGCGGTCAGTCAACATAGTTGCTCGAGTATGGCGAGACCCTAAGGCAGCCGTCAAGATTGATCCATCAGTGCGGCAGTGCCAGGCACAGCGCCTCGGTCGCATCGAGCATCGCGGGCCCCAGCCGGCTCAAGCGCGGGTCGCTCCAGGCCAGCACGTGCCCTGCACGCACGGCGGCGAGTACCGGGAACGCCTGCCAGCGCTGTGCCCACGCGGCCGCGCTCGCCGGATCACCGGCGAGCGCGAGTATCAGGTCCGGATTGCGCGCCAGCACGGATTCCACCGCGACCGCCGGGCCCGGGTCCGGCAGGTCGGCGTACAGGTTGCGGTAGCCGCAGGTTGCGACGACATCCGAAAGCAGCTGTCCGCCCCCGACCGTGTACAGCGGCTGGTCCCACACCTGCAAGAGTATCGTGCGCGTGCGCGTCGCATCACTGCGATAGCGCGCATGGAGCGCCTCGAGGCGCGCCGTGGCGGCGGCGGCGGCGCGCTGCGCCTGCGCTTGCGTGCCCGCCAGCAGCCCCAGCCGTTCGAGGCTCGGTGCGATCTCAGCGAGCCGCGCCAGTCGATGGCGGTAGACGCGCAGCCCCTGCCGCTCGAGTCGCTCGATCAGGGCCGGCGCGGTCCCGCCACTCCAGACCACGACCACATCCGGCCGCAGCGCGAGCACCCGCTCGAGATCCACGGCCTGACTGTCACCGATGCGCGGCACGCGGCTCGCCGCCGCCGGTTCGTCGGAGTACTCGCTCGTGCCAACGACCTGCGCCCCCGCTCCGGCCGCGAACAGCATCGCGGTGGCGCCCGGCGCGAGACTCACGATGCGCCTCGCGGGGCCTGCGAGCTCGAATCGGTGGTGTTCGTCGTCCTCGACCACGAGCGCTGCGGCGCCCGCTCGATGCCCCACCAGCGCTGATGCCGCGAGCACCACGAGCGCGGCCAGCAGCGGCATTCTCCCAATTGACTTGAATGAAACGATAGACACCATATATGGTACAGCGATGTCGGACCTCAAGCTCAAGGACCTGCGTTATCTCGTAGCGCTCGCCGATCTGCGGCATTTCGGCCGCGCGGCGGCGCGCTGTTTCGTCAGCCAGCCCACCCTGTCGGCGCAGCTGCGCAAGCTCGAGGAATACCTCGGGGTGCAGCTGATCGAACGCCAACCGCGCCGCGTCACGCTGACCGCGGCCGGCGAGGAGATCGTACAGCGAGCGCGCGGCATGCTCGAAGCGAGCGACGCGATCGTCGGCCTGGCGCGGACGCGGCGCGACCCGCTGGCCGGGGACCTGCGACTGGCGCTGCTGCCGACGATCGGGCCCTACCTGCTGCCGCAGGTCGCGCTGCGGCTGCGCAAGGCGCTGCCGCGACTGGACCTGATGCTGTTCGAATATCAGACGGAGCCGATGCTCGATCGGCTGCGCCATGGGGAGCTCGACGTCGGCGTACTGGCGCTGCCAGTCGACGCGGAAGGACTTGCCGAGCAGTTGCTCTACGAAGAGCCGTTTGTCGTGGCACTCCCCGAAGGCCACAGGCTCGCCGCGCGCACGCACCTGCGAAGCGAGGAACTGGCCGGTGAGACCGTACTGCTGCTCGAGGAAGGACATTGTCTGCGCGACCAGGCGCTCGCGGCCTGCCGCCACAGCGGCATGCACGAGAAGCAGGACTTTCGCGCGACCAGCATCGAGACGCTGCGACAGATGGTCGCGGCGGGTGTCGGCATTACGCTGCTGCCGCAGCTCGCGAGTCGCGGCGCGTACGAGAATACGCGCGGAGTGGTGGTTCGGCCGTTCGCGCGGCCGGTGCCGAGCCGGCGTATCGGAGCGGTCTGGCGCAAGAGCAGCGCCCGCACTGCGGCGATCGAGGCGGTCGCGGAACAGATCGCGCGCCACAGCGGGCTCGGCTGAAGATAAGAATTTGTAGCAGAGCTGTGCAACACTTGGCGCCGCCCGCGCTGCGCTCAGCGCGACGGACCCCACAACACGCGGCTGCTGCCATGACCGGACACGTCGAGCGATGAGCCGTTCCGAACCCTTTGCCTTCGTGCGTGACCTCGCGACGCGCTGGGACGCGATCGCGATCATCGTCGTGCTCGGTATCCTGACCTTCTTCGCCGAGGCGAGCCGCGGCCTGCTCGAGCCGATATCGAAGCTCGTGGCGACACCGGTCACGCTCGATCCGGCCAATCTGCCGTTCTATGCCGCGCGCACGACGCTGCGGATGTTCACGGCGCTCGGGCTGTCACTGCTGTTCACGTTCACGTACGCGACCTGGGCCGCCAAGAGCCGCCGGGCGGAGCGGCTGCTGGTTCCGATCCTCGACATCCTGCAGTCGGTGCCGATCCTGGGCTTCATCTCGGTGACCGTGGTGTTCTTCATGTCGCTGGTGCCTGGCCGGGTGCTCGGCGCGGAATTCGCGGCGATCTTCGCGATCTTCACCAGCCAGGCCTGGAACATGGCCTTCAGCTTCTACCAGTCGCTGCGCACCGTGCCGGACGAGCTGCAGGAAGCGGCCGAATCCTTCCATCTCACGCCGTGGATGCGCTTCTGGCAGCTCGAGGTGCCATTCGCGATGCCGGCGCTGATCTGGAACATGATGATGTCGATGAGCGGCAGCTGGTTCTTCGTGGTCGCTTCGGAATCGATCAGCGTCGGCCACACCAACATAGCGCTGCCAGGGGTCGGCTCGTACATCGCGCTCGCGATCGAGCAGGGCAACCTGCGCGCGATCGGCTGGGCGATCGTGACCATGCTGGTCGTGATCCTGGCGTATGACCAGCTGGTGTTCCGGCCGCTGATCGTCTGGGGCGAGCGCTTCCGGATCGACCAGGAGCAGGGTGGCCTGGACTCGGAGTCCTGGGCGCTGACGATGCTGCAGCGCTCGCGCCTGATGGGCGTGCTGTATGCGCTGTTCAACACGGTCGTGCGGGTGACCAGCCGCGTGCCGGTGAAGGCGCCGGCGGCGCCGATCGCGCTGAAGGTGCAGGCGCGCCGGCGCGGGGACCTCGTGTTCTTCGGCATCATCGTACTGCTGGTCGGGCTCGCGATCTGGCGCATCGCGCGCATGCTGATCGGCGAGACCAGCCTGCATGAAGCGGCGGCCGTCGCCGGGCTGGCCTTCATCACGATGCTGCGCGTGACGGTGCTGATCGGGTTCGCGAGCCTGGTGTGGGTGCCGATCGGCATCTGGGTCGGTCTGCGCCCGCGCGCGACCCAGCTGGTGCAGCCGGTGGCGCAGTTCCTGGCAGCATTCCCGGCCAATCTGCTGTTTCCGGTCGTGGTCCTGGGGATCGTCAGCTGGAAGCTGAATCCCGACATCTGGCTCAGCCCGCTGATGATCCTCGGCACCCAGTGGTACATCCTGTTCAACGTGATCGCGGGTGCCTCGGCGATGCCGGCCGAGCTGCGCTACGCGGCGCAGAATTTCTCAGTGCGCGGCTGGCTCTGGTGGCGCAAGGTCGCGCTGCCCGGGGTGCTGCCGTTCTACGTGACCGGTGCGATCACGGCCTCGGGCGGCTCCTGGAATGCCGCGATCGTGGCCGAGCTCGCGAGCTGGCGCGGTGTCGAAGTCAAGGCCCACGGGCTCGGCTCCTACATTGCCGAGGCGACCACGGCCGGCGACTTCCACCGGATCATCCTCGGGATCGCGACGATGAGTCTGTTCGTCGTCATCATCAACCGGTTCTTCTGGCGCCCGCTGTACTATTACGCTGAGCGAAAATTCCGACTGACCTGAACTACCGGCTGACCTGAAACATGAACACGGCTGCAGAACTGGTGACCAACACGCTGCTGTCGGTGGAGAACGTCCGCAAGGCGTTCCCGAAACCCGACGGCGGCGAGCTGCTCGTGCTCGAGGGCATGAACCTGACGGTCAATGAGGGCGAGGTGGTCGGTCTGCTGGGCCGCTCGGGATCCGGTAAGTCCACGCTGTTGCGCCTGATCGCCGGGCTGGCCGAGCCCAGCGCCGGATCCCTGACGTTCCGCGGCCAGCCGATCGCCGGCCCCGCGAACGGCATTGCGATGGTGTTCCAGAGCTTCGCGCTGTTTCCGTGGCTGACCGTGTTCGAGAATGTCGCGCTCGGTCTGGAAGCCCAGCGCATGCCGAAGGCCGACATCCGCAAGCGCTCGCTCGCGGCCATCGACCTGATCGGACTCGATGGCTTCGAGTCCGCGTATCCGCGCGAACTCTCCGGCGGCATGCGCCAGCGGGTAGGCTTCGCGCGCGCGCTGGTCGTGCATCCGGACATCCTGCTGATGGACGAGCCGTTCTCCGCACTCGACGTGCTGACGGCCGAGACGCTGCGCACCGATTTCCTGGACCTCTGGTCGGAGGGACAGATGCCGATCCGCGGCGTGATCCTGGTCACGCACAACATCGAGGAAGCGGTGCTGATGTGCGATCGCATCCTGGTGTTCGGCAGCAATCCGGGGCGCATCCTCAGCGAGATCCGGGTCACGCTGCCGCAGCCGCGCAAGCGCCTGGACCCGCATTTCCGGGAGCTGGTGGAGCGCATCTACGTCGAGATGACCGCGCGGCGCCCGGGAACGGTCGCCAGCGGACGCACGGAGCGCTTTCCGGGTCTCGGTATCGGCAGCGTGCTGCCGCCCGTATCCTCGAACCTGCTCGCGGGCCTGCTCGAGACCGTCGCCGCACCGCCCTTCAGCGGCACGGCCGACCTGCCCAAGATCGCGTCCGACCTGCAGATGGAGATCGACGAACTGTTCCCGGTCGCCGAGACGCTGCAGATGATGCGCTTCGCCGAGGTCGAGGGCGGCGACATCAAGCTCACGGAGGCGGGAATGGCCTTCGCAAACGCCGAACTCGATGAACGCAAGCGGATCTTTGCGCGGCATCTGCTGAACTACGTGCCGCTCGCGGCGCACATCCGGCGCGTGCTCGACGAGCGCGCTTCGCACTGGGCGCGCAAGAGCCGGTTCATCGACGAGCTGGAGGACTTCATGAGCGAGGACGACGCGGAGCAGACGCTGCGCGCGCTCGTGAGCCTGGCCCGCTACGCCGAGGTCTTTGCCTACAACGACGAGAACGCGGTCTTCAGTCTCGAGAATCCGGTTTAGTCCTTTCCCTGCAAATCGTTTCCGTGGAGGTACAATAGCGTCTGATAAGCGCTATCTGCAGCTCCGGAGCGAAACAATATGTGGCTGGCTTCCGAAATGGCCGCGTTCGCGCACGTCGCGGAGTTCGGCTCGTTCACGGCCGCCGCGCGTGCCCTCGGGGTTCCGAAAGTTGCCGTCAGCCGCGCCATCGCGAGCCTGGAGCAGCGCCTCGGCACCCGGCTGCTGGCGCGTACGACGCGCCGCGTGGCGCTGACCCCGGCTGGCACCCTGCTGCAGCCCTCCTGCCGGCGGCTGCTGCATGAAGTGGACACGGTGCGCAGGAGCTTTGCGCGCGTGGACGCAGGACTGCAGCGCCTGCGCATACGCGTCGATGCGGGCTACGGGCGGGTGCTGGTCAGCCCGCTGGTGCCGCGTTTCATCGAACACTTCCCGCAGCTCGCGCTGCAGATCGAGACCCTGGAGTCCCTGCCCGGCGCCGCGGCGGCCGACTGGGACGTGCTGGTCCGCGCCGGTGAGGAAGCCGCCCCGGGGCTCGAGTCGACGGCGCTGGCAAGCCTGCCGCAGCTGCTCTGGGCGACGCCGGCGTACCTGCAGCGCCACGGCCGTCCGCGCCAGCCGGCGGACCTTGTGCGTCATGTGCTGCTACAAGTGCAGCACGCGCAGGACTCCGATGAATCACTGCGACTGCACAGCGCGGAAGGCGCGGAGTCGGTCCCAGCACGCGCCGGTCTGCGCGTCGGCGATCCGGCAGTGGTGCATTCCTGCGCCGCGGCCGGTCTCGGGGTCGGCGTGCTGCCCGAGTTCCTGTGCCGGGCCGGCGAGGCGCGGGGCCGGCTCGAGCGCGTCCTGCCGGGCTGGAGCGTGCAGCCGGTACTGCGGCTTTGGGCCTGCCATGGCGGTGAAGCCGCGGCTGCGGTGCCGGTCCGGCAGTTCCTGGAATTCCTGATCGCAAACCTGGTCGCGGTAGCGGGCGTCACGCCGGCGCCTTAGTTAGAGCAGACCCGGATCGGCCTCCGCGACGCTGGAGCCACCGGACTTCACCGTGCGCAGCAGGCTCGTGGATTGCGGCAGCAGGTGCTCGGCGTAGAAGCGCGCGCTCTGCAGCTTCGCGCGGTAAAACGGATCCGCATCACCACCCTGCTCGAGCCGCCGCGCCGCGATGCCGGCACCACGCGCCAGCAGCGCCGCTCCTAGCACCAGGCCGCACAGCCGCAGGTACGGTACCGCGACCGCGAACGCGCGCGCGGGCGCTTGCGTATGCTGGTAGAGCAGTGCCTCGGTCGCGTCGCGCAGCACGGTGATCGCCTCGATCGCGGCGTTGCGGATGCTGCGCATCGCCGGATCTCCGGCGCGCAGATCATTGAGCTCGCGCAGCAGGTCGCGCAGCAGCGCGGCCATGCCATTGCCGCGATCACGCTGCAACTTGCGGCCGAGCAGGTCGTTGGCCTGGATGCCGGTCGTGCCTTCGTAGATTGAGGTGATGCGCACGTCCCGCAGGGTCTGCGCGACGCCGGTCTCCTCGATGAACCCCATGCCACCGTGGATCTGCAGACTGAGCGAGGCCAGCTCGCTGCCCTGCTCGCTGCACCAGCCCTTGACGATCGGGATCAGCAGCTCGCCGCGTACCAGCGCCGCCGCACACGCTGCCGGATCCTGCAGCGCACGTGCACGGTCCAGTTGCAGCGCCGTGTACAACGACAGCGCACGCATCGCTTCGACGCTGGCGCGGAGCGTCAGCAGCATCCGGCGCACGTCCGGGTGCTCCACGATGGCCGCCGGGGCATCGCCCCCGATCGGTCGGCCCTGAATGCGCGCGTGCCCCCAGTCCCGTGCCTGTTGCAGCGCCAGCTCGGAAAGAGCGACCCCCTGCACGCCCACCGACAGGCGCGCGGTATTCATCATCACGAACATGTATTCGAGGCCATGGTGCGCTTCGCCGACCAGATAGCCGAGCGCACCGCCCTGCTCGCCGTAGGACATCACGCAGGTCGGGCTCGCGTGAATGCCGAGCTTGTGCTCGAGCGATACGCAGCGCACGTCGTTCGGCATTCCCGGTGTGCCATCGGCGTGGATCAGGCGCTTGGGCACCACGAACATCGAGATGCCCTTGACGCCCGCCGGCGCGCCGTCGATGCGCGCCAGGACCAGGTGGACAATGTTGTCCGCCAGGTCGTGATCACCGAAGGTAATGAAGATCTTCTGGCCCGCAATGCGGTAGTGATCGGCCTCGGGCCACGCACGCGTGCGGATCGCGCCCAGGTCGGATCCGGCCTGCGGCTCGGTCAGGTTCATGGTTCCGGTCCACTCGCCGCTGATGAGCCGCGGCAGCAGCAGTGCCTGCAGTGCCGGCGTCGCGGCACTCGTCAGCGCTTCTACCGCGCCGCGCCCGAGCAGCGGGCAGAGCATGAAGGACATGTTGGCACCGAAGCAGATTTCCTCGACCGCCGTGGCCAGCATCACCGGCGCGCCCTGCCCGCCGTGCTGCGGGTCGACCGCCAGCAGCGGCCAGCCATCCTCGACGTAGCGCCGGTAGGCGTCCCGGAAGCCCTCGGGCATCCGCACCGCGCCGTCGCGCAGCACGGCACCCTGGCGATCGCCGGGAGCGTTCAGCGGCGCGAGCACGGCCTCGGCGAAGCGCGCCGCCTGCTCGAGCACCGATGCCAGCAATTCCGGCGAAAATTCCGCGTAGCGCGGCAGCGCAGCGAGCTGCTGCACGTCGAGCAGCTCATCGAGCACGAAGCGCAGGTCCTGGAGCGGTGCGTGATACATGAATATGACAAGTCTCGAGACCGTACCCGTGGCGAGGACGCGGTGGAACGCGAGCACTGTCACGGCGCCGCGTGCGCGACTTTGCCACGATGCGCACGATGGCGCACTCTCCACCACCACGTTCTGCATCGCGCGCGCTCGACGTGCTCGAATTCATGCCCGCGCGGCGGCCGCAAACTGCCGCGCCCGCGCCCGGACCGCGCCAGTTCACCGCAGACGAGATCGGGCGCGGCCTGTTGCCGCTGCTGTCCTCGCTGCGCCTGCAGAGCCTGTCGCTGCACAACGGCACCGGAGAGCTGCTCTGGCTGTCCGAAGGGGTATTCGGCCCCGACGAGAACGGGTACGTGCTCGATGCGCTGGACCAGTTCGCCGCAAAGAATGGCCCGATGCAGCTCGAACGCCGCCTCGATGACGGTCGACGGGCGCTGTTCCTGTGCGCGCGCACGCCGCTGGGCGAGCGCTGTGGCCTCGCCTGCGTGATCGCCGAGGCCCGCTCCAACCAGGGCATCGAGACCGAACTGGACGCGGCACAGATCACGGTCGCAATGCGTCAGTTCAGCATGCTGCTCGCCCCGCCGCTGGCCCGCCCGCAGCCCGGACCCGTACGCGTTCCGCTGCGGCCTGCGGCGCCGGAAGCCCCCACGGCCGCATCTGCGCCGGCGCCGCAGGCCCGTGCCGCACCCGTCGCACGCCCACCGGCCGCACGCGCGCCTGCCGCACGGCCGTTTGCGGCCCTGATTGCTGCCGCGCCCGAGGCGCAGCCGGAGGTCCCACCTGCTC
>CAZGVE010000003.1:3124-103159 GCA_964528845.1 uncultured Steroidobacteraceae bacterium | reverse complement strand
TTTGCGGCCCTGATTGCTGCCGCGCCCGAGGCGCAGCCGGAGGTCCCACCTGCTCCAGCTGCGCCAGCGGAGTCGAACCAGCGAGAGCCTCCCGTGCTCGCGCCGGCGCGCACCCCGCCCGCGCGTGTTTCCGCAGCGGCGAAGGCCGCCGCTGCTCGGCCGCCCGCAACTCGAGGCAACGTTGGCCAGGGTGCGCTGCAGGCACGCCGCTATCTGCGACTGCGACCGGGCGGTACCACGCGGCGCTACGAGATCGATCTGCCGCCGGACACTCCTGCATCGCTGACCAGCGATCTGCGGCTCGCGCGGCGCGTAATCGAACATCTGGATCGGGAGCGCGAACGCTACCTGCAGGACCTGTCGAGCTTCACCGTGCCGCTGTGCGCCTCGGCCGTGCTCTCGCCCAGCTTCCTGGAACAGTTGATGGCTGCGGCCGCGGCCGCCAGGTTGCCCGACGGTATGCTCGGCTTCTCGCTACCGAGCGCGGCGTGGAGCCAGGAATCGCACAATGCCGGTCGGTTCATGCAGGCCTGCGGCCACGCGCATTGCTTCGTGACACTCGACGAATTCAATCTCGGCCGCTCGGGCTTCGACCTGCTGCGTCTGCCGGCACTGCGCTGCCTGAAGCTCGATCCGGCGCTGGTCGGCGCGATCGGCAGCGACAAGTTCTCGCAGGCCAGCGTGGCCGCAATCGTGCAGGCGGCGCGTGTACTCGGGCTCCATTGTGTTGCCGTGAACGCGGACTCACCGCAGACGCGCGAGTGGCTCGCATCGGCGGGAATCGAATTCGCGGATCAGGTCAGCCGCGGCCCAGCAGCCGGCGCCACCAGGAAGAGCGCGGAGCGGCTGACTCTGGACGGCGCGGCTTCGGAACTGCACGCGCCGGATGCTCGGCCTTGAGTTGCTGCCCCGGGCGCACCGGCTTCGCTGGGGCGACGGGCTTGGCCGGCATGTAGGGATTGAATTCTCCGGCCGTGCCGCCCTTGCGTGCCCCCTTGCCGGCATCGGAAGGCGCCAGCTCGAGCTTCGCGGGCTTCGAAGCCGGCTCCGCGGCGGAGGCGGTCCCCGACGGCGGCGGCTGATCCTCTTCGAGCGACAATCCGGACAAGTCGAGCTTGCGTAGCAGCTGCGAGGTCGAATTGATCGCGTTGCGAGCGGTATCGACGGCCCAGTGCCAGACGGCCTGACCGCGCTCGTCATGGCGGACTTCGCCGAGCTGCGGCTTGGTCGGTGGCGGCGAATTGGGGCTTGGCTTCGTCATCAGAGTCCTGCTGGCCCTCATTAAATCACGGGCGCTGCATGCCAGCGATGCTGCAAAGCCAGATATGGGGGTGCCCAGCGCCGGATTGTGGGACGCAGTTCGCGCTCCGGTGCGGTGCTCCGAGGAACTGTGAGCTGCCGCGCACGCTCTGGCGCGCGCGCGCGGCACGATAGGGGCCATGAACGCGGTGCCCAACACCCAGCCCGATCCCGTTGCCGCCGGCGGCGCACCCACGGCGGCCGCCGTCCCCGCGACGGCGCCCCCGGTGGTCATGGACCGCGAGTTCATCGTCCGCAACCAGATCATTGAACGCTATCTGGGCGGCAAATTACCGTTAAAGGGAGCACAGGATTTCGAACGCTACTGCCACGAGCATCCGGACATGCTCGATGACATCGGGCTCACGGAGCGCATCAATGCGGCGCTGCGCCTGCTGGATGCCGGCGGGCGCGCGACCCCCTGGGAAGAGCGCCCCCGTCGCCTGTGGGAGCAACTGCCGGCGTTCCTGGCCGTCTGTGCGCTGTGCGTAGCCGGCGCAGTCACCGCGCTGGTGCTGCTGCATAAGCTCGGCGTACGGGATGGCACGATCAGCACGCTGAAGACTCGGCTGGCCGCCTCGCCGCTCGAGCCAGCGCAGTCGACCCGCACGGTCACGATCATCCCGAGCCGTACCGCACCGACCCGCACCAGCGCGGTGACGGTCGGCGGAGGTGAAGCGCAGATGGCGGACCTGCGCTTCGATGTCTCATGGTCAACGTTCTCCGCGTTCCGCGTCACGATCGATCGTGTCGACCAGGGACGCGTGGCGGTACTGCACAACGTGCTCAAGGACTCCCTGGGCAGCGTGCACATAGGATTCAACAGCTCGGCGCTCGGCCCAGGCGACTATCAGTTCACCCTCGAGGGCCTGAACTGGCGCGGTGACGCGGTGGCGCAGGCCTGGGCCACCGTCGGCGTCGCGCACTAATACAGCGCCGCGCGCGGCGAGGCGCTGATCACCGAGCGGGTCGACAGGTAGCCCGCCGCGCCGACGACCAGCAGCGCTGCGATTACGCCGAACACCCAGAAGCCCCCATCGAAGTGGTATTTGAGGTCCAGCGAATGCGCGAGGGCCGCCGCGGCCAGTGCCGATCCCGTCGCTGCGAGCAGGCCTGAGAGCGCGCCGAGCAGCGAGAACTCCGCCAGCACGCTCGAGACGATCATCGAGCGACTCGCCCCGAGCACGCGCAGGATCGCGGTCTCGTAGCGCCGCTCGGCGCTGCTGGACTGCACCGCGGCCAGCAACACCGTGAGCCCCGCCAGCAGCGTGAACAGGAACACGCTCTGCACAGCGGTCACCGCCTTGTCGATCACCGAGCGCACCTGGGCAAGCAGGTCCCCGACATTGAAGATCGATACCCCGGGAAACCGGTGCACGAGTTGCGCCATCGCACTGCCCGTCGGGGCCATGAACGCGCTCGTCATGTAGGTCCCGGCGGCCGAGTCGATCAGCCCCGGCGGGAACATGATGAAAAAGTTCGGTCGAAAGCTGTCCCACTTCACCAGCCTGAAACTGGCGATCGTGACCTCGAGCGGCTCACCGGCAATGTCGAAGCCCAGTCGGTCGCCGAGCTTGAGGCCCAGCGAGTCCCGGTATTCCACTGCGACCGAGGCCAGCGGCGCGCCGGCATTCTCAAGACCCCACCAGCGGCCCGCGACGATGCGATTGTCATCGCCGAGATCGGATGCCCAGGTCAGGTTCTGCTCGCGGTCGGCGAATCCACGGCCTCGCGGCCCCTGGAACTGCAGGTCCTCGACCTTCCGGCCATTGATCGCGATGAGTCGGCCACGGACCATCGGCAGCATGCGCTCGAGCCTCGCTCCCTGGGCCTGCAGCTCGCGCTGGAACCCGGCGCGCTCGTCGGGCGCGATGTTCACGAAGAAATAGTTGGGGACGTCGCCGGGCAGGCTCGCGCGCCAGTCGACCACGAGGTCGTTGCGCAGCAGCGCCAGCGCGAGCAGCAGCATGGCCCCTAAGCCGAAGGCGACGATCTGGATGATGCCTTCCGTGCGGCGCCGCGCGAGATTGGCCACGCCGTAGCGCCATGCGGCGCCCGCGTGCCCGCGCACCCGCGCGGCCAGCTGCACCAGCGCGGCACCGCACAGCGCGAGTACCAGCACGGCAGAGGCAAGCCCGAGCACGAAGTAGAGGCTCATCGACAGATTCCCGAGCGCGAGGTAGACCACGCCCGAGATCGCGACCACGACCGGCAGCGCGGCAGTCCAGAGCTTCAGCGACGGCGGCCCCACGTCGTGGCGCAGCACGCGCAGCGCCGGTACGTTCATCAACTGCAGCAGCGAGGGCAGTGCAAAGCCCGCCAGCAGGCTCAGCGCGATCACGAAGCCGATCAGCGCCGGTGCCGGGCCCGCCGGAGGCAGGTCGGCGCGCAGCAGGCCCTGCAGCACGCGCACCAGCCAGAACTGCGTGACCCATCCGGCGGCAGCGCCGAGGACGCTCGCGGCGGCAGCCAGGATCAGCAGCTGCCACAGGCTCACGCCGAGCACGAGAGCGCGCGAGGCGCCGAGGGTTTTCATCAGCGCGACGGCGTCGAGGTGCCGTTGCACGTAGCTGCGCGCGCTCATCGCGATCGCCACGGCGCACAGCATCACGGCCACGAGGCTGGCGAGCGCCAGGAAGCGCGTTGCGCGCCGGTTCGCGTCCCCGATCTGCGGGCTGGCATCGGCAATGGATGCCAGGCGCTCGGCACGCGGCGCATGCAGCGCGTGCCAGCGCCGGAATGCATCGAGCTGCGGCGCGTCGCCGGCGAGCAGCAGATCGAAATCCACGCGGCTGCCGGGCTGGATCAGCCGCGTGGCGGGCAGGTCGGCGTCATTGATCAGCAGCGCCGCGGCAAAATCGACGAAGGTCGAGCTCTGATCCGGCCGCGAGATCAGGATGCGCGTGACGCGCAGCGTCCTCGCCCCGACCTGCAGTTCGCTACCGACCTGTGCGCCGAGCATCGCGGCGAGTCGCGAGTCAGGCCAGGCTTCGCCGGGCGCCGGAATAGCCGTGGTTGGCGTGCCGTTCGCGAACGGCGCGGCCGCTGCGGTGAGCTGGCCGCGCAGCGGGTACCCGGCGCTGACCGCGCGTACGTCGGCGAGCTGGTTCGCATCGCCGTTGAAGATCGCTGAAAGCGCGCGGGTGCGGCGGGCGACGCGCAATCCGAGTCCGGCGGCCTGCGCCGCCTCGCTGCCGTCGATCGGCTGGTCGGACTCGACACGCAGGTCGGCCGCCAGCACCTCGCTTGCCTGCGCCGCGACCGCGTGCCCGACGCGATCAACCAGGAAGCCCACGCCACACAGTGCCGCGACCGCGACGGTGATGGCGAGCCACAGCACCGCGAGCTCACCGGAGCGCCATTCGCGCCGCAGCGCGCGCAATGCCAGCACCAGGCTACGCATGCACCGGCTGCTGCAGTGGGGCAGCCCCGACCAGTGCTCCGGCCTCCATCATGACGATCCGGCCACAGCGGGCCGCGAGCGCGGTATCGTGCGTGACCAGTACCAGCGTCGTGTCCGAACCGCGATTCAATCCGAACAGCAGCTCGGCAATGCGCTCCCCGGTCACGGTATCGAGATTGCCGGTCGGCTCGTCGGCGAACAGCACGGCCGGAGCCCCGACGGAGGCGCGAGCCAACGCGACGCGCTGCTGCTCCCCTCCCGACAGCTGCCGCGGATAGTGGCCTGCGCGCGACCTGAGCCCGACGCGCTCGAGCATCGCCGCCGCACTGGCGCGCGCATCGGCGCGCCCGGCGAGTTCGAGCGGCAGCATCACGTTCTCGAGCGCCGTCAACGACGGGATCAGATGGAAGGACTGGAACACGAATCCGACGCGCTGTGCGCGCAGGCGGGCGCGTCCGTCCTCATCGAGCGCGCTCAAGTGCTCGCCGGCCAGCCAGACCTCGCCGGAGGTCGGACTGTCCAGTCCGGCGAGCAGTGCGAGCAGCGTGGACTTCCCGGCGCCCGAGGCGCCCACGATCGCGATGCTCTCGCCGGCGGCGACTTGCAGCGATATGTCGCGCACGATGGTCAGCGGACCTTCCGGACTGCTAACCTGCCTGGTCAGATTACGGGCTTCGAGAACCATGTCACGCGTCATTGGCATCCTGTGGGCAGTGCTGGCCGCGCTCCCGCTGGCCGCGCCTGCGGCGAGTCCCGCGCCGGGGGCGGCCATGCCGGTCATCCTGGTGTTCGGCGACAGCATCAGCGCGGGTTATGGCATCCACGTCGAGCAGGGGTGGGTCAATCTGCTCGCACGCAAGGCCGAACAGGAAGGGTACGGATTCCGGGTCGTGAACGCCAGCGTGAGCGGGGAGACGACCGCGGGCGGGCTCGCGCGCCTGCCACACGTACTGGATGTGCAGCATCCGGCCTTGCTGGTGCTCGAGCTCGGGGGCAACGATGGCCTGCGCAGCCTGCCGCTCGAGAGCACGCGCGAGAATCTCGACCGGATGATCACGCTCGCGCAGCAGCGCGGGATCGGCACGCTGCTGATCGGCGTGCGGCTGCCGCCAAACTACGGCGAACGCTACACCGTCGGCTTCCAGGACATGTATGCGAGCCTGGCACGCGCGCACCGGATCGCGGCCGTGCCACAGCTGCTCGAGGGGGTCGATTTGAATCCGGAGCTGATGCAGGCCGACCACATCCATCCGAACGAGCAGGGACAGCCGTTGCTGCTCGGGAACGTTTGGCCCAGACTCGTGCCGCTGCTGCGCGCACGACACACGGGGGGCGCAAGCCATGGATAGATTCTGGCTGGCACGCTATCCGGCCGGCATGCCGGCCGACATCGACCCGTCGGAATTCGGATCACTCAAGGCCCTCATCGAGGCCGCCTGCGTACGCTACGCCGAGCGCATCGCCTATCGCAGCATGGGCAGCACGATCAGCTACCGCACGCTCGACGCGCGCTCCGCCGCCTTCGGCGCCTGGCTGCAGCGCGCCGGCTTCCAGCGCGGGGATCGCATCGCGATCATGCTGCCGAACCTGATGCAGTATCCGATCGCGATGTTCGGTGCGCTGCGCGCCGGGCTCACCGTCGTCAATACCAATCCGCTCTACACGGCCGAGGAGCTCGTCGTGCAGCTCAAGGACAGCGGCGCGGTCGCGGTGGTCGTGCTCGAGAACTTCGCCGCGACGCTGCAAGCGGCGTTGCCGGCCACCAGCGTGCGGGCGGTCATCGTCACCGGCGTGGGGGATCTGCTGCGCGCCCCGAAGGGAATGGTCGTGAATTTCGTGCTGCGGCATGTCCAGAAGAAGGTGCCGCACTGGAACATTCCCGGCGCGCATCGCTTCAGCGCGGTGCTCGCCGCCGGCAGCGCGATGACGCTGCAGCCGGTCGAACTGGGGCACGAGGACCTGGCCTATCTGCAGTACACCGGTGGCACGACCGGGGGCCCGAAGGGCGCGATGCTCACGCACGGCAACATGGTCGCGAACATCCTGCAGTGCCGCGCCTGGTTCCAGCAGGTTGCGCTCGAGCACGTCACCTTCGTGTGTGCGCTGCCGCTCTACCATGTGTTTTCGCTCACCGCCAACTGCCTGCTGTTCACCTCGCTCGGCGGCACCGGGCTGATGATCATCAATCCGCGGGACTTCCCGGATTTCGTGCGCCAGCTGCGCTCGTATCCGCCGATGTTCTTCATGGGCGTGAACACGCTGTTCAATGCGCTGATGCACACCCCAGGCTTCGAGCAGGTGGACTTCTCGCGGCTGGTCGCGACCATCGCGGGCGGCATGGCACTGCAGAGCTCGGTCGCGCAGCGCTGGCTCGAGCTGACGGGATGTCACGTGACGCAGGGCTGGGGCCTGACCGAGGCGTCTCCGGTCGGCTGCTGCAGCAAGCTGGTCGGTCCCGACGCGGCGTTCAACGGGGCGATCGGTCTGCCGCTGCCTTCCACCGAGATCACGATCCGCGACGAAGCTGGAGCCGATCTCGGCATCGGCGCGGTAGGGGAGATCTGCCTGAAGGGTCCGCAGGTGATGCGCGGCTACTGGCAGCGTCCCGAGGAGACGGCGCACGTGATGCTGCCGGGCGGCTGGCTGCGCACCGGCGACATCGGGCGTATCGACGAACATGGCTTCGTATTCATCGAGGACCGCAAGAAGGACATGATCATCGTCTCCGGGTTCAAGGTATACCCGAACGAGATCGAGGACGTGGTGGCGCGTTGCCCCGGCGTGCTCGAGGTCGCCGCGGTTGCCGAGCCCGACGAGCATTCCGGCGAGGTCGTCGCCCTGTTCATCGTGCGCAAGGACCCTGGACTGACCGAGGCGGCGGTGCGCGAGCACTGCCACCGGCACCTGACCGGCTACAAGCGCCCGCAGCACATCTACTTCCGCGACGCATTGCCCAAGACCAACGTCGGCAAGATCCTGCGGCGTGCGCTGCGCGATGAACTCGCGGGCCTGTCAGCCGGGCGCTGAGGGCTCCAGCGCAACGGCGATCTGCTGCTGAATCGCCTCTGCAGCCGCCCTGGGGTCGGCCGCGTCGCGGATCGGCCGGCCGACGACAATATAGTCCGCTCCATACTCGAAGGCCTGCGGAACCGACACCACGCGCTTCTGGTCGTCGACTGGGCGGTTGTCCACCGGCCGCACGCCGGGGGTCACGACCAGCAGCTTGGCTCCGAGTGCGGCGCGCATCGCACGCGACTCGAGCGCCGAGGCGACCACTCCATCGCATCCCGCCTCGAGCGCGCGCCGCGCACGCGAGAGCACAAGCTGTTCGACATCGCACTGGAAGCCGAGGTCGAGCAGGTCCCCGCGATCCAGGCTCGTGAGCACCGTGACCGCGAGCACACCCACGTCGCCCTTGGCCGCCGCCGCAGCCTCCATGATGGACTGGTTGCCGTGCACGGTCGTGAAACTGACCCCCCGGCCATGCAGCTGGCGCACCGCCGCGGCGACCGTGGCGGGAATGTCGAAGAATTTCAGGTCGACGAACAGCCGCAGGTCCCGCGCGGCCATCCAGTCGAGCAGCTCGAAGTAGCCGCCGGCCATGAACAGCTCGAGTCCGAGCTTGTAGAAACGCACCGAGTCGCCGAGTCGCTCGACGAGGCCGCGCGCAGCGGTGGCGTCGGGAACATCGAGCGCGAAGATCAGGCGCTCGCGGGCGGGGATCGGTCGTGCTGCAGACATCGGCATTCCTCAGGTACGCTCGGCGGGGTCGAACAGG
Source organism: uncultured Steroidobacteraceae bacterium (assembly GCA_964528845.1). Lineage (GTDB taxonomy): Bacteria > Pseudomonadota > Gammaproteobacteria > Steroidobacterales > Steroidobacteraceae > FEN-1191. The sequence goes on along the minus strand of CAZGVE010000003.1, from coordinate 94,679 downwards.
CGCTGATGCTCGAGGATCGCATACCGGTCGGTCATGCCGGCGATGTAGTCCGCCACGATGCGCAGACGCCCGGTCTCGCCGCCGCGCTGCGCGGCGCGCTCCGCCGCTTCGCGGTATTCCGCGGGCAGCAGCCGGATATCGCCGGCCAGCGCCTCGAACAGCTGCTGGACGACGCGCCGCGCCTTCATCGTCATACGCAGCACGCGCTGGTGCCGGTAGACGTGCTCGAGCAGGAAACGCTTGAGTTCCAGATGCTGCGCCTGCATGGCTTCGCTCATGCCGATCAGCGGGCGGTCACGGCTCCGGACCTGCTCGATATCTGCGACCCCGGAGGCCTCGATCCGCGCAACGCTCGATTCGATCACATCGACGACGACCTCGTTGACGATGCGCCGCACGGTCTCGTGCACGCGCCGGCGACCCTGCAGCTGCGGGTAAAGCTGCAGCACCTGTTCGAACTGGCGCCGTACCAGAGGCACCTCGGCCGCATCCTCGAGACTGATCAATCCTGCCCGGATGCCATCGTCGATGTCGTGGTTGTTGTACGCGATCTCATCGGCGAGATTCGCGAGCTGTGCCTCGAGGCCAGGCTGGCGCCGCGCCAGAAAGCGCTCGCCCAGCTCACCCAGCTCACGTGCCCTGGCCGGCGAGCAGTGCTTGAGGATGCCCTCGCGGCATTCGAAGGTCAGGTTCAGACCGGGGAATGCGGCATAGCGTTCCTCGAGCTCATCCACGGTGCGCAGTGACTGCAGATTGTGTTCGAACCCACCGTGATCGAGCAGGCATTCATTGAGTGCATCCTGTCCCGCGTGTCCGAACGGCGTATGACCGAGATCGTGCGCGAGCGCGATCGCCTCGGTCAGCGTTTCGTTGAGCGCCAGTGCATTCGCGATCGATCGGCCGATCTGCGCGACTTCGATGGAGTGCGTCACCCGCGTGCGGTACAGGTCGCCCTCGTGGTTGACGAACACCTGGGTCTTGTAGGCCAGACGGCGAAACGCGCCGGAGTGGATGATCCGGTCGCGGTCGCGCTGGTACTCCGAGCGGTATTGCGGCGGCGGCTCGGCATGGCGCCGGCCGCGCGAGCGGCGCTCGTCCGCGGCGTAGGGTGCCAACGCGGGTGTCAGCGCGCTCATCCGAAATGCGCCGCGAGCGTCGCGTCGAGTGCGCCATCCGGATACTCACCGGTGACGAGGCTGCGGCCCAGACCTGAGAGCAGCACCAGACGCACCCGGCCGGACTGGACCTTCTTGTCGAGCCGCATGTAATCCAGTGCGCGCGCGGCACCGATCCTTGGCGCGGCGACCGGGAGCCCGGCGCGCTGCAGCAGCGCATGCAGCCGCCCGACCACGCGCTGATCGAGCATGCCGAGCCTGGCCGAAAGATCCGCCGCGATCAGCAGTCCGGTGCCGACGGCCTCACCATGCAGCCACGCGGTGTAGCCGGTCGCCGCCTCGATCGCATGGCCGAAGGTGTGCCCGAGATTCAGGAATGCGCGCTCGCCCTGCTCGCGCTCGTCGCGGCTCACGATCTCGGCCTTGATCGCGCACGAGCGATGGATCGCGTGGCCCAGTGCGGGGGCGTCGCGCGCCAGCAGCGCGTCGAGGTGTGCCTCGATCCAGTCGAAGAACGCCTCGTCCCATATCAAGCCGTACTTGATCACCTCGGCCAACCCGGCGCGCAGCTCGCGCGGCGGCAGGCTCGCGAGCACCGCGGTATCGGCGATCACGGCGCGCGGCTGGTGGAACGCGCCGATCATGTTCTTGCCGCCCGGGTGATTGACCGCCGTCTTGCCGCCGACCGAGGAGTCGACCTGTGCCAGCAGTGTCGTAGGCACCTGCACCAGCGCGACGCCGCGCTGATAGCACGCGGCCGCGAAGCCGGCCAGGTCTCCGACCACACCGCCGCCGAGCGCGACCACGGTGACATCGCGGCCGCAGCGATTCGCGATCAGCGTGTCGAACACGCGTGCGGCGGTCGCGAGCGTCTTGTGCTGCTCGCCATCGGCCAGTACGACTTCGACGATGCGACGCCCGGTCAGCGCCTCCTTGAGCCGCGGTGCGTACAGCGGCGCCACCACGGTATTGCTGACCAGAAGTACGTCGCGCCCTGCAATCTGCCCGGCGAGCAGAGCGGGTTCGTGCAGCAGCCCGTCCCCGATCAGGATCGGGTACGAACGCTCGCCCAGGCTGACATGCAATGTCTGCATTTTTGGATACCGTCGGAAGCGGCAGTATACGTGGCTTTGCGCGCCGCTCAGGGCCGGCTGCGTGCAGGCTCAAGGCGGGGCAACGCGGGCGCGGAATTCCTGCAGGATCAGCTCGGCGACCGCATTCACCCGGCGCCGGTCGGTCGAGGTGACCATGTCCGCGATCTCGCGGTACAACGGCTCGCGCTGCTGCATCAGCTCCGCCAGCCGCTCTTCCGGGACACGCCCGGCCAGCAGCGGCCGGTGCCTGGTTCGCCCGGCGCGCTCGGCCTGCTGCGCCACCGAGGTCTCGAGATAGACGACCCAGCCGCGGCTCGCCAGATCGTGGCGGCTGTCGGCGTTCAGGATCGCGCCGCCGCCGGTCGCGAGCACGATCCCGTCGCGTGCCGTGAGCTCCGCGATGATCTCGCGCTCGCGCGCCCGGAAACCGGCTTCGCCCTCGCGCTCGAAGATCAGCGGGATGTCCGCGCCGGTGCGCAGCTCGATCTCGTGGTCGCTGTCGATGAACGGCCGGTCCAGCAGCCGGGCGAGATGGCGGCCGACCGCGGTCTTGCCGGAGCCCATCGGTCCGATCAGGAAGATGTTCTGCTGCGTCACCATGGCCCGGGAGTCGGCTACCCGGGCGCGATCATAAACCAGACGCTAGTTCGTGCCCCAGCAGGCTATCGTGGTGTTGGCGCCACCTGCATCCGTGGCCGCGGTCTGTCCACTCTGGTTCACGGTCATGACCTGGCACTGCTTGTCGTTCACCTGCGTACCCTGCGGAGCGGCCTGGATCGTGTACTGGGTCGCATTCAATGTCGGGAAACTGATCGCGTAGTAGCCGTTGGTCGAGGCAACATTGGCGCCGGTCGCCGCCGGGCACGGCGTCGCCGCGGCATTCAGGTACGTGAAATTCTGCGAATAGCAGCGCTCGAGCGCCTGCCGATAGTACGTGATCGACTGGATCGCGTCGGTACGCCGGCCCTGCATCACGGACTGCTGGTACGACGGCCACGCGATCGAGGCCAGGATGCCGACGATCGCGACCGTGACCATCATCTCCACCAGCGTGAAGCCGCCCGAGCGCCGCCCTCGGCCCCGGCGCAACCTTAAGGGCGCGCTACTGGCCACTGGAGGCAGCCTGTCCGCCGGGCAGCGCCTGGATCAGCACCACATGCGAGGCCGAAGAGCTCGGCGGCCCGTCGAACACCAGCGAGACCATGTCGCCGATGTGGATGGCGCCGACGCTCTGGTAGGCCAGCGTGCCGGCACCGATCAGGTACTGGCGTCCGTCGACGCTGATCGCCGCGTTGCCGGCGATCGCGGTCACGTGTCCGACCACCTGGGCCTGGCGGATCGTGCTGGCAGAGGCTGGCCCGGCGAGCAGCGCGCCGGTGAGGGCTGCGGATCCGATCAGCGCGAGCGCAAGCCCGGCATTCCTGAGTGCATGCATATTGCGCATCATCGTATCTCCTGCCATGCCCCATGGGCATTGCTGTCGGTGTTGGTCCAGCTCGGGATGCAGCTGGTCGTTCCGGGTATCGCGGTACAGGTCCCGGCGTTGGGTCCGGTGGTCTGCTCGCCGGCGCCGGTGGTCGTGTAGGCGACCGCGCTGCCCGCGCCCGTGATCAGCTTCGGTGCCGCAGCATAAGCGGTCCCGAGCGAGACGCCCGCGACGGTATTGCCCATGTACAGGTCGGCGCTGGTCACCGAGGAGTTCCCATTCCAGTCGAACTGCGCCACGGTCGTGGCACCACCCGTGGCGTAGTTGAACACCATGTACCAGGCCTGGCCACCCGCGACGCAGGGGTTGGAATTGGGCTGGTACGTGGTCAGCTGCAGCGTACCATTGAACAGCGACGGATCGGTCACCACGCGCTCACCGGCAACCAGTGAGAGGTCCACGAACCAGCCTTTGGTGGCCGGCAGGATGACCGGGTTGCCCGACAGCAGCCGTATCGCGGTCGAGTAACCAGCGGTGGTCGTCACCGCGACGCTGCTCATGGTCTGCTGCGTCAGCTGCGCGCGCGTCAGCGGGCTTACCGGCGGCGTACCGGAGTCATAGATTCCGTAGACCGTCTGCGTCTGGGCATTGCTCAGGTCCGCGACGGACAGGAACTCCCCGGTCCCGAAGTAGACCATCGATCCCTTCAACGACGGTACCAGCGGATTGAGGCTCAAGGCAGGCTGCACCGTGATCGGCTGCGGGTTGCCCGCCGAATCACGCGCCTGGAACAGTACGCTGACGGTCCAGTTGGCGGGATTCGAATTCGAGATATCCACGCGCCACAGGTTGCCCTGCAGGTCACCCGCGTAGATCACGTTGGACGGCCGCGACAGCAGGCCGCTGGAGTTCATGGCCGCGACGTTCGAGAGCCCGTTGGCCGCCGACAGGTTGCAGGCGCTCGGCACCGCGCCGCACAGGTCGATCTTCGCCATGATCGCCCCGCTCTGCGGGTTCAGCGCATACAGGAATGGCTTGCTGCTCGGACTGTCGTAGCCATTACCGAACACGATCGCGAACCCCGCAGCGGTGCTCACCGCCACCGGCGTGCTGTAGGTCAGGCCCATGTTCCCGTCGGTGAAGTCCCACAGTACGGCCTGCGACAGCGCGACTTCCGTGTTGAGAGTGGACGGGTCGGTCACGTCGAGCGCATAGATCGAGTTGCCGCCCGCAGCCTCTCCGCCGATCAGCAGCGTGTGCCAGCTCTGGTCGGAGGCGAACTGAACGTCGGCGCCCATCGGCGAGCCATCGACGTAGAAGTGATGCACCGAGTTGTAGTACGGGTTCACGAGCTGCTCGAGGTTGCCATACACGCCACGCGGTATGTAGGCAAACTTCTCGATGCCCGTCGCCGCATCGAAGGCATGCAACATGCCGTCGTTCGCGCCGACGTAGACCATCGGTTCGCGATTGGCATAGCTGCCTTGGAAACCGATGTAGCCGGTTTGCTGCCACGGACCGGCGGGTCCGGCGATATACAGCGGCGCGCTGTCGACGATGTCGCCGAGCTTATGGGTGCGATTGCGGAACTTACCGCCATTGCGCAGCTCGAGCGAGTTGTTGCCACGCAGGAACTGCAGCGAATCCTGGCCGTTGGTATCGGGCGCGAAGGTTTGCAGCGCCTGGCCCAGCGCGGTCGAACTCGCGATCCCGTTTACCGCCGTTACGTTTGGATTCCAGCGGAACGGTATACCTGCGCCAGCCACCGGATCCCAGGTTGCGATCTTGCGTCCGAGATCCCAGCCTTGCAGGTCGAGCTGGGTCTCCGCGGACCAGAGCGATGCAGACAGGTTGGTATTGATCGCGCCGGTACTCGCGTTGATCGGGAAGGCGAGCATGTCGCCGGTCCAGTCCTGGTTCGTATCGGAGGTCGTGAACTTGCCCTGGTACGCGACCGACTTGGTATTGATGCCGGTCGAGTTCACCGAGGCGGCCGAAGTGGCGGCCGTCTCCGCCAGGATCTTGGCCAGGATCACCGCCATGTCGGCATCGAGCGTCGCGACATCCTGCGCCGAGAAATACGCGCTGGTGCCACCGGCGATCGCCATCGCGGTCATCGTGGAGCCGGCGATCGTGGTCGGATCGACGCCCGCGCCGAGTGCGATGATATAGGTCTTGATGCCCGCGGCCTTGAGCACCCCGAGCTGGCTGATCGTGTCGGTGAGCGCCTGATCGTTCGTCGAGCCGAGCGATCCGTCGGCGTTGAAGGTCGCGGTCTCGCCATAGCCTGCGGCGGCCGCGCTGCCGAGCGGCGGCCAGGCCCGGCCCGAGAGGTCCATGGTCGGCAGGCCGTCCGTGACCAGCACGACGTAGCGGTTGGCCGCGCAGCCGTTCGACGATGGCGGATTCTTCGCGGTGTAATAATTCTGCGAGGCCTTCAGCAGGCCGGCAATCGGCGACTGGGTCGCCTGCGCCTTCAGCTCGGCCGTGTTCGTCAGATTCGTTTCCGGCGCCAGGTACGGCGTGAAGGTGCTGATGGCCGCACTGACGCTGGCCGTGGTTGGCGTGGCGCCCGCAGAGGTCATCGGCACCAGCGGCGGCCAGCTCGTCGCGTTGGCCGGAGTCGAGGTCTCGCCGGTCGTGTAGAAGCCGAAGCCGCGCGCGACGTTCATGACCTCGGTCGAATAGGGTACGAATCCGGCATTGGTCGGCGTCTCGCAGATGCCGCCGCCGATGTTCGGGAGCGTGGTGTTATAGCACTCGGCCACCGAGTAGCTGTTGTACTGGGCCAGCGTGAAGCTCGTGAACGGATTGACCGGCGAGGGTCCGTTGTATTGCACGAATACCGGCGAACCGCAGCCCGGACACCAGTACAGCACGTCGCTGATCGCCGGATCGTCACTATTGGCCGAGATCGCCATGTCCGCGAACGCGTTGATGAGCGGATAGCGCGTGCTGAGCGTCTTGCACGCGGTGTTCACCGGGGTCGCATTGGTCAGCGCGATGCCGAAACAGGGGTTGGCCACATAGCGGCCGGCGGCCAGCGGCAGGTTCGTGAACGTGAAGCCGCCGGGCGGGCTCATGTAGTAGACCCAGGTCGCCTCGGCGTTGTTGCCGCTGGTCTGGTAGCTGATCAGCCCAAAATCCGCGTCCGACAGGAAATTGGCCAGGATCGAGGACACACCCGCCTTCGCAACATTCAACCGGCTCGCGGAATTGTCGTACTGGGTACCGCCGACCGTAACCGTATAGGGAGCGGAATTGCCGGCAGTCGTGCCGGTGACCGGCGCCGTGAAGCCTACCGGGACCGTGTAGTTGAGCGGCGAGCTGCTGGCATTGAGCCCCGCGTAGGCGGCCCCGAGGCCTCCCGCGCCGGTCAGGATCGCGCCGCTCAGGTCACCGTCCATCGACTGCGAATTGCCGACCGCCAGCAGCACCTGCGGGTGGGCCGGGAGCACGATCGTCAGCGGATACTGTGCGACCGCGATGACCGGTGCGGAGGCCGCGAGGGCCACGCCGGAGGCGGCGAAGTAGACGAGCGCTGCCAGCGGCGCGAGCGCGCGCGCGAGGATATTGCGGGTACGGGTGGAACGCATGATCAGCAACCTCCGATATGAAGGGTCTGCACGGTGGCGCTGGCAGTGCCATCGCCTCCGGCGGCATGAGCGGTGATGCGGTGCACGTAGACCGTCTGTGCACCGTAATTTCCAGCGTTGGCGCTGTTGCAGCCGGGAGGCACTACTCCCGCCATGTTCTCGATCACGAACTGCGGGTTCGCCGCGGCCGGCGCCGAGGCAAGCGGGGCGCCGTTGTAGATGATCGTGTTCACGCCCGGCGTGGTCCAGGTCGAGTTGTAGCCGAGCGTCGTGCCGGGCGCCGTATTCAGCTCCTGGAACAACGTGGCGAGGCCGGCGGCCGCGCCGCTGAAATTGGTATAGAGCCCATCGACGTCATCGTCGAACGCAGCCGTCAGCGCCGCCTCGGCGGTCTGCAGCGCGAGCTGGTGATTGTTGTCGTTCTGCGCGAGGCGCTCCTCGACGGTCTGCGTGCGCGCGAGCGCAACGCCGAGCAGCGTCAGGATCATCAGCAGGATCAGCGCCATGAACATTACGATGCCGCGCTCGCGGTGCGGGGCGCCGCCGATGCCGTCTCGCAACCTGATGCTCCTAGAGTGCCGCATTGCGCACCGCGATGGTCGTGTTCAGAACCTTGCGCAGCCGTGTATCGAGTGGCGGATTGATCGTCGTGTCGAGCAGCGAGAACGGTTGCACCGTGGCGACAGTCGGCAGCGTCACCGCCGGCTGCCCCGGCGGGCTCGCGACCAGCAGCGCGACCTTCACCGCGACGACCTGGTTGAAGTCAGCGACCAGGTTCGCGGTCACGTACTGCGTGACCTGATTGGGCGTCACCGGGGCCACGCCATAGAGCACCTGCATGTTCTCGACGTCCGGAACGAGTTCCTGGAACAGCCCAGTGGTCTCATCGAACTGCCACAGCGAAGAATCGGTGTCGCGACCGGGTCCGACGAAATAGATCTGCATGTCGACCGGCGTGATCGTATTGGTCAGGTCGTAGTTCCAGTTCAGGTCGCCGGCAAAAAGGTTGAGCGGAGCGGCGGTGGAAACGATGCCGCCGGCGGCGGCGCCGACCTGGAACGCGGTCGAGACGATGCAGTCGGAGATCACGGCGTACTGCCCGGCCACGAGCGTGCCGACATTGTTGACCGGGATGTTCACCTGGCCGGTACCGGTGGCATAGGGGCCGGTCGTATAGATGGGAATGGCTTGAGGCGTGGACTGGCGCACGACCAGCACGTCCGTACCCTTGGTGACCCGACCCGCCAACAGCGCGTCCAAGCCGCCCGCATTGGTCCAGTCGTTCGCGTTCGGGTCCGCGACGACCGGCGTCGCGGCGACGTTCACGACGCCGGCCGGCGCCGAGCCCGCGGCCTCGTAGCCCCCGAAGGCCGCAGTATAGTTGCGCTGTACCGGCGTCGGTCCCGGAACCAGGATGCTCAGCTGGCGCGTGGTACCAGCAGCGATCTGGCGCAGATCGTTGGTCGCATTGCAGGCCATGTAGCCGCCGCTGCGCACCGCCTCGCTGATGAAGCCGAGCGCGATGCGGCCATTGTCGGACACCGCGGACACCGCCACGCTGCTCGAGGCCGTGTTGCGATTGGCAGTGAACAGCGCGAGCGAGGCGCCGATCACGATGATCGACAGCGAGACCGCGATCAGCAGCTCGATCATCGTCAGGCCGGCCTGCGCGGCACGCTGCAGGGGGCCACGCTGCATGGGGCGCATCACAGCAGCGTCTCCATCGTGATCTGCATTGGTGCCGGCGCAACGGCTGTCGGCGTGCCGAAGGCCCACTGCGCGACGCTGTCGTTCCATCGCACACTGACGGTCACGGTCGTCTCGTTGCTGCCGGATGCCGGATTGACCGCCGCCGCGGTCACGATCTGGCCCTGTCCGTTGGGCAGCTGTGCCGCGAGTCGCGTCAGCCAGCGATTCAAATCGAAATTCGCGATCTGCGCCGTCGTGCAGGCCGCGGCTTCGCAGTTCGCGGTGGCCGGGGGAGCGGCTCCGAACGCGACGTTGTAGCCGAGCGCGAGCGCCACGTTCTTGTTGGAATGCATGTCATCGACGATCTGCTGGACCAGTGCGGTTGCCTGGCTGCGCATGTACGCGCTGCCATTGGCCTGCACGGTGCTCAGCGAGAGCTTGGCGACGCCGAGCAGCCCGACGGTCAGCACGACCACCGCAACCAGCAGCTCGATCAGCGTGAATCCGGCTTCGCGGCGCATCAGCAGGCTCCGATCGCTGCGCCCGAGACATCGAATCCCGGTCTCGGCGAGGCCTGGATGATGCCGGTGACGCTGACTTCGACTTCGCGCCCGAATGTCGGACCGCGCGCATCGCACATCACGAACATGACGCGCCCGTTCGCGCCCACGGCCGCGGCCGGTGCCGTGCCATTGGCCTGGAATACGATCGCGGCATTGGCCGGAAAGGTATTGAGCGTGAGTCCCGCACCGAGCGCGCCGACGACCTGCAATGGCACCGCGTTCGCGGAGCTCAGCACGATGAATCCGGTCGCCCAGTTCGCGGAATCGCAGGTCGGATTGGCGCCCGCTCCGGTCGAGGCGCAGAAGGCCACGCCATTGCCTGGTCCGGTAGGCAGGTCCTCCTTGATGGCCTCGCTGCGGGCATAATTCAGGCCCGTGATCAGCGCGCCCGCGGAACTCGCATCCTGCTGCTCCTGCATGAAGTTGCGCATCGCGGGAACGGCCAGCCCCATCAGGATCGCCGCGATCGACATCGTGATGACGAGCTCGAATACCGTGAACCCGGCCATCGAGTGGCGGGTCCTCCGTATGGAGCGGGTCGGATCGATCCAGGTGCGCATGGTCGGTACCTTAAGTGTTGGAGCTTGCGGCAAGCTGGCGATCGGGCCGAACCGGGCCCTGACCGCTGGAACTGTGACAGGTCTCACACTGCCCGTGCGTCCGGTGGCGGCAGTGTTGTCGGAAAGCGCACCCGCATCCGGGCGCCCTTGCCGTCCGGTCCTGCATCGATGCTGAAGCGCGCGCCGTGCACGCGCGCGATCTCCTCGACGATCGCGAGCCCGAGCCCGGCGCCGGTGCCGGCCGAGCCCGGCCGTCGGTAGAAGCGCTCGCGCACGCGCAGGCGCTCGGCTTCAGGTATTCCGGGACCATCATCCTCGACTTCGAGGTACGGTGCACCGTCGCCACCGCGCGCGCAGCGCACCGTGACGCGTCCGCCGCGCGGCGTGTACTTCAGCGCGTTGTCGATCAGGTTGCTGGCGAGGTCATCCAGCAGCCACGCATCGCCGGCGACTTCCACGTCCTGCGTATCCGCGCCGAGATCGATTCCGAGCTTGATCGCACGGTCGATATTGCGCTCCACCAGCTCGCCGATCAGCGTGGGCAGCGCCACGGTCCGGAACCCGTCCGGCAGGCTCGTCAGCGGTTCGGCGCGCGCGAGCGCCAGCAGCTGGTTGGCCGAATGCGCAAGCTGCGCGATCCCGCGGTTCAGCGTATCCAGTTCGGGCTTCACCGCGGCGGCTTCGGGGTTGCGTTGCAGCAGCTCGAGCTGGGCGAGCAAGCCGGCGACCGGTGTGCGCATCTGGTGTGCGGCGTCGGCGACGAATCGCCGCTGTGTCGCGGCAGCGTCGTCCAGCAATTCCAGCAGCCGGTTGAAGCCACGGATCAGCGGGCGCACTTCCTCGGGTGCCTCAGCCTCGCTGAAGCGTTGCAGCTGCCGCGGCGTGCGCGCTTCGACCGCATCGTGCAGACGGCTCAACGGCCGCAGGCCGTAGTAAACCGCGATCCAGACCAGCAGCAGCGTGACGTCGAGCTCCGCGAAGTCCACCAGCAGCTTGCCATACAAGATCGCGCGCTCGGCGCGTACGCGGCGCTCCAACGTCTCCCCGACCGCGATCGTGACCGTTCCCAATGGCGTGGGGCTTTTCAGGCTCGCCACGCGCAGCCGGCTGCCGCGCCATTCCAGATCCGCGAAGGCCGCGTCCCCGGCAGCGTCCGGGGCTCCCGGCGCACCGGCCGCCGGCATTGGCAGCGTGCCGGCGATCGTCGCGCCATCGGGGCCGCGGATCGCGTAGTACTCCCACGCCAGCGCTGAGCTCTGCCCAGGCCGCAAACCCGCAGGCGGCGGTGCAAACACCAGGTGGCCCTGCTCGGGGCGTACCCACGCGGCGAGCGCCAACGCCGCGCTGCCGAGCGCCTGGTCATGAGCCTTGCGTGTGGTCGCCTCGGCGATCATGTAGTCGACTACGCCGCCGCCGAGCATCAACAGTGCGAGCTCCGGCAGCAGCAGCAGCAGCAGCCGGCGGCGCACGGTCATCATGATGCGCGCTCGGAAAACTCGTCCAGGCGATAACCGAGCCCGCGCACCGTGCGGATCACTGCGGCATCGCCGAGCTTCGCGCGCAACCGCGACACGTGGGTCTCCACCGCATTGGCCGTGAGCTCCTGCTCCCATCCCGCAAGCGCCTGCAGCAGCCGGTCCTTGCTGACCACCCGGCCGAGGCTGTGCACGAGCGTCTCGAGCACCAGCCACTCGCGGCGCGTCAGCTCCACTGCCTGCGCATCGATGGTGAGCTGGTGTCCGTTCAGGTCGATTGCGATGCGCCCGAGCCGCACGGTGCCGGCCGGCGCCTGGCTGGCGCGGCGGATCAGCGCGCGGCATCGCACGGCGAGCTCCGCCTGCTCGAAGGGTTTCATCAGGAAGTCGTCGGCGCCGAGTTCGAAGGCGCGCAGCTTGTCCGGCAGCGCATAGCGCGCGGTCAGGATCAGCACCGGCATCGCCTGCCCCGCGTCGCGCAGCGACTTGAGCAGGCCGAGTCCGTCCTGGCCCGGTAGTCCGATATCTACGACCGCGAGATCGAAGTGCTCGGTGCCGAGCGCCGCACTGGCGTGCTCCGCGCTACCGGCGTGATCGACGGTGAATCCGGCGATGGTGAGCCCACGCACGATCGCGTCGGCCACCAGCTCGTCGTCCTCCACCAGCAGTATGCGCATGAGTCATTTTCGGACGGGCCAGCCGGTATCAGACGCTCCCTGGATTCGAGAGAATTTGCTGTCGACGCTATTGCGGGTCAGAACAATGCGCTCCCTCGCCATAGGGTCCGTGACCATCAGGACCGAAGTATCCGGGTGGCGTACTGGTCGTGCTCTGCAGGTAGGTCGAAAGCATCGGCAGGACGAATACTTGCGACGTCGTCGATTGCGTGCCAGCTACAGTCGCAGTCGCCGTGAGCTTCACCTGGACCCAGAGTGCATGGTCCTCGGGATAGGTCACATTGACGTTAACAGTACCCGTGCTGTCAGTAGTCAGGGTGCCCCCCGGAACCGGCGCGACCGTCGCTACATCGCTCGGGTCCAGTACTCCATTGGCATTCAAGTCCTCGAGCGGATCGAAGATGCCCGTCCCATTGACGTCCTCGTTGAGACACAACGCCGTAATTACTTGCGACCACTTCGAACCAGCGGGAGTGAAGTAGCCTTTGAAGTAGCCCGCGTAACCATTACTGAAAGCGTAGTAATTGGGCGCGGTCGGCGTATATCCCATTGGATTGGACGGGGGCAGCGAATGCACCGTCAGGGTGACTGGAACGTTGGCGACAGCATTGCCCGCCGAATCCACTGCCTGCACGGCATATGGAAGGATAAATAGCGTCTTGGCAGGATTTTCCGAGATGGTCGCTCCGGTACCGAGCGACAGGAAGACCGTCTGGCCGCCGACCGTCAGCGCCACGGTGGCCGGCGCAACCCCCGGCGCTCCCTGCACCGTAGCGGTCACCAGCACGCCCTTACTCGCGCTGGCGACGGTGCTCGCCGTGTACACGGTCTGGGCCTGCCCCTGCACGTCCGTGGGTGCGGTGCCGACTGAGAGGTGCCCACCGGTGATATCGGTGAGCTCGAAATTCACTGTCTGCCCTGATACCAGGTTGTTTGCAGCGTCGCGTACCGTGGCGGTAATCGTGCTTTGACCCTGTACGGCAATCGTTGCCGGACTTGCCTGCAGAGAGATGACCGCCGGCACAGTGGCCACAAACGTCATCGGCAGCTGGGCGGTCACTCCTGTTGCGGACGCGGTGACTATTCCTGGTCCGGCGGTGGTCGATGAAATTGAGACCGTCGCAGTGCCGGTGCCATCTGTCATCGCCGTTGTGGTGACGACTCCACCTGTGAACAGGCCCCTGGTCGTGGAAAACAGTACAGTCTGGTTGGCCTGCGGCACGCCGTTGTTGGTCCAGACCACGGTCAACGGTTGAACGACGTTCAACGCCACCGCTTGGTTCGCGGCCGGCGCGGTGAAGGCGAAACTTTCACTGCTTACGGTGACGGTCTGCGTGGCGGTCAGACTCAGTGCGGTTGCCGTTAGCGTATCGCTACCGGCCGCGGTGCCAGTGAGCTGGAATATCGCGTGCCCACTGGCATCCGTTGTAACAGTACTGCTGCTGAGCTTATTGCCCTTCGCCGATGCCAGGGTCACGACGATACCGGGAATGGCGTTGCTGCCCGAGTCGCTAAGGGACACGGTATAGGTTGCAATGGCATTCAGAATGAGGTTCGCAGGACCCGTCACGCTGAGTTTGGTTCCAATCACATTGGCGGTGATGGTGGCGAAAGTGGCGCCCGAGGTCGCGGTCACCGTGATCGTCCGATTTGTGGAATCTCCGGGCGTACTGAGCAGGGCCTGCGCCACGCCGTTGCTGTCGGTGATTCCTGCCGCAACCTTATTCGTTCCGGACGTCCCGGCAGCCGTCTGCACCGCCTGAATGGCGCCGGAACTACTTGTGAAGTTGACTCCAGCGCCGGCGATGAGCTGATTGCTCGCATTGCGCGCGATCGCGGTAATGGTCACCGGTTTGGAGCCGTCGGACGGCAGATTCGGATTGCTCACCAGCAGGGTGATGGAGGTAACCGTGGGTACAACGGTGCCGCTGCTGCTGCTACTGCTGCTGGTTCCGGCAAACGAGCTGTCTCCGGGACCATTGCACCCGGCGAGCGCCAGGGCGCCGAGCACCCCGAAAGCTGCCAGTAACCAGCGGAACTTGTTCATCGTATTCACCCGGGCTGTCGATCTAGGTTGGCTCATGGCGCAGCGGTCTCTGGCGTCAATTGACGCTGACCCCCTCGTGCAGGATCTTTGGCGTCACGAAGATCAATAGCTCATCTTTATCGTTCACGGCGGTGGTCTGCTTGAACAGAGTTCCCAAAATCGGAACATCGCCGAGCCATGGCACCTTGGTCTGGGCATCGCGATGCGTAGTCGCGAGGATGCCGCCCAGCACGACGGTCTGGCCGTCATTGAGCAGGACCTGGGTGTCGATGCTGCGCGTATCGATGGACGGCACGTTCACGCCGCCGGAGGCCACGACCACGGTGCCGACGCTGTCGTCCGAGACCGTCAGGTCGAGGATGATCCGGTTGTCCGGGGTGATCAGCGGCTTGACGCGCAGCGAGAGCACCGCGTCCTTGAACTGGATCGAGGTCGCGCCGCTCGAGGCGGACTGCTGATAGGGGATCTCGGTACCCTGCTTGATCGTCGCTTCCTGCTGGTTCGCCGTGATCACTTTCGGGGACGAGATCACCGTCGCGCGGTTCTCGGTCTGTGCGGCCGATAGCTCGAGATCGACCAGGTAGTCGGCGCCGAGGATTCCGAGTGCGATGCTGCCGGCCGGCGTCGCGACCGGGAGGTTCACGTTATAGCGGTTGATCGCGGAGGATCCGCTGGGCACGGATATCGGATAGACCGAGGTGCCGTTGCTGCTCGTCAGGTTGCTGATGGCCGAAGTCACGCCCTGATCGGTGGCGGCGGCGGTGCCGCTGGTCTCGATCAGGCCGGTCGTGCCGTTGCTGTGGGTGCCGGTCACGCCGAAGCGTGCGCCGAGGTCGCGCTCGAAGTCGTTGCTGACGATGACGACACGCGCCTCGATCTGCACCTGCTTGACCGGGACGTCCAGGCTTGCCACCAGCCGGCGCACGTCGGCCAGGCGCTCCGCGGTATCCTGCAGCAGCAGCGTGTTGGTACGCCCGTCGACCGAGACGCTGCCGCGCTCGGATAGCACCGAGTTCCTGCTGGTGCCACCGCTGCCGCCGGCCGGCGCCCCGCCGGCGGAGCCGGCCGCGCCGGTGCCCGCGGTGCCGCCGCGCAGCAGGATCGCGATGTCGGACGCCTTCGCGTAGTTGATCTGCAGGTATTCGGTGCGCAATGGCTCGAGCGCCTGGATGTCCTTGCGCGCCGCGAGCGAAGCCTTTTCACGCGAGGCAAGTTCCTCGGCCGGTGCGACGATGATCACGTTGCCGTCCTGCCGCTTGTCGAGCCCCTTGGTGCGCAGCACGATGTCGAGTGCCTGATCCCACGGCACATTCTGCAGCCGCAGCGTGACGCTGCCCTGCACCGAATCGCTGACCACGATGTTCTGCCCGCTGGCGTCGGCCAGCAGCTGCAGCACACTGCGTACCTCGATGTCCTGGAAGTTCAGCGTCAGGCGTTCGCCGGTGAACTGGTGCTTCTCGTCGGCCGGATTCTCGGCCGCGGCGGCCTTGTGCTTCGGCGAGATCTCGACCACGTACTGGTCATCGGACTGATAGGCGAGCTGATCGAAGTCGCCCGTCGCGTTGATCACGATGCGCGTCGAGCCATTGATGCGCTCGGCATCGAAGCCGTTGACCGGAGTTCCGAAATCGGTCGTGTCGTAGCGGCGGGTCAAATTACGCGGCAGGTCGGTGCCGGCGAAATCGACGAGGATCTGTGAACCCTGCTGCTTCAGGTCGATTGGCGTGCGCGGGTCGGACAGGCGCACGACCAGGCGCCCGGCACCGGTTTCGCTGCGGCGGAAGTCCAGGCTGCGGATCGCGCGCGGCCCGCTGGCGATCGCGGCCACCGGCGCCGCGCTGGCACGTGGCGCGGCGGCCGCCAGGTGCGTGTCGGCGACGGCGCCGACCAGCACAATGAGATCGTTGCCGTTCACGTGGGTCTGGTAGGGCACCTGACGATCGAGGTTGAGCACGACGCGCGAGCGGCCATTGGCCTCGGCGGCGAGCACGGTGTCGATGCCGCCGACGCCGACCTCGATGCGGTGCGAGGGCAGTCCCAGGGTCGTATTGGGCAGGTCCAGCGAGATACGGGCGGGCTTGTCGATCGTGAAGGCCAGCGGTTCGGGCGCGGGGCCGGACAGATGCAGCGTCAGCTGCACCTGATTGCCCGTCAGCTTCTGCACGTCAATCGACTGAAGCGTATCCATTGAGGTGGCGGTCGTCGGAGCCGGCGCCGACTCGGCAGGGGCCGGCGCTGCGGCAGCGGCATCGGCGGCGCGCACGGCCGGCACCGCCAGCGAGCTGGCCGTCCAGACGAGTACGGCCCAGCAATCGCGCCGGCGCAGCGTAGGGAGGATGGACCGTTTCATTCGATGTATCTCCTGCCGATCACTCGTTCAGGGCCAGCGCTGCCGGCCGCTCGATGTAGCCGCCCAGTCCGTCGGGGATGATCTCCGACAGGGCGATCCTGGAGGGCGTGATGTCCATGATCCGGCCTTCATTGGTGCCGAGGTATTCGCCGACGATTACCCGGTGCACGCGGCCGTCTCTGGTCTGCACCAGGCCGTAATACTTGCCGCCGAGGTTCAGCGTGCCGACCATCTTCAGGGTGTCGAGCGAGAACTGCTCGAGGTACTCGCGGTTGCGATGGCTGTCCGGCCGCAACCCGCCGGTCTGCGCGCCGCCCGTGCCGCCCGGCACGAATGGCGAGCGCAGGCTCTTGTCGCCGTAGCGGTACGCCTCATAGGGCTTGACCTCGGGCAACGGCTCGACCCGCCCGCCGGACTCGGTCCGGGTCGCCGCGATGAAACCGGCGAGGCCCGAGTCACGGCCGCTGCAGCCGGCGAGCGCGAGCAGCGCCACCAGCGCGCCAGCGGCCCGGGACCGCGTCCCGCTATGCAGGGTGAGTAGGCTCATCGATCAGCTTCCCGCCCCGGCGGCCCGGTGATTGAGCTGGTCGGTCTTGCGCTTCTCCGCTTCCACGGTCGCGATTTCCTCATCGTCCAGGTAGCGGTAGGTCTTGGCCGTGAGGTCCAGCTGCAGCTGGTCATAGGCCGAACCGCTGCTCGACACCGGAGTGATCTGGATGTCGTGCAGCGTGACGATGCGGGGCAGCGCCGCGATGCCGCTGACGAATTCGCCGAATTCGTGGTAACTGCCGGTGAGCCGGATCTTGATCGGCAGCTCGGCGTAAAAGTCGCGCTTCAGCTCCTGCCCGGGCTGGAACAGCTTCTCCTCCAGTGCGGCCGCGAGGCCAGTCTGGGAGATGTCGACCAGCAGGTTCGGCACCTCGGTCTTGCTTGGGAGCTGTCGCAGCAGTGCACCGAAGGATTTCTCGATGTCCACCAGCTGCTGTTTGTAGACATTCAGGTTCACGGCCTTCGAGTGCTTGTTGCGGAACTCGCTGCGCAGCGCGTCTTCCTGATCCTCACGCTGCTGCAGCTCCGGCATGCGGTCCTGCCAGACGAAGAAGTAGATCAGGGCCAGCGACACGGCGATGAAGCACACCAGCACCGCCAGCGCGCGCACCGCCAGCGGCCAGCGGCCCGGGTCGCGCGGATCGATCGAGCGCAGCTCCTGCATCAGGTTCATCGCGTGCTCCCGGAAGAGAGGCGTACCGGGCGCTTCGGCGCTGCCGCGGTGTCGTCTTCGGTCGTAGCGCTGACCTGCTGGGCATCGAGCACGAAGCGGCTGCCCACGTTGTCCTTGGCCGTCTCGACGACCTCGAGCTCGGGATTGCGCAGCCACTGCGAGGCGGCAATGTTGCGCATCAGCGTGGACACGCGCGTGGAGGACTGCGCGACGCCCTCGAGCTTGAGCTTGACGCCGTCCTGCTTCACCGACGTCAGGTAGGTGCCGTCCGGCATCGCCTTGACCAGCTCGTCGAACAGGTGCACGACCTCGGGACGCGAGCGCTGCAGCTTCTCGATGATCTGCATGCGCGAGATGAACTTCTGCTTCTGGGCCTCGAGGTCGTTGATCTCCTCGATCTGCTTGTCGAGCACCCTGATCTCGCCGCGCAGGCGGTCGTTGCGTGCTTCCTGGGCGTCGATCATCGAGCCGAGCAGCAGGTAGGCGGCGAAGGCCGTCACCGCGGCGACACCGGCGGCGATGCCGAGCGCGACGAAGAACGCCATCTTGCGCTCACGCCGCTCCTGTTCACGCCACGGTAATAGGTTGATGCGTGGCATCAGTCGAAGCTCCGCAGCGCGAGGCCGCACGCGGTGAGCAGGGCCGTGGCGTCGCGCTGCACGGCCTGGGCGCGGGCGCGCGAGGACAGCTTCATCTGGCCGAGCGGGTCACCGCGCTCAGCGCTGATGCCGACCCGGCTCTGCACCACGTCGGCGACGCCGGGGATGTTGGCGCAGCCCCCGCAGATCAGGATCTTCTCCGGCTGCTCGCGGCCGCTGCCGGAAGCGAGGTAGAACTGCAGCGAACGGCTGACCTGCTGGGTCATGTCGTCGATGAACGGATCGAGTACTTCGGCCTGGTAGTTGCCGGGCAGCCCGCCTTCCTTCTTGGCACGTCCGGCCTCCTCGATCGAGAGGCCGTAGGTACGCATGATCTCCTCGGTCAGCTGCTGGCCGCCGAAGGCGAAGTCGCGGGTATAAATCACCTTCAGATTGCGCAGAACGCTGAAGGTCGTGCTGCTCGCCCCGAAGTCGACCACCGCGATGCTGCGGTCGATGCCGCCGTCGGGCATCTGGTGGGTCATCAGGCGGCAGGCGTTCTCGAGCGCGAACGCTTCGACGTCCACGATACGGGCCTCGAGCCCGGCCGCGGCAACCGCGGCGCGCCGCTGCTCGACGTTCTCGGTACGCGAGGCGACCAGCAGCACGTCGATGGAGTCGCCTTCCTGATCCGACGCGCCAAGCACGTCATAGTCGTAGCTGACTTCGTCCATCGGGAACGGGATGTACTGATCGGCCTGCATCTCGACCTGCGCTTCGAGCTCCGAGTCGCGCAGGCCGCGGGGCATCTGGATCACCTTGGTGATCGCCGCGTCGCCGCTGATCGCGATCGCGACCTCGTGACTCTTGGCGCCGGAGCGCTTGATCGCGCGTCGAATCGCCTCCCCCACCGCATCGGGATCCACCAGCGTCTTCTCGTTCATCGCATTGGGTGGCGTCGGCTCGGCGGCGTAGGACTCCACCCGATATTGACCGCCCGCGGTGGCAAGTTCGATCAGCTTGATCGAGGATGTCGTTATGTCCAATCCCAGCAACGGGCGGTACTTACGCGAGAATAGGAACACTTTTTCCTTCCGTTTCAGTAGGCTACGTGCTTTTCTGGGATCTTATATCGGCTTTCGCCGGCAATATAGTACAAGCTAATGTTAAATACGACGGAAGACCGCAAATCTCCTCTTAACCTTAAACCGCTAACGGAATCCCCAGCCGTGATGCAACTCTAAGTTCTACAGTTGCCGGCAAGCGACAGGCGCTCCAGCGCGACCGGACCTGCCCCGCTGCTATGCTTGGCCGCGCGTCCGAGTACCCCTTGGATCCCCTTAGTCACCATCCGCCCCACACTAGCCCCGAGCTGAGACGAAATCGGTGAAGATCGGCACAGTTCGCGTGCTCGGCCTGTTGGCACTGGGTGTCGTGCTCGGCAGTTCACTGCTGGCCTATGCGCTGATCGCGAGCTACGTCTACCTCGAGCCTTCACTGCCGACGGTCGATGCGATGCGCAGCGGCAGCCTGCCGGTGCCGCTGCGGATCTTCAGCCGCAGCGGTGACCTGATCGCCCAGATCGGCGAGAAGCGGCGGGTTCCGGTCGCCTACGAGGACATCCCGGTGCTGGTGCGCGAGGCCTTTGTCGCCGCCGAGGACCAGCGCTTCTATACGCACCATGGCTTCGACTACAGCGGGGTGCTGCGCGCCGCGCTCGTGGACCTGACATCGGGCGATTTCTCACAGGGCGCGAGCACGATCACGATGCAGGCCGCGCGCAACATGTTCCTGACCTTCGACAAGACCATCCGGCGCAAGCTGCAGGAGATCTTCCTGACTTACCGGATGGAACATGAGTTCAACAAGGAGCAGATCCTCAGCACCTATCTGAACGTGATTTTCCTGGGTCAGCGCTCATACGGTGTCGCCGCGGCCGCCGAGACCTATTTTGGCAAGGAGCTCGACCGGCTCTCGGTCGCCGAGGCCGCGACGCTGGCGGGCATACCCCAGGCGCCCTCGCGCTTCAATCCGATCACCAATTCGCGCGCGGCGCAGAACCGGCGCCGCTACGTGCTCTCGCAGATGCAGAAGCTCGGCTACATCGATGCGGCCACCGCGGCGCGCTCCGGCGCCGAACCGGTCGAGGCGCACGACCATGGCATCCTGACCGCGCTCGATGCGCCCTACGTGGCCGAGATGGCACGGGCCGACGTGATCGCGCGCTACGGCGAGGACGCAGTCAACCAGGGATACCGTGTCTACACGACGATCGATGGGCGGCTGCAGACCGCGGCCAATCGCGCCGTGAGCGTCGGGCTCATCGAGTACGACCGCCGGCACGGCTATCGCGGACCCCTCAAGCAGATCAGCGTCGATGAGCGCGCGACCAATACCCGGCTCGATGCCGCGATCGGCGAGATCCCGGATATCGGCCTGCTGCACGCCGCGGTCGTGCTCTCGGTCGCGCCCGAGGCCGCGCGAGTCTATGTGCGCGGCATGGGTCTGGCGCAGATCGACTGGGACGGGCTGTCGTGGGCCCGCAGGCGGCTTTCCGATACACGCACGGGACCGGCGCCGAAGCAGGCCGAGGAAGTGCTGCGCCGCGGCGATGTGGTGTACGTGGTCACCAACGGCAGCGGCCAGGCGCAGCTCGCGCAGCAGCCGGAAGCGCAGGGGGCGCTGGTGGCCATGGACCCGAACGACGGCGCGGTCGCCGCCCTGGTCGGTGGCTTCGATTACTTCGACAACAAATTCAACCGCGCGACCCAGGCCCGGCGCCAGCCGGGATCCGGCTTCAAGCCGTTCCTGTATTCCGCCGCGCTGGAGAACGGCTTCACGCCGGCCAGCATCGTGATGGACGCGCCGATCGTCTACGACGACACCGGCCAGGAGCGCACGTGGAGGCCTGAGAACAACGAGAAGGGCTTCGAAGGTCCGATGCGCCTGCGCGAGGCGCTGGTGCACTCGCGCAATCTCGTGACGATACGCGTGGTGCGGCAGCTCGGCGTCGACGCGGCGATCGACTACGCGTCGAAGTTCGGATTCAATCCGCAGGAGATGCCCCACGATCTGACCGTGGCCTTAGGCAGCCTGCCCGCGACTCCGCTGCAGATGGTCGCGGCGTATGCGGCGTTCGCGAACGGCGGCTACCGGGTCGAGTCGTACTTCATCGACCGGATCGAGAACGCCGCCGGCGAGGTGGTGTACCAGCCGGCGCCGAAGGAAGTGTGCGAGGCCTGTGAAGCGCCGGCGGCGGCGAGCGGCGCGGTGCAGCCGGTAGAGGCGCCGGTGGCTGCCACGGATCCGGCCGTGGGTAGCGCGAATGCGGCGGCGGCGCCCGATGCGGACCTTGCACCCGCTCATCCGCTACCACCCTATCTGCCCGCCTCCCGGCTGGCCCCGCGCATCATCTCGCCGCAGAACGCCTGGCTGATGGACGACATCATGGCCGACGTGATCAAACGTGGTACCGGCATCCGCGCCGGACTCGCACTGCATCGCAGCGACATCTCAGGCAAGACCGGTACCACGAACGAGGCGCGTGACACCTGGTTCAACGGCTTCAATCGCAGCATCGTCGCGACCGTGTGGGTAGGCTTCGACCAGGAGCGCCCGCTCGGCGAGGGCGAAGAAGGTAGCCGCACCGCAGTGCCGATCTGGATCAATTTCATGCGCGAGGCACTGCGCGGCCAGCCGGACCTGGCGCGCCCGCTGCCTCCGGGGTTGGTGACGGTCCGCATCTCGCCGCGTACCGGCACCGTGGCTGGACCGAACGAGAGTGAAGCGATGTACGAAACCTTCATGGACGGTCACCTGCCGCTCGCGGTGAACGGCGGCATCGTCAATCCAGGCCAGTCACCGCAGAATCCCGCAGGCGGCACCGAACCCCTGTTCTGACCGGCACCAGTGCTCACGAGGCGATCG
Source organism: uncultured Steroidobacteraceae bacterium (assembly GCA_964528845.1). Classification (GTDB taxonomy): domain Bacteria; phylum Pseudomonadota; class Gammaproteobacteria; order Steroidobacterales; family Steroidobacteraceae; genus FEN-1191. Next base: position 72,360 of record CAZGVE010000003.1, on the reverse strand, counting down.
ACCGATGAACCGCCGCGCTTCTCCCCGCTCCGGCAATCTGCGCCGCGCGCTCGCCCAGGAGGCGGCGCGCATCATGGCCGAGCACGGCATCCATGACTTCCTGACCGCCAAGCGCAAGGCAGCGGAGCGGCTCGGGGTCATGGACGCAAGCGCGCTACCCCGCAATACCGAGATCGAGCAGGCGCTCGCCGAGTACCAGCGGCTGTTCGACGCGACCGGCCATGAGCAGACGCTGCATTCGCAACGCCGTGCGGCGCTCGACGCGATGCACTGGCTGTCGGCATTCGAGCCGCGACTGGTCGGCTCGGTGCTGAGCGGCACCGCGACCGAGCACGCCGACATCCAGCTGCACGTGTTTGCCGACCGGCCGGAGAGCGTGGCGTTGCAGCTGATCGATCGGGGCGTCCTGCACGAGGTCACGGAGCGGCGCGTGCGGCTCGATGCCGAGCGCACCAAGGCCTATCCGGGGGTGCGCTTCAGCGTGGGCGCTCGACGCATCGACGCTACCGTGTTCCCGCTGGATGGCATCCGGCAGTCGCCAGTCAGTCCGGTGGACGGCAAGCCGATGCGGCGCGCCGATACGGAAGAGCTGGAGTCGCTGCTGGGGCCCTAGAGCCAGGGCCTTAGAATCTTCCTAGGGACGATTGCGCAGCGCGATAGCCACGTAATCGCGCGGCGGGGCGCCGGTGTAGAGCTGCCGCGGACGCGCGATCCGCATATGCGGGTCGCCGATCATCTCGAGCCAGTGCGCGACCCAGCCCGCGGTGCGCGCGATCGCGAACATCACCGTGAACATCGAACGCGGAATGCCGAGCGCGCTGTAGATGATCCCGGAGTAGAAATCCACGTTCGGATAGAGCTTGCGGGATACGAAATACTCGTCCTTGAGCGCGATCTCCTCGAGCCGCAGCGCCAGCTCGAACAGCGGATTGTCCGTCCGGCCGAGCTTCGCCAGCACCTCGTGGCAGGTCTCGCGAATGATCTTCGCGCGCGGATCGAAGTTCTTGTAGACGCGGTGACCAAAGCCCATCAGCCGGAAGTGGCTCGACTTGTCCTTGGCCATCGCGAGGTACTTCGGAATGTTCTCGACCGTGCCGATCTCCTCGAGCATCGACAGCACCGCCTCGTTCGCGCCGCCGTGCGCGGGGCCCCACAGCGCGGCGACACCGGCCGAGATCGCCGCATACGGATTCGCACCGGTGCTGCCTGCCAGCCGCACGGTCGACGTGCTCGCGTTCTGCTCGTGGTCCGCATGCAGGATGAACAGCAGGTCCAGCGCCTTGGCCGCGACCGGGTCGACCTGGTAGCCCTCGCACGGCACTGCGAAGAACATGTTCAGCAGGTTCGAGCAGTAGTCCAGGTCGTTGCGCGGATAGATGAAGGGCTGGCCGAGCGAGTGCTTGTGCGCGGCCGCTGCGATGGTCGGGAGCTTGGCCACGATGCGGTGCGAGAAGATCTCGCGGTGCCGCGCATCGTGGATGTCCATGGAATCGTGGTAGAACGCCGACATCGATGCCACCACCGCCGACACCATCGCCATCGGATGGGCGTTGTGGTAGAAGCCGTTGAAGAAGCGCAGCAACGACTCGTTGATCATCGTATGGCGCGTGATGCTGGTCGTGAAGTCCTGCAGCTGCTTCGCACTCGGCAGTTCGCCGTAGATCAGCAGGTAAGACACCTCCATGAAATTGCTCTTCTCCGCGAGCTGCTCCACCGGGTAGCCGCGGTACAGCAGGATGCCGGCATCGCCGTCGATGTAGGTGATCCTGCTCTCGCAGCTGGCCGTGACGCCGAAGGCCGGATCGAAGGTGAATACCCCGTGGTCCTTGGCGATCGCGGAGATGTCCAGCACGTCGGGGCCGATGGTGCCGGATCGCACCGGCAACTCCGTCGTGAGCCCGGTCGCAGGGTTGCTCAGGTCGAACTTCTTGGCGCTCATCCTACGGATCCTTAGCAGGCAGCAGACTGCCGCGGCTGCCAAAGCAGATTTACATGGACGCTGCGCGGAATCAAGGCACTGCGACACGGCAGCGGGGACGGATTCCCCGCGGCAGCGCTCGGAAGTTCGATGCGCCCCGCAGCGGCGCGGCGCGATGCCGGATCGCGCTCAGCGCGCGCCGGCGTGAGCTGCGTACTTCTTGCGGAACTTGTCGACCCGGCCGGCGGTGTCGACCATCTTCTGCTTGCCCGTGTAGAACGGATGGCAGCTCGAGCAGACCTCGAGATTCAGATCATGGCCGATCGTGGAGCGGGTCTCGAAGCTGTTGCCACAGCTGCAGGTGACCTGGATGGCTTTGTATTCCGGATGGATCGACGCTTTCATGGACACTTACCCCTGAATTCAAAGGGAGCTGCCGGCTGCCGTTTCGGCGGACCGCCCGCTGTGCTGGTGCGGGAAAAAAGGGCGCGAAGTCTAGCCCCAAGTTTCGCTGCTCACAAGGGGTCTGGTCCGGTTCGCCGCTGCTCCCGGCGACCGCCCCGACCGGCGATGAGGATTATCCACAGAATCTGTGGATAACTCTGTGCGTAAGGACCCGGCCGCAGGTCCGAAAGTGCGCCTGGAATGCATAATTGCCATCTTGTACAAAAAATGACCAGTAAGTTTCAGCCTAAGAATTCAATGTGTTACATCCCCATCATCGAGCGGGTTCCGTGAAATGAGACGTAATCGGCTAATTTAATGGCGCGGCCGACCGGTGCTGTGTATAAAACCGGTCACGGAATCCTCAGCGGGCGCGGGATTGCGGCGGCTCGCCGAGGAACTCGGCCAGCAGGTCGTTCAGGAAATCGAAGCCGCCGGGCGTGGCGCGCCAGCGCGCGCCCTCCCGCCCGATCAGTCCGCGCCTCGCTGCGCGCCCGAGAGCTTCGGCAATCACGGCGCATCCCAGACCCGTGCGCTCCTCGAACTCACGCTCCTGGAATCCCTCGACCAGCCGCAGCGCATTCATCATGAACTCGAATGGCAGTTCAGCGATCGGCACCTCACGCCATCCGGGTGCGCCGTCCGTCATCGAAACTGCCGCCACATAGCGGCGCGGCTCGCGCGGACGCGCACTGCGTTCGACCAGCAGCCCGGCCCCGCGTCGCCTGCTCAGCTTGCCGTGTGCGCCGGCACCGATTCCGAGGTAGTCACCGAACTGCCAGTAGTTGAGATTGTGCCGGCAGCGTCGTCCGGTACGGGCGTAGGCGGAGACTTCATACTGGGCGTACCCGGCGCGCGCGAGAGACGCCTGGCAGCGCAGCTGCATGTCGGCCGCCGCATCGGGATCGGGCATTCCCGCCGGCGGTCGCCCGCTGAACACCGTACCGGGTTCGAGCGTCAGCTGGTAATGCGAAATGTGCGCTGGTGCAAGTGCGATCGCCGCTTCGACATCGGACAGCGCCTGCTCCTGCGTCTGTCCGGGCAGCGCATACATCAGGTCGAGGTTGAAATTCTCTATCCCTGCCCCCGCCAGTTCATCGACGGCGCGCCGGGTGTCCTGGGCGTCGTGGATGCGGCCGAGCACTTTCAGGTGCTCCGGATCGAAGCTCTGCGCCCCGAGCGACACCCGGGTAACGCCAGCGCCGCGATAGTCCGCAAAGCGCCCACGCTCGATCGTGCCCGGATTGGCCTCGAGCGTGATCTCCGCATCCGCGGACACCGGAAGCCGGGCGCCGACGCCCTCGAGCAGGCGAGCGATCCCATCCGGCGAGAACAGGCTCGGCGTGCCCCCGCCCAGAAAAATGCTGCGGATCGCTCGCCCCGACACGCGCGGGAGTTCCGTGGCAAGGTCTGCGAGCAGCGCTGCGACATAGGCCTGCTCCGGCAACGCCTCCTGCAACGCGTGGGAATTGAAATCGCAGTACGGGCACTTGCGCACGCACCATGGGAAATGCACGTACAGCGCGAGCGGCAGATCCGCGTCGGGTTCAGCTGCCGGCACCGGATAACTCGCGCACCAGCAGCGCCAGCGCGACAGCCCGGTGGCTCAGACGGTTCTTGATGACGAGGGGCAGCTGAGCCACCGTCTGGTCGAACCCGCGCGGCACGAACAGCGGGTCGTAGCCGAAGCCTCCGGTGCCGGCTGGCGCGAGCGCGATCTGACCTTCCCAGGCACCCTCGGCGAGCAGCGGGGCGGGATCCTCCGGGTGCCGCACCAGCGCGAGCACGCAGCGGTACCGCGCCGTGCGCGCGCCCGCCGGCACTGGCGCGAGTTCGGCGAGCAGCTTCGCATTGTTGTCCTGATCCGTGGCCGCCTCGCCGGCATAGCGCGCCGAGTACACGCCCGGCCGTCCCTCGAGCGCGTCGACTTCGAGACCGGAATCGTCGGCGAGCGCGGGCAGGGCGCCGGCGCTCGCGGCGTGACGGGCCTTCAGCAGCGCATTGGCCTCGAAACTCGTGCCGGTCTCGGCAATGCTCGGGATGCCGAGCGCGGACTGCAGCAGCAGCTCGATGCCGAACGGGGCCAGCAGTGCCGCGAATTCGCGCTGCTTGCCTGCATTGGCACTGGCGAGCAGCACGCGGCGCGCTCGCTCAGACACCGATCGCCTGGGCCTGCAGCGCGCACAGCTCGCCGATTCCGCTCGCGGCGAGATTCAGCAGCGCGTCGAGCTCGTGGCGGCGAAAGGCATGCCCCTCCGCCGTGCCCTGCACCTCGATGAAGGCACCGCCGTTGTTCATGACCACGTTCATGTCGGTCTCGGCCTCCGAATCCTCCTCGTAGTCGAGGTCCAGCATGGGCGCGCCACGCACGATGCCGACCGAGACGGCGGCGACCTGGCCGTGCAGCGGATTGACCGTCAGCGAGCGACGCGCCTGCAGCGCCTCGCAGGCTTCAGCGAGCGCGACATAGGCGCCGGTGATCGCGGCGGTGCGCGTACCGCCATCGGCCTGCAGCACGTCGCAGTCGATCGTGACGGTGCGATCGCCGAGCGCGCGCAGATCGACCGCGGCGCGCAGCGCACGTCCGATCAGGCGCTGGATCTCCTGAGTGCGGCCAGTCTGCTTGCCGCGAGCGGCCTCGCGCGGGCTGCGCGTGTGTGTGGCGCGCGGCAGCATGCCGTATTCCGCGGTGACCCAGCCCTGGCCTTTGCCGCGCAGGAACGAGGGGACCCCATCCTCGACGCTCGCCGTGCACAGCACGCGCGTATCGCCGAACTCGACCAGCACCGAGCCTTCGGCATGACGCGTGAAGTGGCGCGTGAAGCGCACCGGACGCAGCGCGTCGCCCGCTCTTCCGTCCCGGCGCTGGTAGGTATTCAGGTGGAGTCTCCGTCGGCGGTTGGTTCAGTCCAGAAAACGCAGTGCGGCTACCGACGTGTTGTCGCTGGCGCCGCCCGCGGTGACCAGAGCCTGGGCGCTGAGCGCCTCCAGGGTCTCGTGCAAGGATAGACCCAGGGTCACGAAGGCGCTGCCGATCACCTCCTCGTCAAGGTTGGCCCAGAACCCGTCGGTGCAGACCAGCAGCACGTCGCCGGGCAGCAGCGTACGCCGCGCCGTAATTGCCATCTCAGGCAGGATCGGCTCGCCGCCGAGACAGGATTCGACGAAGTTTCGCATCGGATGACCCTGCACCTGGCCGGCGCTGATCAGCCCTTCGCGCACCAGCAGCTCCACGTGGCTATGGTCGCGGGTACGTTCCCGGATGCGCCCGGCGCGCAGGTGATAGACACGGCTGTCGCCGACGTGCGCCCAATAGGCCGAGTTCTCCTGCACCAGGCAGATCGCGCAGGTCGCGCGTGGACGCAGTTCGAGCGGCAGCGGAGCACCCAGCGTCGCGACACCCTCGTGTGCGGCACCGAGCGCCAGGTGCAGGAAGCCGAGCGGATCGAGTTGCGACAGCGCGTACTGCGAGAAGCGGTCCAGGACGGTGCGCTGCGCCAGGTCGGCGGCGCGTTCGCCGTCGGCATGGCCGCCCATGCCATCGCAGGCAATCAGCAGCGCGGCCTCGTCAACCACGGACACGCCGACACGGTCCTGATTGCTGTCACGGGCGCCCTGAAGGCTGAGTTCTGCATGTTCGACCCGCAAGCGAGCTCCGGCGTTTTCCGCTACACTGCGCCGCGCTTTATACACCATTAGCCGCCCATGATCGCAAGCATGACGGGGTTCGCGCGGCGCGAGCGCACCGGAAGTTTCGGGACCCTGGTTTGCGAGATCCGCAGTGTCAATCACCGCTTTCTCGACGCCACGCTGCGCCTGCCCGATGGCTGCCGCGCCCTCGAGCCGGAGCTGCGCCAGTCGCTGGCGGCGGCGCTGAAACGTGGGAAAGTCGACTGCACGCTGCAGCAGCGGCCGGCGGCCGGCGGCGGCGGTGAACTCGACGTCGACCGGGATGCGCTGGCCCGGCTGCTTGCCCGCATCGCCGAGCTGCGCACCGCTCTTCCGGAACTGGCGCGCGTCGATCTGATCGAGCTGCTGCGCTGGCCCGGCATCGTGCGCGGCGATGACACCGACCCCGAGTTGCTGGCCGCGGCAGGCCGGGAGCTGTTTGCCGCGACCCTGGCGGAACTCCAGCTCGCCCGCGAGCGCGAGGGTGCGCGACTCGCGGCACTGATCGAGCAGCGCTGTTCGACCCTCGCCTCGATGGTAAGCGCCGTCCGTGCGCGTGCTCCGGCAATCCAGGCGCGCATCCGGCAGCGCTTCGAGGAGCGGCTGCGCGAGCTCGGCGCCCAGATCGACCAGGAGCGCGTCGGACAGGAAGTGCTGCTGCTGTTGCAGCGGCTGGACGTCGACGAGGAGCTCGACCGACTGGTCGGTCACGTCGAGGAGACGCGCCGCACGCTGGGCGGCGCCGAGCCGGCGGGCCGGCGCCTGGATTTCCTGATGCAGGAGTTCAACCGCGAGGCCAACACCCTGTCCTCGAAGTCCCAGGATCTCGAGACCACACGCGCCGCGGTCGAGATGAAGGTGCTGATCGAGCAGATGCGCGAGCAGGTGCAAAATTTGGAGTAGCCTGCAGCACAACCACCTTCCGTTTCACAGCCCACTTTTCTTGATCGTCTACCACGCAGTTAACGCGGACGTTGCGTTCGCACAGCTCGTACGGTCCCCTTGAAGTCTCTCGCCAATGCGGCTGTAGCTTCCCGCGCTGCGGCTAACTGCTCAGGATTAAGGACGAGAACATCACGATCCGTCGTGGAAATCCCGAAATCTTCCCGAAAGTAAGATTCTGCTGCTTGTCGCTCACATTGCAGTTGATCCGTCGGCACGCCATATCCTGCTAGCACTCTATTCAGGATCGCTCGTGAGACCGTCGAAGCTTCCCTGATCCGCACGGCAAGCGCAGAAGTCTTCGCCCACATTCCGGATTGTGGTCAAACGTAAGTACGTCTATGGGCAGATTCTCGAAATCCCGGTGGGAACCAGCTGGGCACGATCACCATCGGTCACCCACTCGTACGCATGCTCATCCAGATCAGGAAAGAACGGGTTGGATGGCATCTCCGCCCTGAGGAAGACAATTACTTCGTCAATGGAGAAAAAATGCCGGGATTGGTTCGCCACTTCGCCCTCGGGAATTTCAGGTCCTAACTGCAGCAGCGCGCTGGGGAGCGGACAATAGCTCCTTCCGCATCGGCGTTCATTTACCCTCTAAGAGGGGTATATTGAAGTTACACCGTATAGAGGGTATATTTACTTTACCCCTTACCGAGGGTGAAATGACGACAGGGGAACTCGATGGAAGCCACGGCCAGAACACCTCAACAGCTTGGTCAAGCCCTCAGATCGCGAAGAACCCGGCTGAAACTGTCCCAGACCGACATTGGCAGCAAAGTGGGAATCAAGCAGGACACCGTATCCACGCTGGAGATTCACACGTCCTCCAGCACTGTTGAGACGCTTTTCAAGGCGCTCTCTGCCCTGGGTCTCGAACTGGTCGTTCGTGAAAAATCCCGCGTCGCCGCTTCCCAGGAGTGGTAAGTGGCCAGGCCCTCGAAAACACGCACGCTCCACGCCTGGATGAATGGCGAATATATCGGGGAGTGGATCGACCCCTCCGGAAAACCCCAGGAATTCGTCTATGCAAAGGAGTGGCTGACTTCGAGCAGTGCACGGCCATTATCCCTCTCGATGCCCCTCACGGAAGGCGCGACTTATAAAGGCCCGGTGGTCGAGCGTTATTTCGAGAATCTGCTGCCTGACAGCGGCGAGATCCGCCGACGGATCGGTCAGCACGTCGGGGCGCATTCTGACAGGGCTTTCGATCTGCTCGAAAAGACCGGACGCGATTGCGTCGGCGCCCTGCAGCTCACGGTCGAACGGGAACCCGCGCCCGACGTACGCACCATCACCGCCTCACCCATCAGTGACACGCAGATCGAACAGCTGCTGTTGAAGACATCAGGCTCACCAGCCTTTGGCGCGCCCGAGCCCGATGATGACTTCCGGCTCTCCATCGCCGGCGCGCAGGAAAAAACCGCACTGCTGTTCCAGGATGGGCACTGGTTCCGCCCTCACGGCGCCACCCCATCGACACATATCCTGAAACTTCCCCTGGGCCTGCTCCCCGGAGGCATCGATCTTCGTACGTCCGTCGAGAACGAGTGGCTGTGCGCGCAGATCCTGGCGGCGTATGGAGTCCCGACGGCTAAATGCGCCATTGCACGGTTCGCCACCCAGAAGGCCCTCATCGTCGAGCGCTTCGATCGACGCCTGGCGGCCGACAGGACCTGGGTCATCCGGCTGCCCCAGGAAGATTTCTGTCAGGCCATGGGTGTCGCGCCGACGCAGAAATATCAGGCGGACGGTGGCCCGGGAATCGAAGCGATGATGGGCATTCTGCTGGGTTCCGAGGCTGCCGATGAAGACCGCAGAGACTTCTTTCGAACTCAAATCCTCTTCTGGATGCTGTGCGCGATCGACGGGCACGCCAAGAACTTCAGCCTCTTCCTGAATGCAGGCGGCAGTTACCTCCTGACTCCCCGTTATGACGTGCTCTCGGCTCATCATGCACTCGGTACGGAAGCCGGACGCTTGTCCCCGCACAAGGTGAAGATGGCCATGGCCATTCGCGGCATCAAGGGATCTCACTACCACTGGAGCGACATCCTGCCGCGCCACTTCGAACTCACGGCACAGCGCTGCGGTCTCGGCAGCGGGATCGGCCGCATGATGGAAGAGTTGATCGAAAGAACCGGTTCGGTCGCCGATTCAGTGCAAGACCTGCTGCCCGCGGACTTCCCTCAGGAGTTGGCGCACGATGTGCTGGACGGCCTGCGCGCCGCTGCCGGTCGAATGAAAGCAGGATAGAGGGCCTGGCTCTGTGGATGTTGTGAGTCGCGAAGATAAGGATCGGTCGTCTGTGAACCTATTGAAGCCATTGCGTAGATGCTCTTTCGAGGTCTCGAAATGGCGCCAGCAATACGAGTACCCAAGATGCTCGAGCGGGCAATGCAATCGTGCTTCTGGATTTCAGTCGGATGCGACGGCGTGCCGGGCGCGACCAGAGCCTTGCAGTGCGAACACGGAGGGCTACGACGAGCGCCGACTCGGCCATGGCGGCCGCGCGCTCCGGACTGGATCTCGCCCAGACCACCTGCTACCAGGCCGAGCAGGGCCGGCTGCGCGCATTCATCGATTTTGCAGCCCCGCGCCTGTCGGCGCGCCTGCGAAACGTTGCCAGGGCTATCGCGTAGGACCTTCGGGGCCCCAATCCGTGCCCGGGCTGCGGGGCGAGCCCCGCTTGGGCAGCTACACGTGGCGTGGCCGGCGCTGTCTCGTCGCTACCCGCCCCGTCTGCCGCGATAGCCAAACAGCAGGAATGAAATCACGAGGACGGCAATGATCAGTCCCACGGGACCAAACCCCCAGCCGGCGCCCATGCCCCAGTACAAACCGCCGCCGCCGCCGAACAGCAACAACAGCACGATCAACACCACGATCATGTCCATTTCATCTCTCCTGCCAAGAAGGGAACCGCCGCCATCGCGGCAAACACCCTCAGGGCTTCCTGATCGCCTTCTCGATATTCGACGTAGCGTCACCGACAGAGGCCTGAGCTGACCCGACGTTCTTCTGGATGTTGCCTTTGATCTCCAGGGCTTTGTCGCCCATGGCCTTGCCCACGACTTCCTTGACCTTTCCCTGGGCTTCCTGGGTCCGCCCCTGGACCTGGTCCTTGTTGATGCTCATGACTCGCTCCTGAAACAGTTAGCCGACCCGCAATCGACGTGCTGCGCGTGCAACACATGGGAAGCCTATTTCAGTGCTTGGATCGGGTCTGTTCTGAAGCGCACACAGGCACCGCCGGCCGGGACGCCGGCTCGCCGGCCGCCGTGCCTCACGAGACTGTGCCCGGGGGGCCCCAGCTCGGGCCCAGAACCGATTTGAAATCAAAATGATAGACTCTCCGCGCGTCGGCAGATCGGCGGATGCGAGCATCGAAGAGGCACGCCAGGGAAGCGATCGTGGGCAAGCTGTACGTCATCTCCGCGCCCTCCGGGGCTGGCAAGACGAGCCTGGTGCGGACCCTGCTCGCGACGCGCCCGAACCTTCAGGTCTCGGTCTCGCACACGACACGACCGCCCCGGCCGCAGGAGGTCAACGGGCGCGACTATTACTTCGTGGCGCCGGAGCAGTTCGCAGAAATGGTCCGGCAGGACGCGTTCCTCGAGCACGCCCAGGTATTCGACAACTGGTACGGCACCGGGGCGCAGCAGCTGCGCGAGCGGCTCGATGCGGGTCACGACGTGCTGCTCGAGATCGACTGGCAGGGGGCCCGCCAGGTGCGCCGCGCTCGCCCGGACTGCGTCAGCATCTTCATCCTGCCGCCTTCGCCTGCTGCGCTCGAGCAGCGGCTGCGCGAACGGCGCACGGACAGTGCGCAGATCATCGCCCGGCGGCTCGCCGACGCCCGGTACGACATGTCCCACTACGCCGAATTCGACTATGTCGTCGTCAATGACCAGTTCGAGCGCGCAGCGCAGGAACTGGGAGAGATCCTGGACGGGCAGGGCGCGCGGTTGCGCGCCGGTCGGACTGAACTCAGCCCTCTGCTCGAGGGGCTGCTGGGCTGATCGACTCGCGCTGGCCGATGCAGTACACTGCGGGCAACCCCCGGTATTTTCAGGAAATTCATTGCCATGGCCCGAGTCACCGTCGAAGACTGCCTGCAGAATGTCGATAACCTGTTCCAGCTGGTGCTGCTGGCGAGCCAGCGCGCGCGGCGACTGGCCAACGGCGCCGAGGCCACCGTGCCGCTCGAGAACGACAAGGTGACGGTCGTGGCGCTGCGCGAGATCGCAGCCGGCAACATCACGCCCGAGATGCTGCGCGAACCGGAGCCGCGCCCCGAGGCCATCGTCCCGGATGCTGACAATGAGGCCACGTTCCGCGCCCCGCAGTTCGGGCTGATCGATCGCGAACTCTAGGCCGTGACGGCGGGCGGGTGCCGTACCTGAGGAATCCACTTTAGAGGCGGCCGTGGACTATGCGTCTTCGCTCTTGGGGTTCCTGCCCGGTACGAAACGCGGTACTCCGGGCGTCAGGGACCTGCTCGCCAAGGTAGCAACCTACCTCCCCTCCGAACAAGTCGAGCGCATCCGCGCAGCCGCGGAATTCGGCGCCGCCGCGCATCAGGGCCAGACCCGCGTCTCGGGCGAACCGTACATCACGCATCCGGTCGCTGCGGCCGAGATCCTTGCCGATCTGCATCTGGACGCCGACACCATCGTCGGGGCAATCCTGCACGACGTGATCGAGGACACGCCGATCGCGAAAGCCGACATCGCCGAGCGCTTCGGCAGCGACGTCGCCGAGATCGTCGACGGCGTGACCAAACTCGACCAGATCCGTTTCAAGAACCGGGAGGAAGCGCAGGCCGAGAACTTCCGCAAGATGCTGCTGGCGATGGTGCGCGACCTGCGGGTGATACTGGTCAAGCTCGCGGACCGGATGCACAACCTGCGCACCATCGAGGCGCTCGCGCCGGCCAAACGCCGCCAGATCGCGCGCGAGACGCTCGACATCTATGCGCCGGTGGCCGAGCGCCTCGGGCTCTACACGATGAAGCTCGAGCTCGAGGATCTCGGATTCCGCACGCTCTACCCGCAGCGCCACCGCGTGCTCGAGCACGCGCTCAAGAAGGCACGGGGCAACCAGAAGGAATTCCTGAGCAAGATCCGAGCGCAGTTCGAGCTGGCGCTGCGCAACGCGGGCATCAGCGCGCAGGTCGAGTCGCGCGAGAAGCACCTGTACAGCATCTACCTGAAGATGCTGCGCAAGCGCATGGCGCTGTCCGAGATCGTCGACGTCTACGGGCTGCGAATCATCGTCGACTCGGTGGACACGATCTATCGCAGCCTCGGCATCGTGCACAGCGTCTACAAACCGATGCCGGGCCGCTTCAAGGATTACGTCGCCATCCCGCGCGTGAACGGCTACCAGTCGCTGCACACGACGCTGTTCGGACCCAACGGCGTGCCGATCGAGGTGCAGATCCGCACCGCCGACATGGACAGTGTCGCGACTTCGGGGATCGCCGCGCACTGGCGCTACAAGCAGGGGGAGCTCGAGGGCTCGGCGCAGCAGGAGCGCGCGCGCAAGTGGCTCTCCAGCCTGATGGCCATGGAGGAAGGTGGGAACTCCGAGGAGTTCATCGAAAGCGTCAAGGTCGACCTGTTTCCCGACAAGGTGTATGTGTTCACACCGCGCGGGGAGATCCTGCGACTGCCGCGGGGCGCGACCGTGGTCGATTTCGCGTACGCCGTGCATACCGACATCGGCAACCGCTGCGTCGCGGCGAAGATCGACCGGCGCCTGACGCCGCTGCGCACCGTGCTGCGCAATGGCCAGACCGTGCAGATCATCACCGCCAAAGGCGCGAGCCCCAATCCATCGTGGGTGAACTTCGTGGTCACCGCCAAGGCGCGCGCCTCGATCCGCCAGTATCTCAAGGGACTGCGCCGCGGTGAGGCAGTCGAGCTCGGCCGGCGCCTGCTCGCGCAGGCGCTCGGGGAATTCGGCGTCAAGCTCGATGCGATCGAGCCTGCGGCGCTTGGCGCGGCACTCACCGAGTTCGCGTTGCCCGACGCCGATGCGCTCTACGAGAAGGTGGGCCTGGGAGAGCGCCTGGCGCCGCTGGTCGCGCGCCGGCTGCTGCCAGCCGCGCACGTGGAAGCCGCCGGTGCCACGCCCTCGCCGCTGGCGGTCGCGGGTACCGAGGGGCTGCTGGTCAGTTACGCGCACTGCTGCTATCCGCTGCCGAACGATCCGATCCTCGCCTTCCTGACGACGGGGCGCGGCATCGTGATCCACCGCGAGACCTGCGCGAACGTCGAGGACTACCGCAAGCATCCGGAGAAATGGCTTCCGGTCAGCTGGCAGCAGAAGCCGGGTCGCACGTTCCTGGCGGAGATCCGCACCGAGACCGTCAACCGTATGGGAGTGCTCGCGGCAGTGTCTACCGCGATCGCCGGGGCCGAGAGCAACATCAGCCATGTCACGATCGAGCAGGGGGACGCCGAGACTTCGGTGATCGTGTTCGTGATCGAGGTCAGCGACCGGAATCATCTGGCACGGGTGATGCGGGTCGTGCGCCGCATGCCCGACGTGCTGCACGTTTCGCGCGTGATCGCCGGCACGCCGCACCGGCGCGGGCGCGGCAGCTTTGGCAGCGAGCGCGACAACCCGGCGCAGGAGCCTTAAGCTTCGAACCATGAACACGGCGCCCCGACAGATCATTCGCACCGATGCCGCGCCCAAGGCGATCGGTCCCTATTCCCAGGCCGTCCGTGTCGGGGATACTGTGTACGTCTCCGGGCAGATACCGCTCGATCCTGCCAGCGGCACACTGGTAAGCGGGGACATCGAGGCCGAGACCCGCCGCGTGATCGAGAACCTGCAGGCGATCGTGCAGGCGGCCGGCGGCACGCTCGCGCAGGTGGTCAAGGTCACCATATTCCTCACCGACCTGGCGCACTTCGCGGTCGTCAACCAGCTGATGGCGTCCTATTTCAGCGAGCCCTACCCGGCGCGCGCCACGGTCGGTGTCGCGGCGCTGCCGCGCGGCGCCCGCATCGAGATGGAGTGCGTACTCAGCCTCGGCTGACACGGCCGGTGGTGTCACCGCCGCGGACGCGCGAACCGGCCCGGAGGCTGCGCCGCACCCCGGTACGGCCGGAGGATGTGCTGTTCGTGCTGCCGCTGCGCTACGAGGATCGCACGCGGATACAGCCCATCGGTGCGCTGCAGGAGGGTCAGCGCGCGGTCGTGGAAGGCGAAGTGCTGCTGGCCGAAGTCGTGTTCCGGCGGCGGCGCCAGCTGCTGGTCCGGTTGGCCGACGGCTCGGGTTCCCTGACGCTGCGCTTCTTTTATTTCAGCAACGCTCAGCGCGAAGGACTGGCTCGCGGCACGCTGTTGCGTGCTCATGGGGAGGTGCGCCGCGGGCCGCTGGGCACGGAATTCGTGCACCCGGAATACCGTCGCATCACGCGCTACGGCGAGCCGCTGCCGCAAACCCTGACGCCGATCTATCCGGCCAGCGAATCGTGGACCCAGGGTCGGTTGCGAGCGCTGATCGAGCGCGCACTCGAGGGGCTCGCAGGCGAGGAGCTCCCCGAACTGCTGCCCGCCAGTCTGCTGCGGCGCCTTGGCCTGCCCGACCTTCGAGCTGCGCTCGAATTCCTGCACCGCCCGCCGGCCGGCACCGCTCCCGAGCTACTCGCCGGCGGCCGACATCCCGCCCAGCGCCGGCTTGCTTTCGAGGAACTGCTCGCCTATCAGCTGTCGCTGCTCGAGCTGCGCCGCCGCGCTCGCAGTGAAAGCGCAATGCCATTGCCGGACCCGGCCGGACTCGAGGCGCGGCTGCTGGCGGCGCTGCCGTTCCACCTCACCGTCGCGCAGCGACGCGTGCTGGACCAGGTCGACGATGACCTCACACAGCGCACGCCTATGGCGCGACTGATTCAGGGGGATGTGGGCTGTGGCAAGACCGTGATAGCGGCGGCCGCGGCCGCGCGTGCGATCGGCAGCGGGGCGCAGGTCGCATTCATGGCCCCGACGGAGCTGCTCGCCGAACAGCATGCCCGCGCGCTCACCCGCTGGTTCGAGCCGCTCGGGATCGTGGTCAGCCTGTTGACCGGCTCGCAGCGCGCGCGCGCGCGCCGCACCGCACTGCTGGGCGTCGCGAGTGGACACACCCGGCTGTGCGTCGGCACGCATGCCCTGTTCCAGCAGGAAGTGCGCTTCGCCGCACTGGCGCTCGCGATCATCGATGAACAGCATCGATTCGGCGTGCAGCAGCGGCTGTTGCTGGCGGCAAAGGGGGCGGGCGAGATGCGCGCACCGCACCAGCTGATCATGAGTGCGACACCGATCCCGCGCACACTCGCCATGACCCTGTATGCCGACCTCGATGTCTCGATCGTCGATGAATTGCCGCCGGGCCGGACGCCCGTTCGCACCGTCGTCGTGCCGCAGGAGAAGCGCGCGCCGATCGTCGCGCGCATCGACGCGGCCTGCCGCGACGGCCGCCAGGTGTACTGGGTCTGTCCGCTGATCGAGGAGTCCGAGGAACTCGAATGCCAGGCCGCCGAGGAGACGGCGCTGGCGCTCGCCGAAGCGCTGCCCGCGCGGCGCGTCGAGCTGCTGCACGGGCGCATGCCGCCCGCCCGCAAGGAACGTGTGATGCAGGAGTTCACGGCCGGCGCGATCGACCTGCTGGTCGCCACCACGGTGATCGAGGTCGGGGTCGATGTGCCGAACGCGAGCCTGATGGTCATCGAGAACGCCGAACGCATGGGCCTGGCGCAGCTGCATCAGCTGCGCGGCCGGGTCGGCCGCGGAGCCCATGAGAGCAGCTGCGTGCTGCTGTATCGCTCGCCGCTCTCCCCGCTCGCACGGGCGCGGCTGGCGGCGATCCGGGACAGCAATGACGGGTTCGTGATCGCGCGCCGCGACCTGGAACTGCGCGGCGCCGGTGAGCTGCTGGGCCGCGCCCAGACCGGGCTCGCGCAGCTGCGCATCGCCGACCTGGTGCGCGACGCGGATCTGCTCGAGGAAGTGCGAGGCATCGCCACGACGCTGCTCGAGTCCAGTCCGCAGCGTGTCGCCGCGCTGCGCGCGCGCTGGATCGGCGAGCGGGAGCAGTATGGACGCGTCGGCTGAGTTCACGGCCACCGTAATGCGCCGGCCTTCGCGCCTGGTGCGCCGGCTCGCCGATTTCAGCCTGCTGATGCGCCTGGACCGTCCGATCGGCACCTGGCTGCTGCTGTGGCCGACGCTCTGGGCGCTTTGGATTGCCGCGCAGGGGCATCCGCAGCGGCGACTGTTCGCAATCTTCGTCGCCGGCACGATCCTGATGCGCAGTGCGGGCTGTATCGTCAATGACCTGGCCGACCGCAACATCGATCCGCACGTCAAGCGCACGCGCATGCGCCCGCTCGCGGCACGGCTGGTGTCCCCGTATGAGGCGCTGGCGCTGTTCGGCCTGCTGATCGCACTCGCGCTCGTGCTCGCGCTGCAGCTGAATCTGCTGTCGATCAAGCTCGCGTTCGTTGGCGCCGCGCTGACGGTGTCCTACCCGTGGTTCAAGCGCTTCTTTCCGTTGCCGCAGTTCTACTTAGGGCTGAGCTTCGGCTGGGCGGTGCCGATGGCCTTTGCCGCGACCCTCGGGCTGGTGCCGCGGGTCGGCTGGCTGCTGTTCGTGATCGCGGTGCTCTGGGCCGGCGTCTACGACACGATGTACGCGATGGTCGACCGCGACGATGACCTGCGCATCGGCGTGCGTTCGAGCGCGATCCTGTTCGGCGACCTGGACCGCCTGATGGTCGGCGCAATGCAGCTGATGGTGCTTTGGGCACTGGTGCTGGTCGGACGCAGCCTGCACTTCGGGGACGGTTACCGCTGGGGCCTCATCGGCGGCGCCCTGTGTTTCGCCTGGCAGCAATGGCTGATCCGCGGCCGGGACCGCGCCGCCTGCCTGCAGGCGTTCCAGAACAACTACTATTTCGGCCTCGCGATCTTCACCGGCATCCTGCTGCAGTATTACAGCCGACCCTGAGCGGACCCCCGAGGCGGCGGGTGGCATGCGCCGCCGGGCGCGGCGTCGGCCGGGGACGGTAGATCAGAAATTGACCAATTGTCGACCGCGAAAGCGTTCCTGCGTTGACACCCGGGTGTGCCGCGTTGAAGATGAACGTCGACATTCCGGTACGGATGCCCCCATGAATACGGACGTACAGCCGCGCCACGACTGGACGCTAAGCCAAGCCGAAGCCCTGTTCGCCCTTCCCTTCGCCGACCTGGTCTACCGCGCGCAGTGCATCCATCGCGCCTGGCACGACCCGAATGCGGTACAGCTGAGCACGCTGCTGTCGATCAAGACCGGCGCCTGTCCCGAAGACTGCGCGTACTGCCCCCAGAGCGTGCGCTACGACACCGGCCTCGCCGCCGAAGCGCTGCTGCCGCTCGAGCAGGTGCTCGAGCGGGCACGCGCAGCGCGCGCAGCGGGCGCGACGCGCTTCTGCATGGGCGCGGCCTACCGCTCGCCGAAGCGGCGCGAGCTCGAAGCCATCTGCGCGATGGTAGAGGCGGTGCGTGCCCTCGGGCTGGAGACCTGCGCGACCCTTGGCATGCTCGATGAGGCGCAGGCGCAGGAGCTCAAGGCCGCCGGACTGGATTACTACAACCACAACCTCGACACCTCCGAGCAGTATTACGGCGAGATCATCTCGACGCGCAGCTACCAGGACCGCCTGGACACGCTCGCGGCGGTGCGCGGCGCGGGCCTGAACGTGTGCTGCGGTGGCATCGTCGGCATGGGAGAGTCCGTGCGTGACCGCGCGCAGCTGCTCGTGACGCTCGCGACGCTGCCGCAGCATCCTGAGAGCGTGCCGATCAATCAGCTGGTGCGCGTACCGGGCACCCCGCTGGCGCACGGCGAGGACATCCATCCGCTGGAGTTCATCCGCACGATTGCCGTCGCGCGCATCATGATGCCGCGCGCGATGGTGAGGCTCTCGGCTGGACGCAGCGCCATGAGCGACGAGCTGCAGGCGCTGGCGTTCCTGTGCGGCGCGAACTCCATCTTCTATGGCGAGCAGCTGCTCACGACCGGCAACCCGGAAGTCGAGCACGACCGCGCGCTGCTCGCGCGCCTCGGCGTGCACAGCGAGGCAGCCGCGGCGCAGGCGGCCGGTGCGGCTTGAGCGCGCTGAGCTAGCGCGGGAACTCGCCGCGCTCGAAGCCGCGCAGCAGCGTCGGCGACGGCGCACCATCGACTCAGGCCCTAAGCCCGCGGAGCCGACCCGGCTGTGCATCGAGGGCCGCGAACTGCTCAATTTCTCGGGCAACGACTACCTCGGACTGCGCACGCATCCGGCGCTGATTGCAGCGGCGCAGGCGGCCATGGGGCGCTTCGGGTTCGGCGCCGGGGCGGCCCATCTGATCACCGGCCACAGCCGCGAGCATCACGCGCTCGAGGAGGAGCTGGCGGATTTCACCGGGCGCGAGCGGGCCTTGCTGTTCTCTACCGGCTACATGGCCAATCTCGGCGTGATCGCGGCTTTGGCCGGACGCCACGACACGGTGCTGGCAGACCGGCTCAATCACGCCTCGCTGGTCGATGGGGTGCAGCTCGCAGGTGCGCGGCTCAAGCGCTACGCGCACGCCGACTCGGCCGCAGCCGGGCGCGCGCTGCACGGCGGTGCGAGACTCATCGTGACCGACGGCGTATTCAGCATGGACGGCGACGTCGCACCGCTGCCGCAGCTCGCGGCGCTCGCGCAACAGCATGGAGCCTGGCTGATCGTCGACGATGCGCATGGACTCGGTGTACTCGGCACCCATGGCAGGGGCAGCCTGGAGGAGGCGGGCCTCGATGCACAGCAGGTACCGCTGCTGGTCGGCACGCTCGGCAAGGCCTTCGGCACCTTCGGAGCGTTCGTCGCCGGCGATGCGGTGCTGATCGAATATCTGCTGCAGCGCGCCCGCACCTACATCTATACGACTGCGGTACCGGCCGCAGTCGCGGCGGCCACCCGCGCGGCGCTGCACCTGGTGCGCACCGAGCCCTGGCGACGCGAGCGGCTGCGCGCGCTGATCCAGCGCTTTCGCACCGCGGCGGCTGCGCATGGGCTGCCGCTGCTGCCTTCGGCAACGCCGATCCAGCCGCTGCTGCAGGGGGATTCGGCCCAGGCGCTGCGTACCGCGGCACAGCTCGAGGAGCGCGGCTTCGTGGTCAGTGCGATCCGCCCTCCCACGGTGCCGCGCGGGACGGCGCGCCTGCGCATCACGCTGAGCAGCGCACACAGCGATCAGGACATCGACGCGCTCGTGGCAGCGCTGGCGGCGCTGCACGCGCAGCGCAGCGCCGCATGAGCGCGCTGTACTCGGAGACCAGCGGCACCGGGCCGCCGCTGGTGCTGCTGCATGGCTGGGGCATGAACCTGCGCGTCTTCGATCCGCTGCGCGATGCGCTCGCCGCGCATTTTACAGTCACCGCGTTCGACCTTCCGGGGCACGGACGCAGCCCATGGCCGGAATCGCTGTCGCGTACGCAGCTGCTCACGCTGCTCGCGGCGCAACTGCCGCGCGGTAGCACGCTGGCAGGCTGGTCACTCGGCGGACAGCTGTGCATGCAGCTCGCCGCTGATCCGGCGCTCGATGTGCGGCGGCTGGTGCTGATTGCGAGCACGCCACGCTTCGTGAGCGGCACTGACTGGCCGCACGGCCTGGCTGCGCAGACGGTCGAAGATTTTGCGACGCAACTGGCCCGCGACCCGGACGCCACGGTTGCGTCCTTCCTG
Organism: uncultured Steroidobacteraceae bacterium; assembly: GCA_964528845.1. Lineage (GTDB taxonomy): Bacteria > Pseudomonadota > Gammaproteobacteria > Steroidobacterales > Steroidobacteraceae > FEN-1191. The sequence goes on along the minus strand of CAZGVE010000003.1, from coordinate 52,632 downwards.
GAACTGCAGGTGCGCGGCAGCGCGGGGTCCGGCATGGTGCTGCAGAGCCTCATGCGAAGCCTGCGCGAGCACGGCCGCGCGCAGCCCGCTGCGCTCGCGCTCGGGCTGCAGCAGCTGCAGCAGAATGACCTGCGCGCTGCGGCCCGAGAGCTGCCGATGACCACGCTCGTGATAGCGGGCGAGTACGACCGGGTCACGCCGCCCGGTGCGGCCGAGGCGCTCTCCCGGCTGCTGCCGCGCGCGGCGCTGCGCCTGCTGCGGCGCGCGGGCCATGCGCCGTTCCTGTCACATTGCGACGAAGTGGCCGCGGCGATGCTCGAGCCCTCATGACCGACCCGCAAATGACCGGTGCCTTCGAACTCGATCGCCGTGCGCTCGCGCGCTCGTTCGATCGCGCGGCAGGCAGTTACGATGCTGCTGCGACGCTGCAGCAGCTGGTACGCGCAGAGCTGTTATCGCGCCTGGAATACTTTGCGCTGGAGCCGGCCTGGATTCTCGATCTGGGTGCCGCCACCGGCGCTGGCGCGCGCGCCCTGCGGCGCCGCTACCCGCGCGCGCGGGTGCTCGCCCTCGACATTGCACCCGGCATGGTGCGCGCAATTGCGCGGCGACCCTGGCCGTGGACGGCGCCGCGCATAGAAACAGTGTGCGCGGATGCGTATGCGCTGCCGCTGGCCGATCGCAGTATCGCGCTCGCATTCAGCAATCTGATGCTGCAGTGGTGTGACCGGCCGGAAGCGGTGCTGGGTGAGATCGCGCGCGTGCTGATACCGGGTGGCCTGCTGCTGTTCTCGAGCTTCGGGCCAGGGACTCTGGCGGAGTTGCGTGCGGCATGGAGCGCCGCGGACAGCGGCGTGCATGTCAGCGATTTCCCTGCGATGCAGCGCCTCGCCGAAGCGGCGATGCAGGCCGGGTTCGATCCGCCCGTGCTCGACACCGACACGCACGTGTTGCATTACGCGGATGCGCACGCCCTGATGCGCTCACTGCGGCAACTCGGCGCGCATAACGCAGCGCACGCACGCTCGCGCGGTCTGACCAGTCCGCGCCGGCTGCAGGCGATGATCGGCGCCTACGAGCAGTCCCGCACTGCGCAGGGCCTGCCGGCCAGCTACGAGGTCCTGTACGGCGCGGCATTTGCGCCGTCTGCGGACGCGCATACAGCACGGCGCGCGCCCGGCGTGGACCGCAGCGAGCATCTCGTGGCCCTCAGTTCGCTGAAGACGCGGCGGCCGTGAGCGCGCGCCACGGAGCCAGCTGCTTCATCGCCGGTACCGACACCGGCGTCGGCAAGACGCGCGTGACCATGGGGCTGCTGCGCGCGCTGAAGCTGCAGGGTGTGCGGGCCGCCGGCATGAAGCCGGTTGCCGCCGGTACCAGCGGCGCACGCAACGAGGACGTCGATGCACTCATCGCGCACTCGTGCACCGGACCGTCGCCACAGGACGTCAATCCGTATTGCTTCCCCGATCCCATCTCCCCGCACATTGCAGCACGGCGCGCCGGCATCTCGATCGACCCGGCGGTGATCGTTGCTGCGTACGAGCGAATTACCTTGCACTGCGATGTGGTGCTGGTCGAGGGCACCGGCGGCTGGCTGACACCGATCGGCGCGAATTCCACGATGGCGGAGGTCGCGCACGCCCTGGCGCTGCCCGTGGTGCTGGTGGTGGGCATGCGCCTGGGTTGCCTGAACCATGCACTCTTGAGCGCGCAGGCGATCCTGCAGCGCGGGCTGCAGCTGGCAGGCTGGGTCGGCAGCATGATCGATCCCGCCATGCTCGCGCTGGATGAGAATCGCGCGACGCTGATCGCACGGATTCCGGCGCCGGAACTCGGCTGGCTGCCCCATGTGCAGGACGATCGGGACGACCCCGCGCACCTGTGCGGGGCGGCCCATGCACTGCTGCAGGGCAATGACCCGGGCCCGAGCGTGGGCACGGAGCACGGAGCTTGAGTATGATGCAGCGGCCTTGAACGAAGTGCAGACGATCCAGCTGGCCCCGAACTGTTCGCTGCAGCCTCGCGCTGCGGCCGCATTCTTCGCGACCATCTGTCTGGTGTCGTTCTCGATCGCCGGGTATTTCGCGCTGCATGGACTGTGGCCCATCTTCCCGTTCGCGGGCCTCGAAATGCTGGTGTTGGGATGGGCGCTGCGCTTGAGCCTGCGTCGGCGACATTGCCTCGAGACCATCACGATCAGTGAGCAGCAGGTCGAGGTCGAGCACCGCGATGGTCCACATTACAGTCAGGTGGTGTTCCCGCGGCACTGGGCACAGGTTAAACTACGACCTGCCGGCTCGCGCCTGCATCCCAGCCGCCTGACGCTCGAGTCGCATGGCCGCGCCTATGAAGTCGGCAAATTCCTGACGGAACAGGAACGACGGGCCCTGGCCGGGCGGCTGATGCGCTCGGTTGGTCGTGTTAATGAATCCCCGCCGCTGTCCGGTGCGGCGACAGGTTTAAGGCCAAGGTAATGACCCACAGAACCCGCCCGTTTGCCGCTCTCACCGCCCTCGTCTCGCTCGCGCTGGCCGCGCCTGCCGCCCATGCGGAGTGGACCCTGAACATGACCCCCGGCATCAGCGCGATGTCGCGGCGTATCTACAGCCTGCACATGCTGATGTTCTGGTGGTGCGTCGGCATCGCCGTCGTGGTCTTTGGCGTGATGATCTATTCGATGGTGCGGTTCCGGAAATCCACTGGCGCGGTGGCTGACACCACGCACCTGCACAGCACGCGACTCGAGATCGTCTGGACGCTGATCCCGGTGCTGATCCTGATCAGCATGGCGGTTCCGGCCGCGCGCACGCTGATCGAGACCGACAACGTGAACGGCTCCAAGCTGACGATCCGCATCACCGGTTACCAGTGGAAATGGGGCTACGAATACCTGGAATCCGGCGTGACAGTACTCTCCAGCCTCGACCGCGCGAGCGATCATGCCCGCCAGCTCGGATCCGGCATCGATCCGACCACGGTCCCGCACTACCTGCTCAACGTCGATCACCCGCTGGTCGTACCCGCCGGTGTGAAGGTGCGCCTGCTGATCACGGCGCAGGACGTCATCCACGCCTGGTGGGTGCCAGCGCTCGCGATCAAGAAGGATGCGATCCCCGGTTTCGTGAACGAGACCTGGTTCGACATCGACGCCGACAAAGTCGGCATCTACCGTGGACAGTGCGCCGAGCTGTGCGGACGCGACCATGGCTTCATGCCGATCGTGCTGGACGTGCGCAGTCCGCAGGACTTCGAGCAATGGCTCAAGGACCAGCAGACTTCGGTCAAGGTAGCATCGAACAGCGCTCCCTGAGATTGCAGGGATCGCACCGCAACTGAGAATCGTTTCGCCCGAGGATTGCCATGGCCTATTCTGAACACGCCACCGACTCCCACGATGCCGGGCACGGCCACGATCATCCGCCGAGCGGTATCTGGCGCTGGCTGACGACGACCAACCACAAGGACATCGGCACGCTGTACCTGGTATTCAGCTGCATCATGTTCTTCGTCGGCGGCTCGTTCGCGATGCTGATCCGCGCCGAGCTGTTCAAGCCTGGCCTGCAGTTCCTCGATCCGGCGCTGTTCAACACGATGACCACGATGCACGCGCTGGTGATGATCTTCGGTGCGGTGATGCCGGCCTTCGTTGGGCTGGCCAACTGGATGATCCCGATGCAGGTCGGTGCGCCGGACATGGCGCTGCCGCGCATGAACAACTTCAGCTTCTGGATCCTGCCGTTCGCCTTCACGCTGCTGCTGGCCACCTACTTCGTGCCGGGCGGCGCGCTCGCCGGCGGTTGGACGCTGTACCCGCCGCTCTCGCTTCAGACCGGCGATGCGCTACCGATGGCGATCTTCGCAGTCCACCTGATGGGCGCGTCTTCGATCATGGGCGCGATCAACGTCATCGTGACGATCCTGAACATGCGGGCGCCGGGCATGACGCTGCTGCGCATGCCGCTGTTCGTGTGGACCTGGCTGATCACGGCCTATCTGCTGATCGCAGTGATGCCAGTGCTGGCCGGGGCGGTCACGATGCTGCTGACCGATCACTTTTTCGGCACCAGCTTCTTCAACGCGGCCGGTGGCGGCGATCCGGTGATGTTCCAGCACATCTTCTGGTTCTTCGGGCACCCTGAAGTCTATATTCTGATCCTGCCGGCCTTCGGCATCGTCTCGGAGATCATCCCGAGCTTCTCCGGCAAGCCGCTGTTCGGCTACAGCGCGATGGTCTATGCGACCGCCTCGATCGCATTCCTGTCGTTCATCGTCTGGGCGCACCACATGTTCACGGTGGGCATGCCGCTCTCGAGCGAGCTGTTCTTCATGCTCTCGACGATGCTGATCGCGATTCCGACCGGCGTGAAGGTCTTCAACTGGACCGTGACGATGTGGCGCGGCTCGATCACCTACGATCCGCCGATGCTGTGGGCGCTCGCGTTCCTGTTCCTGTTCTCGATCGGCGGCTTCTCCGGACTGATGCTGGCGATCGCGCCGGCGGACTTCCAGTATCAGGATACCTACTTCGTAGTCGCCCATTTCCACTACGTGCTGGTACCCGGCGCCATATTCGCGATCATGGGCGGCGTGTACTACTGGCTGCCGAAGTGGACCGGCCACATGTACAACATCGCCCTGGCCAAGTGGCATTTCTGGCTATCGGCGATCTTCGTGAACGTGCTGTTCTTCCCGCAGCACTTCCTCGGACTGGCGGGGATGCCGCGCCGGATCCCGGACTACGCGGTGCAGTTCACCGACTGGAACATGGTGTCCTCGATCGGCGGCTTCGGCTTCGGCCTCTCGCAGCTGCTGTTCCCGTACCTGATCTGGCAGTGCGTGCGCGGCGGGGCCAAAGCCACCGCCAAGGTCTGGGATAACCCGCGCGGGCTGGAATGGGAACTGCCGTCACCGGCGCCGTACCACAGCTGGGCCGAGGCGCCCTCGCTGGCCGTGATCGATCACGGCGCGCCATCCCACTAGCGCGAACCATCGGGCACCACCACCCTGGATACGCACGGCACCACGGACAAGATGAGCCCCACTCCACTGCTGCTGCAGCAGCGCCGCCACGTGCGGCGCTCGGCAATCGCGCTGACGCTGGTCGCGATCGCGGTCTATGCGGGCTTCATCGCTTACGCGGTGCTGCATGGGCGGCATGCCTGAACCGCGCCGTCACCGGCGACTCGTGCTGGGACTGCTGGCCTTCGTCGCCGGCAGCTTTGCGTTCGGCTTCGCGCTGGTACCGTTGTATGACGTGTTGTGCACGATCACGGGGCTCGGGAACCAGAAGAGCTTGAGCCGCGCCGTAGCAGCCGGCACCGAAGCCGTGGATATGGGGCGCTTGGTCACCGTCGATTTCATCGCCGACCTGCCGACGGTTGGCAACTGGGAGTTCCATCCGGTCCTGAAATCGCTGCAGGTCCATCCGGGCAAGCTCTATGAGGCGAAGTTCTTCGCCCACAACCTGACCGGGCACGCCACCACGGCTCAGGCGGTGCCGGATATCGTTCCGTCGAAGGCTGCCACCTGGTTCCACAAGACCGAGTGCTTCTGCTTCTCTCCGCAGTCCTTCGCCCGCGACGAGCAGCGCATGATGCCGGTGCGCTTCTTCGTCGATCCGTCGCTGCCCGGCTATATCGACCGCCTCACTCTGGCCTACACCTTCTATGATGTTCCTGGCCCGGTCGCGTCCGTCGGCCGGGGAGCGGCCGCCAGATAGATTCAAGCAAAGGATAGATAGCGATGTCGCAGCTCAGCTCCGATTCAGGGAAATACTACATTCCACACGGCAGCCCGTGGCCGATCCTCGGCTCAGTGGCACTGTTCTGCCTGATGGTTGGCGCGGTGAGCCTGCTGAACGGCTGGGCGGGCAGCTATGCGCTGCTGCCGGGCGCGGTGCTGCTGGCATGCATGTTCGTCGGCTGGTTCAGCACCGTGATCGGCGAGAACGAGCATGGCATCTACAACCTGCAGGTCGACAAATCGTTCCGGATGGGAATGATCTGGTTCATCTTCTCGGAGGTCATGTTCTTCGCGGCGTTCTTCGGCGCATTGTTCTACGCCCGGAGCTTCTCGGTGCCGTGGATCGGCGGCGGTGGCGTCAAGGTCCTGAACCGCGTGCTGCTGTGGCCGCATTTCGACCCGACCTGGCCGACCAACGGTCCGGCGCATCTGGGCCCGCGCGCCGATGGCACGTTCGAGACCGTTCCGGCGTTCTCGCTCCCCGCGATCAATACGCTGGTGCTGCTGACCAGCGGACTGACCGTCACGCTGGCACACCACGCCCTGCGGGAGAGCCATCGCAAGGCCTTGAGCTTCTGGCTCGCCTGCACGTTCCTGCTCGGCTTCACTTTCGTGGGCCTGCAGGCCCATGAATACGGCGAGGCCTATCGCGAGCTCGGACTGCGGCTGACGACCGGAATCTACGGCACGACCTTCTTCATGCTGACCGGCTTCCACGGCCTGCACGTGACGATCGGCGCGATCATGCTCACGATCATCTGGCTGCGTACGCTGCGCGGCCACTTCACGCCAACCCGCCACTTCGCGTTCGAGGCGGTGGCCTGGTACTGGCACTTCGTCGACGTGGTCTGGCTGATCCTGTTCGTTTTCGTCTACTGGCTCTGAGCGGTCGGCCGGCGCCCGGCGCCGCTACTGCTGGAGGCCGCGGGGTGTGATCAGTCCGGCCCACCAGGCGAGCATCAGCAGCGCGAACAGCGCCAGCGAGAGCGCGATGCGCAAAGTCAGCGCTCGCAGCATGCGGCGCGAATCGCCCTTGCCGCGACTGAGCTGATAGAGCGCGGTCCCGAGGCTCGCCACGATCGCGGCGAGCAGGCACAGGACCAGGAATCGTATCAGCTCCACGCTTCGCCCCTTGCAGCAGCTTGAGAGGACATGTGACCGCGGGTCATTATAGGGAACTCCGGGCGGCGCGCCGCGCCGCGAAATACCCGCACCGTCCAGCAGCCCTCACCGGGAGCTCGCCATGCCGCTGGCACTGAAATTCGGCCAGGTCCGCTGGTCCGCCTCATGGGGCATGACGCTGCTCACGCTGGCCGCCATGGTGAGCTTCATCGAACTCGGGCGCTGGCAGTGGCATCGGGCCGCCGAGAAGCGCGCGCTCAGGGCGGCCTTCAATGTCTCCAGCGCCACGGTCGGCGAACTCGGAGCGCACGCGACCGGCGAGCTGGCGCGCTATGCCCAGATTCGCGTGCACGGGCATTACGATGGTGAGCACCAGTTCCTGCTCGACAATATTTCGTACCGCGGCCGGGCCGGATACGAGGTGCTCACGCCGCTGCTGCTCGACGACGGGCGCACGCTGCTCGTCAACCGCGGCTGGCTGCCGCTCACGCGCAGCCGTGCGGAGCTCCCCTATGTGGGCCTCGACCTCAAGGCCAGCCTGTCGGTGACGGGTCGCGTGGACCTGCTGCCGGTCGCCGGCATCGCGCTCGGGCACGCACCGCCGCCACCCGGCCCCCAATGGCCGAAACTCACGAGCTTCCCGGTGATGGACGAGCTGTCCACAGCGCTCGGGGCCCGGCTCGAGTCGCGACTGCTGCTGCTCAACGCGGACGAACCGCTGGGATTCGCCCGCGACTGGCAACCCGAGGGATTGGGACCGGCGCGCCACGTGTCCTATGCGATCCAATGGTGGAGCTTCTCGGCGCTTGCGCTGCTGCTCTACGGCCTCCTGAACCGGCGCCCGGCGCTGCCATGACCGCCGGCCCAGGAAAGTCGTCGCGCACGCGCGGCCAGCTGGCGCTGCTCGTCGCGCTGTTCTTCGCGCCACTGGTGCTGGCGTTCCTGATGTACTACGGCTCGCATTGGCGCCCGCCGGGCCGTACCAATCACGGGACGTTGATCGAACCCGCGCGCCCGCTGGCGCGCGTGGCCCTGCAGCGCCCCGACGGCGGCAGCGCCGGCGATGGCGTGCTGGTCGGACGCTGGTCGCTGCTTTATGTCGCCAGCGGCGAGTGTGACGCGGCCTGCCATCAAACCCTGTATTTCATGCGCCAGAGCTATCTGGCCATGGGAAACCTGATCCCGCGGCTGCAGCAGGTGTTCCTCGCGACCGGGCAGTGCTGTGACCGCGCATTCCTCGCGCGGGAGCATCCCGACCTGCTGGCCCTGGACGGCGGTGGCGGCGCCGCTGCGGCGTGGCTCGCGCAGATTCCGGTGGATGCGCGCGCGCACACGCTGTTCATCGTCGATCCACGCGGCAATCTGATGATGCGCTACGATGCGCTCACGGATCCGAAGGGCCTGCGTGAGGATCTGAAGAAGCTGCTCGATCTGTCCCATATCGGTTAGCACCCGTCGCATGCGTCACGCCGATCTGCTCCGGAGCTTCGCCATGGTGGCCTGCGCGCTGTGCCTGCTGGTGGTCGTGCTCGGCGCCTACGTGCGCCTCAGCGACGCGGGGCTGGGCTGCCCGGACTGGCCGGGCTGCTACGGACATTTCACCCCGGCCGGGGCCGCGGCCGATGCCGGGGCGACGGTGCACGCTGCGCGACCGCTGGAGCTCGGCAAGGCCTGGCGCGAAATGGTGCATCGCTACGCCGCCGGCACGGTCGGCCTGCTGATCGTGTGTCTGACGGCAATGGCCGTGGTCTGGCAGCGCGAACGCATCGTGCCGGTCACGCTGGTCGCTGCGCTGCTCGCAATCGTCGTGCTGCAGGGCACCCTTGGCATGCTGACGGTGACCTGGCAGCTCACGCCGCTGATCGTGACCCTGCACCTGCTGTTCGGCCTCACCACACTGTCCGTGCTGTGGTGGCTGGTGATGTCGCTGTGGCGGCGGCGCGGCGGGGCCTGGGACGTGCACGGGACGCTGCGCGGGGTCGGTGGGGACGCGCGTAGCGCGCGCGCGCTGGCCTTCATCGGGCTGCTGGCACTCGCCGCGCAGATCACGCTGGGCGGCTGGACCAGCAGCAATTATGCGGCGCTCGCCTGCCCGGACCTGCCGACCTGTCAGGGTCACTGGTGGCCGCAGGCGGACTTCCAGGCCGGGTTCGTGCTCTGGCGCGGGGCCAATGTCAACTTCGACGGCGGTGTACTGGCGAGCCCGGCCCGGGTCGCGATCCAGCTCAGCCATCGGATCGGAGCGCTGCTGACCAGTGCGCTGGTGCTGGCGGCTGCGCTGGCGACGCTGCGCCTGCGCCGCGCGCTGGCCGCGCGGCGGGCGGCCGTACTGGTGCTGGTGATGCTGGCGACCCAGCTCACGATCGGTGTCGCGATGGTGCTGCGCGGCTTTCCGCTCTGGCTCGCGACGGCCCACAATGCGGGCGCGGCCCTGCTATTGTTGGCGACCTTGACCCTGAATCGCGCGCTGCGCCTGGCCTGAACCCGAGCAGGAAAACCGACTTTGAATTCGGAGCACAGCTTGCTGCCCCTGCCCGTCGCCGCCGAGGTGCAGGTCCCGGAGTCGAGCTTCGCGGCAGGATGGCGCGACTATCTCGAGCTGACCAAGCCACGCGTGGTCGCGCTGATCGTGCTGACGGCGATCGTCGGTACCCTGCTGGCGGCCCCCGGACTCCCGCCGCTCGACGCGCTGCTGTTCGGCAATCTCGGCATCGCGCTGGCCGCCGGCTCCGCGGCGGCGATCAACCACGTGGTCGACCAGCGCATCGATGCGCGCATGGCGCGCACCCGCACGCGTCCGCTGCCGGCAGGCCACCTGCGCTCGCGCCAGGCGCTGTGGTTCGCGATCGCGCTCGGCGTGGCTTCCATGACCGTGCTGCTCGACTTCGTGAACGCACTCACCGCGGTGCTGACTTTCCTGTCCCTGATCGGCTACGCGGTGCTCTATACGGTGTGGCTCAAGCGCGCGACGCCGCAGAACATCGTGATCGGCGGCGCCGCCGGCGCTGCGCCCCCCGTACTCGGCTGGGTGGCCGTGACCAATCACGTCGAGCCCCAAGCATTGCTGCTGTTCCTGATCATCTTCGCGTGGACGCCGCCGCACTTCTGGGCGCTCGCCATCGCGCGGCGGCGCGAGTACGCGAAGGCGGACATTCCGATGCTGCCGGTCACGCACGGCGTCGAATTCACGCGCCTGCAGGTGCTGCTCTACACCGTGATCCTGTGTATCGCGACGTTGCTGCCGTTCATGACCGGAATGAGCGGACTGATCTACCTCGCGGCCGCCATCGGACTCAATGCGCGCTTCCTTTGGTACACGATCGTGATGAAGGTATCCCGTCGCGACGAGCTGCCGATGCGCGTGTTCCGCTTCTCGATCAGTTACCTGATGTGGCTGTTCCTCGCCCTGCTGGTCGATCACTACCTGCCAACGACGCAGCTGTAGGGGCGAGCCGCATGCTGATCGAGCGCATCTGGGCGGCCAATGCCGCGCGCAACTTCCATTATCTGATCGCCTGCGCCCAGAGCGGTGAGGCGCTCGCCGTCGATCCGCTGAACTGGCAGGCCTGCCTGGCGCGTGCGCAGCAGCGCGGCTGGCAGATCCGCCAGATCTTCAATACCCACGAACACGCCGATCACACCGGCGGCAACGACGCACTCGCTGCGGCCACCGGCGCTGCCGTGCTCGCGCATGCCGCAGCGGCAGCTCGCATCGGTGGCGTCACGCGTGGCATGCACGGTGGGGAATTGCTGCGGGTCGGAAGTACGGTCGCGCTGCGCTGCCTCGACACGCCCGGTCATACGCGCGCCCACCTGTGCCTGTACGCGGAAGCGGCGGACGGCGCGGCTCCCGCGCTGTTCAGCGGCGACACGCTGTTCAATGCCGGCGTCGGCAACTGTATCCACGGCGGTGATCCGGAACTGCTCTATCAGAGCTTTCGAGATGTCCTGGAGCCGTTGCCGCAGTCCACGCGCGTGTATCCGGGACATGAATACCTGGCGCGAAACTTGAGTTTCACGCTCGACCGCGAACCCTCGAACCAGGCGGCGGGAGCGCTGCTCTCGCAGATCGCTACGCTCGAGGCCGCCGACATGCCGGTGACCACGCTGGGCCAGGAGCATGGGATCAACGTGTTCTTCCGGCTCGGGAGCCCGGAGGTCATCTCCGGTGCACGTTCGGACGGCTCGCCACGCGCTACCTTTCTCGCGCTGCGGGAACTGCGCAACCGCTGGTGAGGCGCGAACGGCGAGGTTCCGGCCCCGGAGCGCGGGGCCGCATTGCGGTAGAATGACGGGCCCGCATGGACCTCTCACCCCTCCTGAATCCGCTGAACGACGCGCAGCGCGCCGCGGTGACTGCGCCTGTCGGTCCGGTGCTGGTGCTGGCGGGCGCGGGCAGCGGCAAGACCCGCGTGCTCACGCACCGCATCGCATGGCTGATCGAGACCGAGGGCGTCTCGCCGCACGGCCTGCTGGCCGTGACCTTCACGAACAAGGCCGCCGCCGAGATGCGCGGGCGGGTCTCGCAGCTGCTGGGGATCCCGGGCGGAGCGCTCTGGCTCGGCACCTTTCATGGCCTCGCGCACCGGCTGCTGCGCACCCACTGGCAGCAGGCGGGATTGAATCAGGCATTTCAGATACTCGATTCCGAGGATCAGCAGCGCCTGATCAGGAAACTGATCCGCGCCGGCAATCTCGACGAGAACAGCTGGGTGCCGCGCGAAGTGCAGTACTACATCAACAAGCACAAGGACGAGGGTCGACGTGCGCCGCAGCTCAAGGGCGGCGGGGATCCGGTGGAGGCGCAGCGCATACGGCTTTACCAGCAGTACGAGGAGGCCTGCGAGCGCGCGGGCGTGATCGATTTTGCGGAGCTGCTGCTGCGTGCGTACGAGCTGTGGCGCGACAACGCGGAGCTGCTGCGGCACTACCGCGAACGCTTCCGGCACGTGCTGGTCGATGAGTTCCAGGACACGAACTCGATCCAGTACGCATGGATACGTCTGCTCGTAGGCAGCGAGGGCGCACCGTTCGTGGTCGGCGACGACGACCAGTCGATCTATCGCTGGCGCGGCGCGCGGGTCGAGAACCTGCAGAAGTTCCGCGTCGACTTTCCGCAGGCCCGGCTGTTCCGGCTCGAGCAGAACTACCGCTCGAGCGCCTCCATACTCGAGGGCGCCAACGCACTGATCGCGCACAACTCGTCGCGACTGGGCAAGACGCTGTGGACTTCCGGCGGGCACGGCGAGCCGATCCGCGTCTACGCCGCCTACAATGAGCGCGACGAGGCAGACTTCGTGGTCACGCGGATCCTGGAGTGGACCCAGCGCGGGGGACTGCGGCGCGACGCGGCCATCCTGTACCGCTCCAACGCGCAGTCACGCACCTTCGAGGAGGCGCTGATCAGTGCGCGCATGCCCTACCGCGTCTACGGCGGTTTGCGCTTCTTCGAGCGCGCGGAGATCAAGGATGCACTCGCCTACCTGCGACTGATCGCGAACCGTGACGATGATGCCTCGTTCGAGCGCATCGTGAACCTGCCCACGCGCGGTATCGGATCGCGCACGGTGGACGCTATACGGGAAGCCGCCCGCGCCGCGGGCAGCTCGCTCTGGCACGCCGCTGCATCGGCCAGTGGCGGGGGTGGACGCGCGGGCAGCGCGCTCGGCGGCTTCCTCGCGCTGATAGAGTCGCTGTGGCGCGCGATCGACGGGCTCGCCCTGCACGAGCAGGTCGATCACGTGATCGCGGCGAGCGGACTGCTCGAGCACCACCGCAGGGAAAAGGCCGACCGCAGCGAAGCCCGGGTCGAGAACCTGCTGGAACTGGTCAGCGCGGCACGCGGGTTCGAGCCTGAAGGGGAGCTCCCGCCGCTGCAGAGCTTCCTCGCGCACGCGGTGCTCGAGTCCGGCGAGGGTCAAGGCTCGGAGGGCGAGGACTGCGTGCAGATGATGACGCTGCACACTGCCAAGGGGCTGGAGTTCCCGCTGGTATTCCTGGCCGGCATGGAAGACGGCCTGTTCCCGCACCAGCGCTCCCTCAACGATCTGGACGGGCTCGAGGAGGAGCGCCGGCTGTGCTACGTCGGCATGACGCGAGCGATGCGTCAGCTCTACTTCACGTATGCCGAGCAGCGCCGGCTGCACGGTATCGACAGCTACAACGCGCCGTCCCGCTTCCTCGCCGAGGTCCCCGCCGCGCTGATCGAGGAGGTGCGCCCGCGCATCCGTGTGTCGCAGCAGGCCTACAGCATGATGGGCCACGGAAGCGCAGGCTCGCGCGCGCCGGCCGCGGCGGGCATGAGCGGCGCGCTCCATGCGCGCTCCGGCGCTTCGCTGGCAGAGAGCATCGGCAGCGGCATACGGCTCGGGTCGCGCGTGCGGCACGGGAAATTCGGTGAAGGCGTCGTGCTCACCGTGGAGGGGCAGGGTCCGCATGCACGGATCCAGGTCAATTTCGAGCGCCAGGGCTCGAAATGGCTCATGCTCCAGTACGCGAATCTCGAAGTCATGTAGCCGGCGCGGAGGACGGGGTGCGATGAAGATCCTGATTCTGGGAGCCGGGCAGGTCGGGCGCACCGCGGCCTCGCACCTGTCGCGCGAGCCGGCCAACGAAGTGACCGTGGTCGATACCAACGAGGATGTCCTGCGCGACCTGCAGGACCGGCTCGACATCCGCGCCGTGGCCGGGCACGCCTCGTATCCGAGCGTGCTCGAGGCCGCCGGGATCGCAGACACCGACGTGCTGGTCGCGCTCACGAGCAGCGATGAAGTGAACATGGTCGCCTGCAGCATCGCCCACACGCTGCACCGCACCCGCACCAAGATCGCGCGTATCCGCGCCAGCGAGTACACGCGGCGAGAACAGCTGTTCACGGAAGGCGCACTGGCCGTGGACGTCTGGATCAGTCCCGAAAAGCTCGTGACCGACTACATCATGCGCCTGCTGTCGTATCCCGGGGCGCTGCAGGTCGCGGATTTCGCCGACGGACGCGTGCAGCTGGTCGGCGTGCGGGCACGTCGCGAAGGACTGCTGGTGGGGCGCGAACTGCGCACATTGCGCGAGCACCTGCCGGACACCGAGGCGCGGGTCGCGGCGATTTACCGCAACGATCGGCTGGTGCCCACCGCCGGTGATACCGTCATCGAGGAGCACGACGAGATATTCTTCGTCGCCGCATCCGATGACCTGCGGCGCGTGATGGCCGAGCTGCGGCGCAGCGAGGACCCGGTCCGGCGCCTCGTGATCGCCGGCGGCGGCAACATCGGCCTGCGGCTCGCGGGCGCGCTCGAGAAGAGCAACCAGGTCAAGATCATCGAACGCGATCCGCGGCGCGCGCGGCGCATCTCCGAGATTCTCGAGAACACGATCGTGCTGGCCGGCGATGCCGCCGACGAGGAGCTGCTGGTCGAGGAGAACATCGACAGTGCCGACGTATTCGCGGCGCTGACGAACTCGGAGGAAGCGAATGTGATGTCGGCCATGCTCGCCAAGCGGCTGGGGGCCAAGCGCGTGATGGCGCTCGTGAATCGGCCGGCCTATGGCGAGCTGATGGAGAATCGCAGCATCGATCTGGTGATCTCCCCGCCGATGATCACGATCGGCGCGTTGCTGGCCTATGTGCGCCGCGGGGACATCGTGCGGGTGCACTCGCTGCGGCGCGGCTCCGCCGAGGCGATCGAGGCGGTCGTGCACGGGACCCAGGACCGCTCGCAGGTCGTCGGGCGCAGGCTCGACCAGATCAAGCTGCCGCACGGCACGAGCATCGTCGCGATCGTACGCGGCGAGGAAGTCATCATGGCCCACCACGATACGATGATCGCGACCGGGGACCACGTAATCCTGTTCCTGTCCGACCGCCGGCAGATCGAGCTGGTCGAGCGGCTGTTCCAGGGCGACGGTTGAGAGACTGATTCCCGATGCGCTCGGTATTCGGCGTACTGAACATCTTCAGCTCGCTGCTGGCCTGGTTCGCGGTGTTCTTTCTGCTGCCGGCCGTCACGGCGCTGGCCTATGGGGAATTCGCGGCATTGCGTGGATTCGCGGCCGGCGGCGTGCTCGCGGTGGCCGGCGGGCTGCTGCTGCGCCAGCTCACGGCGCGCTACCGCTATGATCTCAAACCGCGCGACGCGTACCTGCTGATCGCCGTGAGCTGGCTGACGATTGCGGCGGTCGCTACGACGCCGTTCCTGATCGACCTGCCTGGGCTGTCCTTCACGCACGCCTACTTCGAGGTCATGTCGGGGCTGTCCACCAGCGGGGCGACCGTGCTCGGCAATCTCGACGCGCTGCCGCACTCGCTGAACCTGTGGCGCCACGCACTCAGCTGGCTCGGAGGCATGGGCATCATCGTGCTGGCGGTCGCGATCCTGCCGCTGCTCGGCATTGGCGGCATGCAGCTGTACCGTGCCGGAGCGCTCGGCGCGGTCAAGGACGCCAAGCTCGCGCGGCGCATCGCCGCCACCGCGCGCGCGCTGTGGAGTGTCTACGTGCTGCTCACCGTCGCCTGCGCGCTCGCGCTCTGGGCGGCCGGCATGAACCCCTTCGATGCGCTGTGCCACGCGTTCTCGACGCTCTCGCTGGGCGGCTTCTCGACCCACGATGCCAACATCGCGTGGTTTCATTCGCCGCTGATCGAGTTCGTGCTGATGGTGTTCATGCTGATCGCGGCGGTGAACTTCTCGACGCATTTCATCGCGGTGCGCAAGGGGGATTTCTCGGTCTACCGCCGCGACCCGGAAGCGCGCTGGATGCTGCTGCTGATCCTGGCCAGCGTGGTCGCGATCGCGGCGTTCCTTCAGCTGCGGGGCGTGTACGCCAACTATTTCGTTGCGCTGCGCTATGCGGGATTCAACGTGATCTCGATGGCGACCGACGGCGGCTTCTCCAGCACCGACTACGGCCGCTGGCCGGTGTTCGCGCCGATCTGGATGCTGTTCCTCGGCGCGGTATGCGCCTGTACCGGATCGACCGGCGGCGGAATCAAGATGTTCCGCTTCCTGATCCTGCTCAAGCAGTCGTTACGTGAGATGTTCTCGCTGGTACATCCGCAGGCGGTCGCACCGCTGAAGATCGGCGGGCAGATGGTTCCCAACGGCGTGGTCTATTCGGTGCTGGCGTTCATCTTCCTGTATTTCATGACGATCGCGGTGCTGACGTTCGCGATGCTGATCTCGGGGCTTGATTTCATGACCGCGCTGTCCGCGATCATCGCGTGCATCAACAACGCCGGTCCCGGGCTGAATCTCGTCGGCCCTTCCGGCAACTACGGCGCGTTGAGCGACTTCCAGTGCTGGACCTGCATCGCCGCGATGTTCCTGGGCAGGGTCGAGATCATCACGATCGCGGTGCTGTTCACGCCGACGTTCTGGCGCAAGTAACGACGCAAATTACGGCTAGCGCCCGTGTGCCGCGGCTGCCCGCGTTCCATGCCGGCGCAGGTGCACCAGCAGAATCGAGACCGCAGCCGGAGTGACGCCCGGGACGCGGGCCGCCTGTCCGAGCGTGCGCGGCCGGACCTGGCGCAGCGCCTGGCGCACTTCGTTCGAAAGTCCGGCGAGGGCTGCATAGTCGAGGTCATCGGGGAGCGCTGTTGCTTCGTGCGCGCGGGAGCGTTCGATCTCCTGCTGCGCGCGTTCGATGTAGCCGCTGTAGCGCGCTTCGGCCTCGAGGTCGCGCTGCACCTGTGGCCCGATCCGTTCATCGATGTCCGGGCCTTCGAACTCAGACGGCTGGCCGATCAGTTCGATCAGCTCCCGGTAGCCAACTTCCGGCCGGCGCAGCAGCTCGAGCGCGCTGAGGTCACGCGCCGGCACCGGCCCTTGCAGGACTCGCGCACACCAGTCCTCCGGCAGCTGCCCGGCCGCAAACCGGCACGACTCCAGGCGCGCCAGTTCAATCTGGATCGCGCGCTGCTTGCGCTCGAAGAATTCCATGCGCTCTGCATCCACCAGCCCTAGCCCATGCCCGGTCGGCGTCAGCCTCGCATCCGCGTTGTCCTCGCGCAGCACCAGCCGGTGCTCGGCCCTGCTGGTGAACATGCGATAGGGCTCGCTCGTCCCGCGCGTCACCAGGTCATCCACCAGCACGCCGAGATAGGCCTCGTCGCGTCCCAGCACCAGCGGCTCCGCCGCCCGCACGTGCTGCACGGCATTGATCCCGGCCAGCAGGCCCTGGGCAGCGGCCTCCTCGTAACCGGTGGTGCCGTTGATCTGACCGGCGAAGAACAGCCCCTGGACGCCGCGATTCTCGAGCGAGGCCTTCAGGTCGCGCGGATCGAAGTAGTCGTATTCGATCGCGTAGCCCGGACGCGTCAGGTGCGCGCGCTCGAAGCCGGGGATGGTGCGCACGAACTCCTGCTGCACGTCGAACGGCAGGCTGGTGGAGATGCCGTTCGGGTACACCTCATGCGTGTCCAGTCCCTCGGGTTCGATGAAGATCTGGTGTGAAGCCTTGTCCGCAAACCGGTGCACCTTGTCCTCGACTGACGGGCAGTAGCGGGGTCCGACGCCCTCGATGCGTCCGGTGAACATCGGCGAGCGGTCGAAGCTGGCGCGGATCAGCGCATGGGTGCGCTCGTTCGTGTGCGTGATGAAGCAGGGCACCTGGCGCGGATGCTGCGCGGGGCGGCCCAGGAACGAGAACACCGGCAGAGGTTCGTCGCTGTGCTGGATAGCAAGGCCGGTGTAATCGATGCTGCGGCCGTCGATACGCGGCGGCGTGCCGGTCTTGAGGCGGCCCGTGCGCGGCGCGAGCTCACGCAGCCGCGCCGCGAGGCGCAGTGAGGGCGGGTCGCCCGCCCTGCCCCCCGCATACTGGTCCAGACCGACATGGATGCGTCCGCCCAGGAAGGTTCCGGCAGTCAGCACGACCGCGGCCGCCTCGAACGCGATTCCGGTCACGGTCATGACACCGCGCACGCGATCCGATTCGACGAGCAGATCCCCGGCCTCCTGCTGGAACAGCACCAGACCCGGCTGGTTCTCGAGCAGCCGCCGGATGGCGCGCCGGTAGAGCTGCCGGTCCGCCTGGGCGCGCGTCGCGCGCACCGCCGGTCCCTTGCTGGCATTGAGCGTCCGGAACTGGATCCCGGCCAGGTCTGCCGCCCGCCCCATCGCGCCGCCCAGCGCGTCGATCTCGCGGACCAGGTGTCCCTTGCCGATCCCTCCGATCGCCGGGTTGCAGCTCATCGCACCGACGGTCTCGAGGCTCTGCGTGAGCAGCAGCGTACGCGCCCCCATGCGCGCCGCGGCCAGGCAGGCTTCGGTGCCCGCGTGGCCACCGCCGATCACTATCACATCGTAGCTGCCGGAATATCGCATGGCCGGCAGTGTGCGGATCCAAGGCCGCGGCGGCAACCTCGCGGCGCTTGACGCACTTTTGGTGAGAATGCAGGGCCAAAATGCTATTTTTGTTTCTCTATTGGGTCAATCACTTTCCGATGCAGAAAGAGCTGAAGATCCGGCCCAGCAACTCTTCGTTCTGCTGCGGCCCGACGATCTCGCCGAGCGCGCGCTCGGCAAGGCGCAGTTCCTCCGCAATCAGCTCGCTCGTGCGCCGCCCTCGGAGCGCATCGCCCGCCGCCTCGAGGTGCGCTTCGACCCGAGCCAGGGCCTCGACATGGCGCGCCCGTGCGGCGATCGTGCCGTGCTCCGGCTGAGCTAAGCCAAAGCAGGCCTTCAGGTGCTCACGCAACGCGTCCAGGCCCTCACCGGACAGCGCAGAGATCCGCACGACGACCGGCTCGGCGCGCGCGCCTGGTCCCGCGCCAGGGTCCGCGCGCGATGCCCCGAGTGGCGTTGCCGGCGCCGCCGGGGCGAGCGGCGCGGTCGCGCACAGGTCAGACTTGTTGAACACGAGCGTGACCGGCAGCCCTGCCGGCAGTGTCGCTCGCACCTGCGCCCATGCTTCGGCCGATGGATCGGTCGCGGCATCGATCACGAACAGCAGCCGGTCGGCGCGGGTGATCGCGTCGTGCGCCCGGCGCACGCCCTCGGCTTCTATCAGGTCCAGGGTCTCGCGCAGTCCCGCGGTATCGAGGATCTCCAGTGGCACGCCATCGAGCAGCACGCGCTCGCGCAGCACGTCACGCGTCGTGCCCGGTATCGGCGTCACGATCGCGCTCTCGTAGCCCGCGAGCCGGTTCAGCAGCGTCGACTTGCCGACGTTCGGTCGGCCCGCGATCACGATCTTCAACCCCTCGGTCAGCAGCCGCCCCTGGGCGCAGGCGCGTTGCAGCGCTGCGAGCTGCGCGCGTACCGTCTGCAGGCGTCCGTCGAGCGCAGCGTCGGAGAGAAAGTCGATCTCCTCGTCGGCGAAGTCGATCGCGGCCTCGACATACGCGCGCAGATCGCCCAGCCGTTCGCCAAGCGCCTCGACGCGCGCGGACAGTTCGCCCTCCAGTGAGCGCAATGCCGCGCCGGCCGCCGCCTCGGAGGCCGCGTCGATCAGCGCCGCTACCGCCTCGGCCTGCGCCAGATCGAGCTTGCCGTTCAGATAGGCGCGCTGCGTGAATTCTCCGGGCGCGGCGCGGCGTGCGCCCAGCTCGAGGGCCCGTCGAACCAGGCGCTCGACGGTGACCGGCCCGCCGTGCGCGTGCAACTCGAGCACGTGCTCGCCGGTGTAGGAATGTGGTGCCGGAAAATACAGCGCCAGCCCCTCGTCGATCGCAGTGCCATCGGCGGCGAGCATGCGCGAGAGTGTCGCGACCCGCGGCGGCGGCAGCGCTCCGATCAGCGCAGCAGCGAGGGCCGGCACCTGCGCGCCCGAGATCCGGACGATCGCGATGCCACCACGCCCGGGCGGCGTCGCGGCCGCGACGATGGTTTCGGGTGCCGCGGCTCTCAGCGCTTGGCCAGCGCCGCGGCGCCGATGCGCCGGTTGATGTTCCACTGCTGCAGGATCGACAGGAGAGTATTCGTGACCCAGTAGAGCACCAGTCCGGCCGGGAAGAACGCGAAGGTCACGGACATCGCGAGCGGCATGATCATGAACACCTTCTGCTGCATCGGATCCCCGACCTGGGGATTGAGCTTGTACTGCACGAACATCGCGCCAGCCATGATCGCCGGCAGCACGAACAGCGGGTCACGAGCTGAGAGGTCGTTGATCCAGAGCATGAACGGAGCTTGCCGGATCTCGACGCTGTCGCGCAGCACCCAATAGAACGCCAGGAACACGGGGATCTGGATCAGCATCGGCAGGCAGCCCGCGAGCGGATTGATCTTCTCGCGCTGGTACAGCTCCATGGTCGCGCGGTTGAGCTTCTCGCGGTCGTCCTTGTAGGTCTCGCGCAGATTCGTGATCCGCGGCCCGAGTTCCTTCATTTTCGCCATCGAGCGGCCGCTGGCTTCCGACAGCGGATAGAACAGCACCTTGAGCAGCAGCGTCACGATGATGATCGTGAAACCCCAGTTCCCGACGATGCCGTGCACGCGCTCGAGCAGCCAGAACAGCGGCTTCGCCAGCACGCTGAGCTGGCCGTAGTCGGCCACCAGGCTCAAATTCGGTCCGACCTGGTCGAGCTGGGACTGCAGCTTCGGTCCGACCCAGAGCGTCGCCGCGACGTCCGCGCTCGCGCCCGGCGCGACGGTGCGCGCGCCGCCGGTCGAGGACAGCAGGAACTGCTTGCCCGCGATCTTCAGGTCGAAGCGGCTCGGATCATCGCTCGGCGGCACCGCGGCAACGACAAAATGCTGCTGCTGGGCCGCGATCCAGCCGTTGGTGACGGTCTCGTCGAGGGTCGCGCCCTTGAAGATATCGAGCTTCTGATACTTCCTGCCGTTCCAGATCGACGGGCCCTTGAACGCGTAGCTGTCCACGCGGAAGTAGGACCTCGGTATCGGCTCGTTATAGCGCAGGATGCGCGCGTAGGGTGCAAAGCCCCACGGCTGCGTGCCGGCGTTGCGGACCTGGTAGTCGACACCGATTCGGTAGGCGCCGCGGTGGAAGGTCAGTGTCTTGGTCACGGTGATGCCATGACCGTCAGTCCAGTGCAGTGGCAGCTGCAGCTGGTCCTGACCGGCCTCAAGCCGCAGCTCGTGGACGTCGCTGCCGAGCAGCGCCTGATGCGTCGGCGCAGTTTCTCCGTTGGTCCCGGCCAGTCCGGTCTCGATCACGAACAGCGAGTCGGCGCTGTCGCGGTTGAGGAGGCGCACGGGCACATTCGGGGTGTTCTTGGCCTGCGGATAGCCCAGCAGATCCGCGCGCGTGAGCTCTCCTCCGACGAGGCTCACCTCGACATCCAGCACATCGGTGATCACGTGCACGCCCGGTGCGGACTCGGTGGCGGTACCGGCTCCGGTCGCGGCATCCTCAGCAATCACGGGAGCCGGCGTTGCGACGACCGCTGCGGTTGGACCGCCCGCGCTCGCTGGTGCACCCGCGACCGGGGCGCCGGTATCGAGCGACCCCTGCGCTCCCGCGGCGGCGCCGCTCAACGCCGCCGGCGTACCGGGATAATCATGCGTCCAGGTCTCGACGTTGAGGAATACCGCTGTGGCGAGCAGTACCCATAGGAACGTGCGGATGTTAGCGGTGGTCGGCATGACAGGCGTGGGATGAGCCAGGGGACGCCTTATCCAGGAATTCAGCGGTCGCGGGGACCGGATCATAGCCTCCGGGGTGCCACGGGTGGCAGCGCGAGAGCCGGCGCAGCGCGAGGGCTCCGCCACGCACGGTCCCATGCAGCGCTAGCGCATCGAGCGCGTACTGCGAGCAGGAGGGATGGAAGCGGCAGCGCGGACCGAGCAACGGACTGAGCAGCAGCTGGTAGGCGCGGATCAGCGCCCGGATCAGGTATCGCATAGGAGGGCTATCTTGTGCCAAAGCGCGTCGAGGCGCTCGCGTACCCGCGCATTGTCAGCCTCGAGGACTGCCGCACGCACGCCGATGACGAGGTCGAACGCCGGCAGCCCTCGCAGGTGCGTGCGAAAACTCTCGCGGATCAGCCGACGGATCCGGTTGCGGGCGACCGCGGCTTTCAAATTGCGCGCCGCGACCGACATGCCGAGGCGCGCGGATCCGAGTCCGTTCGGAACGGCATTCACCGTGAACATCTCGTTGCCGAGCCGACGGCCCTGTGCGTAGGCTCGCTTGAATTCCGCCGGGCGGCGCAGGCGGCGCTGCGGCGGGAAACGCAGCCGCGCCGCAGCGTCGGTGCCGACACTCGCCGCTGGCATCGGGCGCGACGGCCCTTAGGGCGTCAGGCGTTTGCGGCCCTTGGCGCGGCGCCGGGCCAGGACTTTGCGGCCGTTCTTGGTGGCCATCCGGGCCCGGAATCCGTGTGTGCGTGCGCGGCGCACCTTGCTCGGCTGGTATGTACGTTTCATGATTTCAAGGCCCTGAAAACTGACCGAAAAATGGCTCGGCAGGGTACGCAGCGGGCTCGCGCGTGTCAATACGAGTGCTTTCGGGCGCTCGTGGTGTAGGTATAGACTCTCGACCCTTTTTCCGGAGTCGCTGCTTGGAAGCGTCGTTGTGGTCGCGTTGCCTGGGCACGCTCGAGCACGAGCTGCCCGAGCAGCAATTCAATACCTGGGTCCGACCACTGCAGTTCGTCGAAGTCGACGGCGCGCTGCGCCTGCTCGCGCCCAATCGCTTCGTGGTCGACTGGGTGCGCACTAATCTGCTCGCGCGGATCATCGAGCTGCTGCGCGAAGCGGGGCGCCCCGAGCAGGAGTCCATCACGGTTGAAGTGGGCTCGCGGCCCCCTGTTCCGGCAGCGGCTGCGACGCCCGCAGCGGCCGGCGGCGGATCGCCGGTCGCGCGCGGCGCGCGCCCGAGCGCGGCCGCAAGCGCCACTGCGGTCGGAGTGCCGCTCAATCCGGATTTCACGTTCGGGCGCTTCGTCGAAGGCAAGAGCAACCACTTCGCGAAGGCCGCGGCGCAGCAGGTGGCCGACAATCCGGGCAAGGCGTACAACCCGCTGTTCATCTACGGCGGCGTGGGCCTCGGCAAGACCCACCTGATGCATGCGATCGGCCACCGGATCATCGCGAATGACAGGGATGCGCGCGTCGCCTACGTGCACTCGGAGCGCTTCGTCAGCGACATGGTGCGCGCCCTGCAGCACAACCGGATCAACGATTTCAAGACTGCCTATCGCTCGGTGACGGCGCTGCTGATCGACGACATCCAGTTCTTCGCGGGCAAGGAGCACTCGCAGGAGGAGTTCTTCCACACGTTCAACGCGCTGCTCGAGGGCCAGCACCAGGTGATCCTGACCTGCGATCGCTACCCGCGCGAAGTCGAAGGTCTCGAGGAGCGCCTGAAGTCGCGCTTCGGATGGGGGCTCACGGTGGCGGTCGAACCTCCGGAACTCGAAACCAGCGTCGCGATCCTGATCGGCAAGGCACTCGCGGTTGGCGTCGAACTGCCGGAAGAAGTCGCGTTTTTCATTGCCAAGCGGATCCGTTCGAACGTGCGCGAGCTCGAGGGCGCGCTGCGCCGGGTGATCGCGAACTCGCGCTTTACCGGTCACCCGATCACGCTGGAATTCACCAAGGAAGCGCTCAAGGACCTGCTGTCGCTGCAGGCGCGGCTGATCACCGTCGAAAACATCCAGAAGACCGTGGCCGATTACTACAAGGTGCGTGTCGCAGACCTGCTCTCCAAGCGTCGCAGCCGCTCGGTGGCGCGGCCGCGCCAGGTCGCCATGGCGCTGGCGAAGGAGCTGACGAGCCACAGCCTGCCGGAAATCGGCGACGCCTTCGGTGGCCGCGACCATACGACCGTGATGCACGCGTGCAAGCGGATCCGGGAGCTGCGCGACATCGAGCAGCGCATACAGGAGGATTACTCAAACCTGTTGAGAACCCTGACAGCCTGATGTGCACAGGCTGTGCAGGAAATTGGGGATAAGGTTACCCACAAGCCGTGCACAGGCATCAGGCCCAGCAGTGCCCCTCTGGGGCCAAGGCCTGCGGATCGCTGCCAGAAGCGGAAAAGATCACCGCGCGCTGTTGTTACCGCTATCCACAGGCTTAATATTCATTATTGTTCTTTAGGTCTTAAGAAAAGAAGATCTGAAGCGCGCCCCTCAATCGCCAAGGAAGCATCGGCACCATGAAAGTCTCCGCGACCCGCGAGCACGTGCTCGAGGCTCTGCAAAGCGTGATCGGTGTAGTCGAGCGACGGCAGACGATGCCGGTGCTGTCGAACGTGCTGCTCAGCGCGAAGGACAACCGGCTGCGCATCACCGGCACCGACCTTGAGGTCGAACTGGTCGCGGCCGCCGAGGTATCGGTACAGCAGCCGGGAGAAATCACCGTACCGGGACGCAAGCTGCTCGACATCATGCGTACGCTGCCGGACAAGACCACGCTGACGATCGCGAGCGAAGGCGCGAAGGTGCTGATCCGCGGCGGTCGCAGCCGGTTCACGCTCTCGAGCCTGCCAGCTTCCGAATTTCCGGTCATCGAGGACATACACGCGGAGCAGAGCCTGACGATCCGCGCCGAGGATTGCCGCAAGCTGTTCAACAAAACGCACTTCGCGATGGCGCAGCAGGACGTGCGCTATTACCTGAACGGCACGCTGCTGGAGACGGACGGCAAGATGCTGCGTGCGGTTACCACCGACGGTCATCGCCTGGCCTGGTGCGAGGTTCCGCTGGATGGCAAGGCGCGAGAGCTGCTGCAGATCATCGTGCCGCGTAAGGGGGTGCTCGAGCTGCAGCGCCTGCTCGATGGTGAGGGGCAGATTACGATCGCACTCGGTACCGATCACATTCGCGTCCAGATCGGAGAGGTTCGCTTCACTTCGAAGCTCATTGACGGCAAGTACCCGGAATATGGGCGTGTAATTCCGGCGCAGCCCGCGCGCGTGATGACGGCAAAGCGCGATCTGCTGCGTGCTGCGCTGCAGCGTACCGCGATCCTGTCGAATGAGAAGTATCGTGGCGTGCGGCTGACCTTCGCACCAGGGCTGCTCACGATCCAGGCCCATAATCCGGAGCAGGAAGAGGCGGAGGACCAGGTCGAGGTCAATTTCACCGGGGACGAGATCGAGATGGGCTTCAATGTGAGTTACCTGCTCGATGCCATCGCGGCGATCGACGTCGAGAATGTCGAGGTCTGCATGGCGGACGCCAGCGGACCCGGGCTGATTCGTGCCCCTGGCGATGTCACGGTCAAGTACGTGGTGATGCCGATGCGGCTCTGAGCCGCGGACAGATGAGCCTGGAGCTGCTGCGACTCGGGGACTTTCGGGCGCTCCGGAGCGCGGAGCTCGTGCTTCACCCTCGGCTGAACCTGATTACGGGGGCCAATGGCTCCGGCAAGACCACCGTCCTCGAGGCGATCTACCTGCTTGGGCGGGGTCGTTCCTTTCGTAATCGGCACACCGAGCAGCTCATTCGCCACGGTGAGCCCCGGTTCTGGCTGCACGGCCGCACCACACCGGAGCCCGGGCATGTGATCGGACTCGGGTGCCACGTCGATACCGGCCTGCAGGCCCGCATCGATGAGCGATCGGCGAGCTCGCTCGCGGAGCTCAGTCAGGCGTTCCCAGTCCAGGTCATCGATCCCGGAATCCACCGGCTGGTCGAAGACGGCCCAACCCAGCGCAGGCGATGGCTCGATTGGGCCGTGTTCCACGTGGAACCTCAGTTCGTCGGCAGCTGGCAGCTCTATATGCGGTCACTGAAGCAGCGTAATGCCGCTTTGAAGGCGGGGAGTGACCCGAAGCTCTGGGAAGTGGAGCTGGTCCGTCAGGGCAACGTCCTGACCAGCGCCCGGCAGCGCGTCATCGCGCAACTGCAGCCTCACTGGAGTGCAGCGCTGGCGGAGCTCGATGCGGTCGATGCAAGCCTCGGTTTCTATCGGGGCTGGGGGCAGGAGCGCGCTCTCGACGAGGCATTGGCGGTCCAGCTTCAGAAGGATCGGGAGCGCGGTTCGACTTCAGTCGGACCTCATCGTTTCGAGATTTTGCTGCGAGTCGGGGGCCGTCCGGCCCGTGAAGTCGTGTCACGAGGCCAGCAAAAGATCCTGGGTGCAGCGATGGCCTTGAGCATGGCACGCTACGTTGCCCAGGTGGCCGGCAGGGCCTCCACCCTGTTGCTGGATGACCCAGCCGCGGAACTGGACCCCGCCCACACTCAGCGACTGCTCGCTGCGGTGGCTAGTCTTGGCGGGCAGCTCGTCGTCACGGCTTTGCGTCCCGCAGATACCGCGCTGGGACGGTCCGATGCGGTGTTTCACGTGGAACATGGGGGGGTGAAACGAGTATAATTCCCGCATGTTAAAAAGAGAGCGGGTATGACCGCGGACGACGTCTACGATTCCAGCAAAATCAAGGTCTTAAAGGGTCTTGATGCGGTGCGGAAAAGACCGGGAATGTACATCGGAGATACCGATGACGGGAGCGGTCTGCACCACATGGTTTTTGAGGTCGTCGACAACTCGGTCGACGAGTCCCTGGCAGGTCATTGTGACCGGGTGGTCGTCACGGTCCACGCCGACGAGTCGGTCACCGTTTCCGACAACGGACGCGGAATTCCGGTGGATATCCACCCCGAGGAGGGGCGATCGGCGGCCGAGGTCATCATGACCGTGCTGCACTCTGGCGGGAAGTTCGACGACACCTCCTACAAGGTTTCGGGCGGACTGCACGGTGTTGGGGTCTCGGTGGTCAACGCGCTGTCCGACTACCTGCAGCTGACGATCAGCCGCGACGGCCACATCCATCGCCAGGAGTATCACCTGGGCGAGCCCGCGGCGCCGCTGGCGGCGATCGGCACCACGTCGGAGCGCGGGACCACGATCCGATTCCGGCCGTCCTCGCAGATCTTCACCAACATCCAGTTCAACTACGACACGCTGGCCAAGCGCCTGCGCGAGCTCTCATTCCTGAATTCCGGGGTGCGCATCGAGCTGATCGACGAGCGCGAGAACCGCTCGGACGTGTTCCAGCACGAGGGTGGACTCAAGGCCTTCGTCGCCTACCTGAACCGCACCCGCACGCCGATCCATGAGTCCGTATTCTGGTTCCGGACCCAGGAGGCCAACACCACCGTCGAGGTAGCGCTGCAGTGGAACGACTCCTACCAGGAGAGCATGTTCTGCTACACGAACAACATTCCTCAAAAGGATGGCGGCACGCACCTGTCCGGATTCCGCGCCGCGCTGACGCGCACCTTGAACGATTACATCGAGCGCGAATCGGCAGCCAAGAAGGAAAAGATCGCGACCACCGGCGATGATGCGCGCGAGGGACTCACGGCGATCCTGTCGGTCAAGCTGCCGGATCCGAAGTTCTCCTCCCAGACCAAGGACAAGCTCGTATCCTCCGAGGTCAAGGGCGTGGTCGAGACCGCGGTGGCGCAGAAACTCAGCGAGTTCCTGCTGGAGCATCCGCAGGAAGCGCGCGCGATCGTCGCCAAGATCGTCGAGGCCGCGCGTGCGCGCGAAGCCGCCCGCAAGGCGCGCGAGATGACGCGGCGCAAGGGCGCGCTCGATATCGCGGGACTTCCCGGCAAGCTCGCGGACTGCCAGGAAAAGGATCCCGCGCTGTCCGAGATCTTTATCGTCGAGGGTGACTCTGCCGGCGGTTCCGCGAAGCAGGGCCGCGACCGGCGCACCCAGGCGATCCTGCCGCTGAAGGGCAAGATCCTGAACGTTGAGAAAGCACGCTTCGACAAGATGCTGGCCTCGGCCGAGGTCGGCACCCTCATCACGGCGCTCGGCTGCGGCATCGGACGCGAGGACTTCGACATCACGAAGCTGCGCTACCACCGCGTGATCATCATGACCGACGCGGACGTGGACGGCTCGCACATCCGTACGCTGCTGCTGACGTTTCTGTACCGCCAGATCCCGCTGCTGATCGAGCGCGGCCACATCTACATCGCGCAGCCACCCCTGTACAAGGTCCGACGTGGCAAGCAGGAGATGTACGTCAAGGACGACATCGAGCTCAATGCGTTGTTGCTGACCAGCGCGCTGGAAGGCGCAGCGCTGCACGTGCGCGCCGATGCGCAGCCGCTGCGGGACTCCGGCCTGGAGCTGATCGCACGCCGCTACATGGAAGTGCAGGCGATCATCCACCGCTGGTCGCGCCGCTACGACGAACGCCTGCTCGAGCAGCTGATCTACCTGCGCGAGGTGAAGTCCGCGAACCTCGACCAGCCCGATTTCATGCGCGGCTGGATTCGTGCGCTCGAGACGCAACTCAATGCCCATGGTGACGGACGACGCAGCTTCGCGGTTGAACTGCGCTCAGGCACCGATGGCCACCCGCCGCGCATCATCGTGCGCAAGACCGAGCACGGACTGATCAGCGAGAAGCTGCTGCACCGGGAATTCTTCGATTCCGCCGAGTATCAGCGCATCGCAGAACTGGGCCGCATGCTCGAGGGTCTCATAGGCGAGGGCGCCTACGTAGCGCGCGGCAACGAGCGCGAGCCGGTGTCGACCTTCAAGCAGGCGATGAACTGGCTGTTCGACCAGGCGCGCAAGGGCCAGTCGATCCAGCGCTACAAGGGCCTGGGCGAGATGAACCCGGAGCAGCTCTGGGAAACCACGATCAACCCGCAGACGCGCCGGCTGCTGCAGGTGCGGATCGAGGATGCGCTCGCCGCCGACGATATCTTCACGACCCTGATGGGCGATCAGGTCGAGCCGCGGCGCGAGTTCATCGAGAAGAACGCCCTCTCGGTAGCGAACCTGGATATCTGAAGGCGGCTGCCGTTCGGGGCGTGGTCCGGCGCATCCACGCGGAAGGAGGAGCGCCGTAGACGCGGATCAGGGAGCGGCGCAGTCGCTCCGGGTCCCCGAAGCCGCACTGGCGCGCGACCAGCTGTACCGAGCGCGCGCCACTTTCGAGCGCCGCACGCGCTGCCTCGGCCCGCAGGCGCTCCACGAACCTCGCTGGGGTGACGCCGGTCTCGGCGACGAACCGCCGCGCAAAATGCCTCGGGCTCATTGCCGCTCGCGCCGCGAGCTCATCGACCGAGAGCCGCTGCTGCAGATGCGTCCGCAGATAGTCGAGCAGGCCCGCGAAGCGACCTCCGGCCGGGGCGGTATCGAGCAGTTCCGAGAACTGCGACTGGCCACCCGGCCGCCGGTAGTAGACGACGAGCTGCCTCGCGGTACGGAGCGCGGTGGCTTCATCCAGATCCTCGGCGATCAGTGCGAGCGCGAGGTCGATCCCCGCGGTGATGCCCGCTGAACTCCAGATCGTGCCGTCCCGGACGAAGATCCGATCCGGCTCCAGCCGTACGCGTGGAAATCGGCGCGCGAAATCGGCTGCCAGGCTCCAGTGGGTCGTGGCGCGCAGGCCATCGAGCAGGCCGGCGGCGGCGAGCAGGTAGCTACCGGAGCAGACGCTCGCGATGCGGCGCGCATCGCGGGCGCAGGCCTTCAGGAAGCGCTGCGTCCCGGACTGGCTCATGGCCACGCGCGATCCATCCCCGCCGGCGACGATCAGCGTGTCGATCGAGCGCGCGCGGCCGAATGCGCCGGCCAGCATCGCGAGCCCGGAGGAGCTTGGCACCATCCCGGGCTGCGCGGCCGCGACACGCATCGTGTACGAGCCTGGAACGTAGCGGCCGGCTATCTCGAAGGCCGCGATCGGACCAGTGACGTCCAGCAGCTGGAAGTCGGGAAAGATCAGGAAGACGAGTTCACGGTGCATGGCAGAAAATGATGGATATATGTCATTTATGCCAAGACCGTAGCCGCGGACAATCAACGCGTCAACCGGAGGGCATGCATGAGTCAGCAATTCACGATCGTCTTCGCGCTCTATCCGCGCGTCACGCAGCTCGACTTCACGGGCCCGTACGAAGTGTTCGTGCGGCTGCCCGGAGCGCGCGTGGTACTCGCCTCGACAGCCGGCGGCGATCTCGCATTCGACGGCGGCATGCGCCTGACGCAACTGCAGCGCCTCACCGACGTCGAGGAATGCGCGCTGCTGTGCGTGCCGGGCGGCTTCGGCACCGTCGAGGCGCTGGAAGACCAGGAATACCTCGCCGAGCTGCGTCGCCTCGCGCACGGCGCACGCTTCCTCACGTCGGTGTGCACCGGATCACTGCTGCTCGGCGCCGCAGGCCTGCTCCAGGGCAGGCGCGCCGCCTGTCACTGGGCCTGGAGGGAGCTGTTGCCCATTCTGGGCGCGGTGCCGGATTGCGCGCGCGTGGTACGGGATGGCAACGTGATCACGGGCGGCGGAGTCACGGCCGGCATCGATCTGGCCTTGAGCGTCGTCGCGGAGATAGCGGGAAGGGACTTTGCCGAGACCGTGCAGCTCGCGCTCGAGTATGCGCCGGCGCCGCCGTTCGATGCCGGGCGCCCGGAGCGGGCGCGCCCCGAGATACTCGCTGCCGCCCGTCGCCGGCTCGACGCCACGCAGGAGGCGCGCCGTGGCGCCGCGCAGCGGGCTGCACAGCGCATCGGCCTGCCCGCGGCGAGCTGAATCCCGGCGGCCGCGCTTACGGCCGCTGGCTGCCGGGTGCGTCCAGCAGCTTCTGCACGAACACGAGGTCGAGCCATCGGCCGAACTTGTGGCCCACCTCCCGGAAATGCGCGACCGGTATAAACCCGAGCCGCTCATGGAACCGGATCGAGGCGTGGTTGTCGGCATCGATTCCGCCGACCATCACGTGCTTGTCCAATGCCAGGGCGCGCGGGAACAGCGCCTCGACCAATTGCCGCCCGACGCCCGCGCCGCGGGCCGACGATTCCACGTGGACCGTATGCTCGACCGTGTAGCGGTAGCCAGGCCACGAGCCCCGCCAGTCACCGAAGCTCGAGAACCCGATCACCCGCGCATCCCGGATGGCGACCAGCACCGGATAGCCGCTGGCACTTCGCGCCTGGAGCCAGGCGCGGCGCTCCTCGAGCGTCGCGGGCGCCAGCGCGTACACGGCGGTCGAGCTCGTGATGATCTGGTTATACAGCTCCAGAATCCCGGGCACGTCCCGCTCGCCCGCGTCGCGCAGTTCCATGCCCGGCGCGTCCTCAGTGGTTGTCGCGCGGAATGCCGAAGCGCTCCGCGACGTGCTGATATTTCACCGCCGGCTTGAGCACCATCCCGGCACCGAGCTGATCGACGATGCCGCGCTGGATCTCCTGCCATGGCGTCTGCGAGGCCGGATACCGGTAGCCGCCGGCGGCCTCGAGCGTCCGGCGCCGCTCGGCGAATTCGCCATCGGACAGCAGCGCGTTCACCGTGCGCGCGCGCAGATCGATGCAGATCCGGTCACCGGTGCGCAGCAGCGCGAGCGCGCCGCCGGCCGCGGCTTCGGGCGAGGCGTTCAGGATCGACGGGGATGCCGAGGTGCCGGACTGGCGTCCGTCACCGATGCATGGCAGTACCAGGATGCCGCGCCGGATCAGGTAGTCGGGCGGGCGCATGTTCACCACTTCGGCGGAGCCTGGGTAACCGATCGGACCGGTGCCGCGCATCACGAGCACAGTGAATTCGTCGAGCGCGAGCGCCGGATCGTCGATCCGCGCGTGATAGTCCTCCGGTCCGTCGAACACCATCGCACGGCCTTCGAATATCTCCGGACGAGCCGGATCGGACAGGTAGCGCTGCCGGAATTCCTGCGAGATCACGCTGGTCTTCATGATCGCCGATTCGAACAGGTTGCCGCGGAGCACCAAGAAACCAGCATGCGGCGCGAGTGGCGCATCGATGGTGCGGATCACATCCGCATCGAGTATCTCGCTACCGCCGCAGTTCTGCGCGATGCTGCGGCCGTTGGCCGTGATTGCATCCCCGCGAATCAGGCCGTGCTTCATCAGCTCGTTCACCACGGCCGGCACGCCGCCGGCGCGATGAAAGTCCTCGCCGAGATAGGCCCCCGCGGGCTGCAGGTTCACCAGCAGCGGCACGTGATGCCCGTATTGCTGCCAGTCCTCGAGGCTAAGCGGCACGGCGAGATGACGCGCGATTGCGGCCAGATGGATCGGTGCATTGGTCGACCCGCCGATCGCGGAGTTCACGACGATCGCATTCAGGAAGGCATCGCGCGTCATGATCCGCGAGGGGCGCAGGTCCTCGTGCACCATCGCGACGATGCGCACGCCGGTCTCATAGGCGATCTGCGCGCGCTCGCGATAGGGCGCCGGAATGGCGGCCGATCCTGGCAGCTGCATGCCGAGCGCCTCGGCCAGCGAATTCATGGTCGTGGCCGTTCCCATCGTGTTGCAGTAGCCGGTGGATGGAGTCGATGAGGCCACGAGGCGCATGAATTCCGCATAGTCGATCTGCCCGGCGGCGAGCAGCTCGCGCGCCTTCCAGACGATCGTGCCAGAGCCGGTACGCTGGCCCTTGTACCAGCCGTTCAGCATCGGACCGACCGAGAGCGCGATCGCCGGCAGATCGACCGTCGCCGCCGCCATCAGGCAGGCCGGGGTCGTCTTGTCGCAGCCGATCGTCAGCACTACGCCATCGATCGGATAGCCGTACAGCACTTCGACCAGCCCGAGATAGGCCAGATTGCGATCCAGCGCCGCGGTCGGACGCTTCCCGGTCTCCTGGATCGGGTGCACCGGAAACTCGAGCGGCACACCGCCGGCAGCCCTTATTCCCGCGGCCACGCGCTCGGCGAGCACGATGTGGTGGCGGTTGCAGGGCGAGAGGTCCGAGCCGGTCTGCGCGATGCCGATGATCGGCCGATCCGATTGCAGCTCCGCGAGCGTGAGCCCGAAATTCAGATAACGCTCGACGTAGAGCGCGGTCATCCCAGGGTCGGCCGGATTGTCGAACCAGGCCCGGGAGCGCAGGCGCCGGCCACCCGGTGCCGCGGAGCCATCGGTTGCAGTGGGGTTCATGGCATTACTCCAGAGTACGGACCGGCGCGCCCTGTAGCCACGCCCGGATATCCTCGACGGCGTCCTGGTAGAACACCTGGTAGTTCTCTCGCGTTACGTAGCCGATGTGCGGAGTCGCCACGACGTTCGGCAGCTGGCGCAGCGGGTGCTGTGGCGGCAGCGGCTCAGTGTCGTAGACGTCCAGTGCGGCGCCCGCGATCCGCCCCGCCGCGAGAGCCGCGATCAGCGCCGCCTCGTCGATCAGCGGGCCGCGAGCCGTATTCAGCAGCAGCGCGTCCGGCTTGAGCAGCGCGAGTTCGCGCGCCCCAATCATGCCGCGCGTGGACTCGCTGAGCACCATCTGCAGCGTCACGATGTCGGCGCGCCGCAGCAGCGCATCGAGGCTCGAGGCACGCTCGACGCCGACCGCGGCGCAGCGCTCGTCGTTGAGATGCGGGCTCCAGGCCAGCACCGACATCGAGAAAGCATGGGCATAGACCGCGAGCTGGCGGCCGATCTTGCCCAGTCCCACGATTCCCAGCGTCTTGCCGGCCAGTCCGACGCCGACGCTGTGCTGCCAGCGCGCTGCGCCATTGCGCACTCCTGCGGCTTCGCCGGGGATCTGGCGTGCGAGCGCGAGCAGCAGTCCCCAGACGAACTCGGGCGTCCCCGACGGCACGTTGCGCGTGCCGCACACCGTGACGCCGGCGGCACGTGCCGCCGCGAGATCGATCGCGAGGTTGCGCATGCCGGTGGTCACGAGCAGCCGCAGGCGCGGCAGCCGCCCGAGCAGCTCGGCGTCGAAACGGGTCCGCTCGCGCATCGCGACCAGGATGTCGAAGTCCGCGAGCTGCGCGGCAGCCGACCCGGCGGTGCCCAGCGGCTCGACGAAATTGCGCATCTGCACGTTCTCGAGAACGCTCCAGTCGGCGAACCCGAGAGCGCAGTCCTGATAGTCATCGAGGATTGCACAGCGCAGCACTACCTGCCCCCCTTGAAGTCGCGTGCTGTCATCAATCGTGAACGGCGAAAAGTA
The DNA here is from genome assembly GCA_964528845.1 of uncultured Steroidobacteraceae bacterium. Classification (GTDB taxonomy): domain Bacteria; phylum Pseudomonadota; class Gammaproteobacteria; order Steroidobacterales; family Steroidobacteraceae; genus FEN-1191. Next base: position 18,972 of record CAZGVE010000003.1, on the reverse strand, counting down.
TAGTCCATTGCGCTAGACTCCTCGCACCCAGCACGGAGAGTCGGCGAATGATCACTCTGGAAGTCAACGGTCAGCAGCAGCAGCTCGATGTCGACCCTGCGACCCCGCTGCTGTGGGTGGTGCGCGATCACCTGTCCATCACCGGTCCGAAATTCGGCTGCGGCATGGGGCTGTGCGGTGCCTGCACGGTGCAGCTGGACGGAACCCCGGTGCGCAGCTGCGTGACGCCGGTATCCGGTGCGGTGGGCAGGAAGGTCACGACCATCGAGGGAATCGGAGCCTCGCCGGCCGGCCGCGCCTTGCAGGCCGCGTGGGTCGCGGAGGGCGTGCCACAGTGCGGATACTGCCAGTCGGGGCAGATCATGAGCGCGAGTGCGCTGCTCGCCGCGAACCCTGATCCCAATGACGCCGACATCAACTCGGCCATGTCCGGGAACGTTTGCCGATGCGGCACCTACGCCCGGATTCGGGCGGCCATCAAGCGTGCGGCGACGTCGCTGCGCGCGGCGCCCGCCCGATGAAGGAGATCACGATGGCGACCAACCATACGATGGTCAATACCATGGCGCACGAGAGCGAGGTCAGCAGCGAGGTCAACCAGGCCCGCCGCGGCATGCTCAAGGCCGGCGCCGCGCTGTCGCTGACGATCTACCTGCCCGCCCTGGAGGGCTGCAGTTCCGACAAGCCCGCTACCGGACCGGCGGCGGGTCCGCTCGAGCCCAATGCCTTCGTGCGCATCGGCGCAGACGATAGCGTCACCGTGATCTCCAAGCACACCGAGGCGGGCCAGGGAACCTATACCGGACTTGCGACGCTGGTCGCGGAGGAACTGGACGCGGACTGGTCGCAGGTCCATGTCGAGGGCGCGCCGGCCGATACCAAGCGTTACGCGAACACCGCGTTCGGCATGCAGGGCACCGGCGGCAGCACGTCGATCGCCAATTCCTACGAGCAGTACCGCACCGCGGGCGCCACGGCGCGCGCGATGCTGGTGGCCGCGGCCGCCAAACAGTGGGGCGTCCCTGTCGCCGACATCCAGGTCGCGGGCGGCGTGGTTTCCCACGCGGGCTCGGGCCGGAAATCCGGATTCGGTGGGCTGGTCGCGACGGCCGCGGCGTTACCGGTGCCCAGCGACGTGAAGCTCAAGGACCCGTCGGGCTTCGTGCTGATCGGCAAGACCGCAGCCCGCGTCGATGCGGCGGTCAAGTCCAACGGCACCGCGATCTACACCCAGGATATCAAGCTTCCCGGGATGCTCACCGCCGTGGTCGCGCATGCGCCGCGCTTCGGCGCCAGGGTGCGCAGCGTCGATGATTCCAAGGCGCGCGCAATCAAGGGAGTCGTGGACGTGGTGCGCTTCGACACGCCGGTGCGCTCAGGTGTCGCGGTGCTCGCGAACGACTTCTGGACCGCGAAGCAGGGACGCGACGCTCTCGTCGTGGACTGGGACGAGAGCGCGGCCCTGAAGCAGGGAACGCCCGAATTGCTGGCCGCATACCGGCGGCTGGCCTCGGAGCCGGGTACGACGGCTCATCACGAGGGAGATGTCGCAGCGGCATTCAGGAACGCGGCGCACGTCGTGGAAGCACAATACGTGGTGCCCTATCTCGCACACGCAGCGATGGAGCCGCTCAATTGCGTGGCGCAGATATCGCCGGCCGGCTGCGAGATCTGGAACGGCGAGCAGTTCCAGACGCTCGACCAGGTGAATGTCGCCGAGTTCCTCGGCATCACGCCGGACAAGGTCACGATCCACATGCTGTTCGCGGGCGGCACATTTGGCCGCCGCGCGAATCCGCCCGCCGACTACATCGTCGAGACCGTGGCGATCGCGAAGGCGCATGGCGCTGGCGTGCCGGTCAAGCTGGTCTGGACGCGCGAAGAGGACATGCGGGCGGGGTTCTACCGCCCGATGTACCTGCACGACTTCAAGGGGGCGCTGGATGCCTCCGGCAGGATCATCGCCTGGCAGCATCGCATCGTTGGCCAGTCTGTGATGGCCGGCGGCAAGATGGCGATGATGATCAAGGACGGCATCGATCCGACGTCGGTGGAAGGCGCCGCTAACCTGCCGTATGCGATTCCGAACCTGCAGGTGGAATTGCACACGACGGAATCGAAGATCCCGGTCCTCTGGTGGCGCTCGGTCGGTTCCTCGCATACTGCGTATGCGACCGAGTGTTTCTTCGACGAGCTGGCCGCTGCCGCGCACAAGGATCCGTATGCATTCCGGCGGGAGCTGCTGGCACAGCATCCCCGTCATCTTGGAGTGCTCGAACTGGCTGCGAGCAAGGCCGGCTGGGATTCGCCGCTGCCGAAGGGTCATGCCCGCGGCATTGCGGTACATGAATCCTTCAGCAGCTTCGTCGCCGAGGTCGTCGAGATCTCGCGCGCGGAAGGCGGCTATCGCATCGAGCGCGTCGTTTGCGCGGTCGACTGCGGCGTGGCCGTGAATCCGAACATCGTTGCGATGCAGATGGAGTCCGGCATCGCCTACGGACTGTCGGCCGCGCTGATGGGGGCGATCACGCTCAAGGACGGAGAGGTGGAGCAGTCCAACTTCCACCAGTTCCTGCCGCTGCGCATGAACCAGATGCCTCCGATCGAGGTGCATATCGTCGCGTCCACCGAGAAGCCGACGGGCGTCGGTGAGCCTGGAGTTCCACCGATCGCTCCGGCACTGTGCAACGCGCTGCGCGCGCTGACCGGAGAGCCGCAGCGCAGCCTGCCACTGTCATCGCGGGAGCTGAAATTCGTCTGAACTACGGCACCAGCTGCAGGCGAATCTCACCGCCCTTGTGCGCGGCGCTGTGCACATTCACGTAGAACCCGCCGTCCTTGTAGGTCTGGTATTGGGCATCCGTCAGCCTGGTGTTGGCCGGCACTGACCAGCGGTTCGCCGCGGTCTTCTCCAGCGTCACCACGACCGGGCCGTTCATCCCAACCGCGCCCTGGTGGATGTGCGCCATGGTCCCGTCGATTCCGACCGTCTCGACGGCTCCGGTGACGGACATGTCCTTGCCGATCACAATGCTGCTGGTCGCCGAGGCAGCGGTGTCCACGGCGGGCACTTCCTGCGCGCCCGTCAGGGTCATCGGCGGAGGCGCCGCGGACGCAAGTCGAGTCGTCATCGCCACCGCGCCGGTGATCAGCAGCAGCATGCCAACCGAGATTGGCGCGGTCGTGGGTCGTAGACGCATGGGGGAATCTCCAGTGTATTGATGAGGACCTGAATGATGATCGCAGGGGACCCGAACGCGCTGACGCTAGCAAACCGTCGCCCGGCCCATCGTTCGCTACCGCACCATCGCCGCAGGCTGGCGCGGCGCCCTTGGCCTCAAAAGTGCGGTAGCGTCCAGACACTGCGACGACGGCCTGCTTTGATAGCGGCTCAGAACTTTCAAGGCTGGAGCAAGCACATGTATATCGGCGGCATTCTCGGAACCCTGCTCGTGATCTGCCTCATTGTCTGGCTGGTGCGCCGCGTGTGAGCCGGCCGCGGCCGGTCCCGCATCGCGCATGGTGCGGGGTGCCGGACCAGGCCCGAAAACCTGACCATTTTCATCCGACTTCCAGACACCGCGCCTAGAGCGCCGGCGATTCCGCAGACCTCGGGCTCAGGATCTCCGCCGGGCCCATGCCATCGCGACTCTGTGCGCCACCGGACAGAAGGCCGGAGCACTGCGATCTATTTTTATCCGCCGGTGCGGCATGTGCCGCGTCCCGACCGTGCCCGATGCAACGCGGGTGCGTCGCCCTCATTGGAGCTCTTTCATGTTTGTTGAGGCCGTGGGGCTCGCGTTGCCTGAGCGTCGTTATACGAAGACGGAATGCTGGGACGCCTTTGCCGCTTCGGCATGGATCGAGCGGCTCACGCCCCGCTCGCGAGCCATTACCAAGGCGGTGCTTCAGCGCGACAACGGCATCGAGGCACGCTTTCTCGCGGTGGACGCACTTGAGGAAGTATTCGCGATCGACCCCGACACGCTGCACCGGCGGTTTGCCAGGCATGCCCCGCAGCTCGCGAGTTCCGCGGCCGCGGAAGCCCTGGCGCGGGCGAATCTCGCGGCGAGCGAGATCGACGCGGTGCTGGTGTCGACCTGCACCGGATATCTGTGTCCAGGATTGAGCGGCTACGTCAGCGAGCGGCTGGCGCTGCGGCGCGACGTCCTGGGCTTCGACCTGGTTGGGCAGGGTTGCGCCGGCGCATTGCCAAACTGGCAGCTTGCCAGCGCGCTCCTCGACAGCGGTCGCTGCGAACACGTGCTGTCCATCTGCGTGGAGGTATCCACTGCGGCCATGTATCTGGACGACGATCCCGGAGTCCTGATCAGTGCCTGCCTGTTCGGCGATGGCGCCGGCGCCGCGGTGCTGTCGCGCAAGCACCGCGGCGGCACCCGCGTCGTCCAATGGCGGCACACCGCATCCCTGACGGATCCGACCGCGCGCGAGGCACTCAGGTTCCGACAGCGCGCAGGATTGCTTTGCAACGTACTCACCCCTGCGGTACCCCGCCTGGCAGCCCAGTATGGGCACGAGGTATTCCTCCAGGCATTGGCGATGTCGAAGCTGAAGCGTGCTGATATCAGTGCCTGGATCTTCCATGCCGGTGGGCGCGATGTGCTGTTGGCCATCCAGCAGGGCTTTGCCCTCCCAGCGGACGCGCTCCGCTACAGCGCCGAGGCATTGAGGCGCTATGGGAATCTCAGCAGCGCCTTCGTCTATTTCGTGCTCGCGGCGGCGCTCGCCGACGATGCGCCGCGCGGCTGGTGGTGGATGTCTTCCTTCGGCGCGGGCTTCAGCTGCCACGGCGCCCTGCTGCAGGTGGAGTGAAGCATCGTGTACACCGCCCCGAGGACCGTGGTGCCGGAGCTGCTCGACACGATGAGTCCGGACGACCCGCTGGCGCAGCGCTCACGCCGCGATCTGCGGCGTATCCACTTCGTGATGGGCACGCTCGGCACGATACGGCGCGCGCTCCTGCATCCGGGGCTCTCGCACCCCCCACGACGTATCCTGGAACTCGGTGCCGGCGACGGCACACTGCTGCTTCGGCTCGCCCGCTCGCTTGCCACTCGCTGGCCTGACGTCGAGCTCACGTTGCTCGACCGCCAGAACCTGATCACCCGGGAGACCCGCGAGGCCTATGCCCGCCTGGGTTGGCGGGTATCGGTGTCGACCACCGACATACAGCGCTGGGCAGCAGCGTCCTCAGCGCAGCGCTATGACTGGTGCGTCACCACTCTATTTCTGCATCATTTTTCCGGTCAGGAGCTGCTCAAGATTCTGGCTGCGGTGGCGGCGCGATCGAAGGCCTTCCTGGCAGTGGAGCCACGGCGCGATGCGTGGACCCGACTGGGCGGCCGATTGGTAGGCGTCGTCGGCGGCAACCGCGTGACGCGGTCCGATGCCGTCGCGAGCGTCGACGCAGGATTCGCGGGCGACGAACTCACGCGGCTTTGGCCCGGTGCCAGAGACCGCTGGTCCCTCGAGGAAGCCCCCGCTTTCCCTTTCTCCCACCGTTTCTGTGCCCGCGCGCGCGATTCCGCGCCGGCCGGGCTTCACTCATGACCGGCAGCGCCGATGCGCTGGTGATAGGAGCGGGACCTGCCGGGGCTTCGACAGCCCTGCTGCTCGCCCGGGCCGGGTGGACGGTGGTCCTCGTCGAACAGGACGTCTACCCGCGCCGCAAGGTGTGCGGCGAATGCATTACGGCCGGGAGCTTGGCATTGCTTGATGAGCTGGGCATTGGAGCGGGCGTACGAGCTTTTGCCGGACCGGAGTTGCATCACGTCGGCTGGATGAGCGGAGGTCCGACGCTGAAGGCCGACTTCCCAAGCTGTGCACAGGGCCCATACCGCTACGGCCGTGCGTTGCGTCGGGAGTATCTGGACCGGTTACTGCTGGAGCGTGCACGCGCCGAGGGCGTCATCGTGCTCCAGCCCGCCAGAGTACGCGCGGTACGCGGTCAGCCGGGCGCTTATCAGTGCGACATCGATGGTAACCACGGGGCTTCACACGCGACCGTCCTGGCCTCTACGGTGATCGATGCGCATGGCTCCTGGCAGCGAGGTCCACGGGTTTCGCTGCCCGATACGCGCCGGGCTCCTCGCAGGCGGCACCGGGGCTCGGATCTGTTCGCGTTCAAAGCGGTATTTCGCGATACCAAGCTCAGCCCGGGCCTGCTGTCGGTCATTGCGCTGTCGGGCGGATATGGTGGCATGGTGATCGCCGATCGGGGCGAAGCCACCCTGGCCTGCTGCCTGCGACGTGACGCACTGTCTGCCTGTCGGGCGGCCCGGCCCAGCTGGTCAATGGGCGAGGCAATCGAGCAATACCTGATCCAGGCCTGCCTGGGTGTGCGCGAGGCGCTGAACGGAGCTCAGCGCGCGGGCCCATGGCTCGCGGTCGGACCCCTGCGTCCAGGAATGCATCTATCTGTAGCCGCTGACATGTTTCGTGTCGGCAATGCGGCCGGTGAGAGTCACCCCTTGATCGGTGAGGGAATCGGCATGGCATTGCAATCGGCCGTGCTGCTCGCCCATGAACTCACGCGTCTGTCTCCAGCGAAGATCGATCCACGCAGTGCGCTTGACGCGCGGCGCCGCTATGCGCTCGCGTGGCGTCAGGCGTTCTCGATGCGCCTGCGTCTGGCGGCCCTGTACGCATTCATCGCCGCGAGACCCCCGCTGAGCGGTGCCGCACGCGCGCTGCTCGCGCGCTGGCCGCATTGGCTGACCGGCGCAGCTCGGCTGGCCGGCAAGTCGCGCGCGTCCACGCCTTTCCACATGTCACCAAGGACTCACTATGAGCACGCTTGAATTGGTCCAGGATCTGCTGATGAAGGAATTCGGACTCACGCGCGAGCAGCTCGCGCCAGAGGTCCAGCTGGCATCCGTGGGCGTGGACTCGCTCGGCCTGATTGAACTGATGTTCCAGATCGAGGACTGCTTGGGGATGACGCTCGCGCAGGACCAGCCGCTGACACTGGTCACGATCAATGACCTCGTCGGCTACGTCGATCACCTCGTGCTCCCGCGCCCCGCGGCGCGGCAGCCTGAAGTGGCGGAGGCCGCGATCCCGGTCGCGTGAGTCGTGCACCGCGTAGCGGTCACGGGTCTCGGCGTGCTCGCGCCTTTGGGGCACAGCGTCGAGACGCTGTTTAACAACCTCGCCGACGGTCGCTCCGGTCTCGGTCTACTGGCCCTGCCGGAGGCTGGGCGCCTGCATTCGCCGATTGGCGCCGCGGTGCAGTTCGACAACAGCCTTCATTTCACGGCACCGCAGCTGCGCCTGCTGGATCGTGTCAGCCAGTTCGCGCTCGTCGCCGCATCACAGGCTGTCGCCGATGCGGGTCTCGACTTTTCGCATGAAGAGCGCGAACGCTGCGGTGTCGCGGTGGGCAGCAGCCTGGGAGGCGCCGCGACCACGGACGCCGGCTATCGGGTTGCGTACGCCGAGCGTTCCAACCGCATCCATCCCTACAGCGTGTTGGCCGCGATGGCCAATGCCCCGGCATCCTGGGTCGGTATGCACAACGGACTTGAGGGACCCAATCTCACCTTTTCCACAGCGTGCTCATCCTCGGCTGTCGCACTGGGCGAGGCGGCGCGCAGGATTCAATCCGGCGAGGCAGACGTCATGCTGGCCGGTGGTGCGGAAGCACCGTTGGCGTTTGGCGTGATGCTTGCCTGGGACGCGATGCGCGTCCTGGCAGTGACGGATCCGACTGATCCGTCACAATCCTGCCGGCCCTTCTCCGGCAACCGCACCGGCCTGGTGCTGGGCGAAGGCGCGGCCTTCCTGGTTCTCGAGCAGTGGGAACATGCCGAGCGGCGCAAAGCGCGTATCCGCGCAGAACTCTCGGGCTATGGGTTGGTCAGCGATGTCGCGCACATCACCCGCCCCAGCGTCGAAGGCCAGGCGCGCGCGATGCGCGCCGCGCTGCGCTCCGCTGGTCTGCATCCTGACCAGATCGACTACGTCAATGCGCATGGCACAGGCACGTTGCAGAACGATGCGGTCGAGACCGCAGCGCTCAAGGAAGTCTTCGGATCGCGGACCTATGACTTGCCGATCAGTTCGACGAAGTCCATGCACGGGCACCTGCTCGGAGGCGCGGGAGCGCTGGAGTTCCTCATTTCCATCGTCGCGATGGAACGCGGCGTGCTGCCACCGACGATGCACCTGAACGTTGCGGACGAGGCCTGCGACCTGGACTACGTCGCAGGCGAGGCGCGCACCGGCCAGCGCCTCGAAGCCGTGATGTCGAACTCGTTTGCGTTCGGCGGCACGAATGCGGTGCTGATAGCCCGCAATTCAGCCTAGTCAATGAACCGCGACGCGCTGCGCGGGCACATACCTCTCGAGACCAGACATGAGAGGACCTAAGGCAATGACGTACTCGACCCGCTGCTCGTTGTGGTTGGCGCTGATCGCTCCGCTCGCCGGATGCGGCGGCGGGTCTGGTGGTATGACGATCGCCTCCGGCTTCGCCGACAACGCACTGGTCACCAACCGGTCCGGAATCACGGCGACCAGCAAGACGATCGACGCCAACCTTTCCAATCCCTGGGGCCTGGCGCTGGCGCCCGGCCAGCCGATATGGGTCGCGGACAACAACAGCAATCTCGCGACGCTCTACGGAGGCGCGGGTGCCAATGCGACTGGTACCGTCACCGGCTCGAACAGCGTGGGGATCGCCATCCCGCCTTCGGCAGCCAGCATCCCGTCCAATCCCACGGGGCAGGTGTACAACGCCACGGGCCAGTTCAAGGTGGCGACCAGCCATGGCCTGGAATCCGCGCTGTTTCTGTACGACGGCGAAGGCGGAACGATCGCGGGCTGGGCCACCGACAGTGGCGCATCGGCCGTGACCGTCTACGACGACGGGATCGCGAACGGCACCGCGCACGCGGTCTACAAGGGGCTCGCGATCGGCAGCGTAAGCGGCGTCAATTACCTGTACGCGACCGACTTGCACAACAACAAGGTCGACGTATTCGACACGACGTTCTCGAAGCCCGCACAGATGCAGGGCAAGTTCGTCGATCCGAGCATGCCCGCCGGTTTCGTGCCATTCGGCATACAGGCCATCGGCGGCAATCTCTACGTGAGCTTCGCCCGACAGGACAGCGCGGCGCACGATGAGACCACCGGCGCGGGCCTTGGTTACGTCGATGTGTTCGGCATGGACGGCAGCTTCATCAGCCGCTTCGCGTCTGCGGGGGTGCTGAATGCACCATGGGGGATGGCGCAGGCCCCTGCCGGATTCGGTTCCTTTGCCGGCGACATTCTGATCGGCAACTTCGGGGACGGTACCATCAACGTGTTCACTCCCAGTGGCGCGTCGCTGGCCGTGTCGATGGGTCCGCTGACGATGCCGAGCGGCCAGCTACTGTCGATTCCAGGGCTTTGGGCCCTCGTGTTCGGCAACGGCGATCCTGACAAGGCGCTCACCACGCTGTTCTACACGGCCGGCTTCGCCAATCAGACCGATGGTGTATTCGGCGCCATCGACTTCACGAGCATGGCGATGCCGAATCCGTACTGAGAATCTAGGGATCCCGCGTACAGGAGTCCCGGTGGCGGAGGTCGCGCAGCGCTGCACAGGCATCCGGTACCGGCCCGGCGCGCGACACCGAGGACACCGGCGCACTGCGGACCAGCAATGCCGTCGCCTCGGCTGCCGACAGATGCGGGTGTCCGGCGCGCAGCAATGCGACGATGCCGGAGATCTCGGCAGTGGCCAGCGAGCTGCCGGAGAAGAAATCGTAATGGCCGTCCGGCGCCAGTGAGAGCACATCATGTCCCGGGGCCCTCAGCGTCGCAGTGGCGCTGGCTTCGTCCTCGGCGGCGTCGACACTGATGACCCCGGGGATTCCCGCCGGAAACGTGCCATGTGCCTCACCAGGCGGCACGGCCCCGATCACGATCGCCCCGGAAGCGAGCGCACGCTGCACCAGACGCGTGAGCAGCGGATCGCTGGGTCCAGCGAGGCTCAGGTTGATCACGTCGGCACGAACTTCGATGGCCGCCTCGAGTGCCTGCGCGAGCGTGAACGTGTTGCAGACCGCATGCATGTCGGAAGGTCTGGGACGCCAGCAAGCCTTGTATGCCAGCAGCTGCACATCCGGCGCGATACCGGCAATGCCGACATGGTTGTTCGGTACCGCTGCGATGACGCCCGCAACCGCTGTGCCGTGTGCATCGGCGCGGAATGCGCGGTCATCCGAGTCCACGAAGTTGCGTTCGACCGCGGCACGCGGCCGCAGATCCGGATGCCCGGTGTCCGCGCCGGTATCGATCACGGCCACCCGGACTCCCTCGCCACGGCTCAATCCCTGCGCCGCGGTCACGCCCAGGCGCGCCAGGTTCGGCTGCAGATCCGCGTAGGGGTCGTTGTAGGGAGCCGATTCTGTGTCAAAGGACAGCAGCGGCTGTGCGGACTCCACGCGCCGGTCCTGCGCCAAGGCGGACAGCACGCTGGCGGCGTCCACGCCTGGCGGTAGTGCATAGACCAGACAGTGCACGCCCAGAGTCGCGATCGGCCAGCTCGATGCAAGGGCGAGATGGTAGTCGGCCGCCAGCGTCCGTGCCGTCCGTCGAGCCGGGGTGCCGGCGGCGTACGGACCCTCGCCGTCATAGCCATGCGCACTCGAGGCGGCGCGGCGCGCCAGCGGCAGCAGCGGATTGCGCACGGTCACGACGACGTAGCCGCGCGGCTCGGCGCGGGCCTCGATGGGCAGACTCGCGTCCGACCGCTGGGTTGAATGGGCCGCGCACCCCGCGACGATGCTCAGCACCAGCAGGAGCGCCGCTGTCGCTCTCACGGCGGCGCCGGCCCGCCGTCGTACACGGGTTCGATGAACAGGGCGCGCGGATCGCGCCGCAGTGCCGCGACGATACCGGCGAGCCGCTCGCGCGAAACGCCAGGTGTCGCGCCCGCGAGCGTGTACGCCCCCGCATCGCTTGGCCCGCGCACGATCGTCAGGTCCTGCGCGTCCAGCAGCGCCTTGAGCTCGGCGAGCGTCATGCTGGATGCAAATACCGCCCGGAGCTCAGGCCCCGAGGGGACCTGGGGTGTGGCCGACAGCGTGCCATAGCGCGCCGGCGCCGCCGGCCGCAGGTAGAGATAGCTGCCCAGCAATCCAAGCCCGATCGCTTGCGCGACGACCGCCGCGGCGAGCCACCGGGTGGTGACACGACTCGTGGTGCCGGGCATTGCACTCGCGGGTTCGCGCGCGACCGTGTCGATCCGCTCGAGTGCATGGGACAGACCGGGTTGCGGCGCATACTCGATGCGCGCATCGGATTTCAGCAGCGCCAGCACAGTGCGTTCATGTTCAACATCGGCACGGCAGCTTGCGCAGTGTTCCAGATGTCGTGCGACGCGCTCCGTGTCGCTCGCGGCGAGGTTCCCGGTCACGTACCAGGGCAGCAGCCGGGCAGCCTCCTCCTCGCAGCCGACCATGTCCGGCTCGTTGTTCATGGTCGCTCTCCTTCGCGGCTCGCGCCGGCTTCGGCGAGGATCGATTTCAATTTGCGTCGTGCATTGAACATGCGCGTCTTCACGGTGTTGACCGGGCAATCCATGATCCTGGCAATCTCCTCGCACGAGCGGTCCATGTAATAGGTGAATTCGAGCACCAGCCGCTGCTCGAGAGGAAGCTGCGCCAGTCCGCGCTCGAGCAGCTGCCGGTCGGCCGCGGCCTGGGCCATATCGGCGGCAAACGGCTCGTGGTCGGTAGATTCGAGCAGCATCGCGCGCTGGTGGGTCGCGGCCCGCCGTATCATCTTGAGCGCGCGCCGATAGGCGATTCCCATGATCCAGGTCGAGACCCGCGAAGCATCGCGGAAGTCCCCGGCGCGCTGCCAGACGATCCACAGGGTCTCGCTGATGATTTCCTCGGCGTCCTCGCGGCGATGCGTCAGGCGCGTCAGGAATCGCGCCAGCCGCCGGTGATACGCCAGATACAGCTCCCGGAACGCATCGCGGTCGCCACGGGCAACGCGAAACAGCAGTTCACGGTCACGCAGGTCCCCGCCATGGCGCGAGTCCGGGGATCCCTGGTTGACATCGTGCAGTTCCAACGACATTGCCTCAGCGCAGCAGCCTTCCCGCAGCGATCTACCACCGGTAAGTACCCTGACACTGGCGCCCGGTTCTCACCGCGATCAAAACCTCAGAGTTGCGGTCAGCACCACGCTGCCGTCGGCACTGGAGGATTCGTACAGCCGGGTCACGGTGTGATCCGAAACGTAGCGTGCCAGATCGATCTCGACGCGTCGGCTGGCCCATACCAGGCCTCCGCTTCCGGCCCAGTAGCCTACGCCGAACAGGCGATTCAGGTCGTAATAGCCGATGCCGGCGCTCAGTGCAAAGCCGTGGACCAGCGGCCACAGGCCGCTTGCCTCGTAGGCCAGTACCGAGCGGTGCTGCGCGAAACCGAGGGAGGAATAGGAACTCACATCAGGCTCCCACGACACGCTGAGCGCGAGCCGGTCCAGGTACTTGAACGTGAACGCGATTTCGTCGTAGTCGTAGCTATTCCGGCGCGGATCGAACAGGTAGGTATAGTGTGTATAGGTCGATTGAAGGCTGATGTCGGGCGACACACTCCAGGCGTAGCCGGCGTACAGGTCCAGCTCGAGCGCAGTCCCGCGATAAGAATAGGGGTCGACGTTCGAGCTCCATGCGCCGGCAAAGGCGCCACCGGGCCGGTGGTAGTTGAACCCGGCCTGCAGCGCCGGCCGCTCGTCGCTCTGCGATACGCCGCGCAGAATATAGTCGGACGTGGCAGCGACGGAGGCGCTCCAGGTATCGTCCGCACACGCCGCAGGTGTCACCAACACCGCGAGCAGGCCCGCAATCCACGGCGAACGGCAATCCGGTCTTCCTGCGCCGGTATGTATCGCGGCCCCCTGAATTTTCTGCGGCTTCATGTACCACCCGATTCCGCGTGGCCGAGTATACGAGCACGGGCATTCGGATAGGGACCTTGCGGCGGGCCGCTGAACCTCGGGGACGCGCCAGGGTACCTACTGCGTCAGAGACATTCAAAAATCACTCTCAAGGGGACGCCTATGAATAGGTTCATCAGGAATGCCGCCGTCACGGCGGCCGTGATGGCGGCCGTGGCGCTCAGCTGTGGATCCGCAATCGCTCGCGACGACGACGATGGGGGCTTCCGGCACCACGGTGATTCGTACATCGTAACGCCACTGGTAGGCAACATTGCCGGCGACGCTGCTGTGCTCGATCCGGTGCTGCAGAACGCCTGGGGAATCGCATTCACCCCCGGTGGAGGTCCATTCTGGGTCAATGACAATGCCACCGGCTGTTCGACTCTCTACAGCGGGAACGGGACCAAGACACCGCTTCAGGTTGCCATCCCTCTGCCGGGCAATGTCGTACCCTCCGCCTCGTGTCATGCCGTAGACCCGACCTCTCCGCCGAACCCCGCACCCTCTGCACCGACCGGAATGGTCTGGAATGCTTCCTCCGCGTTCCTGGTGCCAGGAACAAAGATCGCGGCGAGTTTCCTGTTCAGCACTGAGAACGGCACGATCTCGGCGTGGGCCGGCGGCCTGAACCCGGCCGACAGCGCGGTGATTGCGGTCGACAATTCGTCGAATCCGACGCCCGCGACAGGCGCAGTGTACAAGGCCATGGTGTCCGGCCTCAGCGTCAAGGGCGCGTTGCTCTACGCGACCAATTTTCGCGCCGGCACCATCGACGTTTTCGGGCCGAATGGATCCAACGGCCTGTTCACGCCGGTCACCACCGATGGCGGCTTCAGCGATCCGTCGATCCCCGCAGGCTACGCACCCTTCGGTATTCAGAATATCGATGGAGACCTGTTCGTGACCTACGCCAGACAGGATGATGCAAAACACGATGATGTTGCGGGGGAGGGTCGAGGCTTCGTCGACGTGTTCGATACTGACGGTCACCTGCTGCGCAGGTTCGCGAGCCGTGGGCGATTGAATTCGCCGTGGGCCGTCACGCGCGCTTCGTTCAACTTCGGGCGCTTCAGCGGCAAGATCCTGATCGGCAATTTCGGCAATGGCCGGATAAACGTATACGACGAGGATGGCGATTTCATCGATGAGCTGCGCGATGCCAGGGGCAAGGCGGTCGTGATCGACGGCCTGTGGGACCTGGTCCTCGGTGGAGGCCGTGGTTCGAGTTCCGACACGCTGTTCTTCAGTGCCGGGCCCGACGGCGAGACCAACGGACTGTTCGGCACGATTACGGTAGCTCCATCCCCGACCGGCTGGTGAGCGGCCGCATTCGCTAACAGCCGGGCGGCGGGCCTGACGCCCGCCGCCCGGCACGGTCGCCTCCCCCGGATCCTGACTACCCCTCCCGGGCCTGCACTGGAGGACTGCCGGCCTGCGGCATAAGATTGCCCGCGCACCCGGCCGCGACTCGCAATCAGCGGCAGACCTCAGGTGCCGGAGTCGCCCGATGGCATTGAGTATCGACAATCGGATCGCCGCGGATGCCGGCACCGCGGCCGGGTCCGGCGGGCACAGTCACGTATTCCTCGGCACCGGTCACGAGCAGAACGAGCGCAAGACCTGGGGCGTGATCGGGCTGTGCGGCGTCATGATGGTCGTCGAGATCGTCGGCGGCTCGATGTTCGGCTCGCTGGCGCTGGTCGCGGACGGCCTGCACATGTCGACCCACGCCGGGGCCATGCTGATCGCGGCCTTGGCGTATACCTATGCGCGGCGCCATGCTGAAGACCACCGGTTCGTGTTCGGCACCGGCAAGCTCGGCGACCTGGCGGGCTTCAGCAGCGCCGTAGTTCTGGCGATGATCGCGTTGCTGATTGGTTATGAGGCGGTGATGCGCTTTCTTGCGCCGGTCCCGATCCATTTTCGGGAGGCCATACCGATTGCCGTCGTAGGGCTGATCGTCAATATCGTCAGTGCATGGCTCCTGAGCGGCGATCATCACGGCCACGCCCACGGTCACTCGCACGGCCACTCTCACGGCGGAGCACATTCGCATCACCATGCTCACGAGCCTCATGATGAAGCCCAGCGGCTGCTGACGGCCAACGGCTACATCGATCTCTCTATCTTCGAGGATGGCGTGCCGCCCCGCTTCCGGCTGCGCTTCAGCGAGCCCGAGGCTGCGCGTGGCGCGCGCGCGCCGAATATCGAGACGATCCGTCCCGACGGTACGCGCCAGGCATTCAGTCTGGAGAACCGCGGTGACTACTGGGAATCCAACGACGAGATTCCAGAACCACATGCGTTCCGTGCGGTCGTCCGGGCCGGCGATGCGCAATACGAAGCGGTATTCGAGGAGTATGCGCACGTGCACCCGGAGCATGAGGGCCCGGCCAGCGCTGCGTTGCGCGACAACAGTATTCGCTCCGCCTATATCCACGTGTTGGCGGATGCCGTCGTATCGGTACTCGCGATCACCGGTCTCGTGCTCGCACGCGCCTTTGGCTGGCTCTGGATGGATCCGCTGGCGGGCATCGTCGGCGCACTGGTCATTGCCAACTGGTCCTACGGCCTGCTGAGGGACACGGGCGGCATTCTGCTCGACATGAGTCCTGATCCCGCTATGGCCGAGAAGGTGCGACGGCTCATCGAAAGCGATGGCGACCGGCTGGTCGATCTGCACCTCTGGCGCTTGGGGCCGGGCCATCTCGGCGCCGTGGTATCGGTCGTGACCACACGGCCGCGCGATGCCGCGTTTTACCGCGCGACGCTTAGGCAGTTCCAAGGCTTGTCACACGTCACGGTCGAGGTGCAAAGTGCCGCGCTCTAGCGCTCGAGGAATTCGTCATGGTCGATGAGCACGATCACCTCGGCCACGACCA
>CAZGVE010000003.1:0-3024 GCA_964528845.1 uncultured Steroidobacteraceae bacterium | reverse complement strand
CATGACCATGACCCTGAGCACGGGCATGGGCATGTCCATGAACTTGACCATGGTCACGATGGCCACGGCCATTCGCACGGGCCGCCGGCGAGCCAGTCGACCCTGTTCTGGGCATTGTTGCTGACGCTGGGCTGCACACTCATCGAGGCAATCGGCGGCCTGGTGGCCGGCTCGCTGGCACTGCTCGCCGACGCGGCGCACATGCTGACCGACGCCGCGGCGCTCGCGATGAGCTACGCGGCGGTGCGTGCCGCGCTGCGTCCCGCGAGCGACCGGCTCAGCTACGGTCACCATCGGTGGCAGGTACTGGCGGCTTTTACCAACGGCCTCGCACTGGTGCTGCTTGCGGTCTGGATCCTGGCGGAGGCCGCACAGCGGCTGGTGACGCGCACGCACGTGCAGGGCGGACTAGTCGCTGCGATCGCGGTGCTGGGCCTCGCCAGCAACCTGGGCGCGTTCCTGGTGCTGTCCCGGGGTGAAGCCAACCTCAACGTGCGCGGCGCACTCGCGCACGTGATAGGCGACATGCTGGCCAGCGGCGCGGCGCTGGTCGCGGGGCTGGTGATCATGGCCTCGGGCTGGATGCCGATCGATGCGTTGCTCTCGGCATTCGTGGCGCTGCTGATGATCCGCAGCGGCATCGGTATTGCACGCGAGTCAGCGCACATCCTGCTCGAAGGGGCACCCGAAGGACTGGACGCCCAACGGGTACAGGCAGCGCTGCGCTCGGCCGTGCCGCTGCTCGAAGGCATCCACCACCTGCATTCATGGTCGCTGGCAGACCGGCAGACCATGGTCACGCTGCACGCTACCATCAAAGCCGGGGCGGATTCCGATCAGAGCATCCGCGACATCACTCGTGTACTCGAGCGGCAGTTCAAGGTCCGCCACGCGACGATTCAGATCGAGCGACAGGACTGCGTTCCGGTCGAGAGCTGCGAACTCGACGGCAAACCACTGGCGCAGCCGCATCGATGATCGCCGAGCTGATCACCGACCGGGCTGATTTCCCTCCAGGCCACGGCGCGGATCGGTGGGCGCGGCCCCGGATCAGTTGCGGTGACTCAAGCCCCAGACATAGGCCGCGACCGCCGAGACCTGTGCGGCGTTGAGCTGAGCACCGCCCATCGGCGGCATGGCGGCACGGTAGTTCTTCGGTTGCGATACGCCCTGCGTGATCGTGTTGCGGATCGCAGCGAAGCTGCCATCACCCCAGACCCATCGGTTCGTGGTCAGATCGGGGCCCGCGTTCGTGCCAGTGCCATCCGCGCCATGGCAGCCTATGCACGGAGCGCCTCCAACCTGGCCGAGGTAGATGCGACCGCCTAGCGCGACCATCGGCTTCGTGGTGCCTTCCGGAGCCGGCAGGCTCGCCGCCGCAATGAACGGGATCCTGCCCGCCGGTGCCCTGGCGCTCGGACAGGGCGTGACGCCGGCGCTGCCAATGGCGTCAGATCCGCCGCGATAGACGATGTGATAGATCCGCCCGCGTACGTCATCGGCGACGAACAGCGAGCCATCGGGTGCGATCGCGAGTCCAGCGGGCCGGTGCCAGGCCTTCTCTGGAGATCTGATCGAGCCGGCGAAACCGTCGGCGAAGATTTCGCACTGGCCGGCAGCATGATCGCCCTTGAGCGGCTGGAACACGACGTTGTAGCCGCCCTGCGGGTACGGAGCGCGGTTCCACGAGCCGTGGAATGCGATGAACAGGCCGTTGCGATAGCGCGCCGGGAACTGCTCCTTGTCGTAGAACACCATCGAGTTCGGTCCCCAGTGCGCCGGAAACGCCGCCACCGGTGCGTCCTTGTCCGCACACGGTCCCACCATCTTGCCGCCGTCCCCGCCATACTCGGGCGCCAGCACGAGCTTGCGCTGCGCCCCGTCGTAGTAGCATTCAGGCCAGCCGTAGTCCCCACCCTGCCGCAGCAGCACGATTTCTTCAGCCGGCAGCGTCGCTTCCTGTTCGGCCTTGTACAGATCCGGCCAGTTCGTGTGCAGCTGGTCGCGACCGTGCTGCGTCACGTAGATGCGATGCCCCGTGGCGTCGATGCCATAGCCTTCGGCATTGCGGATCCCGCTCGCGTAGCGAGCGGCCGGAGAGAAGGCCTGATTGGTGCTGTTCGCATCGAAATGCCAGACCCCGCCGCGCGTCTGCAGCTCCGTGCAGGGGTCTATGCCCCGGGAGCCGGGCGTGCGATTGACCGCCTGACACGCATTGGTCGCGGTCGCGACGTCCACATACATGTTGCCGTCCGCGTCGATCGCAAACGGGTGCATCGGATGATCGCCATTGAGCGGCAGCCCGGTCACGACCGGTACCGCCGGTCCCTCCGGCACGATGGAGCCTGGCTTCAACGTGTAGCGCACGATCTTGTCGTTGATCTCGGCGTACAGTCCGTCGCGGTAGACCGCGATGCCGGTCCCGCCGGCCCCACCGCTCTGCACGGTCTCCCCAAAACGTTCGATTCGATCGGCCTTGCCCGATCCCGCCGTATCCTGCAGCGCCACGAGGAAGCCGCCGACATGCGGCACGTCATTGCCGAAATAGGCCCCCGACCAGGTGTTCACGTAGACCACGCCGTTCGGAGCGACCACGAGATTGCGTGCATGTCCGATGCCATTCGCGAACACTGTCGCGCAGAAGCCCCGTGGCAGCTTCAGCCCGGACTCATCCGCACCGCAGCTGCCGGACTTCGCGGTGGCCGAAGCCGCATGGGCGAGCTCCGGGGCGCCCGCAGCGCTACAGAGCGCGAGCACCGCGATGGCAGGCAGCCGCAGTATGCGGCGATATATCACGCTCATTGTCGACCCCGGTCGCGCTGTTTTTCTGACGATGATCGCGGCGAGCTTAGTACATTCCCGAACGGCTTGAAAGCAGCCGAAGGGCTTGTAAGCAGCACGCCGCCGGACCGATCGGTCCGACGGCGGTGCGTCGCATGGCGGGCCGAAATCGCCCGCCGGTAGGGTTTCGTTCAGAACTCGATCGGATAGGGCTTGAGCTTGCCGGATTCGTATAGATCGGGC
>CAZGVE010000002.1:117472-153101 GCA_964528845.1 uncultured Steroidobacteraceae bacterium | reverse complement strand
GAAGGGGATCGAACCCTCGACCTTCGCATTGCGAACGCGACGCTCTCCCAACTGAGCTACCGCCCCACGAGGCGCGCGATTCTAGCACCCAGGCGCGCCGCCGTAACCAGCGACCAGGCCGCAATCCGAGCCTCAGACTGCTATCGCCTCGGCCGCACTGCCGAACTGCAGGGCGGCAAGTCGCGCGTACAGCGGGTTGCTGCGCATGAGCTCGGAATGGCTGCCGATGGCGATGAGGCGTCCGGCATCGAGCACGACGATGCGGTCGGCCTTGAGCACCGTGGCCAGCCGGTGGGCGATCACCAGCGTCGTTCGACCGCGCATCAGCTGGGCGAGCGCCGCCTGTACCAATCGTTCCGATTCGGCATCCAGCGAGCTGGTCGCCTCATCGAGCAGCAGGATCGGTGGATCCTTCAGGATGGCGCGCGCGATCGCGATGCGCTGGCGCTGTCCTCCCGACAGCCGCATGCCGCGCTCGCCGAGGAAGGTATCGTAGCCTGCGGGCAGCGCGCGCAGGAATTCGTCCGCGGCGGCGGCGCGCGCGGCGGCCTCGATCTGGGCCGCTGTGGCATCCGGGCGCCCATAGCCGATGTTGTCGCGCGCGCTGGCACCGAACAGCACGGTATCCTGAGGCACGAAACCGATCTGCCGGCGCAGCTCCTGCGGGTCCAGCTGCGCGATGTCGAGCCCGTCGATCCGGATCCGGCCGCTGGCCGGGTCGTAGAAGCGCAACAGTAGCTGGAAGCTCGTGCTCTTGCCGGCTCCCGAAGGGCCGACGACAGCGACGGTCTCGCCGCTGCGCACCGCGAGTGTGTACTCGCACAGCGCCAGGGTCTCGGGACGCGAGGGATAGCGGAAGCTGACCTGCTCGAACGCGATGTCCCCGCGCACGCGCGCCGGCAGGCGCAGCGGATGCGCGGGCGCCGCGATGGCCGGCTCCGCATCGAGCAGCTCCGCGAGGCGCTCCATCGCGCCGGCGGCCCGCTGCACTTCACCCCACATCTCGATCAGCGCAGCGGCCGAGGTCCCGACGATGGCCGCATACACCAGGAACTGGCTGAGCTGGCCCGAAGTCATCTGCTTCGCCATGACGGCGTGCGCGCCGAGCCACAGCACATAGGTGATGCCGCCGAATACCAGCATCGTGCCAAGCGCAGTGAGGACTGCCCGCACGCGGCTGCGGCGGATCGCGGTCTGGAAGCTGCGCTCCACGGCCTCGCGATAACGATCGCTCTGCAATTCTTCGAGCGTGAAGGCCTGCACGGTCTGGATCGCGTTGAGGGTCTCGTCCACCAGGCTGCTGGTGTCGGCGATGCGATCCTGGGCCGCACGCGAGAGCCGCCGCACCTGCCGCCCGACCCCGACCAGCGGCACGATGACCAGCGGGATCATGACCAGGATCACCGCCATCAGCTTGGCGCTGGTCAGCGCCAGCATCACCAGCGCGCCGATGACGTTCAGGATCGATCGCAGCGTGATGGACAGGTTCACGCCGGCTATCGCCTGTACCAGCGTGGTGTCGGCGGTCAGTCGTGACAGCACCTCGCCGGTCTTGGTGACCTCGAAGAACGAGGGGTCCATGCGCACCACCCGCCTGTACACCGCCTGGCGCAGGTCGGCAACCACGCGCTCGCCGAGCCAGGTCACCAGGTAGAAGCGCAGTGCCGCAAATACGCCGAACGCGACCGCGGCGGCGAGAAAACCCACGAAATAGCGGTTGACGACTTTCGCATCGGCGGTCGCGAGCCCATGATCCACCAGCTGGCGCAGCGCTACCGGCAGCGTCAGCATCGCTCCGGCGGCGATCAGCAGCGCGAGCAGTGCGCCGCCGAGCAGCAGCAGGTGCGGACGCAGGAACGGCAGCAGCGAGCGCAGCGGGCGCAGCGATCTGGACTTGGGTCGCTCGGTCACATTGGCCATGCATACTCCTTGGTCATGCATACTCCGATCTGGCCCTGTCGCCGTGCCGAGACACTGGTGCTCGATGCACGTTTGGCATTAGGTTAAGACGTTTGGCACCGACACTTATTGCTACGGAGGATCCGCTCATGGCGCTTTGGAAAGACACCAGCTCGACCCCGAGCCCGCCGGCGAGCGGAACGCCGCCCGCGGCTAACCCGACCACGGTAACCGAATTGCATGGCAAAGGCGCGGATCGCACGCCGCTCGAGCCGGGTGCGGCAGCCGATGCGGCACGACGGTCGGCGCCGCGCACGCCGGTCGAGTCCGTAATCGCCGCCGAACTGGTCATCGAGGGCAAGATCAGTGGCAGTGGCGATGTGCGCATTGCCGGGCGGTTCAAGGGCGACGTGCAGGTCGACGGCAATTTTCGCATCGACGCCGGTGCGCGCCTCGAAGGCCAGGTCCGCGCCGCGATCGTGGTCGTCGGCGGCGAACTGCAGGGCAATATCGATGCCGCGAAGCAGCTCGACGTCCTCAGCACCGGGGTCATCGTCGGGGACGTCAAGGCAGCGACGATCACGGTCGCGGCCGGCTCGCGCATGCGCGGCCACGTGGAGTTCGGCTGGGACGACAAGCATCCGGCCGTGGAATTCAAGGGGACGCCGCGCTCGCTATGAACGGCGCGCGCCCCGGCACCCCTGGCGCCACGCGGGTTTGTCCGCACTGCAAGGCCGTGGTGCTCGAGAGCGCGGCGATCTGTCCCGGCTGCCGGCACCACCTGCGCTTCAGCAGCACCGGGACGCCGGCCGAGGCGGCGTCGGGCTATAGCGCGCTGTGCGTCGAGGGAACGATCCGGCATCAGCGCGCGGCTGACCCTTGCGAGTACTGCATTGTCGTCGAGGTGCGCAACGAACAGGGCGAGCCGGTCACGCGCCAGGTGATCGGCGTCGGGGTGCTGCAGCCCGGCGAGGCGCGGCGGCTGAACCTCTCGGTGGATCTGATTCCGGCGCGGGCCGCCGCTCCAAAACCTGCCCCACCGCCCGCGCTCAGCGCCAGCGCAGGGCCGGCCGGCTTCGCGCGCAAGCCCTGAAGACCCCGACCGCGCGGCGGCGCGGCCGGGGCGGGTAAGGGACGGCGGCGCGTCCGGCTACGAGCCCAAAGCCAATCAGTGCCGCGGCTTGCGGAACTTGAGCAGGAACTTGTCCGTCTTGCCCTCCAGTGTGAATACCTTGGCGTCATGCGCGTCGTCAGGGTTGTGCAGCACGTCGCTGGCCGCAACGAACACGAAGCCGACGCTCGTGATTTCCTGCTTGGCGAACTCCGGATCGATCCGGTGCAGCGTGCTGGTGTCGCGTCCGCCGGAGCCGGGCGCCGCCGCGTGATCCTCGACGATGAAGATGCCGCCGGGCTTCAGCGCGTTGAAGACCATCGTGTCGAAGGCCTTCATGTCCACCGGGCCATAGTTCGGATTGTGCCAATCGTGGTAATTCTCGGAGGTCCAGACCAGATCGAGGTCCGGCGGCAGCGTGGCCTGCGCGACCGGCTGGCTATCGGCGGTGAGATTGGTGCACGGATTCGGCGGCGGGGGCGGTGGCGGTGTCGCGGCGGGTGCATCCGGTGGCGGACTCGGCATCACCTTAGGCATGACACGTAGTGTGGCGACGTGGCCTTTGGGGCCTGCGATCAGGCACAGCAGCCGCGTGTAGTAGCCGCCGCCGGGCTGCAGTTCGCCGATCTTCATTCCGGGCTTCACGCCCGCGAAGCTCAAGACCTGCTCGGGCTTGCGGTTCACGTCGCGGGCCCGGTCACGATCCGGCCGGCTGTCATTCGCGACCGCCGCCTTGATGTAATCGGGAATGCTGGCGCCCTGTGCGAGCGTCCCGCTGCCGGCGAGCAGGCCCAGCAGCGTGGCGGCAAGGCCGCGATGGAAGTTGACGATCATGGAACCCCCTTTGGTTCATTGGATTGGTTAGAGCGCGGCCTATCTTATCCCTGCGGCGCGCTCCCGCCGAGTGACAGCAGCAGCGCGACCGCGTCGGCGACGCGCTGGGCCTGCGCGCGCACCAGTCCGAGACGCGCCTGCTGGGTCTGCCGCTGCGCCTCGAGCACCTGCAGCACACCTGTATTGCCCGCGGCGTAGCTCTCGCGCGTCAGACTCAAGGTTTCGGTCGCGACCGCGACTGCGCTCCGCTCGCTTGCCAGCAGCTCGTCATCGTGCGCGAGGGATTCGAGCGCATCAGCCACCTGCCCGAGCGAGCGCAGCACCACCTGTTCGTAGCGCGCCAGCGCGGCCGCCTCGGCCTGCTGCGCCGCGCTACGTCGCGCGCGCAGCGCGCCATGGTCGAAAAGGGGTGCAACCAGGCCCGCCGTGAGTCCGCCAGCCTCGGCGCTCGCGTTGAACAGCGATCGCAGCGCGACCGCCTGCGGTCCGCCCGTGGCCCCGAGGGAAACCTGCGGATAGAGATTCGCGGTCGCCACACCGACGTCGGCGGTCGCTGCATGCAGCTGTGCCTCGGCCGCCTGTATGTCCGGGCGCCGATGCGCAAGCTCCGAGGGCAGCGTCAGCGGCAGCGGTTCCGGCACGCTGAAATCCGCGAGGCGGAACTGCGGCGCGCTGCATTCGGCCGGAGCGCACCCGACCAGCAGCGCCAAGGCGTGCTGCGCGAGCGCCAGCTCGCGACGCAGCGGTGGCAGCAACGCCTCGTCGTTCGCGAGCTGGCTGCGGGCACTCAGGGTGTCGACTCTCGTGCCGCTGCCGGCATCGAAGGCACTTTCGGCAAGGCGCACATCCTCGCGATCGTCGGCGAGCAGCTCTTCGACGCTGTCGATCTGCGCCTGCGCCGAGGCCAACCCAAGAGCCTGCAGTACCACCTCGCCGCTCAAGGCCAGTGTCGCGGCGTCGGTCTCGTGGCGCTGTGCCTCATCGCGCGCGCGCGCGGCCTCGACCGAGCGGCGAATGCCGCCGGAAAAGTCGAACAGGTAGCTGACCGACGCGCCGACAGCGTAGTAACTGAACGGCGGCAGACTGAAGCTTCCCAACGCCTCGGCGCCGAGTTTCTGGCGGCCAAGCCCTGCGTTCAGGCTTAACGAGGGGTAGAGCGCGGCGTCGCTCGCACGGGTCAGCGCATCAGTCTGCGCGAGCGTCAAGCGCATCGCGCGCAGGTCGCGGTTGCCCAGGAACGCGGCCCGCACCGTCTCATCCAGCGCGGTCGAGCGCAATTGCTGCCACCAGTAACCGTCCGAAGGCGCAACCCCCTGCCCCGCCAGACCGGCCGCGCTTCCTGCAACCGCGGCCGCGGTATAGCGGCTCGAGGTCGGCGCCGCTGGGGCAACGAAATCCGGGCCCGCCACGCAGCCGGCCAGCAGTGCGCCGGGCAGCAGTACACCGGCAAGCCGGGTCCGGACCCTAATCCAGCACGACATCTTTGGCTCCGGCTGGCGCGCCGCCGGTGCGCACCAGTAGCAACAGCGGTATTACCAACACCGTGAGCACCAGCATGAAATAGAAATCGTCCAGATAGGCCACCATCGCGGCCTGCGCGGTGACCTGCGCATTGAGCGCCGCCATGGAATGCCGGCCGCCGCCGGCCCCGAGTCCATGTACCGCCATCGCCAACGGCGTTAGATGTGCGCTCAAGGATGCGTGCACGAGCTGGGTATTGCGGACCAGCAGCGCCTGCACCGTGGAGATGCCGATGCTGCTGCCGAGATTGCGCACCAGGTTGAATAGCGCGGTGCCCTCGTTGCGCATCAGCGCCGGCAGGGTGGCGAAGCTCAGCGCCGCCATCGGCACATAGACGATACCGGTGCCGAGGCCTTGGATCGCTCCCGACCAGATCAGCGGCGCCATGTCCACCTGCAGCGAGAAATGGCTCATCTGCCACAGCGAGATCGCCGTCAGTGCGAACCCCGAGGCGATCACGAGGCGCACGTCCACACGTCCCATCAGTCGTCCGACGAACAGCATCGCGATCAGGGTTCCGGTACCGCGCGGAGCAGTCACGATGCCGGCCTGGAACGCGGTGTAGCCGAGCAGCCCCTGCAGCAGCGGTGGCAGCAGCGCGAGGGTCGCGAACAGCACGATGCCGACTACGAAGATCAGCACGTTGCCGGTCAGGAAATTGCGGTCACGGTACATCGCCAACCGGATGAAGGGCCGCTTGGCGGTCAGCGTGTGTACGATGAACAGGTACAGCGCCAGGCCGGAGACCACGGCCTCGAGCCGGATCTCGCCCGAGTCGAACCAGTCCTTGATCGGCCCGCGATCGAGCAGCAGCTGCAGCGCGCCAATGAACACTCCGAGCATCGCGAAGCCGAAGAAATCGAACTCCTTGCGCGCGTGCCGGGTGTCGGGAAAGTACGCGAGCACTCCCAGTACCGCCAGTATCCCGAACGGCACGTTGATGTAGAACACCCAGCGCCAGCTGTACTGGTCGGTGAGCCAGCCTCCGAGCAGCGGTCCGAGCGTGGGACCGAGCACGACGCCGATGCCCCACAGTGCCATCGCGCGTCCGTGTTCGGCGGGCGGATAGGTATCGAACAGCACCGCCTGTGACATCGGTATCAAGGCCGCGCCGCATAGCCCCTGCAGCACCCGGAACACCACGATCTGTCCGAGGGACTGCGCCATGCCGCACAGCGCGGAGGCCAGCGTGAAGCCGATGATGGAAACCAGGAACACAGGCTTGCGGCCATAGCGATCCGCGAGCCAGCCGGTGAGCGGAGTCATGATCGCCGCCGCGACGATGTAGGACGTCAGCACCCAGCTCATCTGGTCCTGGGTCGCGGACAGGCTGCCCTGCATGCGTGGCAGTGCCACGTTGGCGATCGTATTGTCGAGCGCCTGCAGGATCGAGGCGAGCATCACGGTGCCCGTGATCATCAGGCGCCGCGTGTGCGCTGCCGGCAGCGCGGCGGCGGCGGCGGTCGCGCTCATTGATGTGGCGCGGCTTGCGCCGTCTGCCCGAACAGGCTCCGCTGATGCCGCGTGTCCACGGTCACGCTGGCGCTAAGGCCGGCATGCAGCGGCACTGCCTGGAGTTCGGAAGGCCCGAACTGCACTCGCACCGGCACGCGCTGTACGACCTTGACCCAGTTTCCGGTCGCGTTCTCGGGCGGTAGCAGCGAGAACTGTGCGCCGGTGCCGGGACTCAGGCTCGCCACCTCGCCGCGGAATGTGCGACCCGGATAGGCGTCGATATGCACTTCGGCTGCCTGGCCGGCACGCATATAGGCGAGCTCATCCTCCTTGAAATTCGCCTCCACCCAGATGTCATGGTCGGAGATGAGGTTGAACACCGGCACCGCGGCATTGATGTAGTCGCCTGTCTGCAGCTGTTCGACCTTCGCGGTGATGCCGTCGCTCGGCGCCCGGATCACGGTGTAGGAGAGCTCGAGGTTCGCCCGATCCAGCGCGGCCTGCGCCTGCTGCACGGTCGGATGCACATCCACCGGCAGGTCCGGCCTGCCGCCCAGCATCGCCAGCACTGCTCCCAGCTGCTGCTGCGCCCCGGTCAGCTGCGAGCGCGCAACCTCCAGCGCGTGCCGGGTCTGCTCGAACTGGGAGCGGGAGCTGATCCCAGACTGCAACAGGCGCTGCTGACGCTCGAACTCACCCTGCTGATAGACCACGGTGTCGCGTGCTGCGGCGACTTCGGACAGCTGCCGTCGGTAGGTCGCCTGCGCCGCGCCAATCTGCATGCGCGCCGTGGCCAATCTGGCGCCGGCATCCTCGAGCGCGATCCGGAACGGCCGGTCATCCAGACGGAACAGCACATCGCCCTGCCGAACGCGCTGGTTGTCGCGCACGTCGATCTCCACGACGCGACCGGGCACGTTGGTGCTGATACTGGCCTGTGCCGCCTGGACCGAGGAGTCGTCGGTCGACACGTAACGGCCGCCGGCGAAGTAATACCAGATGGCGCCGGCCAGCACGACGATCACGCCACCGGACATCAGTACCCAGCGTCGCCGCGAGCGTGCCGCATCCGGCGGCGCAGTCGCGATGTCGCCGGTGCCGGAAGTGTTGCTGTCAGCGCTCATTTCAGCCGGAGCGCGCGTCCAGCGCCGAGAGCCGCGCATGCACACGCTGCAACAGCCCGACCAGCTGCTCACGCTCGCTCATGCTCAGCGCGCCGAGCGCTTCGGCGCGCGACTGATCGGCGATCTTCCAGATCCGCTGCAATACCGGACGCGCGGTCTCGCGCAGATACAGCCGGTGCGCACGCCGGTCCTCCGGGTCCGCCCGGCGCTCGATCCAGCCGTCCTGTTCCATGCGGTCCAGCGTCCGGACCAGCGTCATCGGTTCGGTCTCCGTCAATTCGGCGAGTCGGGCCTGGCTGATGCCTTCATGGCGCTGGAGATAGGCCAGCACTTTGCATTGCGACACTGTGATCTCGAGCTCGCGCGCGTGGCGCCCGAAGTTCTTCGCCGACAGGCGCGACACGTCGCGGATCAGGAAGCCGAAGTTCTGCAGTGAGTCTGCGGCGGTCACTGGCGTGGTCCCGAGAATAAAACTATTGATATAATATCATCTGATATTATATAAGACAATATAGATCCAGGTCACGTTTCCGTGACCATAGCGGACGTTCTGGTCAGCGCTAGGGAGCCTTGTCGGCCTGCGCGGCGTAGCGCCGCATCCCGGTTTCGATTTCCGCCCGGGCCGCGTCCACCCCTCCCCAGCCTTCGATTCGCACCCATTTGCCGGGTTCGAGATCCTTGTAGTGCTCGAAGAAGTGCTGGATCTGGAACAGACGCTGGGGATGGATATCCTCGTGCCGCTGCCAGTGGCTATAGATGGGCAGTACCTCGTCGTCCGGCACGGCCAGCACCTTGGAGTCCGCTCCTGCATCGTCAGTCATCTTCAGCAGCCCCAGCGGGCGCGAGCGCACGACGACACCCGGCAGCAGCGGAAAGGGAGTGATCACGAGCACGTCGACCGGATCGCCGTCCTCGGCCAGGGTACGCGGCACGTAGCCGTAATTGCACGGATAGTGCATCGCGGTGCCCATGAACCTATCGACGAAGATCGCGCCGCTCTCCTTGTCGACTTCGTACTTGATTGGATCCGCGTTCATCGGAATCTCGATGATCACGTTGAAGCGGTCGGGCGCCTTGGCACCGGCATTGACCAGATCCAGTCCCATTCCTGAAGGCTCCGTGGCAGCGGGGGATGTTCTCATGCTACCTGCGATCCCGGCGGACGGCACGCGCGATGAGTTCCACGATCAAAATGCGAAATCGTTCCTGCCGTAGCCTGGCATTCGCCGCTAGAGTCATCCGATTCCGTGCTCGCGCGTTGGGTTGATTGCGAGCAGTTAATGTTCAGGAGGTTCCATGAAGACATCCCGGCTTCCGCAGGCAGCGCTGCTGGCGCTGCTGCTCGGTACGCTGAACCTTGGCGGTTGCGTGGTCACCCCGCCGCGCGTGTACGTCGGTGGTGCAATTGCCGTGGCTCCGCCCGAGCCGCGCGTCGAGGTGATCGGCGTCGCGCCGGCGCCAGGCTACGTCTGGATCGGCGGCTACTGGAACTGGATCGGCGAACGCCACGTGTGGGTGCCTGGGCGCTGGCGCCCGGGCCGTCCCGGTTACTACTGGGTCCCGCACCGCTGGGTCGCCGGCGGCGGCGGCTGGCGGCTCGAGCCCGGACACTGGGCGCGCTGAATCCGAGCCCGGCTTCCTCCTCCCGGTGGATACCCGCATGATGGTGGCATCATCGGGAGTCCAGGTGCACGCATGAGAGAACCCGTAGCCAGCCCGGCGACTGACGATTCGGACAAGGCGGCGACGTACGATCGACTCGGCCTGCGGCTGACCGAGCTGATCGCAGGCCAGACCGACTTCCTCGCCAATATCTCCAACTTCGCCGCGCTGCTGTTCAACCACCTGCCGCGACTCAATTGGGCAGGCTTCTACCTGCTACGCGGCACCGATCTGGTACTCGGACCGTTCCAGGGCAAGCCCGCCTGCTCCTGCATCGCGCTCGGCGACGGCGTCTGCGGTACCGCAGCGCTGCAGCGGGCAGCGGTTCTGGTGCCGGACGTGCATGCATTCCCCGGGCATATCGTCTGCGATGAGGCCTCACAGTCCGAGATGGTGCTGCCGGTCTTCAAGGAGGAGGTCCTGGTGGGCGTGCTCGATCTCGACAGTCCGCAGCGCGGCCGATTCGACGAGACCGACCGCCAGCGCATCGAGCTGCTGCTGCAGATCCTGATGGCAGGTACCGTGGTGCCGCAATACCGCCTGGCCCCGAACGCCTAGTCGGATCCGGCCGGAAGCTGCCGCAGGGCGCGCAACGCCGGCGAGGCCATCGGTATCGTCAGCATCGTGCTGCCGACCGCCATCAGCAGCAGCGCGGTGAACGACGCGCTGGTGATGATCTGCTTGTCCAGCAGTATGTTCACGAAGATGATCATGATCAGCGCCTTGGTCTGTAGCAGCCAGCCGATCAACCAGCCCTCGCCGGCGCGCCACCCAAGGATCCTGCCAGCCAGAGCGACCCCGGCCAACTTGCCGGCGACCGACGCCACCAGCAGCAATGCCGCCGCCGCGAACACCGCCGCACCGCCCACCGTCCAGGTCGTGCGCAGGCCCGTACTCAGGAAGAACACAGGCATCACCACGAGCAGCACGTCGTGCCGCAACTGGTCCATATGCCCCAGCTCGAACCACTGCCGGTCGATGACGGCGCCGGACAGGAACGCACCGACCATGAAATGCAGACCAGCCCAGTCCGCGCCGAAAGCGCACGCGGCCAGCCAGATCAGGCCGACGTACCAGCGATCGCGTTCTGCCAGCCGGGCCATGAGGCGGCGGAACAGCCAGGCCGCCAGCACGAACAGCAGCAGAAACCCGAGCTGCCTGCCCATACGGTGCCAGTCCATCAGGATCAGGGCCAGCACACCCCAGATCGCGACGTCGTCGAGACTCGCGTAGCGCAGCACGCGCTGCCCGAGCGGCGCGCGCAGTATCTCGAGCCGCTCCATGAACAGGATCAGGATCGGCAGCGCGGTGACCGCGCAGGCCATTCCGAGACCGAGCACGAATTGCCAGCGCAATGCGGCGGGTCCAACCCAGCCGGGGTGAGCGACGATCAGCGCCGCGGCGCCACAGCCGAACAGCAGTGGCGTGCCAAGCGCGAGCCCGGCGGTGATACCCCCTTCCCGACGGTGTTGCCAGGCCTGGCTCAGGTCCAGTTCGATGCCGGCGATCCAGACAAACAACATCACGGCCCACCAGGCGATGCCATTGAGCGCCTGGATCACCTGCGCGTTGAAGACGAACTGGTAGTAGTGCGGGAACGCGGCGCCGAGCACCCCGGGTCCGAGCAGGATGCCGGCGAGAATCTGCACCACGACCAGGGGCGCATAGTATTCAGTCCGGCCGAGCCGCCATATCAGGAACGGGATCGTGAAGATGATCGCCATCGCGATCAGGAAGATTTCGCTGGTGCTCATCGGCGCGCAGCTTAGCGCACCAGCCCGCGCCCTGGCCGGTTGAACCCGCGCGGGGCGACGCGTAGCTTAGGCGCTACATGGCGATGCTTTTCAAGGGCCGGAAACCCCGCGGTGGCACGGACGGCTCGGACGGCGCGGATGCGGTCGAGCTCGCGACCCTGATCCAGCGCATCCGCAAGCAGGACTCCGGTGCGCTCGAGGCGCTCTACGACCTGACCGTGCAGCGCGTCTACGGACTGGCGCTGCGCATCGTCGCGCAGGCTGCGGATGCTGAGGAAGTCTGCTGCGACGTGTACCAGCAGATCTGGCGCACTGCGCGGCAGTTCAATCCGCGCCGGGGCAACGCACTGCAATGGATTATGGTGATCGCGCGCTCGCGGGCACTGGACTGCTACCGCAGCCGGCACCGCCAGCGCACCCAGGTGCATCTATCCGATGCACCCGACGCGTATGCTGAGGAAGCGATGCCGGCCGCGGAGCTGCTGATCGAGCAATTCGAGTCCGACAGCGCGGTGCGCGCGGCCGTCGCTACCCTCAGCCCGGAGCAGCAACAGCTGATTGGTCTCGCCTTCTTCCAGGGCCTGTCGCATCAGCAGATTGCGGAGCGCACGCGGATGCCGCTCGGGACGGTAAAATCGCACATCCAGCGCGGCCTCACCGCGCTGCGCAGGACCCTCGGAGCAGCGGACCAGTCTGATGAGTAGCCCCAAGGACAAGACCACGGCGCCGGAAGTGCTCGACCCGCAGAGCTTGGGGCTGCTGGGCGCCGCGATTGCGCCTGCGGCCCTCGCGCCTGAGCAGGTCGCCGACCTGCGAGCGCGCGTGATGGCGGGGGTGGCCGGCACGACGCAGGTCCTGCGCGCTGCTGACGGCGAATGGAAGCAGCTGCTGCCTGGAGTGACGATCAAGACCCTGCACGTGGATCGCGAGCACGGCACGCAGACCTCGCTGTGGCGACTGGCGGCGGGGGCGCGCATTCCGCCGCATCCGCATACCAAGGACGAGGAGTGCCTCGTACTCGAGGGTTCGATCACGCACCAGGGAGTGGTCTACCGCCAGGGCGATTTCCTGTTCACGCGCCCGGGACTGCGCCACCGGGATTTCATCGCCCCGGAGGGTGCGCTGCTGATGATCCGCAGCGAGCGGATTCCGAACGCGCTGCTGCTACGGCTGGCAAGCCACCTCAGTTGAGCCCGCCCAGACGCTGGATGAACCAGAACAGCGCCAGCCCGGCGATTGCCGTCGATCCCCACGGCATCAGTCCACGCTGGTAGAAGCGGGTGGCGCGCAGCAGGTAGGCCAGCGGCATGACCGCCAGTACGACCGCCAGCTGGCCGGCCTCGACTCCGAGGTTGAACGCGACCAGCGAGAGCAGCCGGGCTCCCTGCGGCAGCCCCATTTCCGACAGCACGGTGGCGAACCCGAAGCCGTGCAGCAGCCCGAAGGCAAAGGCGATGCGCCAGCGCGACTCGGTCACGATCGGAAAGACGTTATTCAGGGCCCCAACGATGATCGACGCGGCGATCACCGACTCCGTGAGCCGCGTCGGCAGGCGGACAAGATCGAATGCCGCCAGCGACAGCGTCACCGAGTGCGCCAGCGTGAACGCAGTCACCACCTTCAGGATGCTCCACAGCGCCGGCGAGGCGATCGGTACTGCCTGCCAGCGGCGCTCGCGACGCACCAGCACCGCGGGCAGCAGCAGTGAGAGCAGGAACAGCAGGTGGTCGATGCCGCTCCAGATGTGCCAGATGCCGGCCTGCAGGTATTGCACGAATGCGTACCCTGCCGACGGGCGCTCGAGATCGAAGTCCTGGACCGGACGCGTGCCCCCGAGCACCGCCGTCTGCGTCCGCCCGCGCGCATTGAGCACGAGCAGACCGCGATGCGAGGGATCTTCCTGATCGAGCATCCGGTAGCCAATCTGCAGCCGCCGCGGATTCGATGCGCATTGCGCCGTGAACGGCAGCCACAGGTAATTGCCGTCCACACGCTCGTTGATCTGCACC
Source organism: uncultured Steroidobacteraceae bacterium (assembly GCA_964528845.1). Lineage (GTDB taxonomy): Bacteria > Pseudomonadota > Gammaproteobacteria > Steroidobacterales > Steroidobacteraceae > FEN-1191. Next base: position 139,732 of record CAZGVE010000002.1, on the reverse strand, counting down.
GCGCCGGGGCGCAATACACAGCGCCCGTCCGGTGCGGCAAGCATCAGGTGCGCAAGCAGGTAGACGTCGATCGCGTCCCGCCCCGCCCGCACCTCGCCCCAACTGACCCGCCCGTCGCGATCACGATCCAGACCGACCGCGATCTCGGCATCGCGCACACTGAGCTCGAGCACGCCTTGCAGCTGTGTGCCATCGACATCGAGGCGCAGAAAGCTGTTGCTCGCGACATGCGCCTGCGCGAGCGCGCCGATGCACAGCAGCGCCACGGCCAGCAGGCAACGAGCGAGCCCTGTCATTGCGCTCCGGCAGCGGACACCAGCCGCGCATCGCGCAGTCCGGCATCCCGTTCGAATTGCAGTACCGGCAGGGCTTGTGACAGCGCATCGGCCGCGCGTGCGGCCTGCACCAGCACCAATGCGTCGTCCGGCTCGCGCTGCACGCTCCAGTTGGCGAGCGCCACGGCCAGTGCCTCGCGCGGGCGGTCCTCGATTTCCAGCAGGAAGCGGGCCTGCTCGCGCCGGTGTACCGGCTCGCCGCGCTGCGCCTCGGCGGTAAAGGCAGCGCCCAGCAGTGCCCTGCTGCGCGCGAAGTCCGGATCCGCCAGCGCCCGCTGTGCGATCGCAAGCCGTAGCAGCAGCGGCTCGATGCTGTCCTGCCCGCGCAGCAACTCGCGCACCTCGACGTTACGGTGCGCGCGCAGCAGCAGATCCGCATAGGCGGCGCGCACATAGAAGTCGTGAGGGCTCAACGCCAGACCGTCGCGGAACCAGTGCTCGGCATCGCTGTCACGGCCGAGCCGTACCGCCATCTCGCCGAGCTCGGAATCGCGCCAGGCACGCTCGGGATCGAGCATGCCCTGCGTCGGCAGCGCCTCGAGGCGCGCATAGGCGTCCTCGAGGCCGCCGCGCAGCGCGCGGATGCTTTGCGCGCAGATCAGGGCTAAGCCGGCATCCGCCTGAAGTGCGAACTGCGTGCAGGCGTCCTCGGCTTGCGCGTAACGCCCCAGCACACGCAATACGGTCGCTCGCGTCAGCCACGCCTGCGCATCGGCCGGACGGGCGCGCAGCGCCCGTTCCAGGGTGGCGAGCGCCGCCTGGAACTCGTGCCGGCTTTGCTGCAGTGTCGCCTGCAGCACGAGCACACTCGGATCTGGCTCCGCAAGCGCGAGCCACGGGGCCAGTACCGCCTCGGCATAGCCGAGGAAGCGCAGATCCCCGGTGCCACGAGCCTGGCCAATATAGAACTGCGCCAGCGGCACCGCGACATCGAGCCTCGCCTGCGCCAGCTGCCGGGCCGCGAGCGCCGAGTGTCGCGCGCCGGCCGGCAGCTCGGCGAGCACCTGACTATCGCTTGCCGGTACGTAGGGCTTGGCATCAGCCAGCCCGGCGCCGGCACACAGAGCAAGCGCCAGGAACGCGCGACGCATGGCTATCCGACGGGAATCGGATCAGAGGTCTCATCGCCGGCATCGGCCACGATCAGCGCGCCGTCGTCGACCGCCGTCGCGTCGGCACTCTCCGTGGGCGTCTGCGCGACATTCAGTACCTGCGCAGCATCAAGCGTCTGTGAGGACTGCGTGAGACCCGATGTCGCGGGACCCGTCGCGTCGCTGCCGCAGCCGGCGGCCAGCAGGGTTCCGCCGAGGATCGCACTGGCTCGCAGGAGTGTCCTGGTATGCATGGTTGCTCGCTCCTCAATTGGTCGCGCTGTTCGGAGAGCCGGCGATCGGCGTCATCAGGTACGGGAATACGCCCGGGTAGTTGGCCGCGTTGGGCTCCGCGCCATCGGTGTAGTGCAGCTGGCGCGAGGCATCGGACGCCGGGTCCGGATCCTTGGCGCTGCCATCGAAGGGCGCGAGCAGTACACCCATCGCGACCCGCAATTCGATGTCCACGACGTCATCGATGGGCCGCCGGCCGTTCGGAAATCCGGCCAGATCGCCGCCGAGCACGCCGAGATCGTTCTGCGCACTGACCGGCGCCGCAGGCGTCGACGTGTTGAGCCGCAGCAGTTCCGACGGCCTCACGTGCGCCGGCTGGTTCAGCCCGGGCACCCCGGTCAGGAAGGCTTCGATCAGATCGTTGCGCGGGTAGACGTTCGGGGCCCGCACGCCGGCGCCTCCGAACAGCGCCTGCAGCAGCACCGGAAGCGAAGGATTGGTCACGTAGTCGGCGAACTGCGCATCGTCCCTCGGATGCGAGCCGTTGAACCGATCCTTGTCGGGCAGACCGATCACGAGCTCGTTGACCAGCGGTGCGCCGAGCCTGGAAACCTGCACCCACGCGCCGCCCGCGATGAGCGGTCCGGTCGCATTCGCAGCCGATCCGACGCTCGACACACTCTTATCGCTCTGCGGTCTCGAGTTGAGCACTTCAGCCTGCCTCAGGCTGGCGGTGGTCCAGGCCCCGATCACCGGATCAGTGCCGTGGATCAGGCACGCGATCGGGATCTCGAGCGCGAGTGAAGTGACGTTCTTGTCTGCCAGGCTGTTGGGCTCGTCATTGCGAGCGTTGACTCCCGGCGGCGCAAGTTCCTGCACCGGGTACTTGATGTTCACCAGGTCGAAGGTCTCGCCGAGATTGACGACGAACCCGTCCATGCGCTGTCCGACGAACACCCGGCCCGGCGTATTGCAACCGGGTATGGTGATCGTGTGGATGAAGCTGCCGGCGTAGTCCGCATAGTCCGGGATGGACTTGGCACCGATGTTGTCCAGCGGCTTGGCAAAGCTCGCACTCCCGGTGACCGCGTCGTGGATCGCCATCGCCTGCCCGTGGCGCCGGTCGCCCCGCACCAACGTCAGCGTGTAGCTCTCGATCACGTTCTGCGCGGCGCTATTGGTGCTAGTGACCGGACCGATGTTGGTCAGCGGCACAGGAATGGATTTGCCGCCGGCATTGACCGTCAATCCTTCGCGCAGCTCATTGAAGCGGAACTGGAAAGTCAGGTCCTCGTCGCCATCGCCGTCGTTGTCCACATGAATCTCGTACAGGGCCTGTGGATCCATGAAGAAATAGTTGGGGCCACCGTACGCATCCTGCAGTGGCTGGTAGTTGGCAATCATCGTCACGAACCCCGACCGTCCCGGCTCGTAGCTGCGGAACAGGTAGAAGTCGCTGCCATCCACCTTCGGATGGGTCGTGATGAATGGCGCCTCGCGGTGGCTCGATGCGTACGCGCCGCCGGCGGCGCTCGCCATTGCGATCGAGGACAGGATCAGCCAGGGTGTCGAACTGCGCTTCATGGATGGTCTCCCCCTCAAGGATGGTTGAGAGGCACGGCATGCCTCATGCTCCGTTCTACGGAGCGAGGGGGCGCAATGGATGCGGAAGCGCTGGAAATTTCTTGCAGCCGGGCCGCCAGGCGCGCCGGGAGCAGCTCGAAGGGGCGCTGCGGTGCCGCTCACGGCACCGCAGCGCTTTGGGACATCAGACCGTCAGAGCGTCAGATCTTGCCGCCGAATCGGGCGCTGAACTGCACGCCGAAGGTGATTCCCCGATCGAGGTTGGGTCCCCAGGGACCGTAGTAAGTCGCTCCCGCTGCCGGCGGAGTCAGCGACTGGGAATCGAAGTTCGTATAATTCTGCAGCAGGATCCGTTCGTTGGACAGGTTGCGTCCGTAGAGTCCCAGCTCCCAGGCACCGCTCTCCGGTCCGAACGACATGCGCGCGTCGATGCGATCGTAGGCCGGCTGGTGATTGCGCGGATCCTGGTCGTCTTCGATGTTGTAGCCGCTGTCCCGGATGAAGTTAAGGTTCACCTTCCCGACCAGGCTGCTGCTGATGGGGAACTGGTACTCGGGATTTATCCCGATCGACCAGTTGGAACTGAACGGCAGCGACACTCCGTCGCGGCTGACGCCCTTCGCGCACACGGCGGGCTCCGTTGCCGCTTCCAGCTGGTTGCAGGAGGCCCCTTCGAACTTGTCGTACTTGGCCTCGGCGCCGACGGTGCCGTCGAAGCGGATCGTGAGGCCACGGGTCACGAGCCACCGGCCATCGAACTCCAGGCCCTGCGTGTGCGACTCGCCGGCATTGGCCGTGATGAACGAGTTGGTCGGAGAGTTGTAGACGCTGACCTGCTGATCCGTGTACTTCGTGTAGTAGTAGTCCGCGTTCACTTCCAGGCGGTGGTTGAGCAGCGTGGTCTTGACGCCCGCCTCATAGCCCTTCGCGTATTCCGGCTTGTACGTGAACGGGTTCGGCAATCCACCGAAGAAGATCGGGGACATCACGAAACCGCCGGCTTTGAACGCGCTGGCGTACTTGGCATACGCCATCACGCCATCCACGATATCCCACTGCACGCTGAGCTCGGGATCGGCCCGGCTGTCGCGCTCCGCACCGGTGGCCGGGGCGGTATTCGGATAGGGCTGCTGCGGACCAAAACCGGTGGCACCCGAGGTCAGATACGCATAGGAGGGCGGCAGGAAGCCGTCCTTGCCGACATTCTGGTAGCGGCCGCCGGCGTTCAACCGGAACTTGTCGGTGACGTGCCAGGTGGCCGCGGCGAACGCGCTGAGCCAGGTCGAGGACTCATACAGCGTGCCGCCGAAACTCGCCGCCACGGCGTTGGCCGGCAGGAATGGCGCACCGAAGGTCCACGGTCCGTAGATGTCGATGGAGGTATCCAGCCGGTGGCGCTGGAAATAGCCACCGACCATCCATGACACGGTCTGATCTGCCGCGGAGCTCAGCCGGAACTCCTGCGAGAACTGGCTGAAGGTTTCGGCACGATGATCGCTGAACAGCGCGAACGCGCTGTAGTCCGGATCCAGGATGTAATGCTTGTTGTAGTGCATGTATGCGGTAGTGGAATTGAGGCTCAGGTCGCCAAAGCGCCACACGACATTGCCCATGAACACATCAAAAATGTACTGACGGTCCTCAGGCTGGTTGAACTCGTGCACGAGGTTGAGGCCGTAGGGAATCACCGACACACCGGTGGTGCCCCATACCGGATTCGCCGCAGTGCCACCGCTCTTTGCATTGAGCCAATCGAGCGCCGCGCGGGCATCGAGCAATCCGCCCTGGTACGCCTCGTAGCGGTTGTTCAGGTCCAGGCCCAGTACTTTCACGTCCAGCGCGCACGCTGCGGGAAAGCCCGGAAACAGGAAGCCATTGGAGACGCTGGTGGCCGGGTTCGTGTCGCACTGCGAAGGTCCACCGCCCTCGCCGTTGTTCAGGATGTTCTGGTGTTCGGCCTTGAACGTCACATCGACCGAAGTGGCAGGCGACCAGGTCGCGATCAATCGTGCCGCCTGGTCCTTCTTGGTACCGACGGCCGCGCCGTTCCAGTTGTGATAGTCGGTATCTGGCAGCGTGTAATAGCGCCCGGATAGCCGAACGCCGAGCGTGTCGGTAATCGGGCCGCCGATGCCGCCATCGAGCGAGAGTTCACCGAACTTGCCATAGGAGACGTTGGTGTCGCCTTCCCAGGTCTTGCCCGGCCGGCGATTGAACGTGCTCACCGCACCTGCGGTCGAGCTCTGCCCCGCAAAAGTCGGCTGCGGTCCGCGGACGGCCTCGACGTGGTCGACGTCGAAGACCTGGTTCTGGTCCAGCGTCGCCCGGCCGTAATAGACCCCATCGACGAACTGCGACACCGCCTGCTCGAAGCCTTCGTTGTCGACCCCCGTCCCGATGCCACGGATCACCATCTGCTGGCCGGTCAGGTTGTTGCGCATGAACAGATTCGGCACGAACTTGGACAGTTCCTGGATGTCGACGAATCCCTCACCGGAAATGGTATCCCCGTCCACCGCGGTGACCGAGATTGGAACGTCCTGCAGACTCTGTTCGCGCTTCTGGGCGGTGACGATGATCTCCTGAAGCTGATCCGGCTGGCTGGGCTGCGTGGCCTGGACCTGCTGGCAGTAGGCCGGATTGACCGAGAGCAGCGGCCCGCATAGCGCCAGCAGGCCGGAAATGCGGCCCAGAAACCCGAGGTGCTTGGTCGTCGATGTCATGGTGTTCCCCTCCTTCCTTTCATCGATGGCATTGTTGTTGGCGGCGTCGGGGCGCGGAGAGGCCGTCGTCGTGCCTTCTGGACTCTGCCCAGCGCTTCCACCGGGGCTCACCGTTACCTGCGGTACCGCCTTGCCTCGAAAAATGCGCACCGTCCGCTGGTTCAGGAACTCGAATGTGAGACCCGTACCGTCGAGCAGCCGGGACAGTGTTTCCGCCGGTGACAGCCCGGTGGGCGCACCCTTGGAAGTCGCTCCGGCGATGCTCCCGGACACGTACACGATCTGCAGCCCCGTCTGCTTCGCGAACGTGGCCAGCGCCTGCGCCAGGGGCTGGGGCGCAATCGACACGAATGGCGTCGGCACGGGCTGCGCCTGCGCGCTCATGCTGCCGAGGCAATGGCCGAGTGCGGCACCAATGACAGCAATGCGGCGCGTCACGCATATCCCCCTCCGTGTCGTCCGGGCCCCAGCCGGCTGGCTCGGCCGCACGATCTCGAGTTCCTGATATGGGTGAAGAGGGGTCATGCTCGACAATGGCTACCATTAATTGCGCGTCAGGAAGGCTGGCACGCGCTCATTCATCGCAGCCAGTGGCATCGACCGCGTTTCGATCCGTATGTCCTTGGAGCCCGGATCAGGGCCAAGGATTCCCCCCTTAGTCAATGAATACCCGGATCGTGGAGCTGCCTATTGGCCAGACCTCTCGCGGACCACGACATGGTCATCGGTCCTGTCCAGTTCCACGTTATCCAGTCGCCCGATGAAAGCGAGGAACGATTCGGCATCGTATTCGTTGAACACACCGCTGATGGGCAACTCGCGCAGCCGACCGCCCTGCACTTCTATCGTAACTCCGCTGTCCCGGCTGAATTGAGCAGCCACGTTCCCCAGCGGCTGCTCGTCGAACGTGATCCTGCGCTGTACCCACGCCACTTCCTGCGGCACGTTCGCCGGAACCACGGCCAGCTTCGATACGTCGGCGTGGCCATCGACTTGAACCTGCTCCCCCGCCTTCACAAACAGTTCCTGGGATGGGGACACCGCCCTCGTCGCGACGCGCGCCGGAGTATCGGCAACCACGCTGACCCTTCCGTGAACAACGGTCACGCGCGTGCTGCCTGGTTGCTGCAATACTTCGAATTCGGTACCGACGGCGATCACGTCAGTCTCCCCGGCGACCACCCGGAATCGCCTGGCGCTTTCGTGAGCGACCTGGAACAGCGCTTCGCCGCGCGCGATCTTCACGACGCGCTCGTGCTTGTCGAAACGCACGAGCACGGACGAATCGGAATTGAGGTCCATGCCGGATCCATCCGGCAGCCTCCAGAATCGCTGTTCGCCGTGGGCGGTCGCAAACTCAGCTTGCAGGCCTGGAAGCCGCGCATTGCGCGCCACCAGGATCGCTCCTGCGCAGACGACGGCGACGACGGCCGCGGCGACAGCTACCAGCCGACTGGCCCGCCTACGCCAGGATGTCCTGGAGACGTCGGCCCCGTGCGTTGAAAGTCCACGGAGCAGTATGACCTCTCCGCCGTCTGCGTCACGGGCATCGCCGAGCAGCCTGGCGAGATCGACGTCCATCGTAGCGATCGCAGAACGAAGGTGCTGTGCCATCGCCGCAGTCCGCAGGTACTCCTCGACGTGCAGCGGCGAGGACTTGAGCCATGCTGAAAAGGCGGGCCGCTCGTCGTTGGAGAGCATGCCGCCGCGATTGCGCACAAACCACTCCAGCGCCTCCTCAGCAATTGCTGAACGAACCCGCTGGTCTACGATTCCCATAAGCTATCTCAAGCTCTCCATCCGGCGTCTGCAGTGGCGGAGAGCCTGACTGATGTATTTCTTGACCATATGCGTCGAGATACCGAGGCGCGCACCGATCTCCTGATAGCTCAGTCCGTCGCGATACTGCAGGACAACGGCGGCGAGGCACTTGGGCGATAGCTGCGCGAGCACTTCCCGAAGGCGCTCCGAGCGCACCTCGGTGTCGATATCACCATCGAATGACGGCAGCTGTCCCAGCTGTTCCTGTATCGCAAAATCGTCGATGTCCTCGCAGGCGCTGCGCCTGCTGTCGGCAAGCGCGTTCTCCTTCACCAGATTGTTGGCCACCGTATAGAGATAAAGCTCCGGGTCTCGAATGGCGTCGGCGTCCTTGACCCGAAGCATGCGCACGTAGACCTCCTGGGCCAGGTCCGGTGCGTCGGGGACTATGCGAATTCGTCGACGAAAAAACGCCTCCAATGCCTTCCCGTGTTGCGAGAAGAACCGCTCGACCCAAGCCCCCTGTCGCCTGTTCATGGATGCAAACGAAGGAATTCCGGTTTGCCTATCACTTAGAGGCCAGCTGGGGAAAATCGGGTACCTGAGTTTTTGAATCACTCATGTTTTCAATGACCTGCACAACCCTGGGGTCGAAACCCAGGATCAGGAACTCATCCGGTTGGAATCCGAGGCGGGCCCACCAGAGCCGGCCATACGGGTCTCGTGGAAAGCGCCGGCGGAAAGATCGCGGTACCAGTCGGCGCAGCATCGCAGGCAGCCTGAGTCGCCGCCTTGCCGGACTATCTCCCCTAGCGCGGCTCGTCGGCGCGGCAGGGCGTGGGATCCCATCCAGCCGCGTCCGCAACCCGCTTGAAATGGCTGCTGGTCACGAACGGCTGGTTCAGATACTCCGGATCCTCGACGATCGTCGTGATCACGAGGTATTCATCGCCATTGGCTTCCTTGATCGTGTCGTAATACTCGAGCAGGTGCGTCGCGGCACCGTACGGCACGCCATTGGTACGCAGGTAGCCAGGCAACAGGTGCGTCGTCACGACCTGCAGGTATCCCTCCTGCCCGCCCGACGCCGCTCCAGCGGCGTTGGCCAGCTTCTGTACCGAGGGTCGGCGTCGCGGTGCGAGTCCCTCCCAGCTCGCGACCGAATACCCCTGCCAGGACGATGCCTCATCGGCCCCTGCAGTACCCCCGAAATGAAACAGGCGCGTCTGGGTCCCCGCATCGGTATCCACTCGCAGCGTGCTGCCATCCTGCCAGCTGATGTGCACGCGGCCCGGAATGCGCATCAGGCCTGCGGCACCGAAGGCGCGGCACGCGTTACCCGTGTCCGCCTTCGCCTGCTCGGGATTCCAGGCCTTCGCGGCCTTGAGACCGTCGGGATTGAGCGGAATGTTCTCGGTATCCCCGGGATCGGCCACCAGCATCCGGAAGCGCCAGTCCTCGGTGACCAGCGACACCCAATAGCCTGTCAGTTCGAGCGGCGCCTGTGCGCGCGGCTCCGGCGGCGGCGCGTCCGCCGCGCGGGCAAGCTGTGGTCCACCGATGCTGACGGCAAGGCCAACGATCGCTGCGCAAAGGGGAAGCCCGGGGCGATGTGCGTTCATGGTCCGGTCGGCTCCGTCCTGGTTCGCGCCTTCGGTGTAGCCTTGAGACTGTTGTACACCGCTTCGACGAACATCCGGGTGGTCCACGGACCGGTCGTCGAACCGTAGCGCGGATCGAATTCGAAGGTCGGGCGCGCGGCCTGCACCTGCTGGAGCGTCATGCCCTTGGCGATCATGCTGCGGATGCGGTCGCGGATGATGATGATCATCTCCTGGTAGAAGACCACGTCGGAGTAGCCGCTGACGTAACCGCGATTGGGAATGACTACAGTTCCACCATCGTTCTGCTGTGCGGGAATCATGATCTCGTATACCAGCCGGTTCAGACCGTCGATGATGCCCTGGATGCTGCCGCCCCGCGCGGCGTCGAACACCGGGTAGCCGGTGGTCGAATAGATATCCCCCGTGCAAACGACATCGGAGTGCCGGAAGTAGACCATGGTGTCGCCGTCGGAATGCGCAGCTGCCTGGTGAAACAGCCTGATCGATTCAGCATCGAACCACATGTCCTTCGTCGGCAACGTATAGGTATCGGTCGGCCACGCCTCCTGCGGTTGGGAATCGGCCGTTCCCGGCGCGCTCATCCGGTCGAGCACCTCCTGGGTGGAGAGCACGCTCGCGACCGCGGAACCAGATCCGATCAGGTTGGTGACGTCCCCGCCGGTCACGGACTGACCCGTGGCGCTGATCGCCTTGTTGCCGCCGGAATCCTCAACATCGACATCGGTGTTGATGATCGTGCGCAACGGCTCCGCCGACAGCGAGTGGATCGCCGCGAGCACCTTGTCACTCATGCTGGCCTTGCCTGAGTTGACCAGCAGCATGCCATTGCTGCCGACCTGCACCGTGATGTTGCCGCCGGCGCCGACGAGCACGTAGATACTGGCCTCGGGTTCGGGATACAGGTCCCCCTGGCGCACCAGCAGCGCATGCACTTCCCCATCGCCATTCTGGAGCAACTGGTTGCGCTGAGCCGGGGAAAGGGTTCCGGGATAGGCCGTGGAGCCTTCCGCGTCCTGCGCGCGCACGCACGGAGCCGCGGCGAGGATCCCGAGTGCGGTCGCGGCCGACAGGATGGACAGCAGTCTGGCTGTCCGCGGTGTGGGCAGGAATCGGGTATTCATGTGAATTCGCGCAAGGCAGATGCCTTAGGGCTAGTCTCCGTAATGGATCTTTTTCGGGCGCGGCAGCCGCGGCATCGTCGCCATTTTCTTGATGTATTCCGGATAGATCGTCTCCAACCCGCCACGCGCGGCCTCCGGCGGAATTCCCCAGCGCTGTGCCCACTCGGCCAGGAACGGGTTGGTTCCGGGCAGGTAGTGCGGCACGGTCCCGGGCTCGTGATACACCTCGACCTGCGGCTCGCACGGATAAGGATCGATATGCTGCTGCGGATCGGCCGAGTAGTCGGTGGTCCGTATGAACGGCGCCGCGAGATAGACCGGGTCGTAGACGATCACTGCGACGGTCAGGTAGTTGCCGTGGCGCATGATGTGCGTGCTGATGGTCGCATCGTCGCTGCGGTCCATGCCGTTGCGCCGCAGCCAGCCTTCCCGCAGGTGATCCGTGATCACATGCAGGTGATCACCCTCCCAGGTGCCGGTCGAAAACCCCTGCCAGCTGCGCGGTCCGTATTCGGGCGGATGCGGACGGCCATCCATCCAGATCGTCTTCTCCGGTTGCTGCCACTGACCGTGCACGTGGTAGGCAATGCGGCTCTGCGTGTAGCGATCCACCTCGGCCCAGATGCGCATGCTGAACGGGCCACGCCAGGAATAATCGTACGGGTGCGGTCGACACTGGTTTTCGGGCAGCTCCAGCAGCGAAGAGGTCCAGGCATCGGCCTTGGCGCGGCCGGCGGCGTTGATCGGAATGCCCAGATAATCGGCGACGTCAGGGCCCGGCATCCGCTCGAAGAAATCCTCGTGGTACAGCGCGCGCCACTCGCCGGAAGGATCCTCCTGGGCAAGTGCCGGCGCCGTCGTCACCAGCCACGCAGCCACTACCGTCGCCAGCCACAGGGCCGCAGTGCGAATCACGCTCACGCCGTATCTCCCCCGGCCCACCAGCCATTCCTTATACATGGAGCGGGGTACAGCCGACGGTCGGACTGCCCCCCTTTTGCGGCGATTATACCCGAGAGAGCGGAGCTGCGAGTGAAAGCTGTTGTCGGGACTGAAGCTGTTCCGTCGGCGGCGGGCGCAGGTCGCGCGGCATCTGCCCGCCCTGCAGCCACGCGCGCAGCGCGTCCGGGGCCAGCGGCGGACTCATGTAGTAACCCTGCGCCGAGTCGCACCGCAGCTCGCGCAACAGTGCGTACGTGCGGGCGTCCTCGATCCCTTCCGCGACGACCTTGAGCCCGAGGCCGTGCCCGAGCTCGATGGTCGAGCGTACGATGGTCTGCAGGCTGCTGTCATCGGACAGGTTCGACACGAAGGAGCGGTCGATCTTCAGCTCATCGACTGGCAGCTTCATCAGATAGGACAGCGAGGAATAACCGGTTCCATAGTCGTCGACCGAAAGCTGCAAACCCATCGCCGAGAGCCGCTCGAGCACCCGCTGCGCATGCACGGGATCCTCCATGAAGCCGCTCTCGGTGATCTCGAGTCCGATGCGCTGCGCCGGCACGGCATGCTGCTGCAGCAGGCCCTCGATGTACTCCGGCAGTTCGCGATGCATCAGGTCGCGCGCCGACAGATTCACTGCTATGCGCAGATCGATCCCCTCGCGACGCCACGCTCCACATTGCCGTATCGCCTCCGCGAGTACCCAGCGGGTCAGGGCCTTGATATAGCCGGTGTGCTCGGCGAACGGAATGAACTGAACGGGCGGTACCATGCCGCGCGTCGGGTGCTGCCATCGCAGCAGGGCCTCGACGGCTCCGGTGTGCGCCGTAGCCAGCGTGACCTTGGGCTGGTAGACCAGCTGCAGTTCATTACGCTCGACCGCGCGCCGCAGCTCACCCAGCAGCGACAGGTGCTCCTGCTGATTCGTATCATAGGACGCGTCATAGACCGCCAGCCCTGAGCGCGAGCGCTTGGCCACGTACATCGCGATGTCGGCATTGCGCATCAGCACCTCGGCGTCCGCGCCGTGCTCCGGGAACTGCGCGATGCCGATGCTTGCGCCGACATCCAGCGGCTGTCCCTCGTAGAGGATCGGAGCCTCGAGCACGGCGGCAATCGCCGCCGCCACTTCGGTGGCACGACCAGCACGCCCCGCCCCCACGAGGACCGCGAATTCATCGCCGCCAAGGCGCGCGACGGCATCGGCACCGCCGAGCATGCCGTGCAGGCGGGTCGCCACCTCGCACAGCACGTGATCGCCGACGCCATGGCCCAGCGAGTCATTGATCTCCTTGAACCGGTCCAGGTCCATGACCAGAACCGCAAAGTGCTGCGATTGCTCACGGGACTGGGCAATCCGTCGGGCGAGCTGATCGGCGAACTGTACCCGATTGGGCAGCAGCGTCAGTACGTCCTCGTAAGCCAGCCGCAGGATGCGCTGCTCGCGCTCGGCGATGCCGGCGCGCATGTGATCGAGGCCCTGGGCCAGCACGCCGATCTCGTCGCGCCGATGGACATCGACTGGTGCCGCGTAGTCACCCTGCCGGATGCGACGGACCGCGTCGAGCAGCAAGCGCAGGGGTCGTGTGATCCCGAGCGCGATCAGCACGCTGCCGGCAATCGACAGCGCCACGCTCACCACGCCCAGGCCCAGCAGCGTCATGCGCAGAGTCGCGAAGCCAGCCATCGCGTCGGCGACCGGTCGCTGCAGCACCGCGACGACGTGACGCCCGGCGATCCCGCCAATCGGCACGAGGCGCACCTGGTGTTCACCACCCGGCATCGCGAGCTCGTGCAGCTGCACGGCGCCGTCATAGGCGGGCAGCCGCTCCTGCAGCGCGCGGACCTGCGGCGCGGGCAGCGTCGAGGCAAGCAGGCGCCAGCTCCCGGCTGCCTCGAATGCGAAGGAAACATTCAGACCGGTGAGCGCGCGCAGCTCCTGCGCGACGCTCTCGTTGAGCGCGAAGCCGACGATAATCCAGCCGACCGGTATGGGGGCGCGCACCGGCGCCGCAATCAGCTGCAGCGCGTGATCGCCGATCATCATGATCGAGGTCGAGTCGCCCGTGGCGCGCGCAGCGGCAAGCAGGCTCGCGAAGTCGTAGGACTGATGCATCGATGCGGGCAGGGAATCGGCGACGATCTTCCCGTCGAGGTCGACCAGGAACAGCGCCGCGGCCCGAATGCGCGCGCCGTGATTCTGCAGCGCCGAGGCGAGCGTCGGCACATCCCCGGTGGTGACCGCTTCGCGGAACGCGAAGTCGGAGGCCAGCACCGTCGCGGCCTGGAGCTGACGTTCCGCGCCCTGGCGCAGCTCGAGCGCGAATACCCGCTCGCCGACCGACAGTTCGTCGTCGATCTTGGCGCGTGCGGCACTGGTGGCGGCCGCGTTGATCAGCACGAACGCGGTGATCTGGACCACTCCCAGCAGTGCCACCAGGAACAGCACCAGCCGTACACGCAGGCTGTCGAAGCGCATCAGTGCACCATGCCTTCCATCTGCGCGTTCATCGACATCGAGTCCGGTGGATCCGGTGCTTCGGGTGGCACCTCGAGCGTGCGCACCGGCAACGGTTCGGCGCTTACGTCGAGCGGCTCGCCCGGAGCTTCCTGGCGCATTGAATTGCTCCAGGCGCGCAAGGTGTAGCGGCCGGGCGGCAGGTTCGCGAGTGCGGCGGCACCGGAGCCGTCGGTATGGGTGAAGAATGGGGTGTCGACGACCAGCACCCAGGCGACCATGGAGTCGTGAATATTGCAGCCGAGTACGACGATCCCCGCCTTGTCGAACACGACCGGGCTCGCCGGCACGCCCGAATAGAGCTTCAGCGTGAAGATCTTCGGCGGCGAGAATGAATACACCGAGTGCCGGATGTTGTCGCTGTTCGGGAACGATACCGACGTGCCCGCCTGGATCACCAGGATGCGCGGCACGAACCGTCGATTCACCTGGTCGATGATGGCCTTAGGGGTCGCTTCGCGGTCCACCGGCCGATCGGGAACGGCATAGACCGCGGCATTCGCCACCGGATGCCCCTCCGGGTCGTGCACCTGCACGTGAAGGGTCGCCGCCAGCACGCCTTGCGCCATCCATCCGGCCGCCGACGCCAGCATACGGATAGGGGCCCGAATCATGGAGTCACCGGCGAAGCCGGGACGAACGGCTCCACGACGTCGCGCTTCATGGGTGCCAGCAGTGCGAGCAGTTCATTGCGCTCGCGCAGCGGGACTCCGTGTGCACGCATCGACGCACGCAGGATCGCGACCACGCCGTAGAACTCCGCCTCGGTGATGTGATGATTGGCGTGCACTGCCCGCATCGAGTCTCCGCTGTAGTCGCACCCTCCCTGCGCCACCGCGCAGATCTGCTCCGCGAACAGCCGCTTGATGCGTCGCAGGTTGCTGCCCTGGAAGGATCGACGGAGCCTCGGATCGGCGACCGTGCGGTCGATCGTCTCGCCAACGAAGGCGGCAACCACGGCCGCTCCTCCCAGGCGGGCATACAGCGACGTGGAGCCCGGCGGGACATCTGCGGCGCGGACCGCGAGGAAATTCATGGACAGCAGCAGAGCGAGTACGCGGGCGGCGACGCGCGCGGCTGGCATGGGTGGCTCCCGATACTTCTAGGATTTCCATACTATGTTCAGCCTGCGCGGGGCCGCGTTAAATCGGTCACAGCTCACAGATCGCCCGGGGCCGCTACGGCATCATGTGGCGCTTCCGAACGTGATGCAGGTCCCAGTCGTGGGATGGATGACCCCGGCCACTCCCCGTGTTCGCGCAGCAGGTACGGCCGCGGTCGTGCTGCTGTGGGCCTGTGCCATGGAGTACGCGCCACCGGCCATGGCCGGCGACCGGCTGGCTGCTACCGGCGGAGTCACGCAGATCGAGGGCAGCGCCGGCGGTGGGCTCGTGCCATGGAGCCTGATCGCGGGACTCGGCACCGCCGATCAGACCGGCGGCAGCGCCTTCTGTACCGACGTAGCCCCGCGCGACTACCGGCTCGATGCGTGCGGCGTCGCCGTCGGGATCGACAACCGCGTGGAGCTGTCCGTGGCCCGCGAACGCTTTGGGTTGGGCAGCACCGTGCCAGGCGCCACGATCAGCCAGACCATTATCGGGGCCAAGCTGCGCGTGTTCGGCGATGCGCTGATCGATCAGGACGGTGCGTTGCCCCAGCTTGCAGTGGGCGTGCAGTACAAGCACAACGGCAGTTTCGATCTGGTGCCACGCGCAGTGGGCGCACGGCACGCGGATGGCGTCGACGTCTACGCCGCCGCGACGAAGATATGGCTCGCCGGACCACTCGGACGCACGTGGCTTGCGGACCTGACGCTGCGCGCGACCGCCGCGAACCAGCTCGGCCTGCTTGGATTCGGCGGTGACCGTGGCGACTACCATCTGGTGCCCGAAGCCAGCGTCGGCGTGTTCCTGGACGATACGCTGGTCCTGGGCGGCGAGTACCGGCACAAGGCCAACGACCTGTCCGCGTTTCACGAGGACGATTTCAAGGATCTGTTTCTGGCCTGGTGGCCCGTCCCGTGGGCCTCGCTCACCATCGCCTACGCCGACCTCGGCAGCATCGCCGGCAAGTCCGGCCAGCAAGGCAGCTACGTCTCGCTGCAGCTGAACTGGTAGGCTTTGCCGCATCGCTGCAGGAGAGGCCGATGCGAAGCGGAACGCGTGGCATGATCGTCTGTCTTGCCGCGGCACTCAGTGCGCCGGTGCCGGTCATGGCACTGATCCAGCCGGGCGACGCGTGCGTTGCGGCGGGATTGGGCGCTGGGCGACATATGGTGACGGTGCGCTCTGGCGGCCTGATACGACCGGTGCGCGTATTCGTCCCGCCAGCGGCCGCCGCTCATCGTGCGCTGCCCCTGGTTCTCGACCTGCATGGCAGCGGCGGCAATGGCGAGCAGCAGGCAGTCTCGACGCGACTGTCGGACGTCGGCGCGAGGCACGGCTTCGTCGTGGCCAATCCGAGCGGAGGGGTGTCGCGTCCGGACGCGCCGGACCGGCACTATTGGAACATTCCCGGTGTGCCGCTCTCCGGCGGTGGTGCCATACCGGACGATGCCCCCGACGATGTGCAGTTCATGCGCGACACGATCGAACAAATCTCGGCGAACGTCTGCATCGATCCCCGGCGCGTCTACGTGACTGGAATGTCGGGCGGTGCGCGCATGGCATCACTGCTCGGCTGTCAAATGGCGGACCGAATCGCCGCCATCGCCCCGGTCTCCGGGCTTCGTGCGGGGCTGCCGTCCACGGAAAACCCGGCGCAGCCCGACCCGGCCAGCTGCCAGCCGCAGCGACCGCTGCCGATCGTCACGTTCCATGGCACCGACGATCACACGAATCCCTATGACGGCGGGGGTGCACCCTATTGGGCCTATAGCGTGTCCATTGCGCTGCGCCGCTGGGCCGAGCTCGATCGCTGCGAGGGGCAGCCCGAAGTGGAGCAAGCCGCACCGCACGTGACATTGCTGCGCTATCCGCAGTGCGCGGGGGGCGCGCAGATCTGGTTCTACCGGACCGAGCTGCCCGGTAACCGGGGTGGAGGACACGCGTGGCCGGGCGGAACGCCGCCTGCCGCGCCGGCGGCCGGTAGCGCGAGCGAGCAGCAGCGCGCGAATACTCCAGGCACGGAGATAAACGCGAGTGAGCTGCTGTGGGAATTCTTCAGCCGCTTCGAGCTACCTGCGCCCGGCGCCGCGAACCCGGCTCCGTAGCTGCCCGGGTCCACAGCCACTCGCCGCGCTGGTTCTCCCTAAATCGATCCGAGGAAGTCGCGCTTGCCGATATCCACGCCGTTCTTGCGCAGCAGTGCGTACGCGATCGTCAGGTGGAAGAAGAAGTTCGGCAGCACGAAATTCGTCAGATAGTTCAGGCCGGTGAACTTCAACGTGTTCTGCGGAAAAGTCAGTACGATCTCTCGGGTCTCCGCGCCCTGAAGCTGCTCTGGCTTGATGCTGCTGATGAATTCCAGGGTCTTCGCGACGCGCGCCTGCAGTTCCGGCAGCGTCGCCTCGGTATCTTCGAACTTCGGAGGCTGTATGCCGGCCAGCCTGGCCGCGGCGCCCTTCGCGCCGTCACAGGCGATCTGGACCTGCGCCGACAGCGGCAGCATGTCGGCAATCAGACGCAGTTGCGGGAGTACTTTCGGGTCCACCTTCTTGGCATCGGCGTGGCTGGCCGCCTTTTCGAGGATGGCAGCCAGATTGTTCAGGTTCAGCTTGAAGATCGGCAGCGAGAAGTCATAGATGGAGACGGACATGCGACACCCCCGGAATATGAAGCGTAGGAACGGGGGCGCACTCTAGCGCGCGAGGCAGGCGCGCGGAAGCGCCGTCGCGGCCGTCGCGGCCGCCAAGGCCGCAGCTTCACGGCGGCGGGCTGTCGGGTTCCAGCTCCAGCATCGGCAGCTCCTGCTGCGCAAGCCCCTGAATCTCGCCACCAATGCCCAACAGCTGGGTCACACCGGCCTGCAGCTGCTTTTCGCGACGCGCCCAGCGCTGCTGGGTCACGTTCTTCTCGGATTCCAGCTCTTCGCGCATCTTGCGAAACATGTCATAGACCGCCCGGAGCTTGTGCGCGAACTGCGCGGAGGTCAGGTAGTCGTACAGCGCCTCCATCTTCTCGCCCTTGCCGGCCGACACGGCGCGCTGGCGGTGCAGGTCGATCAGACCCGCGCGCAGCGCCTCGGCGAGGCCGGTCGCCGTAGCCGCCTGCGTGACCCAGACGTCCTCGCAGAGCGCGAACAGCGCCGGAGCGGGCCAGTCGCGAGGCAAGGCACCCGGCATCGTCACCAGGATCCCCAAGGCCGCGCCGCTCGCGCGCATGTCCTCCTTGAGCTTGGGGATCCACTGCGGGCTCCAGTCCCTGGCGCGTTTGGTCTCCCACAGGATCGTGCCGGCGGACTGCCCCGTCCGTGTCAGAACGTGCTGCAGCACGTCGCCACCGCGCTGACCCTTCTTGACCTCTTCGATGGTATCCAGCGGGAAGAGCCGCCGTAGCGCTTCCTCGATCGCGAGCTCCAGCACCTCGCCCTGCAGCTGCTGGGATCCCTGCCCTGCCTTCGCCTGCGCCTCACTGAGCTTCGCCGCCATGTCGTCGATCGTCTTCTGCAGTTCGGCCTTCTCCAGTGCCGATCGCTGCTGCTCCTGCGAGCGGACCAGCACATCACGTTCCGCGACCCGCGTATCGACCTGGCGCTGCACTTCGAGCGCCATACTTGAGCGCTGGTCCATCAGCTGCTGCCGCTCCGCGCGCAGCGTGACCTGCTCGGACTGCAGCAGCTGCAGTCGTGCCGACTGCTCGAGCAGCCGCTGCTCATATCCCTGACGCTCACCCGCGACCAGTTCCGCCGCGCGCTGGGCGGCACCCTCGGCAATCCGGGCCTCGATCGCGCGCTCACGGGCATTGATACCCTGCTCGCGCTGATCCAGCGCCGCGATCCGCGCCTGGCTCTCCGCCAGCTGGAGCTTGAGCGCTTCGATCTGCGGCACGAACGCCTGGGCGCTCACCGCACGCACTTCGGCCAGCGCCCTGGCGTGCGCGGCATCGCGCTCCGCGGCGATCTGCTGTGCCTGCCGTTCGGTGTCCGCCCGCTCCTGCTCGCGCAACATGGACAGCGCGGCGGCACTCGCCTGCTCGACGCTCTCGAGGGCCTTCCTCGCAAAGCCATCGGCAAGTGCGAACTCGCTGCTGCATTGGGGGCAGGTGATCCTGGTGTCCGGCGTCAGCAGGAATCTCGCGTGGGATGAGGTCATCATGCTGGTGCGCCTCTCAGGTGGGTCATCAGGCACGGAGCGCGCCTGCGGTGGCGACGTAAGGTGCGGGCTCTTCGCGCACGACCGCGCCGGAGAACGGATCCGTCTGGACCTGCGGCAGGCGCGTCTGCGCGCGCACGCGCCGAAGCCATTCGCCGGCCGTGTAGCAGCGCCCGCGCTTCTCGCCTTCCGCTTCCAGCAGTCCCGCGGCGACCAGCGTTGCGAGATCGCGGCTGGCGAGGGCTTCGGAAATTTCAGCTGCATGCCGGTAGGTGGCATTGCGGACGCGATGGCCGCGCGCGGCATCATGCAGCGCGAGCAGTGTCCGTTCCTGCAGTCCGCGGCGGCCGACTTCCGCCTCCAGCTCATTCCACAGGCGCCCGGATTCCTGGGATCGTCGCAACAGGGTCTCCGCCTGCCTGAAATGCGCGGTCAGGCAGAACCTGAGCCACGGGAGTACGTCGTAGTCCGGATGCCAGGCGCCCTGTCCTACGTCGGCCAGGACCTGATAATACTGTGCGGTATTGCGCCCGAGGTACTCCTCGATGCTCGAGAACTGCGGATCGTGCCCTGAAGATATCAAGTAATTGTTTTTGTTGAGTTTTTACATGACCCCTCAGCCGATGAACCCCAGTCGCCGCTGGTAGACCGCAGGCTCTGCCAGCGGCACCGGCTGGCGGCGCAGCAGCTCGACGATGTCCGCCGCATTGCGCGGGCGGCTGAACAGATAGCCCTGATACTGATCGCATTCGAAGTCGTGCAGGCATTCGAGTTGCCGGGCGGTCTCCACGCCCTCCGCGATCACCACCATTCCAAGGCCATGCGCCAGAGCGATCACGGAGCGTACGATGGACTCGCTCTTGAGGTCGGTACCCAGGTCGCTGATGAAGCTGCGGTCGATCTTGAGTTTGCGTACCGGCAGGCGCTTGAGGTAGCTCATCGAGGAATAGCCGGTTCCGAAATCGTCGACCGCGATCTGGAAGCCGGCGCCATGCAGCTGCTCGAGACTCTCTATCGAGCGGTCGGCATCGGACATCACGAGCGACTCGGTCAGTTCGAGGTCGAGGTGGCTCGGCTCAAGACTGTTGGCCGTGACCGCGTTCAGGATGGTCGCGAGCAGATCCGGCTGCCTGAACTGGCGCGCCGACAGGTTGACCGCCACACTGATGTCCGTCAGACCTTCGAGATGCCATGCGTGCGCCTGCCGGCACGCCTCGCCGAGGATCCACCGCCCGATTTCCACGATCAGGTCGCTGCTCTCCGCCAGCGGAATGAAATCGACGGGCGAAATCCAGCCGTGCCGGGGATGACGCCAGCGCACCAATGCCTCCACTCCCCGGATCCGTCCGCTGGCGATATCGACCTGGGGCTGGTAGTGCAGCTCGAGCTGACGCAGCTCGACGGCGTGGCGCAGGTCGCGTTCCAGTTCGATGCGCGCCATCGTGAACACGCTGGTGCCGGGAACGAAGAATCGCACGCCGTTGCCGCCGCTATGCTTGATGTCGTACATCGCTTCATCGGCATGGGAAATCAGCACGTCGGCCTCGGAGTTGTCGAAAGGATAGGTCGTGACGCCGACGCTGGCTCCGAGGTACAGCTCGTGCGGACCGATGCAGTAGGTCTCAGCCAGCCGTCGGACGATCTGATTGGCGATCCGCGCGACCTCCCGAGTCTCCTCGACCTTCGCGAGTACCAGGAACTCGTCGCCCCCGAGACGGGCGACCAGACCGGCCCCGCCGGTGATCTGGCGTAGCCGCGCAGACACCTCCCTCAGGATCGCGTCCCCGAAGCTGTGACCGAGCGAGTCATTCACCGCCTTGAAGCGGTCCAGGTCAATCAGCATCACGGCGACTGCCGAGGGCTCGGTCGCCGGAAACTCCATGGTCTTGCGCAGGCGCTCGATGAACAGTGCACGGTTCGGCAGTGTGGTCAGAGGATCGTGGCTAGCCTGGTACCGCAGACGCTCGTTGACCTGGTGCAGGCGCCGTGCGTGCAGGCGCGCGCGCGCCGCCAGATGTGCGTCGAAGATGGACGTGACCAGGGTGATCGTCAGCAGTCCGAGCGCAGCGACTGCCACCGAGATTGCGACCCAGAGATCGTTGAGCGCCACCCCGCTACGGCAGAAGGCTCCGGGCTGAATGATCGAGGCCGCCATACCGGTGTAATGCATTCCGGCGATGGCGACCCCCATCACGACCGCTCCGCCGAGCCGCGCGATCCACAGGTGTCGATGCGTGCCGCTGCGCAGACTGAAAGTCAACCACAGCGCGATGTACGAGGCTGTCAAAGCAATCGCTATCGACGCGGCGACCAGGGAGCGATCGTAGGCGATGGCCGGCACGATCCTGATCGAACTCATGCCGAGATAGTGCATGCCGACGATGCCGAGTCCCATGATCAGGCTGCAGAGCAGATGGCGCGCCAGACCAAGCCTTGGGCGGCTCGCGATGCGGATCGCAAACCCGGACGTCACTACTGCCGTTCCGAGCGAAGCGAGCGTGAGGCCGACGTCGTAGCGCAGCTGGATGGGTAGCGCGAGAGCCAGCATGCCGACGAAATGCATGGCCCATATGCCAGTCCCCATCGAGATCGCACCCAGGATCAGCCACGCCCTGCTGACGATCCCTTGGGATTCGGCAACCCTCGCGGCGAGCCGCAGCGAAGTAAAGGACACCAGTATCGCAACAGCGATCGAGAGCGCAACGAGCCACGGGTTGTAAGCGATGGGCACTCGGGCTCCGCGCGCCGTCAATGGTGCGTATTGATCATGTCGGCCGCAAATCAGAATTCTGAAGCAGCGCGGATCGAGCCGCGACTGTGACGCAATCCCCCACCGCGATTGATGCAGTCCAGCATCTTCGCGTGTGTCTCAGCTCGATGGCATTCTGATCCGCAGAGTCCGAGATGTCATTCGAACAACTGTTCTTGCTGGCTCGCAGCAACCTACAAGATCTACCTATGCCATTGCGCGAGCCGCTTCGCACTCTGAGACTGCTTCCCATGCGAGAATCATTATGTGGTGCAGGATTAGCTTCATGACATCGACATCACTTGCTGAGAACCAGCAGTCGATCA
>CAZGVE010000002.1:112194-117372 GCA_964528845.1 uncultured Steroidobacteraceae bacterium | reverse complement strand
TGCAGGATTAGCTTCATGACATCGACATCACTTGCTGAGAACCAGCAGTCGATCAACTGGTTCGAGCTCATCGTTGAGGGGGCGCCCGATGCGATCGTGATGGCCGATCACGGGGGCATCATCACCCTCGTGAACGCGAGGGCCGAGCAGATGTTCGGCTACGCGCGCTCGGAATTGATAGGCAGGCCGATTGAGTTGCTCGTACCGCAGCATTTCCGCGCCGAGCATCGCGGGCAGGTGGCGCGCTTCCTGGCAAAACCCGTGACGCGTCCGATGGGCGCCGGCCGTGAACTGTATGGCGTGCGCAAGGACGGCGTCGAGGTCCCAATCGAGATCGGCCTGAAGCCACTCGAGTCACCGCAGGGGTTGTTCACGCTGGCCTCGATCATCGATATCAGCGAGCGCAGGCGCGCCGAGGAAGCGCTGCAGCAGATGGCTGCGCTGGTCGCCTCTGCCGACGACGCCATCATCGGCAAGACTCTCGACGGCGTGGTCACCAGCTGGAACCCAGGCGCTGAGCGGCTGCTCGGCTACACGGCCGAGGAAATGCTCGGCCAGCCCGTGCTGCGGCTGATTCCGGAAGACCGCGTCGAGGAAGAAGCGGTGATCCTGGAGCGCATCAGGAACGGCCTGCGGGTCGCGCACTTCGAGACGGTACGGCGCAGGAAGGATGGCACGCTGGTCGAGGTGTCGTTGACGATCTCGCCGATCCGCGACCGCAAAGGCGTGATCATCGGAGCTTCCAAGGTGATGCGTGACATTTCAGAGCGCAGGCAGCACGAGCGGGAACTGCGCCGCAGCAGCGCCGAACTGGCGCTGATGAACCGCGAGCTGGACGAATTCGTGTACACCGCTTCGCACGACCTTCGCGCACCACTCACCGGCGTGGCGGCGGTGGCGCAGTGGATCCTTGAGGACGACCGCTCGCTGTGCCCGGAGACGCGTAGCCGGCTGGCGCTGATCCAGGCGCGCATCGAGCGCATGCATCGGCTGCTCAACGACGTGCGCGACTTCGCACGCGCCGGCCGCGCCGATGAGCCGACCGGCACAGCCGTCAGCGCGGCGACTCTGGTGGCGGACATCGCGGCAACGCTGCACGTTCCCGCGGGCTTCCAGATCCGCTGCGACCTGTCGCTGCAGAGCATCCACGTGACGCGCGTGCCGCTCGAGCTCGTGCTGCACAATCTGATCGGCAACGCGATCAAGCATCATGACCGGCCCGGTGGCACGGTCACGGTGTCGGCCATGCCGCGCGGCGCGTGGACAAGATTCTCGGTGATCGATGACGGCCCCGGAATCGCCAACGAATACCACGGTGTCATCTTCGAGATGTTCCGCACGCTGCAGCCGCGCGATGCGGTGGAAGGCAGCGGCATGGGACTGGCGCTGGTGCGCAAGGTTGTCGGCAAGATGGGAGGCGGCTGCGGCATCGAGCCTGCGCGCGGGCGCGGCGCGCATTTCTGGTTCGACTGGCCGGCATGCGGGACCACCGAGTAGGAACACGAATGGACCTGGAGACGATCAAGATCCTGCTGGTCGAAGACGACGACATCGACGCCGCGACGGTGATGCGCGGCCTCGCCGGCGCGAAGATCGCGAACCCGGTGGTACGGGCCCGCGACGGCGTCGAAGCCCTGGAGATCCTGAAAGGAACCAACGGCCGAACCAGGCTGCAGCCACCCTATCTGCTGCTGGTGGATATCCGCATGCCGCGACTCGACGGCCTCGGACTGATCCGAGAGCTCCGCAACACCCCGGCGCTGCAGCGCACGGTCGTGTTCGTGCTCACGACATCGGACAATGATCGGGACCGCACGGCCGCTTACGACGGACACGTCGCCGGATACATCATCAAATCCCACACCAGCCAGCATTTCCTGCAACTGGCGCGCATGCTCGAGTATTACCTGCTGATCGTGTCGCCGCCGCCGGCGGATCAGTGCGCTTGACCTCCTGCACAGGAGTATTTTCCCCATATCGCACGCTATAGACGGACCGAGAGCGCGGCGGGGAACGCCCCGCGTGCCGCCAGCGGCCCAATGCGCGCCGCAGATCCTGGTAGACGCGAGCGACGCCGCTCACTGGGACGAGCTGATTGCGTGCCTGCGACAGCGCGGGTTCCAGGTGCAACGCGCCGCGGACATCGACCCGCAGTGGCACAGCTCCGGCGGCGCGGTGTGGCTGGTCGATACGGCGGCGGCGGCCCGCGCACCGCAGCGGCCATTCCTGGTCATCGCAGGCGGCGATTCCGCCGCGACGCTGGCGGCCGCTGTGGAAGCGGGTGCCAGCGGATTCTTCGTGGCGCCGGTCGAGATGCTGAGCCTCGCAGCGGCGATCAGCATCGCGGACCGCGAGGCCCGGGCTACCGCCGGACAGGCGCAGCATGCCGATAGACTGAGCAGCTCGGTGGAAGAAAACCGGATGGTCGGGGTCGTGGTCGGTATCCTGATGGAGCGCTATCACCTGCTGCGCGATGACGCATTCGAGCGGCTGCGCAGCTACTCGCGCTCGCAGCGCCTGCGGGTCAGCGAGGTCGCACGCCAGGTGCTGGTCGGCACCGAGAATCACACGAGTCTCGCCAACGAGATCTGGAAAGCAGAGACGAGCGGTCAGCAGCTGCGCCCCTGACACCACCCGGGGCTTCGCGCTGCGTCGCAGCGTCGGACGCGGTGCGCTACGACTTCTTCAACCGGTGACTTCAATCACCTTATGTTTTCACCGAACCGGCCGACAATCCTGGGTAAGCGGAGACGCGGCCCACTGATATGAAGGCCACAATCTCCGCCGCGCACCTCGTGCGGCCCCGATAGGCTGCCGTACGGGCCCTCCGAGGCCTGCTCCCCGCCTCAACCAGGATGACCGCTTAGCTCGCTCGCGCGTGCAGGCACCGTCATCGCGTTGAGCAAAGGGACGGGACCATGTCGGCAACATTCCAGCGTTGGATTTCCTGCCTCGGCAACGCGTGGCCACGGCGCGCGCTGCTGTACGTGCCGTTCGCGCTGGCACTGTGCCTGCCCGGAACAGGTGCCGCATCACCGCGCACTGCGACGTGGGGCGATGATTCCGGGCTCGAATGGCAGGACGAGCATGGCGCGAGCACGCGGCTGTCAGACTGGCGCGACCGGACCGTGCTGCTGACGATGGCGTACTCCACCTGCCGCGAGGTCTGCAGCTACGCGCTGCATCGACTCGAGGAGCTGCAGCAGAGCGCCGATCACGCCGGTACGCCAATCGAAGTGATCGTGATCAGCTATGACCCGGCGGTCGACAGCCCCGGTACCTGGACGATCTACCGGCAGCACCACCATTTCCTGCGCACCAACTGGCATTTTCTCACTGGCAGCAGCGCAGCGACACGACAGCTCGCGCAGGACCTCAACTTCCCGTCGTGGCGCTACGACGAGCACGTTGTACACGACTTCAGGATCCTGCGGATCGCGCCCGGCGGTCAGATCGCGGGAAGCCTGGACTGGGCAACGCGCAATCAGGACTTCTTCCGGACGACGTCCATTACCTGTCCTTCATCCGATCCAGGGGAATGCAAACCGTGAGCACTCGCAAGCTTCTCAAGCGGCCGCTTTGGCCCTCCCGCATCACCGCGTGGCTGCTGCTGGGAGCGCTGGCGTTGCAGGCTCCGGCACGCGCCGACGTCGAGGGTCTCGCACTGCACGGCTTTGCCTCCGTCTACTACACCGCGACCGGCCAGCAGAACGCTCCGGAAGGAAACACGGGGTTCAAGCTCGATAATCTGGACCTCTATCTCGCACCCAGTCTGTCAGATCACATTCGCGCGCTGATGGAGGATGTGGTCGAATTCGACGACTGGCATGCGCCGGGCGAGAGCAATGGCCAGCCGGTGATCGACATCGAGCGCCTGCAGGTCGGGTATGTGTTCAACGACGACGTGACCGTCTGGATCGGCCGCTTCCACACGCCGTACGGCTACTGGAACACCGCCTTTCACCACGGCGCGCAACTGCAGCCAACGGTCATGCGGCCGCAATTCGTCGCCTTCGAGGACCACGGCGGAATACTGCCGGCGCACATGGACGGGCTCTGGGCCACCGGTCGAGCTGCCCACGGACCTGGCCGAATCACCTATGACGCCTACCTCGGCAACGGACAGCGTATCCTCGACGGCGCCCTCGACATGCAGAACGAGGGCAATGCGGATGCACACACTGCGTTCGGCGGGCGACTCGGATATGAGTTTCGAGGCGGAGCGCTCGACACGCTATGGATCGGCCTGCATGGTTTCGACGAGCAGGTCGACAATTTCGTCAGTGGCGTCATGACCGCCGCGACCAATGTCAAGGTGATCGGCGGATTCTTCCACTGGACACCGGGAAACTGGGAGCTGCTCGGCGAGTACTATGGCTTCCAGAACCGTGCCCATGACGGATCCGGGCCCAGTCACTCGAGCAGCGCCTGGTACGCGGAGGCGAACTACACCTTCTTCGGACTGATCACTCCGCTGGCGCGCTACGAGTCCGACCGGTTGTCGCAGGACGACGGCTACTTCCAGTACCTGCAGGGCGGAAAGTCCTACCAGCGCGAACTCATCGGTGTGCGCTACGACCTCACGCCCCAGGTCGCACTGAAGCTGGATGGCAACCATACCGATGCGACTCGAGACGGCGGGCAGGCCTACAACGAGATGCACTTCCAGGTCGCGGTACGGTTCTAGGGGACGCAACGCCATGAAACTCCAAGCCCACCGGATCCGGTACCTGCTGTGCTGTGCAATGGCGCTGGTGGCGGTGCTGCCGGCACCGTCGCTCGCCGACGTGTACGTGATCATGAACGCCTCGCTGATGCTGACGCCAGCGGACATCACGTCCGTCTACACGGGCGACAAGCAGCTGGCCGGCGGCACCAAGATCCGGGCGCTCGACAACCACGCCGGCCAGGGCGAGTTCCTCAGCAAGGTGCTGCAGCTCAATCCGGGACGCTATGACTCGCTGTGGACCATGAAGAGCTTTCGGGACGGGCTCACGCCTCCCACCGTGAAGTCGACCGATGCCGACGTGATCGCCTACGTGCAGACTACGCCCGGCGCGATCGGCTATGTCACCACTGCTCCTCCGCCGGGCGTCGTCGTCCTCAGGAAATACTGAATGGACGGCACGACCGCCACCGACGCCCCTGTAGGCGCCGATGCCGGCGCCGGCGCCGGCG
>CAZGVE010000002.1:89585-112094 GCA_964528845.1 uncultured Steroidobacteraceae bacterium | reverse complement strand
CCGGCGACCGCGCTGACTCGATGCGCAAGATCTTCCTGCTCGTCGGCGTGGCCATCGTCATCTTCATGGCGTTCAGCGCCTACAGCGTACGCAAGGAAATGCAGGGCAGCGCTCAGCTCTCCACCATCAAGGACACCTACTTTCCGCTGCTGCAGCGACTCGATGCGAACATCGTCCGACTCGACAAGATCGAGGAGCTCTACGTACAGGTCGTTCTGACCGGCGACCGGGATACCATCGCCAAGGCGGGAGAGGTCGGCGTCCAGGCGGAC
This sequence comes from uncultured Steroidobacteraceae bacterium, assembly GCA_964528845.1. Classification (GTDB taxonomy): domain Bacteria; phylum Pseudomonadota; class Gammaproteobacteria; order Steroidobacterales; family Steroidobacteraceae; genus FEN-1191. Next base: position 111,822 of record CAZGVE010000002.1, on the reverse strand, counting down.
CAGACCTTTGCCGAAATTGCCGGACTGTATCCGGTGCAGGGTCGGCTCGTTACCCAGCTACGGTCCGACCTGAAGACCTATCAGGAACTGGCAACGAAGACATCCATTGCCTATCTCAGCAAGGACCGTGCGACGGCCGCGCCGATGGCTGCCAGGATGAACCAGGCTCTCAGCGAGGTCGGCCAGCGCCTCAAAGGCCTGCGGGAGACTGCCTACGGTGACTTCGTGCGCACGCTCGAGCGCTCGCAGCTCGACGCCCGCGTCCGCCTGTACATGGGACTCGCGCTCGGGGCTATGAACCTCGGCTTCATGGCGGTACTGGTGTACTTCATCCGCAACAATCTGCGCATGATGTCGGTGATCGCGCTGCAGAACGCGACCCTGGAGCATCGCGTCGCCGAGCGCACCCTGCAGCTGAGTCAGAAGACCGCCGACATCAATGCGATGCTGCACAACATGAACCTCGGGGTCTCGACGGTGATCCCGGGCAACGTGATCCACAGCGAGTACTCGAACTACCTCAGGACCATCTTCTCGCTCGACGACCTCGCCGGCAAAGACCTGATCGTGAGCCTGTTCGGCCGCTCCTCCCTCGGGGAGGACACGAAGGACCAGGTCGCGGTCGCTCTCGGCGCCATCCTCGGCGAGGACGAGATGATGTTTGCCCTCAATGGGCACCTGCTGGTCCGGGAGATGCAGCTGATCGAGCGCGACGGCTCGCGCAAGACCGTGCAGCTGGAGTGGAGCCCGATCATCAATGACGACGGTCGCGTCGACAAGGTGCTGCTGATCGCGCAGGACGTGACGCACCTGCGGGAGCTGGAACTGAGTTCTGCACACCAGCAGGAGGAGCTGGAGATCATCTCGCAGCTCATCAAGGTGTCGATCGGCCGGTTCAACGAGTTCCTGAAGTCAGCCGCCGAACAGCTGGCGGCCAACCGGCGACTGATCGAAGACCCGCTCGCGCACGGCCCGGACTCGATGGCGCAGCTGTTTCGCAACATGCACACCGTCAAGGGGAATGCACGCACTTTCGACTTCACGCACATCACCGAGTTCGCGCATCGCGCAGAGCAGACCTACGACCGCCTGCGTCGGGATGTGCAGGCCCCGTGGGATGTCACAGCAATGCTTGCGGAGCTGAAGGCCGTGGAAGACGCCATGACGCGCTACGTGTTCGTGAGCGAGGACACACTGGGGCGCAAGGGGCGCGCCTCGGATCTGCTCACGGCGCGCGGAGCCTTCGTCAGCAACGAGCAGCTCGCCGAGCTGCGTACGACGGCCGCCTCACTGACGGCGATTCATCCTGATCCGGAGCTGCAGCAGCTACGGCGGGCGATCCTCCAGCTTGGCCTGATACCGCTCGGGCGGCTGATCTCGGGCGCGGTCGATTCGCTCACTTCGCTCGCCAAGGAGTTGCACAAGCCGGCGCCGGCGGTCGAGGTCATCGACGGCGACATTGCCTTCACGAGTCAGTTCGCCGAGGCACTGAAGAGTTGCTGCATGCACCTGCTGCGCAACTCGCTCGACCACGGGATTGAGGATCCGGCCACCAGGATCCTGGCCGGCAAGCCGGAGCGCGGCACGATTCGTGTCGCCTGCGTGCGCCATGGGGAGCAGGTCGAGCTGCACATCGGCGACGACGGGCGCGGGCTCGCATTGCACCAGCTGTACTACAAGGGACGCACCTACAACCTTATCGGGATCGACGAGGCGCCGACCCGGGCCGAAGTAGCAGGCGTCGTTTTCCACTCCGGGATTTCCACGGCCCAGGAGGTCACGCAGGTTTCTGGGCGAGGGGTCGGCATGGACGCCGTGCGCACCTTTCTCCAGGAGCAGGGCGCAAGTATCCGCGTGCAACTCGAGGAGTCCTCGGAGACCGAGTTCGGCTTCGCTCCGTTCCGGTTCGTGATCACCGTACCGCCTTCCGCGTACGCGTATTGAGGCCGCGTGTCCGCCATCCCTGACAATGCCGGACTGCATCGGCGCACCGATGCACTAGCGCAGGAGGTCGGCCGCCTCAGATCGCTCGCCGTGGCACTGGAGCGCTGGCACCAGGACATGATCTCGATGATGGCGCAGAACCGCAGCATGGACGCTGAAGGTGAGGACATGCATGCCATTGCCCGGCAGCTGATCATGGTCTCATTGAACGCCGCGATAGAGGGCGCGCGTGCCGGAAACGAGGCACGCGGCTTCGTGGCCGTCGCAGCCGAAGTGAAGACGCTCGCGCATCGCGTGCAGACGCTTGCCGGCGAGCTCGGAAAGAACCTGCAGACGAGCAGTCTGATCACCACCGCGACTTTCCAGGACATTCAGGCCGCCGGGAAGATGATGATGGCGGCAATCAGTGGTCTGGAGGTTCAAGTCAGGGACCTGCGGCTAGAGATCGGCTAGGCGGACGGGTGCTAAGCGAACAGGGCAAGCGCAATATCGAGCAGGCGTTTCAGCGTGCCGCCCGCGGCACGGTCGTGCGCACGAGCGCGGACGTGTGCGACATCGCACTGGCGACCGACCCACAACCGGATCCGCGCCATGGGCAGCTCGTGCTGATCACCGTCTCCTCGTTTGCGTTCAGGCTGATCACGATCTTCCAGGTTCGCGACACGCCGGAGATCCGCTCGTACTATCTCGCGGACACCGATCAGCGCGGCATCGATGAATCATTCCACGAGGTCGCCAACCTGTGTTGTGGCGCACTGAACCGCGAGTTCTCGCGTTCTTTCGCGCACCTGGCGATGTCTACGCCGTATACCCTGGATGCACGCTGCATCTCGTACCTCGCGCAGTTGCAACCTCAGCTGCTGTCGCACTACCTGATTACCATCAATGGTTCGGTGCAGCTGCGGGCGACGCTTTGCATGTGCTGCACGGCCCCGGTGGACATCCAGTTGAATGCCGCCGAAGTCGAGCAGACGGGCGAACTCGAGCTATTTTGAAGGGAGGTTCACATGGCGCAGATACTGGTCGTCGATGATTCAGGCACGGTGCGCGACGAAGTCGCCGGCTTTCTCAAGAGCAACGGACTCGATGTCGTTACCGCCGTGGATGGCAACGACGGGCTTGCTAAGCTCAAGGCCGATCCACGCATCCGGCTGGTCGTGACCGACGTGAACATGCCGAACATGGATGGCCTGACGATGGCTGAGAAGGTCCGCAGCGAACTCGGAAACTCCAAGGTCAATCTGATCATGTTGACCACGGAGAGCAGTGCGAACATGCGCGAGCGCGGGAAAGCGGCCGGCGTCAAGGGATGGATCGTCAAGCCCTTCAAGGGAACTGCGGTACTCGATACGTTCCGGAAGCTGGTTTCGTAGAGCCGCCAACGCCGATCTGTTCCGGAGCAGACTCGCTCAGGATTTAGCCTTCTTCGGGGGCTTAGACTTGCGCGCACTGTTCATGGCAACGGCCTGGCGCACGAGCGCCTTGAAGGCGGCCCCGTCCAGGGCTGCTCCTTCATGAATGTCGATGGCGCGGCGTAGGTTTCCGTCGAGGCTCGCGTTGAAGAGCCGGTCGGGATCCTTCAGAGCCGCACCCCTGGCGAAGGTGAGCTTCACGACATGCTTGTAGGACTCGCCGGTACAGATGATGCCGTCATGCGACCAGACCGGGGTGCCCCGCCACTTCCACTCCTCGACGACGTCCGGATCAGCTTTGTGAATGAGCTGGCGGATCATGCCGAGGGTCTCCCCCCGCCAATCCCCAAGATCGGCGATCCGCTTCGAGATCAGCTCGGATGCCGGCCGGTCCTGGCGCGCCCCCGACTTCTTCTTCATATCCTCGGTTCCGCGTTTGTCAGTTGCTTCCTGTCGCCTGCTCCGGCTGATACCAGTGCAGATTGTCCGGGCGGGGAATAAACGCCAGGCGAGTCGAGGGACCATCGCCATAGGGCATCGCACGATGCCAACGGCCGGTAGGAGCATTGATGAGGTCGCCGTCAGTGACGGTGAGCAGCTGCTCGCCTTCCACCAGGAACTGCTGACTGCCTTCGATGATCAGCCAGATTTCGGGGAAGTTGGCGTGGAAGTGACCCCAGACCGTGTCGGGAGGCGTCGGCGCGCCGCTCAGAGACCGTAGTATCGTGACGTAGGTATGATCATCGCGGATCCACACGCCGCGCTTCTCGCCGCCCTTCACGATCTGCGTGTCGAAGTCGATGGACGGTACGTTCACCTTGTCGTACTCGCCGTGTCCACTATAGGCAGCCTGGATGTAGTGCACGCCCTTCACCGGGGTGGGCGTCTCGGTCAGCGGATAGTCGGGCGCTTCGCCCGCCGGTCTCATTTGGAAGCGCAGGACGGGCTCGGTCCCCACCGTCTCCATGCTGTATTGCAGCCGCTTGGGCACCTGCACCAGAAAGTGCTTCGACGCGATGAATGGCTCCTCGCCCTCGATCGTGACTCTCATCTGGCCTGACTCCACGACCCAGAACACCCGGTCATCGGCATAGAACTGGGTCTTGGTCCTCACGCCCGGAGCCATCGAGATCCACTCCCCGACGAAGTCCCGGCTGGAGAAGACCTCCTGGCTCCAGTTCTGCTTGCCCCGGTGCGCCGCCAGCACGTCGGCCATGCGCCATACCAGCCGGTTTGGGCCGGCGTAGGGCGGCAGCCGGGCAGGCTTGGCAGCCCATGCCACGGTGGCCTTGGACGCGGGCGTAGTGGCCTGTGCCTGGGTCTGTGCGCCGGCCTCTTGAGTCATTGGCAGGGCGAGGGCTGCCGCTATGACCCATTTGAAATGCCCCATGTCCTGCTCCCCTTAGGTCCTTATTCTGAGGACCTCCCGTCGGGGGACAGTATCAGCGGCGCGGCCAGGCGGCCAGCCGGCCGCGCCAAGGGCAGCGATCGAGGGCGAACGCTCTGGCTATTGGAGATCGGTACGTCTGGAGCGGCGCTGCAGCAGCACCACACCCAGCAGTCCGGACGCCAACAGGGCCAGGGAAGCAGGCACCGGTACCGGCGCTGCCGTCAGATTGCCATTGGCGCTGAAAGAAGTGACCCCACTGCTGGCATTGAAGATTTCCTCGATCGTCAGCGAGTAGGCGGAGGCTCCCTCACTGGGACCACCGGATACGGTGCCAAACCCACCTGGTGCGCTGAAGGATCCCACAGTGCCCAAGTGGTCGGCCGGTACCGCAGGTATGCCCCCGCCGAACAGCGTGTTGGTGCTATCCGCCCAGGTGATGGCCTTCGTGTTGCCGGCGCCAGTCTGAGTGGATGAATAGGTCGTCTGGAAACCCAGCGCCGGAACCACTTGGGTGAAGCCCTGGGCCGTGTAAAAGACGTCCAATGGGTTCGTCAGACAGTTCCCGCTGGTGCAGTTCGCCAGCACCGACAGGTCGAGCCCGTACGGAGTAAGCGATGGCGAGAAGTTCGAACCGGCGACAACGGTGATATCCCAGCCGTTGTAGTTCGCATTGGTATACAAGCCACCGACGGTGATGACGCTCGAGGCCCCTGCACTTTGAATCTGTATTTCGTCTGCTCCGGCCACCGACACCGAAACCGCGAGCAGAGAGCACAACAGCCCGATTTTCATGGAATTCCTCCGAACATGGATCCAGCGTTGAATGCGCTAATGGAGACCGAAAGTGGGCGGATTCTGGCGGCCGATTTGCGTGAGATCCGTGCGCTGGCGAACATAGGATGTGCCAAGCCTCGCCCGCGTCCGTAGATGTCTGGCGCTCCGTCGGGCCTCCGGATTTTGGCGGAGAGGGTGAGATTCGAACTCACGAGCCCCGTGAAGGGCTGCCGGTTTTCAAGACCGGTGCATTCAACCGCTCTGCCACCTCTCCCGCGGGCGCGCAAGCGGGGCAAATCCTAGCAAATCGGGCCCGGATGGCATAAATCACGGCACTCACGGAAAATCCCCGCCCCCACTGACCTGACGGAGCGCAGGATGACCGACAGCCCCAGCAATTCGCCGCGGGACCACTACGACGTGCTGATCGTCGGTGCCGGTCACGGCGGCGCCCAGACGGCCCTGGGCCTGCGGCAGTTCAAGTTTGCGGGCAGCGTCGGCCTGCTTGGGGACGAGCCGGAGCCGCCGTACGAGCGCCCGCCGCTTTCGAAGGACTATTTCGCCGGCGAAAAGAGTTTCGAGCGCATCCTGATCCGTCCGGTCGCGCAATGGGCGCAGCGACAGATCGAGCTGTTGCCCGGACGGCGCGTCACAACAGTGGACGCCGCGGCGCATCGTGTGACGCTGGCGGATGGCAGCCGGGTCGGCTATGGCGCATTGGTCTGGGCGGCCGGTGGCGGCCCCAGACGGCTTCCCTGTCCGGGCAGTGCGCTGTCCGGCGTGCACGCAGTGCGCACGCGCGCCGACGTCGATGCGATCCTGAAGGAGCTGCCGGTGACTCGGCAGGTGGTAGTGATCGGTGGCGGCTACATTGGGCTCGAGGCGGCCGCGGTGCTGTCGAAGTTCGGCAAGCAGGTCACGCTGCTCGAGGCCCAGGACCGCGTGCTCGCCCGCGTCGCCGGGGAGCCGTTATCCCGCTTCTACGAGCAAGAGCATCGCTCGCACGGCGTCGATGTGCGTCTCGGCGTACAGGTCACAGCGCTCGAAGGGACGGACGGGCACGTGAGCGCAGTTCGTCTCGCCGACGGCACACTTCTCGATGCCGATATGGTGATCGTCGGCATCGGCATCCTCCCGGCGGTCGAGCCGCTGCGCTCTGCCGGCGCAGCCGGGAGTGACGGCGTGGACGTCGATGCGCAGTGCCGCACTTCACTGCCCGATGTGTTCGCGATCGGGGACTGCGCGCGGCACGAGAATGCGTTTGCGGGCGGTGCGCGTATTCGCCTCGAGTCGGTGCAGAACGCGGCGGACCAGGCCACCGTGGTCGCCAAGACGCTGGTCGGCGCGGGCGAGCCGTATCACGCGGTGCCCTGGTTCTGGTCCAATCAGTACGACCTGCGGCTGCAGACGGTCGGGCTCTCGGCCGGCCACGACGCCCACGTGATGCGTGGCGACCCGGCGCAGCGCAGCTTCTCGATCATCTATCTGAAGCGCGGGCACGTGATCGCACTCGACTGCGTGAATGCGGCGCGCGATTTCGTGCAGGGCCGCGCGCTCGTGGCCCAGGGCCTCGTGGTGCCGCCGGAACGTCTCGCCGATGCGAGCGTGCCGCTCAAGGAATTGCATCCGACGGCGGCCTAGGCCAGGACCTCCTGGAACTTCAGCAGGCGTCCGGCATTGAACATCACGATCAGAATGCTGAGATTCTGCAGCAACGCCGCCAGCAGCGCGCCGTTCGCGCCCAGCACACCGGTGACCGCGCAGACGACGATCGCGATCGTCCAGACCAGCCCGACGCCCACGTTGCCATAGATCGTGCGCCGGCAGCGCCTGCTCAGGCGGATGCAGGTGCCGAGGCGCCGCAGATCGTTGGTCATCAGCACCAGGTCCGCGGAGGCCAGCGCCACATCCGTTCCCTGGCCTCCCATCGCGATCCCAACGGCTCCGGCCTTCAGTGCCAGCGCATCATTGATGCCGTCTCCGACTACCAGCGGCCGATGGCCGGCCGCCACTTCCTGCAGTACGGTCTTCATCTTCTGTTCGGGAAGCAGCTCGGCGTGCACTTCAGTGATATGCAACGCCTCCGCCACGCGGCGGGCGGCGGGCCATCGGTCCCCGGTGATCAGTATCTGACGCCTGAGCCCGAGGCGCGCGAGATCGGTCACCGCTTCCAGCGCTTCCGGTCGTGGCTCGTCTGCCAGCAGCACCCAGCCCAGGAATCGGGAGCCATACGATACGCCGGCGATGGGACCGTCGTGCGTCGGCGGCTCGGATACGGCTATGTCGAGCTGCGCGAACAGCGCCGCTCGGCCGAGCGCCACCCGTTCACCGGCGTGACGGGCGACCAGACCGAGCCCCCTCGTCTCCTGGATGTCTTCCAGCTCCAGCCGCGTCTGGTCGGTTACCTGCGGGGCGAGCGCGCGACTGACCGGATGACTGCTGGCTGCACCGAGTGTGCCCGCGACACGGACCAGCTCCTCGAGCGTCACGCCGGGCTCCGGGCGCGCCTCGACCAGATGCAGATGCCCGATCGTGACCGTTCCGGTCTTGTCGAATGCGACCGCATCGACCGTGGCCAGGGTTTCGAGGAACGCCGCCCCCTTGATCAGAATACCGTGGCGGCTCGCGACCGATATGCCGGCGATCGAAGTCGCGGGCGCAGCCAGCACCAGCGCGGCGGGGCAGGAGCCGACCAGCACCGCGAGCATCACTGTCGTGTTACCTGTGACGAACCAGCTCCCCGCTGCCAGCAGCAGCACCAGGATCAGGTAGCGATTCGCATAGCGTTCGAGCAGGCGGGTAATCGGGGGCTTGGCCTGCTCCGCCTCACGCAGCAGCGCGACCACGCGGCCGAGGATGGTCTCGGCACCGACCTTGGTGATGCGGACCAGCAGGTGACCATCCAGATTGATCGTCCCGTTGAGGACCTCCGCTCCGGGCTGCACCTCCACCGGCACCGTCTCACCGGTGATCGATGCGATGTCGATGCTCGATATCCCGGTCTCGACGATTCCGTCGGCCGGAATCAGATCGCCGGCGCGCACCTCGACTCGATCTCCGACGCGCAATTCCTGTGCGTTCACCTCTTCGATGGCTGCACTGGGCGACAACCGGCGCGCCTTGGTACGGGTGAGGCGGGACAGCGCGCGTATCGCCTCCTGCGAGCCGAGCAGCGAGCGCTCCTCGAGAATATGACCGATGGTCATGACGAGCGGCAGCAGCGCAGCCGTGACCAGATTGCCGCTCGCCCACGCCGCCAGCAGCGCAAGCGCAATCAGCTGATCCATGATGCCGTGCAGGTCAGGCTGGCGCAGACTCTTCCATGCTGCGGTCAGGGCGGGCACCGCGACCAGCACTGCTGCGAGTCCCGCGACCAGCTCGGCGACATCGCGCTGCGCCGGGCGAAGGATCTGGATCGCAGCCGACAGCAGCAGGCAGCCGGCAGCGACCAGCGAGACGGTCAGGCGGGTTCCGAGTGAGAGCTGCTCGGCGGCGCTCAACAGCACCTTGTCCGTCGCCGCCGGCGCCTGTTGCTCCGTCAGCGTGCTCACTGGCGCGCTCCGCCCGGTAGTATCAGACGCGCACCGCCCGCCCCATCTGCCGCGAACACGCGGCCGGCGCGATTCAGCAGCTTGCCCACCTGCTCCTGGTAGAGCTGGTTGGACAGCATCGGTGCGGACAGGCCTTGGGCGCTCGCGCCCGCGGACAGGGCCGTGATCGCCGCGGTGCGCGTCTGCGCCAGGGTGGTCCGCTCCTCCGCCATGGCCTGCGCGTCGGTCAGAATGCGGTCCCGATCCTGATTGGCCTGCTGGCTCATGGTCTCGGCGCTGGTGCGGGACTGGGCGGTCGCGGTCTCCGCCTTCTGCAGCGCGTACAGCACCGAATCAAAGGCGGGCTTCGCTTCGGCCGGAATCGAGGGCAGCAGATCCACGCGACTCACGGTGATCCCGAGGCTCGCGCCCTGCTCCGCCAGCTCGCCCAGACGGCGGTTCACCTCGGCCAGCAGGTCAGGCCGCAGGCCCTCCCTGCCGGCACGTGCCGCTTCGCTGTACGCGTCGCGGTCGGGGCGCGCCACCAGGATGGTATCGAGGTCGCGGCTGGCAGCCACCGCCACCGAACTCGCCACGAACAGTCGCTCGAGCGCCGCAGCCACATGGTCGGCGCAGAGCACATAAGCGGTGGGATCCGTGATCCGGTAGAACAGCCGCGCGTCGAAGTGCACGACGCTCATGTCGCCAGTCATCAGCATCGACACGTTCTGCGCCGGATCATGACTGATCGGCGTCGAGGCGCCGCTTGCATCGGTCAGGCCTTCACCGGAAGGGAACGCGCCCTCCGCCGGAGCTGCGGATTGGAATGCATAGATCGTGAACGCGATTTGCCGGTCGGCGGATGGCAGCGTGAGCACTTGTTCGAACGGCCGCGGAAGCGCAAGCAGCAGGCCAGCGCCTTCCACTCGCACCACGCTGCCCAGCCGCAGCACGATGGCCCGGCTGTCGGGCGGCACCTGCCGGCAATTGGAGAGCATCCACGCCACCGCGAGCAGGCAGACCACGACGAACAGGAAAGTGAAGGAACGCTCGGCCGCCTGCTCCCAGGCACCCTTTGCGGGAGCCGCCTCGCTGCCGGCAACCGGCGGCACCTTAATGTTCCTTCCCAGCCGAGGCAGGCAAGGTACCGGCGCTCCGGCCGGGGCCATCCACCAGCACGCGGAACGGCGCCGCGTCGGTGCGCAGGATCAGCGTCGTGTTTGGGTGGATGACTGTCGAGAGCGTATCGAGCGAGCGCAGCAGCGTATAGAGCTCGTGGTCGCGACCGTAAGCCTTGGCGTAGATGTCGGCGGCATCGACGCGCGACTTGGCGTCGATCGCGGAAGCCTCGGCCTTGGCCTGCGCGCGCTGCACGCGCGCATCGCGATCGGCATTGGAGACGATTTCGGCGGCCGCTCGCTCCCCTTCGGCCTGCCGCTCCGCCGCCACCGTTTCACGCTCGGCGGACATGCGCGCGACCGTGGCGTCCAGGGTTTCCGCCGGCAGCGTCAGGCGCTCGAGCCCCACCTGCAGGATCCGGATGCCGTACACCCGCAATGCCTGCTCGCCGATGCGATCGCGCAGCCGGGATTCGAGCTCGCTCAAACGGATCCTGGAGGCATCGGTATTGATCAGGCTCGCCAGGTCGAAGCTGCTCAACGTGATCTCCAGCGAGGATCCCATGAAGCTGCGCAGCTGATCGGCCGCGACATCCGGCTGGTTTTGCACCGCCCGCAGAAACTGCCGGATGTGCTCGGCGTCATCCGGCACCTGCCACGCGACGTAGGCCTGGACCAGGATACGAAGTCCGTCGCGCGTGCCGACGTCCTGCAGTCCGCTGGAAGTGGTTCGCAGCCGCAGATCGACCGGAATCGTGCTCTCGATCGGGGCCGGAATCTTCCACGCCAGCCCGGGCGCGGTGAGCACCCGCACCGGATTGCCGAGCCGGGTCAGCACGATTGCCTCGCCCGGAACGACGAGCACACCGCAGGCTGCCAGCAGCGCTATCGCGACGATCAGGCCCGCTGCCATGACGCGGCCGTTGCGCGCGAGCCAGAGCGCAAAGCCGGTCTTGATCGAGGTTTCGGGCGTCATGGTGTTCCCTCCTCAGCATTCATCTCAGCGTTCATCCACTTCGAGCTGATCCACGACCGGCGGCTGGGCCGCAGTGGCAGGAGTCGACGGTCCGGCGCCCGGCTGCGGCGGCGCGATCGCCGACGCGGCCGGCGGGATGTAGCTCGATGTCACGCTATCGAGCACGCGCAGGTCGAGCGCCGGAATGCTTTGTGGCCCGAGTCGGTGGTCGATCAGCACGACCCTCGAGTCGGCCAGCCCCTTCACCAGATCGTCGAGCCAGCGTTCGAACAGGAACGCAAAGCCGTCCTGGGCATGAGCTGCGCGGTCGGCCGAGAACAGCGTGGCCTGGCTCTGCGCCTCGGCCACGCGCTCCGCGGCTGCAGCGGCGGCCTCGTTCCGATCGGCGCCGGCCAGGCGCTGCGCCGCCTTGAGCGAGCGCGTGGCCTCGCCGCGCCGCACCGAGATCCGAGTCGTGGCGATGATCTCGGCGGCCTGTACGTCATGGTAGGCGCTGGCGGCTCCGGGGGGCGGGTGTATGGCCTCGACCGAAACGCTGATGGCCTCGACGCCGGTCGCGAACTGGTCGAGCTGTGCCTGCAGGGCGGTCTGGAATTCCCGCGAGAAGCTCTCGCGGCTCTGCCCGAGCAGATCGAGCAGCGTGTTGTGAGTGAAGTAGCGAACCAGCAGCTGCCCGGACAGCGCCTGGATCAGCGCGTCGATGTCGGCGACGCGATAGGCGGCGGCGCGCGCGGACGCATCGGACAGGCCGACCCGGTACATGACCGCCATGTCGATGTTGACGAGCTGGAAGCTCTGTTGGCCGCGCTCCTCGCTGGCGATCAGGTAGCTGCCCTCGAACGGATGATCGTCGGTCCACAGCCGGTTCGCACTCTTCGGAGCGAGCGCCTCGGCCGGGGTCAGCCGCTGGCCAGCATCGGCGCCGACGCTGGAGGATCGGCCGGCTACCGATCCGCCAGGCAGCAGGAATTCGATCGGCAGCAGATGGACCACGCCCAGTTCCGTGGGCCGGATCGCGCCGAGCGGCCACGGAAGGTGGAAGTGCAGGCCGGGGCCAAACACCTCGGCTGGCGCGCCGAAGCGCTCATAGATCCCGCGCTGGTCGAGGCGCAACGCGGTGACGCCGGTCAGGCCCCAGGCCAGCAGCCCGATTCCGACCAGCACCGGCAGCGCGGCCTTCTGGATGAAACCGAGGGCCCAGCTGCGCGACAGGTCGATACCGAGCTGGCGGCGCACGGCGATGTTGATGGATCGCAGGCTGGGCGGGTGCAGCCGCAGCACGGCGCCTGCAAAGCTGCTGTCAGCGAGCGAGATCCTCAGCTCGATGGGCGCAATCGGGAGGAACAGGACGACGGCGCAGCGGAGCACCAGTTCGAGCGCGACGACACCTACCAGCAGCGCCGCCAGCCACTCGAGCCGCAGCCCCCACGCGATACCGATCGAACGCAGGATCAGTTCGAGCGCGAGCGCCAGACACACCGCGACTGGCAGGCGCAGCAGCCGTTCGAGCTGCGGCGCTTCCGGCAGGAGTTCGGCGCTCACCGTCGCGTAGTAGCGTTCCAGCGCCAGCAGCGGAAAGGCTGCGACCACTAGCCCGGCACCGATGAGCTTGAGCGTCATCGGATCGAATGCCGGGTCGGGGCTCGCTCGCCACATCGCCACGACCGTCCACAGCCCCAGCGCCCCGAGCAGCATCGCGACTAGCGGTGGTGGCCAGCGCGCGATCAGCTCCGGACTGCGGATCCAGGATTGCAGACGGCGGTTGCACCAGGACAGCGCCGCGCGCCAGTGCAGTCGACCGGGGTTGCCCGCCCCGGCCATTGCGTCCGGCGCGCCGTGATCGGGACGTGCCTCGAGCTCGACAGCCAAATGGCGCCGACGCGCGAAGGCCATCAGCGCGGAGGACAGGAATGCAGCGCCCACTGTACACAATGCCGCGCCGAGGTAGCCGAGCGCGCGTGGCACGGTGATATTGGAAAGCCAGGTACCCTGGGGCGTCGCGAGATTGCCCGGCGGGGCGAGCGCCACGGATCGCAGCATCAGACCCAGCAGCGAAAATGCGGCGCCCGAGCCGAGCAGCACCCAGCAATAGCGGCGCGAAGCATTGAATCGCGGAGAGTCAGACAGCATCTGCGCCGTTCCTCGCTTCGATGCCGTGCCTCGCTTCGATGCGCACTGCGCCGCCCATGTAGGGCTGGAGCACTTCAGGAATCACAACGCTGCCATCCGGCTGCTGGTAGTTCTCGAGTACCGCGACCAGGGCGCGGCCCACTGCCACGCCAGAACCATTCAGCGTATGCAGCGGTTCCGGTTTGCCGCTGGCCGGATTGCGCCATCGCGCCTGCAAGCGCCGCGCCTGGAAGGCCTCGCAGTTGCTGCAGGAGGAGATCTCGCGGTAACGCTGCTGGGACGGCAGCCAGACCTCGAGATCGTAGGTCTTGGCGCTCGCAAAGCCGACGTCCCCGCCGCACAGGGCCAGCGTGCGAAAGGGCAGCTGCAGCCGCTGCAGCACGGTCTCGGCGTGGCTGCGCAGCGCTTCGAGCGCGTCGTAGGAATCGGCCGGGCGAACGATCTGTACCAGCTCGACCTTCTCGAACTGGTGCTGGCGGATCATGCCGCGCGTATCGCGTCCCGCGGCGCCCGCCTCCGAGCGGAAGCAGGGCGTGTGCGCGACGAACTTCAGCGGCAGCGCCGCATCCTCGAGGATCTGTTCGCGCACCAGGTTGGTCAGAGGAACCTCGGCCGTCGGTATCAGGTACAGGCTGTGCTCGCCGCGCAGTGCGAACAGCTCAGGTTCGAACTTCGGCAGCTGGCCGGTGCCGGTGAGCGCCTGCGGTCCGACCAGATAGGGCACGTAGATCTCGGTATAGCCGTGTTCGCGGGTATGCAGATCGAGCATGAACTGCGCGAGCGCGCGCTGCAGCCGGGCCAGCGCTCCTCGCATCACGACGAAGCGCGCACCGGAAATGCGCGCGGCCGCCTCGAAATCGAGCTGGCCGAGTGCCTCGCCGATGGCGACGTGATCACGCGCCGCGAATTCAAAGCGGCGCGGTTCACCGTGCCGCGCGACCTCGAGATTGGCGCTCTCGGCGCGCCCTTCGGGCACCGACGCGTGCAGCAGGTTCGGCAGCTCCAGCGCGATCCGCTCGAGCTGCGCCTGCAGCGAGGCGAGCTGCGCATCCGCTGCAGCGAGGCCTGTGGTGAGCCGCTCGCCCTCGATGACCAGCGGTGCGATGTCCTCGCCGCGGCCGCGCGCCTGCCCCACCGCCTTCGCGTGGCTGTTGCGCGCCGCGCGCAGGCGATCCACTTCGATCTGCCAGTGCCGGCGCTGGTCTTCGAGCCCCTGCAGGGCGACGACGTCGAGCGCAAAGCCGCGCCGCGCGAGATTGCGCGCAACTTCCGCGCTCGCCGAGCGCAGCAGTTTTGGATCGATCATCCCTTCTCCCCGCCACCGCCATGGTCCACGCCGCCCGGGTTCCCCGTGCCAACGGCCGCGGCGGGCAGATCTGCGCCGGCGCGCGAACGCAGCCGTTCAAGCGCCTCGCCGATGCGCTGTTCGAGTCCGCGCGGCGTCGGATGATAATACCGTTGCTCGGGCATTCCATCGGGAAAGTAGCGCTCTCCGGCCGCAAACGCCCCGGGCTCATCGTGCGCGTAGCGGTAACCCTGGCCGTGACCCAGCTCGCGCATCAGCCGCGTAGGCGCGTTGCGCAGGTGCATCGGCACGTCGAGCGAGCCGTAGCGTTCGACGTCGGCCTGCGCATTCCCGTAGGCCAGATACAGCGCATTACTCTTGGCCGCGACTGCCAGGTAGACCACGGCCTGGGCCAGCGCGAGCTCGCCCTCGGGACTGCCGAGCCGCTCGAAGGCCATCCAGGCCTCGAGCGCAATCTGCAGCGCGCGCGGATCGGCCAGGCCGATGTCCTCGCTGGCCATGCGCGTGATGCGCCGCGCCAGGTAGTGCGGATCGCAGCCTCCGTCGAGCATGCGCGCGAACCAGTACAGCGCCGCATCCGGATCGGTGCCGCGCACCGCCTTGTGCAGCGCCGAGATCTGGTCATAGAACTGATCGCCCCCCTTGTCGAAGCGGCGCCGACCCCCGCTCGCGACCTCCTGCGCGAGCGGCACCGAGATCAGGGCGGTTCCCGTCGAGGCCGCGAGTCCGGCAACGAGTTCGAGCAGGTTCAGCGCCCGGCGTGCGTCACCGTCGGCCGCGTGCGCCAGCAGCTGCGCCGCTTCCGGATCGAGCTTGAGCTGCTGGGTGCCGAGCCCGCGCTCCGGATCAGCGAGCGCGCGGGCCATCAGCGCATGCAGCTCGGCGCTCCCGAGCGGCCGCAGCACGTAGACGCGCGCGCGAGAGAGCAGCGCCCCGATGATCTCGAACGACGGATTCTCAGTCGTCGCGCCGATGAAGATCAGCGTCCCGTCCTCCACGTGCGGCAGGAATGCGTCCTGCTGCGCCTTGTTGAAGCGATGCACCTCGTCCAGGAACAGCACCGTGCGCTGCCCCGCAGCCGCGGCCTCGCGCGCACCCTGTACCGCCTCCCGGATGTCCTGGATGCCGGCCTGCACCGCTGAGAGCGCGATGAAGCGGGCCGCGCTGCGCTCCGCGATCAGCCGCGCCAGCGTGGTCTTGCCAGTGCCGGGTGGGCCCCACAGGATCAGAGAATGCAGCACGCCGCGCTCGATTGCGGCGTGCAGGGGCTTGCCCTCCCCAAGCAGATGCGACTGGCCGACGAATTCGGACGTGGTCCGCGGGCGCATGCGCTCGGCGAGCGGCCGCGAGGCAAGGATGCCTTCGGGCAGCACGAGGGGCCGCTGCGCGCCCCGGCGCTTAATGTTGCGGGGTGCCGATGACATCGACGCCCGCCGGCGGCACGAAGCTGAAATACGCCGCGTCGATCGGCGCGTTGCGCTGGCTGTGCTCGAAGTCCAGCCGCACGGTCTGGCCGAGGCGGTCGTTGATGATCATGCGCGCAAGCTGCTCGCCGGCGAAGCCGAGTTCGGCGTGACTGAAATCCGCCTCGGCGCTGCGCGGCTGGATCACCACCCAGTCGAGCCCATCGTGGGGCTTCGCGGCGCTCACTTCGAACTGTGCGTGCAGGTCTGCGACCGAGCCGGACAGCAGCATCACGGGTGTCGGGGACAGCACGCTCGCGACCGGCTTGACCGTGACCTGGGAGAGTTCGCGATCATAGAACCAGAGGTTGCGGCCGTCGGCGACGAGCAGCTGACCGCTTAGCTTAGGATCGGTGCTGGTGCTCGCGTTGGGTTCGTAGTCCCAGCGGAACCGGCCCGGCCGCTGCACGATCAATTCACCGGCACCGGACTCGACGGTCGTGCCATGCGCATCATGGACCGTCTGCTGGAATCCGGTGCGCAGGCTGGTCAATCCCTGCAGGTAGCGATCGAGCACGGTGACATCGGTGATGTCACCGGTGGGCGCGCCAGCCGCGGGGATCGGTGCTCCGGGCAGCGCGCACAGCAGCAACGCGATCGCGCAGCGCAGCGCCACGCGCGCGCGCTTCATTGGCCCGGTGGCGGCGGCGAGAGCACTTCACGGCCGCCGTTGGACTGCAGGGGACCGACGATGCCGGCAAGCTCCATCGCCTCGAGCAGCCGTGCCGCGCGGTTGTAGCCGATCTTCAGGCGCCGCTGCACGTAGGAGATCGAGGGCTTGCGCTCACTGGTGACGATCCGAACCGCCTCGTCGTAGAGCGCATCCTGTTCCGCGTCCATGGCGTCGGCTCCGCCCTCCTCGTCCTCGCCGGCCAGGCCCGGTATCGGCGTCGAAGGCCCCTGCAGCACCTCCTCGATGTAGTTCGGTGCCGCCGCGCGCTTGAGGGAATCGACCACGCGGTGCACTTCCTGATCAGAGACGAAGGCGCCGTGAATCCGGGTCGGCATCGAAGTGCCCGGCGGCAGGTACAGCATGTCGCCGTGCCCGAGCAGCGACTCGGCGCCCATCTGGTCGAGGATGGTGCGCGAATCGACCTTGGCCGAGACCTGGAACGCGATGCGCGTCGGAATGTTCGCCTTGATCAGCCCTGTGATCACGTCCACCGAAGGGCGCTGGGTCGCCAGCACGAGGTGGATGCCGGACGCGCGCGCCTTCTGGGCGAGGCGGGCGATGAGTTCCTCGACCTTCTTGCCGACGATCATCATCAGGTCGGCGAGCTCATCGATGATGACGACCACGAACGGCAGCGGCTCGAGATTCGGGATCGTGCTCTGGTCCAGGTGCGGATCGTTCGCCGCGCGCGCCATCATGACCGGATCGCGGATCGGCTTGCCCTCGGCGATCGCATCCTTGACGCGCCGGTTGTAGCCCGCGATGTTGCGCACGCCGAGGGCGGACATCAGCTGGTAGCGCCGCTCCATCTCGGCGACGCCCCAGCGCAGCGCATTGGCGGCCTGCTTCATGTCGGTCACGACCGGCGCCAGCAGGTGCGGAATCCCCTCGTATACCGACAGCTCGAGCATCTTCGGATCGATCATGATCAACCGCACGTGCTCGGCGGTGGACTTGTACAGCAGACTCAACACCATCGCGTTGATCGCGACCGACTTGCCCGATCCGGTGGTGCCGGCGATCAGCAGGTGCGGCATGCGCGCGAGATCCGCGACCACGGGCAGGCCGCCGATGTCCTTGCCGAGCGCGAGCACCAGCGGTGAGGGCACGTCCTCGTAGGCCTTGGAGCGGATGATCTCCCCGAGCGTGACGATCTCGCGCTTCTCGTTCGGGATCTCCAGGCCCATGACCGACTTGCCGGGGATGACCTCGACCACGCGCACACTGATGGTCGAGAGCGAGCGGGCGAGGTCCTTGGACAGCGCGGTGATCTGGCTCGCCTTGACGCCGGGTGCGGGCCGCATCTCGAAGCGGGTCACGACCGGGCCGGGATGCACGGCTACCACTTCGACGTCGACGCCGAAATCCTTGAGCTTCAGCTCGACCAGGCGCGACATCGCCTCGAGCGCCTCGGCCGAATAGGACGGCTCACGCACGCCCGGATCATCCAGCAGGTCGAGCGGCGGCAGCTCGCGCGCCTGGGGCGGATCGAACAGCGGGACCTGCCGCTCCTTCTCCGCACGCTCGCTCTTGGCCACGGCGGGCGCAGGGGCTTCGATACGCGGTGCGGCACGCGCCGCGACCTTCTTCTGCTCGGCCTGCACTGCTTCCTTGCGTTCGAGCCGCGCCGAACGCCCGGCGCTGCTGGTGCGCGCCTGCTGCGCGCGCTCGCGGGCGAGCCGCACCGCAGCCCAACACCAGGCGCCCATACGGTCCATGATCGCGAACCAGGACACGCCGAAAGTCACGGCCGCACCGGCCATCCATGCCGCCAGCAGCAGCAGCGTCGCGCCGAGCAGCTTCATCCCCGACTCGAGCGCATCGCCCGCCGCGCTGCCGACGATGCCGCCGGCACCCTGCGGCAGCATGCCCGGCGTCCAGTGCAGGGCGGCGAGCGCGCAGCTCGCCACCAGCATGACCAGGAAACCGGCGACTCGCACCGCGAGATTCAGCCGCGAGTGGGTCTCGGCCCGTCCGCCACCACGCGCGAGCCGCCAGGCCGCGATACCGAGCATCACCGGCAGCAGATAGGCCGGACGCCCGAACAGGAAGTACAGTGCGTCGGCGAACCAGGCGCCAACCGGACCGACGCGGTTGTGCACCGACCCGCCTGAGCCGGTGGACGAGAATCCCGGATCGTGCGCATCGAAGCTCAGCAGCGCGACCGCGAGCACGAGCGCCAGGACGCCGAGCGCGATGGCCGCGCTCTCGCGCAGCCCGCGTGCGACCACCGCGGACAGACGCAGCGGCAATCGGCCCTGGACGGTGGATTCAGCCACGCCTGAATCTTATATGATTTGGGACAGCGCCTTGCGCCGGAGTGCAAATGAGTCCTGCAGAGCATCGCCGACTGATCATCATTGGCTCCGGCCCGGCCGGCTACGCCGCAGCCGTGTATGCGGCACGGGCCAATCGCAGGCCGATGCTGATCACCGGGCTCGAGCAGGGCGGCCAATTGATGACCACGACCGACGTCGACAACTGGCCTGGCGACGTCGAAGGCCTGCAGGGACCGGCGCTGATGGCGCGCATGCGCGCGCACGCCGAGCGCTTCGCGACCGAGATCGTTGCCGATCACCTGTCCGCCGCCGACCTGTCGGTGCGGCCCTTCATGCTGCGCGGCGATGCCGGGAGCTATAGCTGCGATGCGCTGATCATCGCGACTGGTGCATCGGCCCGCTACCTCGGGCTCGCCTCGGAGGAGACCTATCGCGGCCGCGGTGTCTCGGCGTGCGCCACCTGCGATGGCTTCTTCTTCCGCGGCCAGCGGGTCGCGGTGATCGGCGGCGGCAACACCGCAGTCGAGGAGGCGCTGTACCTGTCGAATCTGGCCGCGCACGTGACGCTGGTACACCGTCGCGACCGGCTGCGCGCCGAGAAGATCCTGCAGGACCGGCTGTTCGAGCGCGAGCGTGCCGGCCGGGTCAGCTTTCTGTGGCATCACGAGGTACAGGAGATCCTCGGCGACGAAGCCGGCGTGCAGGGCGTGCGCCTGCGATCCGTGCGCGATGGCGCGCTGCGCACGCTCGAGCTGAGCGGCGTCTTCATCGCGATCGGGCACACGCCGAATACCGAGCTGTTCCGCGGGCAGCTCGAGATGCACGGCGGCTATATCCAGGTGCGTGGCGGCGCTCATGGGGATGCCACAGCGACCAGCCTCGCTGGCGTATTCGCCGCGGGTGACGTCGCCGACCACGTGTACCGCCAGGCGATCACCTCGGCGGGCTCGGGCTGCATGGCGGCGCTCGATGCGGACCGCTACCTCGAGCAGTCAGAGCAGTCCGACCGGCCCGGGTCCTGATGACGGCTTAGGCTAGCGCCCCGTGCACAGCCGCTTTCTCCACTCAATCCATGAAGTACCCGCCGCGCAATGGAACGCCCTGACCGCTGACTACCCGTTCCTGCGCCACGAGTTCCTGGCCGCGCTCGAGGACAGCGGCTGCGTGCAGGCGCGCGGTGGCTGGACGCCCCGGCACCTGGTGCACAGCGACGCCGCGGGCCTCGCGGCCGCGGCGCCGCTGTACCTGAAGGATCATTCCTGGGGTGAATTCGTGTTCGATTTCGCGTGGGCGCGCGCGGCGTCCCAGCGCGGTCTGCCGTACTACCCGAAGCTGCTGTGTGCGGTGCCGTTCACGCCGGCCACGGGCCCGCGCCTGCTGGTACGCGCAGGGCCGTCGGCGCCTGACAGCTGCCAGCGCCTGCTCGCCGCGATGCGCGAGCACGCCCAGGAGGGCGAACTGTCCTCCGTGCACGCGCTGTTCCTCGATGAGCCGGGCCGAGCCGCCTGTGCCGCGGACGGCTGGCTACTGCGTCGCGACTGCCATTTCCAGTGGCATAACCGCGGCTACCGCGACTTCGGGGACTTCCTCGACGGCTTCTCCGCCGACAAGCGCAAGAAGGCGCGGCGCGAGCGCCGGCGCGTACTCGAACAGGGCATCGAGTTCCGCACGCTCGGGGGTGCGGCACTCGATGATGCGCTGATCGGGATGGTGCACGATTTCCACGCCACGACCTTCATCCGCCACGGCCACACGCCCTACCTGAATCGCGAGTTCTTTGCGCAGATCGCGCGCACGCTCGGTGCCTCGCTGCTGGTGAAGCTCGCGCTGTGCGCCGGCAAACCAGTCGCGGCGGCAGTGTTCTTCCGCTCGGCCGACACGCTGTTCGGACGCTACTGGGGTGCCGACGCGGACTACCACAGCCTGCATTTCGAGGCGTGCTACTACCAGGGCATCGACTATTGCATCGAGCACGGAATCCGGCGCTTCGAACCGGGTACGCAGGGCGAGCACAAGATCGCGCGCGGCTTCGAACCGGCGCTGACCTGGTCCGCCCACTGGGTCGCCGATCCGGTGCTGCGGCGTGCCATCGCGAGCTACCTGGACCGGGAAGGCGACGCGATCGACGCCTATGCCGCCGCCGCCGGCGCCCATGCTCCGTTCCGCAAGGACGAAGCAGATGCGTCCGGCGCGTCCTGAAGTCTTAGGCTGACCGCGGCGGCAACCGGCGCGTACGACGATGATCACATGGCTGGCTCCGGATGATCCGCCCGACCGGTTTCCGCCACCGGAACGCGCACTGCGCGAGCCGGCCGGGCTGCTCGCAGCCGGCGGCGATCTGCGCCCGGAGCGGCTGATCGCGGCCTACGAGCGCGGGATCTTTCCGTGGTACTCGCCGGGGCAGCCAGTCCTGTGGTGGTCCCCGGATCCCCGTGAGGTGCTCTGGCCGCAGGAATTCCGGCGCTCGCGCAGCCTCGATCGGGCGATCCGCAGCCGCGGATTCGAGTTTCATACCGATCGCGACTTCGCCGCGGTACTGCGCGCCTGCGCGGCGCCGCGCAGCCGCAGCCCTGGCACCTGGATCACCCCGGAAATGCACGCGGCTTATTGCGCGCTCGCGCAGCGGGGCATGGCCCACAGCTACGAGATCTGGCGCGGCGATGCGCTGATCGGCGGCCTGTACGGCGTGAGACTGCGGCGCGTGTTCTTCGGCGAATCGATGTTCAGCCGGGAGGCCGATGCCTCGAAGGCCGCGCTGGCGGGGCTGGTGGAGCGCTGCGCTACCTTCGGGATCGACCTGATCGACTGCCAGCTGGCTTCGGCGCACCTGCGCAGCCTCGGCAGCCGGCCGATCCCACGGCGCGAATTCCTGGAATTGCTGCAACGCGCATGAGCAGCGCGGGGGCACCGGCATGCGCGCCTTGCGCCGCCGCGTTGCATTGCCGGGTCCCTTTATGCAGAATTCGCGGCCCCTGAGGTCGCGCAGCGCAGCATGCCCAAAGAAGATGCCATTCAGATGGAAGGCGAGGTCGTCGAGACCCTGCCCAACACCACGTTCCGCGTGCAACTCAAGAATGGCCACGTCGTGACCGCCCATATCTCGGGCAAGATGCGCAAGAACTACATCCGCATCCTGACCGGCGACCAGGTCACCGTCGAAATGACGCCCTACGACCTGACCAAGGGACGCATCGTCTACCGCGGGCGCTGAGTCTGCCGCGGGCGCTGGGTCTGCCGCGGGC
>CAZGVE010000002.1:71386-89485 GCA_964528845.1 uncultured Steroidobacteraceae bacterium | reverse complement strand
GTCTGCCGCGGGCGCTGGGTCTGCCGCGGGCCCCGAGCGCCCCGCCGCCCCAACGGCAACCTCAGGCCGTCACTTCAGGCTGCGTGCTTGGCACGCACTCGAGCGTAAGCACGCTCTGATCCGCGGAGACCGACACGCGCACGACTCCGCCGCCGACCAGCTTGCCGAACAGCAGCTCCTCGGCCAGCGGGCGCTTGATGTGCTCCTGGATCACGCGTGCCATCGGGCGCGCACCCATTTTCGGATCGTAGCCCTTTTGCGCGATCCAGTGCCGCGCGGCCTCGTCGATGTTCAGCGTGACGCCTTTCGGCTCGAGCTGTGCCTCGACTTCGATCAGCAGCTTGTCGACCACGCGCTCGATCGTGACCGGATCGAGCGGCGCGAACTGCACGATCGCGTCCAGCCGGTTGCGAAATTCCGGCGAGAACAGCCGCCGCACGGCTTCCAGGCCGTCGGTCGAATTGTCCGAGTGCGTGAAGCCGATCGACGGGCGGTTCATTTCCTGGGCGCCGGCGTTGGTGGTCATCACGATGATCACGTGACGGAAGTCGGCCTTGCGACCATTGTTGTCGGTCAGCGTGCCGTGATCCATGACCTGCAGCAGCAGGTTGAACACATCCGGGTGTGCCTTTTCGATCTCATCGAGCAGCAGCACGCAGTGCGGGTGCTTGGCGATCGCCTCGGTGAGCAACCCACCCTGGTCGAAGCCGACGTAGCCCGGCGGCGCGCCGATCAGTCGCGAGACCGTATGGCGCTCCATGTACTCGGACATGTCGAAGCGCACGAACTCGATGCCGAGCGCGATCGCCAGCTGGCGCGTGACCTCGGTCTTGCCGACACCGGTCGGGCCTGCGAACAACAGGCTGCCCACCGGCTTGCGCTGGTCGCCGAGGCCGGAGCGCGCCATCTTGATCGCCGCCGAGAGCGTCTCGATCGCGGGGTTCTGCCCGAAGATGACCAGCTTGAGATTGCGCTCGAGGTTCTTGAGCAGATCGCGGTCGGAGGCGGAAACGTTCTTGGCCGGTATGCGCGCCATGCGGGCCACCACGTCCTCGATGTGGGTGACCTCGACGCGCGGCTCGCGCTCCCCGGCGGGCTTTAGACGCAGCCGCGCGCCCGCCTCGTCGACCACGTCGATGGCCTTGTCCGGCAGGTGGCGCTCATTGATGTGGCGGTCGGCCAGTTCGGCCGCCGCGCGCAACGCGTCATTGGCGTATTCGATGCCGTGATGCTCTTCGAACTTCGGTTTCAGCCCGATCAGGATCTCGACCGTCTCGGCCACTGATGGCTCGGCGACGTCGATCTTCTGGAACCGTCGGGCGAGCGCGTGATCCTTCTCGAAGATGCCGCGGTATTCCTGGTAGGTGGTCGAGCCTATACAGCGGATCTCGCCGTTGGCGAGCACCGGCTTGATCAGGTTCGAAGCGTCCATGACGCCGCCGGAGGCCGCCCCGGCGCCGATCACGGTGTGGATCTCGTCGATGAACAGGATCGCGCCCGGCTGCTTCTTGAGCTCGGTGATCACCGACTTGAGCCGCTTCTCGAAGTCGCCGCGGTACTTGGTGCCCGCGATCAGCGCTCCCATGTCGAGCGCATAGATCGTGCAGTCGGCCAGCACTTCGGGTACCCGTCCCTCGACGATCAGGCGCGCAAGCCCCTCGGCGATCGCGGTCTTGCCGACGCCCGCCTCGCCGACGTACAGCGGATTGTTCTTGCGCCGGCGACACAGGATCTCGATCGTGCGCTCGACCTCGAGCTTGCG
The DNA here is from genome assembly GCA_964528845.1 of uncultured Steroidobacteraceae bacterium. Classification (GTDB taxonomy): domain Bacteria; phylum Pseudomonadota; class Gammaproteobacteria; order Steroidobacterales; family Steroidobacteraceae; genus FEN-1191. The sequence goes on along the minus strand of CAZGVE010000002.1, from coordinate 87,723 downwards.
GCCGATCAGCGGATCGATGCGCCCTTCCTGCGCCTGCGCGTTGAGGTTCACCGCGAACTTCTCGAGCGCGCTGCCCGCATCGCCCTCGCGTTCCCCGTCGAGCCCGGTCTCGTCGCGGTCCTTCTCGGCCTTGGCCTCACCGCTGCGCGTCAGCCCGTGGGAGATGAAATTCACGACATCGAGTCGAGTGACCTGCGCGCGCGCGAGCAGGAATACGGCGTGGCTCTGCTTCTCGCTGAAAATGGCGACCAGCACGTTGACGACACCGACTTCCTTCTTGCCGCTGGACTGGACGTGGAACACGGCACGCTGCAGCACGCGCTGGAAACCGAGCGTCGGCTGCACCTCGCGCTCCTCGCTGCTCGCCAGCCGCGGGGTGTTGCTCTCGACGTGCTGCTTGAGGTCGGTGTGCAAGCGCTCGAGATCCGCGCCGCAGCCCTCGAGCACCTCGCGCACCTTGGGTGCGTCGAGTATGGCCAGCAGCAGGTGCTCGACCGTCAGGAACTCATGACGGGCGGTGCGCGCCTGGTGAAAGGCCTGATTGAGGCAAAATTCCAGCTCACTCGACAACACTGCTCCACCTCTCCCGCGGGCGCTTCAGGCTGCCTCGAGCGTGCACAACAGCGGGTGTTGGTGTTCGCGCGAGTAGCTCGTCACCTGCGACACTTTGGTCTCCGCAATTTCATATGTAAAGACTCCACAAACCCCTTTGCCCCGGGTATGCACCTCGAGCATCACGCGCGTCGCGGTGGTCCGGTCCATGGCAAAGAACCGCTCCAGCACGTCGACGACGAACTCCATGGGAGTGTAGTCGTCATTCAGCAGCACGACCCTGTAGAGGGGCGGTTGAGCCGTTTCCGGCGGTGCCTCCTCGACGGCGATACCGCTGTCCGGGCGATTAGTTTCCTTGTGCCCCATCTCGTGAGAGCAGCCCCGTCACAATGTCGAAGCACAAGTGCAGCATCGGTGTCATGTCAGTCTAATCGACTGCGGTGCCCCGGTATATCTCCACTGGCGGCCTGTGACGGAGATCCGGAAGTTGTCGGTGGCGAGCGACGCATGGAACTAAAAGAACTAAGTCGAAACAAACACTTGAGAGCGCCAAGAAACGCGCCGTATGATGTCCGGTCACATCGCTCCCGAAAGAGGGCGGAGAGTCGTTGAGTTCAATACCAATACTGGACGAGATCAAGAGCACACAGGGACTGGCACGAGTCGTGCGCGAGCGTGGCGCGCAGTTCGTGGTCATCGCCCTGCTGGTGGCGCTCGCGCTCGATTCCGCCTTGGTGCTCACACGCGCGCTGGGCGGTGGCGAGGGCCAAGGCGCCCAGTCGGGCGGCGCCGCGCCGGCGCCATTGCCGGCGCCGATGCGCCCGACGATGAATCCGACTCTGCGGCTCGCGACCATCGTCAACGCCCACTTGTTCGGACTGGCCGGCGTGAATGCGTCGGGCGATGCCCCGCCCACCAGCGCGCAGCTCGTACTGACCGGCGTGCTCGCCGACCGGGATCCGGCGCGGGGGCAGGCGATCATCGGTGAGAGGGCCGCCTCGGCCAAGCTGTACGGGGTTGGCGATGCGATCCCGGGCGGCGCGCATCTTCGCTCCGTGTATTCCGACCGGGTGCTGATCGAGCGCAATGGCGCGCTGGAATCGTTGCTGCTGCCGCATACGCCGCTCAAGCCCGCGCCGCCGGGCACCGCGCTCGCGCCGCTGCTGCGTACCTCGGCCGCCGCCCCACGCGACAATGCCACGCTGCTGGCCGGCATCATGCGTGTACAGCCGGTATTCATTCAGGGCAAGCTCGAAGGCTATCGCATCTTTCCGGGCAATGGCCGCGGCGCGGGGGCATTCCAGGAGATGGGTCTGCGCGCCGGGGACCTGATCCTGGCGGTCAATGGCAGCGCGCTGGACGATCCGTCGCGCGCGATGGAGGTACTGCAGACGCTGTCGTCCTCGGGCAGCGCGACGGTGACGGTCTCGCGAGATGGTTCGCCCCAGGAGATTGCGCTGAATCTTGCGACCCTGAACGCGATCGCAGAAGGCGAAGGGGCGGCAACGCCGGCTGTCCCGGCGGCCGGCCAGCGGATGCGCTTTGGCGCGCCGACGGTAGCGGCCGAGTCCGCGAGTGAACCGGCACCGGCGGCGCAGAGTGCGACGCCTGCCAGCCCCGCCGCGGTGCCCAACGAACCACCCAATCCGAACGCGAATGCCGAGCGCCAGCGCTAGTGCCGGCCATCACGCCACCGCGAAACCACTGCATACGACCACAGGAACAGCCGTGATACCCAAAAGTGCAACCAGGCCAAAGGCGGCGCGCGCTCGCGTGGGGCTCGCACTCCTGACCGTGGCGATCAGCGCGCTGGCGCTCGCGCAGCAGCAGAGCACCGAGCGGATCACGCCGAATTTCAAGGAAGCGGACATCACGCAGATCATCGAAGCGGTCAGCATGGCCACCGGCAAGAACTTCATCATCGATCCACGCGTGCGCGCGCAGGTCACGATGCTGTCCTCGACGCCGATGACGCCCGATCAGTTCTATCAGGCGTTCCTGGCGATCCTGCAGGTCCACGGCTTCGTCGCAGTGCCGGCCGGCAACGTAATCAAGATCGTGCCCGATGCGAACATGCGCCAATACCCGGCCGACGATCTGCCGGATCACGTGAGTTCAACCTCGGACGAGATGGTGACCCAGGTACTGGCCGTCAAGAACGTCAGCGCGGCCCAGCTCGTGCCTGTGCTGAGGCCGCTGATGCCGCAGAACGCGCAGCTCTCGGCAGTGACCGGCGCCAACATCCTGATCCTGTCCGATCACGCCAACAACGTGAACCGGATGATCCGCATCATCGAACGCATCGACCAGGTCGGCAACGCGGACATCGACGTGATCCCGCTGCTCAGCGCGACCGCGTCCGATACCGCCCGAGTGCTCAATTCCCTGCTCGCGCAGAGCGGCGAGGGCTCCAGCAACATCAAGATCGTGGCTGATGAGCGCTCCAACAGCGTGCTCGTGAGCGGTGATCCGGGCCAGCGGCTGCGCGTACGCACGCTCGTCGCGCACCTGGACACGCCGGTGGACACCGGCAGCGAGACCCAGGTGCGATACCTGCACTATTCGGATGCAACCGACCTGGCAACGCGGCTCAAGGAGCAGCTCTCGGGCACCTCTTCCGGCTCGACGTCGACCATGAACGCGCTGCTGAACCGCACCAATCCGCAGCCGCAGCAGCAGCCCCAGCCGCAGCCGCAGCAGAATGTCCAGGGCGCCGCGCCCGGTGCCCCCGCCACCGGCGGCGCCGCGACCATCACGCTGGCGGGCGGAATGGCCACGATCTGGGCCGACAAGGACACGAATTCCCTTGTGATCACGGCGGGCCCGCGCACGATGCGCGCGGTCAATGCCGTAATCGACAAGCTCGACATCCGTCGTCTGCAGGTCATCGTGCAGGCGATCATCGTCGAGGTCTCGGCCGACAAGACCGCGGATCTCGGCGTGAACTGGGTGCTGGACGCTTCGGCCACCGGCGCGGCGATCGGCGGCTTCATCTCCCCGATCGGAGGTATATCGGGCGTCGATCTTTACGCGGATTCGCAGAGTCCGACCGCGCTGGCCGCCAACCCGCCGACCGGCACGACCATCGGCATCGGCCGCCTGAAGGCCTCGGGCGTGAATTTCGCGGCCATCGTCCATGCGCTGCAGGGTGATTCACGCACCAACATCCTGGCGACGCCGTCGGTGGTCACGCGTGACAACCAGGAAGCGAAGATGGAGGTCGCGCAGGAGGTGCCGTTCCTGACCGGGCAGTACACGACCCAGAACGGCACCGGCAGCGCATTCCAGACCATCCAGCGCCAGGAGGTGGGCACGATACTGACCGTGACCCCGCAGATCAACGAGGGCGACGCCGTGCTGCTCAAGCTGCAGGTCGAGAGCTCGAGCCTCGCCGGCACCTCCCAGGGGGCGGTGGACCTGGTGACCAACAAGCGCGTAATCACAACCAGCGTACTGATCCGGGACGGCGGCACGCTGGTGCTCGGCGGCCTGATCCAGGACAGCTCGACGAACAACGAGCAGCGGGTACCGTTCCTGGGACGCATTCCGGTCCTCGGCGAACTGTTCCGTACGCGCGACACGTCGAAGAACAAGACCAACTTCCTGATCTTCCTGCAGCCGCGCATCCTGCGGGATGATGCGCAGGCGGCGATCGAGACCGATGCGAAATACAACTACGTGCGAGAGGAGCAGCGGCGCGTGAACCGCGAGAGCACGCTGATCCCGCTCGAGCCTTACCAGCCCGCCAACCTGCTGCCGCCGATCGACAACGGCCAGACCCGCCGGGGCGTGCTCAGTCCCGATGCCGGCGGCAACAGGGACACGGCACCGGACTCCGGATCGGCCAGTCCGGCCACGGCGACGCCGCTGTCACCGGCGCCGGCCCCCGCGAACGCGCCACCGGCGGCGGGCGGGGCCACGCCGTGAGCACTCCAGCACCCGCGCTCGCCGAGCCGGCCGCCGCGGAGGCGCGTCTGCCCTTCACCTTCGCACGGCGCCATGGAATGCTGGTGCGCGGCGTGCAGGACGGCATCGCCGACTGTGTGTGTCGTGCGCCGGCCTCGCCGTTGGCGCTGGCGGAGACCCGGCGCTACCTGCGCCTGCCGTTGCGCCTGACCGTGGTCGATGGCGAGGCCTTCGACGATCTGCTGCGCAAGACCTACGAGGGCGGCGGCGAGTCGATGCAGATCGGGCTCGAGGACACGACCGACCTCGCGCATCTCGCCCAGGAACTTCCCGAGCAGGCCGACCTGCTCGAGAGCAATGACGATGCGCCGATCATCCGTCTGATCAACGCGGTGCTGACCCAGGCGATCCGCGAGAACGCCTCGGATATTCACATCGAGCCGTTCGAGAACCGGCTCGTGGTGCGCTTCCGCGTCGATGGCATCCTGCGCGAAGTCCTGCAGTCCAAGCGCGGCGTGGCACCGCTCGTGGTCTCGCGCATCAAGGTGATGTCGCGGCTCGACATTGCCGAGAAGCGCCTGCCGCAGGACGGACGCATCAGCCTGCGCATCGCAGGCCGAGCGGTCGACGTGCGCGTCTCGACGATTCCGTCTGGCCACGGCGAGCGCGTCGTGCTGCGTCTGCTCGACAAGCAGGCGGGCCGGCTCGACCTGAACTCGCTCGGCATGGCGGGCGCGACCCAGCAACTGATGAACGAGCTGATCCACAAGCCGCACGGCATCCTGCTGGTCACCGGTCCGACCGGTTCAGGCAAGACGACCACGCTGTATGCCGCGCTCGAGCAGCTCAACGACAACACGCAGAACATCATGACGGTCGAGGATCCGATCGAGTATTACATCGACGGCATCGGCCAGACTCAGGTCAATACCAAGGTCGAGATGACCTTCGCGCGCGGGCTGCGGGCGATCCTGCGCCAGGACCCCGACGTGGTACTGGTCGGCGAGATCCGTGACCTCGAGACCGCGCAGATTGCCGTGCAGGCGAGCCTCACCGGGCACCTCGTGCTCTCGACGCTGCACACCAATACGGCGGCCGGCGCGCTGACCCGCCTGCGCGACATGGGCATCGAACCGTTCCTGCTGTCCTCGAGCCTGGTGGGTGTGCTCGCGCAGCGCCTGGTGCGTGTGCTCAATCCGGATACGCGCCAGGCCTTCACGGCCGGGGAATACGAACGGCGCCTGCTGGGCCTCGCTCCCGAGGATCCCTCGCCGACGCTGTACCGTCCGGGCCGCGACGCCGGCGGCGGCTACCGCGGCCGCACCGGCATCTACGAGCTGATCGTGATCGACGACACGCTGCGCACGATGATCCACGACGGCATCGGGGAGCACGACATCGAGCGCTATGCGCGCAGATTCACCCCCTCGATCCGCGAGGACGGACTGGCGCGGGTGCAGAAGGGGGAGACCACGATCGAGGAAGTCCTGCGCGTCACGCGCGAGGACTGACCGTTCGGGGGTGGGCGCATTCGCATACACGGCGGTCGATCCGGCGGGCCGCCAGCACAAGGGTCTGATCGAGGGAGACACGGCGCGCCACGTGCGCGCGCTACTGCGAGAACGCCAGCTGCTGCCGGTCACCGTCGAGGAAGTCGCGGCGCAGGAATCGAGACGGCAGCTCAAGCGCGGTTTCAGCCTGCGCGGCGGCGTCTCCTCCTCCGACCTGTCGCTGCTCACGCGCCAGCTCTCGACGCTGGTACGCGCCGGACTGCCGCTCGAGGAGGCGCTGCTCGCGGTCTCTGAGCAAACCGAGCGCCCGCGAGTCCAGAGCATCGTGCTCGGCGTGCGTGCCAAGGTCATGGAAGGCCACACACTCGCGACCGGGCTGGCCGACTTTCCGCGCGTGTTCCCGGAGATCTATCGCGCTACGGTGTCGGCGGGCGAGCAGTCCGGGCACCTTGATGCGGTGCTCGAGCGGCTCGCCGAGTACACCGAGTCGCGCGAGCAGATGCGCCAGAAAGTGCTCGGCGCGATGCTCTATCCGATCGTGTTGACTGTCATGTGCTTCGGGATCGTCTCGATCCTGCTGACCTACGTCGTGCCCAAGGTGGTCGAGGTGTTCGAAGCCAACCGCGCCAAGCTGCCGCTTGCGACACAGGTGCTGGTCGACGTGAGCGGCGCACTGCGCAACTATGGATTGTGGCTGCTGGCCGGCATCGCCGTGCTGGCCGTGATCGCGTGGCGCGCGCTGCAGGTGCCGGCGACGCGCCGGCGCTATCATCGCGCGCTGCTGCGCCTGCCGGTGTTCGGGCGCGTGCTGCGCGGCTTCAATACCGCGCGCTTCACCCGCACGTTGGCCATCCTGACCGCCAGCGCAGTGCCGGTGCTCGATTCGCTGCGCATCGCGAGCGAAGTGATCACGAACCTGCCGATGCGCGATGCGGTCTCCGAGGCGGCCGCGCGCGTGCGCGAGGGTGCGCCGATTGGTCGTTCGCTGGCGCAGAGCCGGCTGTTCCCGCCGATGACCGTGCATCTGATCTCCAGCGGCGAGTCCAGCGGCGAACTGCAGGCCATGCTCGAGCGTGCTGCACTGAACCAGGAACGCGAACTCGAAGGCCTGCTGTCAGCGATGGTCGGGCTGCTCGGACCCCTGCTGATCGTGGGTATGGGACTGTTCGTGATGGGTATCGTATTTGCGATGCTGTTACCAATTTTTGAGATGAATGCACTGATTCACTGATCTGCTCGTTGCATCGGCCGGGAAATCGCATTATTTTCGGCGCGGCAGGCTCATCGCAACCACGCAGATTCGCGCCATGGGTGGAAATCCGGATTCCGACGAATTCGAGGAAGATGATGCGGACGAGGATGTCGTCGATGACGACATGGATCTCGATCGCGCCATCAAGGACATGGAGATCGCCAAGCGCCGCAGCGTCAAGGCCGGCGAACCGGCCTGGCGGCGTCTCGAGCAGCGGCTTGAGCAGAAGCGCACCGCGGAGCTGATCAGCGATTTCGAGGACTACGACATCGGCGAGTCGGCGCGGGAGGCCGACGCGCCGCACCGCAAGCAGGCGGAAGGCAATTCGCGCCGCCGCTGAGCTGCTCCCGCACCAGCGCTGACGGAAGCCTCAGGCCGCGGTTCGCCGCAGCACGCCGACGACCACACCCTCGATCAGCAGCGATTCCTGCCGGAGGTCCACGCGTATCGGCTCGAATTCCGAATTCTCCGGGAGCAGCCACACGACGGTGCCTTCCTGCCGATAGCGCTTGACCGTGACCTCGTTCTCGAGGCGGGCGACGATGATCTGCCGGTTGCGCACCTCGCTCGTGCGATGGACGGCGACCAGGTCGCCGTCGAGGATGCCTGCATCCTTCATGCTCATGCCGACCACCTTGAGCAGATAATGCGGTCGGGGCTGAAACACGTCGGGGTCGACCTTAAGATGATCGACAATGTGCTCCTGCGCGAGCATCGGCCGGCCGGCAGCCACCGAGCCGACCAGCGGCAATCCGAGCTGTTCGCGTATCGTGTCGCGCAGCTGGATGCCGCGCGATGCGCCAGGCAGCAGCGCAATCACACCCTTGCGCGCGAGGGTGCGCAGGTGCTCCTCGGCTGCATTCGGCGAGCGGAATCCGAGTTCGGCCGCGATCTCGGCACGGGTGGGGGGCATGCCCGTCTCCTCGAGGCTGCGCTGGATGAAGCGGAGTACGCGAGTCTGGCGGGGCGTCAGGTCTGACATACTGTAATTATATACAGTCATGCCCCGAACCCGCAATACGGATGCCGGCCTGGATGTTGCCATTATTGGTGCTGGCCACAATGGCCTCGTCGCGGCGGCCTACCTCGCTGCCGCGGGCCTCTCGGTCGGGCTGTTCGAACGCCGCGCGCTGGTCGGCGGCGCGGCGGTCACCGAGGAATTCGCGCCGGGGTTCCGTAATTCCACTGCCAGCTACACGGTGAGCCTGCTGCAGGCGCGGATCATCCGCGAGCTGCACCTGGCCGAGCATGGCCTCACGATCCTGCCGCGACCGATGCAGAACTTCCTGCCGCTCGGGAACGGAGCGTCGTTCAGCGTGCCGGCGAGCGCGTCAGGATTCGCAACCGAAATCGCCCGCCACAGCGGACGTGATGCCAGCCGCTATGCGGGGTGGTCCGCATTGATCGGGGAGGCCGCGCAGCTGCTGCGCGAGCTGGCCTGGCGCGTGCCGCCGACGGACCTGCGCCGCTGGCCCGACCTCTGGGCCCTGCTGCGACTAGGCCGCCGCGTGCGCGCCCTGCCGCTCACGCGGCAGCGCGAACTCTACGAACTGTTCACGCGTAGCGCCGGCGATCTGCTGGACTCCTGGTTCGAGAGCGATGCGCTCAAGGCCTTCCTGGGCTTCGACTCCGTGGTAGGCAGCTACGCGAGCCCCTATACCCCTGGCAGCGCTTACGTGCTGCTGCACCACGCCTTTGGCGAGGTCAATGGCCAGCGCGGGACCTGGGGCCATGCCCGGGGCGGCATGGGTGCGATCACGCAGGCGATGGCGCAGGAGGTACTACGGCGCGGTGCGCGCATCGAGACCGGTGCGCCAGTCGAGCGCGTGCTGGTCGATGGCGGTTGCGCCCGTGGTGTGCGTCTGATCGATGGCCGCGTCATACGGGCGCGGGCGGTGGCGGCCAACGTCAATCCGAAGCTGCTGTACCTGCAGATGCTCGAACCCGGGCAACTGCCGGCCACATTCCGTGCCGCCATGGAACGCTACCGCTGCGGCTCGGCGAGCTTTCGCATGAACGTCGCACTCTCCGAACTGCCCCGGTTCGATTGCGTGGCGCAATCCGGCGTCGGTGATCATCACCGCTCCGGAATCATCATCGCGCCGTCGCTGCGCTATATGGATCGGGCGTACGCCGAGGCGCGCCTGCGGGGCCATTCGAGCGCACCGATCATCGAGATGCTGATTCCGAGCACGGTGGACGATTCACTCGCACCCCGGGGTGCACACGTCGCCAGCCTGTTCTGCCAGCACTTCGCGCCGCAGCTGCCCGACGGCCGCAGCTGGGAGGGCGCGCGCGAAGCGATGGCCGGACTGATCATCGACACGGTAAGCGAACATGCGCCCAACTTCCGCCGTGCGGTGATCGCCCACAGCGCGCTCTCACCGGCGGACCTCGAGCAGCGCTTCGGCCTGGTAGGCGGCGACATTTTCCACGGTGCGCTCGGGCTCGACCAGATGTGGGCTGCAAGACCGGTGCTGGGATATGCCGACTACCGCTCGCCGATTCCGGGACTCTACCTTTGCGGCTCCGGCGCGCACCCCGGCGGCGGCGTGAGCGGACTGCCGGGCTACAATGCGGCCCAGCGCATCCTCTCCGATTGGCGCATGCGAGGCTTGCGTCGTGTACTGTGGCGCACAGACAGGCGCGCAATTGATTGAACTGTCGGCGTAGACCGACAGCGGTTTACGGTCGCAGCTATTGCAATTCAACCTTAAATTTGGTCAAGTTGCCGCCAGGAATATCGTCCCGGGGCGGCAACGCGCGGCGCGATGTTTTTCATTTGCGTGTTTCCTGAAATTCAAAGGGGATTGGTATGGACAAGAGTATCGTTGTGAAGCTGGCTGCCGCCGCTGCGATCTTCGCACTCGCCGGCTGCACCGACCTCAAGCCGCTGCAGGCCGACATCGACAGCCTGAAGACCCAGGTAGGCAAGCTGCAGACCGATGTCGATGCGGCGAAGGCGTCGGCCGATTCCGCGGCCAAGGCGGCCAGCGCGGCGCAGGCATCCTCCAACCAGGCTGCTTCGGCTGCTGCCGGCGCTCAGAGCACGGCCAACCAGGCCCTCGCTGCGGCCCAGGCGGCGCAGTCGTCGGTTGATGCGACCAATGAGAAGATTGATCGCATGTTCAAGAAGTCAGTTTCGAAGTAATCGGACCCGACGGACGACAATGAACGCCGCGCGCCGCGCGGCGTTTGTTTTTCTGCGCTCTCTGCGGCGCGGCGCGCGACGCGCGTCGCGAACTGTGTGAGCCCAGGCGGGCGGATCAGCTCAGAAACGCACCAGCGCCGAACCCCAGGTGAGCCCGCCACCGAGCGCTTCGAGCAGCAGCAGGTCGCCGCGCTTCACGCGTCCGTCGCGCACGCCGACGTCCAGAGCGAGCGGCACCGAGGCGGTCGACGTGTTGCCGTGGTTGTGCACGGTCACGATCACGCGCTCCATCGGCAGGTCCAGCTTGCGCGCGGTAGCCTGGATGATGCGCAGGTTCGCCTGGTGCGGCACCAGCCAGTCGATGGCGGACTGCTCGAGATTATTGGCCGCCAGAGTCTCGTCTACGACGCGTCCGAGCAAGGTCACGGCGAGCTTGAAGACCTCGCTTCCAGCCATCCGGATGTAGTCGCCTGAGCGCATGGTCCCCGGGGCCGCGCCGTGCGCCGGACCGCCGGTGCAGTACAGCAGGTGCTGATAGTGGCCGTCGGCGTGCAGGTGGGTCGAGATGATCCCCGGCTCCTCCGACGGCACGAGGATGACAGCACCGGCTCCATCCCCAAACAGGATCGCCGTGCTGCGATCGTTCTGGTCGGTAATGCGCGAGAGCACCTCCGAACCGACGACCAGCGCTCGCCGGGCAGCGCCAGTGCGCACGAACTTGTCGGCGACGGCAAGCGCGTAGATGAAACCGCTGCAGGCGGCCTCGAGGCTGAACGCGGGCGCACCGCGATTGCCCAGTCGGGCCTGCAGCAACGCACCGGCATTGGGAAATACCAGGTCCGGCGTCGTCGTTCCATAGGAAATCAGGTCGATGTCCCCGGGCTGCAGCCCGGCCGCCGCGATGGCGGCACGCGAGGCGTGCTCGGCCATGTCGACGTTGGACTCCCCGTCGGCGGCGATATGGCGGCATTCGATTCCGGTGCGCTCACGGATCCAGGTATCGCTGGTATCCATGCGCTTCTCGAGATCGAAATTCGTGACCACCTTCGCCGGCAGATAGCTGCCAGTGCCCACGATCCTGGAATACACGCGCGCCCTGCCGCGTTCGCCGGAAGTGCCGCGCTACTCTTTGGCTTCCGCCTCGGGTGTCGCCTCGATCACGCGGCGACCGCGGTAGAAGCCATCCGGGGTGACGCGATGACGCAGGTGCTGCTCGCCCGACTGCGGATCGATCGACAGTGCCGGGGGCGAGAGCCCATCGTGCGAACGGTGCATGCCGCGCTTCGAAGGCGTCTTGCGGCTTTTCTGTACGGCCATGATCCCAACTCCTAGAGCAGTGTGTTCTCGACTAGTCCTTCTGCTTTGCGCCGCGTTCCAGCAGCGCGCGCAGATCTGCGAACGGTCGCGTGACCGGAGGCGGCGCGGCAGCCACCTCGAGTGACGGAGGCCCCTCGGAGGCCTCGCAGTGCGCGCCGCCTTCGTGCCGCGGCACGATCGGCAGCGCCAGCAGCAGCTCCTCGCCGATGAGTGCCGCGAGGCTGATCCGTCCCTCGGGCGCGAGGAACGTCTCCGCTCCTTCCGGCGCGCTCTCGGCTGCCTGTTCACTGTCCGCGAACAGGACGGTTGAATTCGTGCCAACCCGTACGCGCATCGCTCGCACGCAGCGCTGGCAGAGCATCTCGACCTCGGCCTCGAGCTCGACCAGCGCCGAGGGCCAGCCGTGGTCGCGGCCGAAGCGTAGCCGCGCCCGCACGCTGCCCGCGCCCGCGTTCGGGTGCAGCGGAAAACCCGGCAGCTGCGCCACCGGGAGTTCGTACTCAAAGGCTGCACCCTTGTCCGAGAGCTGGTTGACGTCGCGTAGCTTCGAGGCGCCGTCGGGCATGGGGCGCGTATCATAGGAGCTGTGGCTACCCAAGTCAAAGCGAGCGCTGCACTCAAGCCCTTGATTCGAATTCCGTTTTTCTCCGCGCGTTGCGCACGCGCATGACAGCTGGCGTGCCGCAGCCGCCAGCCCTCGTGCTGGCGTCGACATCCGCCTACCGGCGCGAGCTGCTGCAGCGGCTCCGGCTGCCCTTCGAAGTGGTGGCGCCGCTCGTCGATGAGGCTGTCATAGCGAGCGAGACCCCACTGGAGCGAGCGCAACGCCTGGGGCTCGCCAAGGCTGAAGCCGTGAGCCTGCGCTTCCCCGGCGCCACCATAGTGGGCAGCGACCAGGTCGCGGTATGCAGGGGCGAAGTACTGGAAAAGCCCGGCAACGCAGCGCGCTGCCGCGAGCAGCTCGCACTGCTCTCAGGTGCGGCGGCGACGTTCTACACCGCCGTAGCGGTGCTGGCGGGCCCGCCCGCCCGCGCCGCGCAGTTCGTCGATACGACCACGGTGTATTTTCGCACGCTCGCGGAGGCCGAAATCGAGCGCTACGTCGCGGCCGAGCAGCCCTTCGATTGCGCTGGTGGCTTCCGCTGCGAAGGGCTCGGCATCAGCCTGTTCACGCGAATCGTCAGTGAGGACTCTACGGCGCTGATCGGACTGCCGCTGATCAGCCTTGCACGGAGCCTGCGCCAGCTCGGCTATGCCGTGCCCTGAACGGCGCCGCGGCCGCGGGCGCGCGGCTGCTTGAGCCGGTCGAGCACCGCCTTGAGCTCATCGGGCAGCGGCGCATTGAAGCTCTGTTCCCCACCATCGGGCCACGTGAACGAGCAGCTGTGCGCATGCAGGAACATGCGGTTGAGTCCGAGCTGCGCGAACGCCGCGTTGGCGGCCGAATCGCCGTATTTCGCATCGCCAGCCACCGGATGGCCACAGTACGCCGCGTGCACGCGAATCTGATGCGTACGCCCGGTCAGCAGCGTCGCCTCGACCAGAGAGGCACGCGCCCCGTAGTGCTCGACGAGCCGGAAGGCTGTCAGGGCCCGCTTGCCATCGGGATCGACACGGACCGTACGCTCGCCCCCTTGGCGCAGATCCGTGCGCAGCGGCGCGTCCACGCGCTTGGGACCCAAATTCCATCGCCCGGCCAGCAGCGCCAGGTAGGATTTCTGCATGGCTCCATCGCGCAGCAGTGCGTGCAGCACACGCAGCGCCGAGGGCCGGCGCGCAATCAGCAGGCAGCCGCTGGTGTCGCGGTCCAGCCGGTGCGCCAGTTCGAGCGATTCCTGCGGACGGGAAGCCCGCAGCGCCTCGATGACACCGAACGCAAGGCCGCTGCCACCATGCACAGCCAGTCCCGAGGGCTTGTCGAGTACCAGCAGGCGCTCGTCCTCGTGGATCACTGCGGCCTCGACCCGCGCGATCAGCGCTGCGGGTACGCGCCGCGGGGCATCGGGGTCCTGCGGACGCACCGGCGGCAGGCGCAGCTCATCCCCGCTCTCCAGACGCTGTTCTGGCCGGGCGCGGCGGCCATTCACGCGCACCTCGCCGCGACGGATCAGCCGGAACAGTGCCGTCCGCGGCACTCCGACCAGCAGCCTGCCCAGCACCTTGTCCAGCCGCTGCCCAACGCCCTCAGCGTCGACGGTTACGCGGCGCACTGCCGATTTCGGCAGCGCACGGTCTTCGGGGTCGGTCTTCAGAACGATGGGCATGCTCCCATTCAAGGCACCCGGCAAACCCGGTCCCAGCTTAAGTGTTTGTTTTGAGTAACGTAGGGGGCTATAATGCCAGTCGTTGCCAAGCTGCTTAAACTCGTAAGACTTTCGAGGATGCGGGTCCGGCATTGCGGCAACAAGTCAGCGGCCTTCGAGCCGCATGGTAGTTGGTCCTCGAATTCGAGGCCATCGCACATGAGTCGGCCGATCCGGTCCGCGCTCGCCTGTAGAAGCTCCTCCGCAAGTTCGAGCCCACGAGCGCGCTGCCGGTCAGTGGACCTCAGGATTTCCGGCGCGCCGCCGATCGAGGCGGCCACGAGTCGATATTTTCGATGAAACGCAGTAAGCGCCAACTGATCTTCGAGCCATCCGCTGCCCATGGCGGCGTCGCGACCCTGCCCCCACAAGTGCAGGATCCGGCAACCGCGGCCTCTCATCCAATTCTGGCAGAGGCAAATGAAAAGAATGTTAGTCAACGCGACCCAGCAGGAAGAACTGCGGGTCGCCATGGTGGATGGACAGAAGCTCTATGACCTGAGCATCGAGATACCGTCGAGGGAACAGAAGAAGGCCAACGTCTACAAAGCCCGGATCTCCCGCGTCGAGCCTTCGCTCGAGGCGGCGTTCGTCGATTATGGGGCACAGCGGCACGGCTTCCTGCCGCTGAAGGAAATCTCGCGGGATTATTTCCGCACCCAGCCGCAGGGCCGGCTCAACATCCGCGAGCTGGTGACCGAAGGCCAGGAAATGCTGGTGCAAGTGGAGAAGGAGGAACGCGGCAACAAGGGTGCCGCGCTGACCACCTTCATCAGCCTCGCCGGGCGATTCCTGGTACTGATGCCGAACAATCCGCGTGCCGGAGGCGTCTCGCGTCGCATCGAAGGCGAGGACCGCGACCAGATGCGGGAGGTCATGAACCAGCTGGTGGTCCCCGACGGCATGGGGGCCATCGTGCGTACCGCCGGCGTCGGCCGCTCGGCCGCCGAGCTGCAGTGGGACCTGGATAACCTGCGCACCCAGTGGGACGCGATAGCGGCGGCGGCCGACAGCCGCGGCGCTCCGTTCCTGGTCTACCAGGAAAGCGACGCGGTCACCCGCGCGCTGCGCGACTACCTGTCCGACGACATCGGTGAGATCCTGGTCGACGACGACAGCGCATTCCAGAAGGCCCAGGAGTACATGACGCGCTTCATGCCGAATGACGCGCATCGCAAGCTCAAGGCCTACGTCGACGACATCCCGCTGTTCACGCGTTACCAGATCGAGAGCCAGATCGAGTCGGCTTATGCGCACAAGGTGCAATTGCCCTCGGGCGGCAGCCTCGTGATCGACTACACCGAGGCGCTGGTGTCGATCGACATCAATTCAGCTCGCGCGACGCGCGGGGGGGACATCGAGACGACTGCCTGCAACACCAACCTCGAGGCGGCGGACGAGATCGCGCGTCAGCTTCGCATTCGCGACATCGGCGGACTGATCGTGATCGACTTCATCGATATGGAGTCGACCAAGAACCAGCGCGACGTGGAGGACCGCCTGCGCGATGCGATGAAGATGGATCGCGCCCGCATCCAGATCGGGCGACTCTCGCGTTTCGGATTGCTCGAGATGTCGCGCCAGCGCCTGCGCCCGAGCCTCGGAGAGTCGAGCCACCTGGTGTGTCCGCGCTGCAACGGGATCGGCAGCATCCGCAGCATCGAGTCGATGGCGCTCGCGGTCCTGCGGCTGATCGGCGAGGACGTGCGCAAGGATCGGACCGGACGGGTGATCGTGCAGTTGCCAGTCGACGTCGCGACCTACCTGATCAATGAGAAGCGCGAGGCCTTGCGAGCGCTCGAGGACAAGAGCAGCTGCCAGCTCGTGATCGTGCCCAATCCCCACATCCAGACCCCGGAGTACTCGATCCGTCGCGTGCGCGACGACGAAGTGCAGCTGGCGGAAAATGCGCAGGTCAGCTACCAGATTCCGGTAGCGCCGGCCGCACCGGACGCGACCGCAGAGCGCGACAAGCGCCCGCCGGCCGAACCGCCGGCGGTGGCCGCGTTATTGCCGAAGACCGCGGCACCGATCGTGGCCGCTCCGGTCGCCGCGGCACCGATCGCGGCTCCGATCGCGGCGCCGATCGCGGCGCCGCGATCGGCTCCCGCTGCAGGGGGATTCTGGGACCGTGTCAAGCGCCTGTTCTCCAATGGCGATGTGGCCGGCGCGCCGCCGGCGCTCGCCACCACGGAATCGCAGGCCGTCGATGCACCAGCAGAACCGAGCAGCCGCGAGCACGGTGGCGGCGGGGGCCGCCGCGAGGGCTCGCGCGGACGCGACCGTCGACCGCATTCGCGCGGCGATGGCTCGCGCCGCGACGAATCGCGGCGTGACGGTCGCGG
>CAZGVE010000002.1:0-71286 GCA_964528845.1 uncultured Steroidobacteraceae bacterium | reverse complement strand
CGCGGCAGGGACGAAGGACGCCGCGATGAGATGCAGCGCGGACGCGACGCTCCGCGCCGCGAAGCGCGGCGCGATGAGCCCAGGCGCGATGAGCCCAGAAGGGACGAGCCCCGCAGGGAGCCGCGCCGGGACAGCCCCGAATTCGCGCCTCCGAATGGCAACATCGCGGTCCCGGAGCACGGCGAGGCGACAGGCGCCGGCGGAGCGGGCGATATGCCGCAGGGCGAGCGCAGCGGGCGCTCGCGTCGCGGCGGGCGCCGCCGACGTCGCGGCGGTGGCGGCGGCAACCGCGAGCCGTCCGTCGGAACAACCGGCAACGGTTCCGGAGCAGACAACGGGGCCGGTGGCGAGCCGGAGCGCTTCGAATCGGGCAACCACCAGCAGTCGCCGATGCAATACAGCTGGGGATCGGACGCGGCGGCGGAGACCACACGCCCTGCTGAACGCGCGAGCGAGCAGGGTCACGCCGAATCACAGGCCGGTGGCGAGTCCAGGCCCTACGTCGTATGGTCTGCAGCGCCACCCGCTCCAGCGCCACCCGCTCCGGCGCCACCTGCTGCAGCGCCGCCTGCTGCAGCGCCGCCAGTCTCAGCGCCCGGGGCATCGGAAGAGCGTCGCGACCCGTAGCAGGCTTAGGACTCAGCGCTGTGCGGCGAGCAGCGCTGAGACCGCGGCGAGATCCTGCGCGCTGTTGACGTCCGGCCCGGGCGGCATCAGCGCGTCAGCGACGCAGATCCTCATGCCATGCTCGAGTGCACGCAGCTGCTCGAGCCGCTCGAGGGACTCGAGCGTGCCCGGCGGCAGCGCGGACAGCGCAGCAAGTGCCTCGACTCTGTAGCCATAGATGCCGATGTGCCGGCGTGCGATCGCCGGCGCCGGCGCATCGCTGCCGACACCGACCCCATCACGCGCGCATGGGATCTGTGCCCGGCTGAAATACAGCGCGCGCTGCGCGCGGTCCACGACGACCTTCACTACATTCGGATCGCGCCACTCCGCGCCAGACGCAAGCGGCACCGCGAGTGTCGCGATGGCTGCATCCGGACTGGCCTCAAGCAACGCGGCGACCTGATCCACGAGCGCCTCGGGCAGCAGCGGCTCGTCGCCCTGGAGGTTCACGACGATGTCCCGCGGAGCCCAGCCGAGCCGCAGCGCGACTTCGGCGATGCGGTCAGTTCCGGAAACGTGACTCGCGGCGGTCATGCACACCGTGGCGCCGAAGTCCCGTGCCACGCGCGCAATGCGCTCGTCGTCGGTCGCAATGATGATTTCCTGCGCGCCGGATCGACGCGCCCGCTCATGGACCCACTGGATCATCGGTCGACCGGCCAGCGCGAGCAGCGGCTTTCCCGGCAGGCGCGTGGAGCCGTAGCGCGCCGGGATCACGATGCGGTACATCTAGCGCCGCATCAGCGGATCATCGCTCGCGAGCACCCGGGCCTCCTCTTCGAGCAGCACCGGGATACCATCACGCAGCGGAAAGGCCAAGCGGTCGGCCCGGCATACCAGCAACGCGGGCTCGCGCTCATAGCGCAGTGGCCCCTTGCACACCGGACAGGCAAGGATATCGAGCAGACGTGCTTCCAATTGCTACTCCCGCAGTCCATCGCCGCCAAAGGCCACCAGCGCGCGCCCGAGCGCGCCCAGCAATACCTCGGTATCGGCCTCGCTGAAGCTGGCCGTGACGGGCAGATACCATCGGTCTGTCCCGCCGAAAGCGCGGCATTTTACCGCATCCTTCTCGGTCATCAGCACCGGCAGCCCATCGGCGAACTCCAAATCCGCCGGCCGGAAGCGCGCATGGTCGGGATACGGGTGCTCGATCGGCTCGAGTCCGGCGGCCCGCAGCTGCGCGAAAAACCGCTGCGGATGACCGATGCCGGCGATGGCGTGCACGCGCCGTCCCGACAGCGTCGCGAGCGCCAACCCCCGGTCGCCGTCCTGTCCGCTGCCCGCCTCCCGGACCGGCCGGAGCACGTCGCCACGCAGCTGCATGGCGAAGCATGCGCCGCGCGCCAAGTACTGCGGCGGCGTCAGTGACGCCGCTGCGCCCTGAACCACCAGCGCATCGGAGCGCGCGAGGCGCTCCACGGGCTCGCGCAGCGGTCCGGCCGGCAGCAGGTAGCCATTGCCGAAACCCCGCGCTGCGTCGACCACCACGATCTCGAAGCAGCGCGGCAGGCGCAAGTGCTGCAAGCCGTCGTCGGCGATCAGCACGTCGACGCCTGCCCCGATCAGCAGGCGTGCCGCATTCACGCGATCGCGACACACCGCGACTGGTACACCGGTGCGGGCACGCAACAGCACGGCCTCGTCGCCGACGAGCGCCGGATCGGAGTGCGCTTCGACCTGCAGCGGCGTCCCGGCGCGCGGCGCGCTGCCACCAAACCCGCGCGATATGACGCCTGGACGCCAGCCCGCTGCGCGCAGCTGACCACAGAGCCACGCGACCAGCGGGGTCTTGCCGGTGCCGCCAACGGTCAGGTTACCGACCACGACGACCGGGCGCGGCAATCGCTGCACGGCCGGCCAGCCGCGGCGCTGCAATCCGCCGCGGACGCGCAGCGCGGCGCCGAACAACGCCGCCAGCAGGCGCAGCGACCAGGGCGGCCGAGCATCGCGGTACCACAGCGCCTGCAGGCGCGTGGCTGGCGAGTCGCTAGGCACTGAACTGCAGGCGGTGCAGCTCTGCGTAGATCCCGCTGCGGGCGAGCAGTTCGGAATGCGAGCCGGATTCCACGATCGCACCGTCCTGCATCACGATGATCCGATCGGCCCGCTCCACCGTCGAGAGGCGGTGCGCGATCACGAAGGTGGTGCGGTCGCGCACCAGGCGGTCGAGGGCGGCCTGGATGTGCCGCTCGGCCGCCGTGTCGAGCGCCGAGGTCGCCTCATCGAGTATCAGGATCGGCGTATCGCGCAACAGCGCGCGCGCGATCGCGATGCGCTGGCGCTGACCGCCGGAGAGCAGCACACCGCGGTCGCCGACCATGGTGTCGAGGCCTTGCGGCAGCTGCTCGACGAACTCCTGCACGTAGGCGGCACGTACCGCATCGAGCAGCTGCGCTTCGTCGATGCCGGTCGCGCCGAACAGGATGTTATTGCGGATCGAGTCGTTGAACAGCACGACCTCCTGGCTCACGAGACTGATCTGCGCGCGCAGGTCGTGCAGGCGGTATTCACGGATGTCGACACCGTCGAGCAGGATCTGCCCGGCGCCCGGATCGTAGAAGCGCGGCAGCAGCGACACCAGCGTCGACTTGCCGCTGCCGGAACGTCCCACGATCGCGAGCGAGCTGCCGGACGGGACGAGCAACGAAATCTCGCGCAGCACGTGCTCGACGCCCGACGCGTACTGGAAGCTCACGTCGCGGAACTCGACCGTGCCGCGCGCCCGCGCCAGGGGATGGCTGCCGCCCAGCGGCTCGCCCGGCGCATCGAGCACCTCGAACACGCTGGCACCGGCGGCGATACCCTGCTGCAGCGGGCCCGACACATCCAGCGCGCGCCGCAGCGGCTGCGGCACCTGCAGCAGTGCGATCAGGAACGGAAAGAATTCGGCGACCGACATCGTGTGCCGCACGATCTCCCGATTGGCGATGAACAGCACGCCGGCGAGACCGATCGCCGCAATCATCTGCACCGTCGGCTTGCTGCTGGCGCGCACGGAGATCAGCCGCACGTTGGAGCGGCGGTTGAGCTCATTGACGCTCTCGAACAGCCGCTCGATGTGCGCCTGCGCGTTGAACACCTTGACCACGCGGTGGGCGTCCAGCGATTCCTTGGCGACGCGAGTGACGTCCCCCATCGAGTTCTGGATGCGGGTGCTATAGCGTCGGAAGCGGATGTTGACGTTGCGCACGATCATCGCGATCAGGGGCGCGACCGTGACTGCGAACAGTGCCAGCCGCCAGTTGAGCCAGAACAGCGCCGCGACGTTGATCAGGATCGCAAGCGAATCGCGGATGATCACTGTCAGCGTATCGGTCGCCGCCGAGGCCACCAGCTCGGTGTTGTAGGTCAGCCGGGTCAGCATCACGCTGGTGGACTCGCGATCGTAGCGCGCGGTAGGCAGGCGCAGACAGTGCGCGAACAGTTCGCCGCGGATGGTCTTGATCACCTGCCGGCCGACCCAGGACGGAAAGTAGTTCGCGAGATAGTCGCCGGTGCCGCGCACCAGGAAGATCAGAATCACGCCGAGCGGCAGCAGGCTCAGGACCTGCGTGTGGTGCTCCAGCGTGAGCACGTCGCTCATGTAGTTCTTGGTGAAATCGATCGTGGCCAGGTCGCTGCCGGCGTACAGCATCATGCCGAGCACGCCGATCAGATACATCCCGATGTGCGGCCGCGCGTAGCGCAGCAGACGTCCGTAAACCCGGCGCGCCTGCTGCGCATCCGCGGCGCTGGCTGCGGGGCCGGATCCGGCGCTGCTCAAGGCGGACTCGGGGGCGAATCGTTGACCGTCGCGACGTCCATCTGCGTGAAGCCCAGCTTTCCCAGCACGTCCATCGCGGTCACCACGGCCTGGTGGCTTGCCCGGCCGTCGGCACGGATCGTGACCGGCGCGCCGCGTGCCGCATCGTCCGCCGTCCTGATGATCGCGGCCCGCAGCGTATCGGCGCCAGAATTGACCAGTTCGCGCCCGTTGACGAGGTAGCTGCCGCTGGCGCTGACCGTGACGACCAGTCCACCGCCGCCATTGCGCTGCGCGGGTACCGAGCCAGCCTGCGGCAGCCGTATGCGCAGCCGGCCTTCGGCCGAGAAGTTCGAGGACAGCATGAAGAACACGACCAGCAGCAGCACCACGTCGATCAACGAGGTGACGTTGATCTCCGGCTCCTCATTGCGGCGCGGCTTGAGATTCATGGCGTCAGCTCACCGCCTCGGCATTGCGGCGGGCCGCGAACTCGACGGCGTCGGCCACCCGCAGCGCACTCTTCTCCATCTCGACCACGATGCGGTCGACGCGGCCGCGCAGGTAGCGGTAGGCGATCAGCGACGGGATTGCGACGCACAGTCCCGCCGCGGTCGCCACCAGCGCCTCGGCGATGCCGCCCGAGAGCATGCGCGGGTCGCCAGCCCCGCCGGCGTTGATCGCATTGAAGGCCTTGATGATGCCGGTCACCGTGCCGAGCAGTCCCAGCAGCGGCGAGACACCGGCAATCGTGCCGAGCGTGTTCAGGAACCGCTCGAGCTCGTAGACCACGTGGCGGCCCGTGTCCTCCAGCCGCTCCATCAAGACTTCGCGCGGACGGTGCCGGTTGGCGAGCCCGGCGGCCAGCAACTTGCCGAGCGGCGAGTTCTGCTCCAGGGCCGTAATGACCTTGTCGTTGATCTGGTCGGACTCGACCAGTTTCCAG
The DNA here is from genome assembly GCA_964528845.1 of uncultured Steroidobacteraceae bacterium. Classification (GTDB taxonomy): domain Bacteria; phylum Pseudomonadota; class Gammaproteobacteria; order Steroidobacterales; family Steroidobacteraceae; genus FEN-1191. Next base: position 65,926 of record CAZGVE010000002.1, on the reverse strand, counting down.
ACCTTCTGCGTCAGGTCCGGCGGCAACACGCGCCGGTCCTGCAGCGTCCAGAGGCGCTCGAGGATGATGGCCGCGGCGACAATCGAGCACAGAATGATGGGCCACATGAGTGCCCCGCCCGCCTGCACGATTTCCCACATCTCTGGCGTTTGCTCCGTTGCGGCGCTGTCGGCCGATCGCGCGGGCATGATACCTAAAGCGCGCCGGCGGCAGCGGCAAATTCACGGTGGTGCGCTTATGGCGAGGCGGCCTGTACTGCTACAGTCGAGCGGTGAAGCCCCGACTGGTCGTCAAGAGACTCGCACAGCTCCTGCACGAGCGCCGCCACAGCTGGTACCTGCGGCTGTTCGGGGAGCGCCTCACCGATCCGCACCTGTGGACCATGAATCGCCACGCAATCACGGCCGCCTTCGGTGTCGGCGTGGGCGTGAGCTTCATTCCGCTGCCGGTCCACATGGTGCTCGCGGCCCTGGCCGCGGTGTGGTGGCGCCTGAACCTGCCGGTCGCCATCGCGTCGGTATACCTGATCAATCCATTCACGATGGTGCCGGTCTACTTCGCGGCCTATCGCGTCGGCGCGCTGCTGCTGCGCTACCGGCCGCATCATTTCGAGTTCCACCTGACCTGGAACTGGCTCGAACATGGCCTCGGGCCGGCCTGGAAGCCGTTCCTGCTCGGATGCCTGGTGTGCGGCATCGCCTGCGGGCTCGCGGCGCGCCTGGCGCTCGAATGCTTCTGGCGCTATGCGACCATGCGGCGCTATCACCGTCGCCACGAGCGCCGGCGCCCTCAGCGGCCCGCGCCCTGACGCAACTGCCCACCTTCGAGCTCCAGCACGCGGTCCATGCGCGCGGCAAGCCGCGGATCGTGCGTGACGACGACCAGGCTCGTCCCCAGTTCCCGGTTGAGCTCGAGCATGAGCGAGAACACCTGCTCGGCATTGCGGCCATCGAGATTTCCAGTCGGTTCGTCCGCCAGCACCAGCGCGGGACCCGTCACCAGAGCGCGCGCGACCGCGGTGCGCTGGCGCTCCCCGCCCGAGAGCTGATGCGGCCGGTGGCTCAGCCTTGCGGCGAGCCCGACCCGGCCGAGCAGCGCCCGGGCCCGCTCCGCGGCCTCCGCGGCCGGGTCCCGTCGCACCAGCAGCGGCATCGCGACGTTCTCCAGCGCCGAGAATTCCGGCAGCAAGTGGTGGAACTGGTAGACGAAGCCGATGCTGCGGTTGCGCAGCGTGCCGCGCTCGCGCTCGGACAGACCGTGGATGTCCTGACCCGTGACTTCGACCGTGCCGCCGTCGGGGCGGTCCAGTCCGCCGAGGATCTGCAGCAGCGTCGTCTTGCCGGAGCCCGAGGCCCCGATGATCGCCACGCGCTCGCCGCGATGCACCGTGAATTCGACGCCGGTGAGGACTTCGAGCACGCTCGTACCCTCGCGGAAGCTGCGACGCACCGCGCGCGCAATGAGCACGGCCGGGGCCGGTTCAGTCATGGCGCAGCGCCTCCGCCGGCTGAGTGCCGGCCGCACGCCAGGCCGGATACAGCGTCGCGAGCGCGCACAGCGCAAAGGCCACGCTGCAGATCCGCAGCACGTCGCCCCACTGCGCGTAGGCCGGCAGGTCGCTCATGAAATAGACCTTGGCATCCAGAAAATGGGTCCGGAGCACGCGCTCCAGAGCGTGCACCAGGGTCTCGAGGTTCCAGCTCAGCAGCAGCCCAATGAGGGCGCCGGCCGCCGTTCCCGCGAGGCCGATGAAGGCCCCCTGTATCGCGAACACCGCCAGTATGTTGGACGGGCCTGCACCGAGCGTGCGCAGGATTGCGATGTCGCCGCGTTTGTCCTTGACGACCATCACCAGCGCCGCGACGATGTTGAACGCAGCCACCGCCACGACCAGCAGCAGGATCAGGAACAACATCGATTTCGTGATCTCGATCGAGCGGAAGAAATTCGCGTGGTTGGCGGTCCAGTCGCTCACATAGAATCCGCCGCCGAGTGCGACCGCCAGCGTGCGCACCAGCTTCGGTGCCTGGAACGGATCGGCGAGAGCCAGCCGCACACCCGTCACCCGATCGCCGAGCTGGTAGAGGCGCGCCGCGTCGCCCATGTTGACCAGCGCGAGCGCACGGTCGTACTCGTACATTCCGGAATGAAACGTGCCGATCACGTGGAAGCGGCGCATGCGCGGTTGGATGCCCGCCGGAGTGGCATTGCCCCGCGGCGCGATCAGCACGAGGTCATCGCCGATACCGGCACCGAGCGCCGCGCCGAGGGCGTCCCCCAGCACGATGCGGTAGCTGCCGTCGGTGAGTTCCTCGATGCGGCCGCCCTGGATGTGCTGCGCGAGACCGACCGCGGCGCGCTCCTGCGCCGGTACGACGCCGCGCACAGCGGTGCCACTCGCACGCGCCCCATGCGTCAGCAGTGCCTGGGCCTCGATATAGGGCGCGGCGGCGAGCACGCCGGGGAGCTGCAGGGCACGCGCCCGATCGGCGCGCCAGTCCGCGAGGCTGCCCTCGAGCCCCATCAGCGTCGCGTGCGAGGTCACGCTCAGGATGCGCGTCTTCAGTTCGCGCTCGAAGCCATTCATGACCGACAACACGACGATCAGCACGGCCACGCCGATCGCGAGACCCAGCACCGAGACCACGGTGATGAAGGACAGGAACCCGCGACCCTGCGTGGCGCGCAGGTAGCGAGTACCGAGCAGCCATTCGTAGGGGCGTACCATCTCAGGCGTAGCGCAGCGCGTCGGCCGGCGGGGTGCGCGCGGCGCGCAGCGCCGGGTAGATCGTCGAGCCGAGCGTGAGCACGAAGGCGGCCGCACCAATCCAGGCGACGTCGGCCGGGTGCAGCTCGGATGGGATGGAGGTGATGTAGTAAACCTGCGCGTCCAGGAAATGGAAGCCGAACAGCCGCTCGAGCAGCGGCACGATGCTGCTGACGTTGCGCGCGACCAGGATGCCGAGCACGAGTCCGGCGGCGACACCGAACCAGCCGATCGCGAGCCCCTGGGTGATGAACGCCTGCAGGATCGTACGCGGTGCGGCTCCCAGCGTGCGCAGGATCGCGATGTCGGTGCGCTTGTCGTTGACCACCATGACCAGCATCGCAACGATGTTGAAGGCCGCCACGGCGACGATCAGCAGCAGGATCAGCGCCATCATGGTCTTCTCGATGCGGATCGCGCGGAAATAGCCGGCGTTCTCCTGTGTCCAGTCACTGGTCTGGTAGCCGCTGCCGGCCGCCGCGCGCACCGCGGGCATGAAGCGCGCGACCTGCAGCGCATCCGTGAAGCGCAGCCGCAATCCGCTGGCGCCCTGCGCCCGCGGCGCAAACGCGCGCAGGTCATCGATCTGGGCCAGTACCAGCGTATCGTCGTGGTCCTCGAGGCCCGCCTGGAAAATTCCGCCGACCGTGAAGTCACGCAGCCGCGGCTCCGGAATTCCGTTCTCGCCCGGCATCGGCACCAGCAGCGTCACATGATCGCCGGTCATGACGCCGAGCTGGTCGGCGATATCGCGGCCCAGGATCACCGCGTTGCTGCCCGGCCGCAGCGCATCGAGCCTGCCCTCGACCAGGAGCGGTGCGACATCCGCCACGGTGCGTTCCTGCACCGGGTCGATGCCGCGCAGCAACACCGGCAGCATATCCGGCTGGTGCTGCACCAGCGCCGTGAGTTCGATGTACGGCGCGACCCCGACGACGCCAGGCAGGCGCAGCAGCCGCGCGCGCAGCTCCCGCTCGCCGTCGGGGGCGGCGAGGCCATCGGCGACCACATGCGCCTGTGCGCTGAGGGCCAGCAGGCGCTCGCGCAGCTCGGCCTCGAATCCGTTCATGACCGAGAGGATCACGATCAGCGCCGCGACGCCGAGCGATACTCCGGCCAGCGAGACCCAGGTGATCAGGGAAACGAAGAACTTGTGCTGACGGGAGCGGACGTAGCGCAGTCCGATGAACACTGAAAGGGGCTGGAACATGCAGAACGGCATTTAAGCACAGGCGCTCCCGAAACAGGACCTGGATCACAGAATGGCCGCCGGCCCCGGCCGCCGAGCGCCGTGCCGGTGCTATAGTTCTCACCGTTCGAAAGCAGCGCGTGCAGGTACGCAATGATGGTGAGGACCATGGCGAAGGCCCAGCGCAGCGCACCGGCGCTGGCCGCGCTGCTGGCCGCCGTTGCGGTGGCAATGCTGGGCCCCGGCCCGGCGCATGCCGAGACGATCGTCGTCGATGACAAGGTCGCGGTGCGTGCCTCGGACGTCCCGCGCCCGGCCGCCGGCCTGACCATGAAGACGGTCGAGCAGCGTTTCGGCGCCCCGAGCGAGCGGCACCCGGCGGTCGGCACGCCGGCGATCACCCGCTGGGACTATGCGGCCTTCGCGGTCTACTTCGAGAAGGACCGCGTGATCCACGCGGTCGTGCTGCCGGCCCCTTAAGGCTTTCGTCCCACCGTTTCAAGCTTGTAATCGCAGGCCAGCCGTTTAAGCTCGCGCGCTCGTTGCGCTCGCGCTTTCGAGCCGCCTGACGGTGCCGATGCCGATTCTGCTTCAACCGCCGCTGCCCGCAGCTGGCGATCTCCCCTCCCGCTGGCGCGGCCTGCACGGCAGTGCGCGTGCACTCGCGCTCAGCGAGGCTGCGCAGTCCGATACGCGCCTGTGGGTGTTTGTTGCCGCCGACACGCGCGAACTGGAGCGGCTGGAGTCGGAGCTGCACTTCTTCGGCGGCGACTCGGTCGAGATCCTGTCGCTCCCGGACTGGGAAGTGCTGCCGTACGACGTGTTCTCGCCGCACCCCGACATCGTTTCGGCGCGCGTGCGCACGCTCGCGCGCCTGCCCTCGCTCACGCGCGGCATCCTGCTGCTCACCGTCGACAGCCTGTGCTCCAGGCTGCCGCCCGTCAGCTACGTGCAGGCGCGCAGCTTCGACCTGGAGCGCGGCGCAGTACTCGAGCTCGAGCCGCTGCGCCGCCGGCTGGCCGAGGCCGGCTATGCGAGCGTGAGCCAGGTCAGCGGACCTGGGGAATTCGCGCTGCGCGGCTCGCTGTTCGACGTGTTCCCGATGGGATCTGCGACGCCGGTGAGGGTCGATCTGCTCGATCAGCACATCGACTCGATCCGCCGCTTCGACCCGGAAACACAGCGCTCGCTCGAGCCCATCGACCGGCTGCGGCTGCTGCCGGCCCGTGAGCTGCCGCTCGATGCCGAGGCGGTCCGGGCCTTCCGGCGACGCTACCGGGAGCGCTTTGAAGGCGACGTCGCGCGCATGCCGGTCTATCGCGGCGTCAGCGAGGGCGTGGCCCCGCCGGGCATTGAGTTCTACCTGCCGCTGTTCTTCGAGCGCACCGCGGCCATCGCCGACTACCTGCCGCCCGCCGCGGTGCTGGTGAGCGACCTCGAACTCGACGCGGCGCTGGGACGCGCCTGGGAGGCTATCGAGACGCGCTATGAGGACCGTCGGCACGACGTGGAGCGGCCGCTGCTGCCGCCGGGCGAGGCCTTCGTCGCGCCGGCCGACGTGCGCGCGGGCCTGCAGCACCACGCGGGCGTCACGATCGAACGGCTCGCGCCGGCCGAGCACCCCGCCGGTGCGGCGCCGCACGAATTCCGGACCGCCGGACCGCCCGAGTTCCGGATCGATGCACGCGCGCCGCAGCCGCTCGCACCGCTCGTGAATTTCCTGGATGGCTACGTCGGGCGGGTGCTGATCGTTGCCGACTCGCCGGGCCGGCGCGAGGTCATCGCCGAAATGCTCAAGGCGCATGGCCGGCAGCCGCGAACGCTGCAACGCTGGGAGCAGTTCGCCGCCGGTGATGCGAGGCTCGCGATCTGCGTGGCCGAGGACATCGATGGCCTCGCGCTGGGCGAACCCGCGCTGCTGCTGCTCAGCGAATCGCAGCTGTTCGGCAATCGCGCGCGCCAGGAACGCCGCCGCCGCCGCAGCGCAGCCTCCGATCCGGCGGCGATCCTGCGTGACCTGCAGAGCCTCGAGAGCGGCTCCCCGGTAGTGCACGAAGTCTACGGCGTCGGTCGTTACGTGGGCCTGCAGCTGATGGAGATCGGCGGTCAGGGCGGCGAGTTCCTGGTGCTCGAATATCGCGATGGGGACCGGATCTACGTGCCAGTGCACGCGCTGCATCTGGTCAGCCGCTATACCGGCGGGGCTCCCGACAGCGCCCCGCTGCACAAGCTCGGCACGGACCAGTGGGCCCGCGCCCGCCGGCGCGCGGCCGAGGCCGTGCGCGACGTGGCCGCCGAGCTGCTCGACCTGCATGCGCGCCGCGCGGCCCATCAGGCCGCGCCGCTCGTGGCTCGCGATCTGGAGTACCAGACCTTCGCGAACGGTTTTCCGTTCGAGGAGACCGCCGACCAGGGCGAGGCGATCCGCCAGGTGCTCGCGGGATTGCAGGGTACGCAGCCGATGGATCGGGTGGTCTGTGGCGACGTCGGGTTCGGTAAGACCGAAGTCGCCATGCGAGCGGCATTCGTCGCCGTGCAGGCGGGCCACCAGGTCGCCGTGCTGGTCCCGACGACGCTGCTCGCGCAGCAGCATCTGCAGAGCTTCCGCGACCGCTTCGCTGACTGGCCGGTGCGGATCGAGGCGGTATCGCGCTTCCGCACCGGCGCCGAGACCGCAGCCGTGATCGAAGGGCTGGCCGCCGGCACCGTGGACATCGTGATCGCGACCCACCGACTGTTGCATGCCAATCCGCGCTTCCGGAGCCTCGGACTGATCGTGGTGGACGAAGAACACCGCTTCGGGGTGCGCGACAAGGAGCGTCTCAAGGCCCTGCGCGCGGAGGTCCACGTGCTCACGCTGACCGCGACACCGATTCCGCGCACGCTGAACATGGCCTTAGGTGGACTGCGTGAACTGTCGCTGATCGCGACCCCGCCGGTCGCCCGCCTCGCGATCAAGACCTTCATCACCGAATGGCACGACGCCACGCTACGCGAGGCCGTGCTGCGCGAACTGCGCCGCGGCGGACAGGTCTATTTCGTGCACAACGAAGTGCAGGACATAGCGCAGGTGGCTGCACGGGTCGCAGCGCTGGTACCGGAGGCCGAGGTGCGTGTCGGCCACGGCCAGATGCGCGAACGCGAACTCGAGCAGCTGATGGTCGATTTCTACCACCGGCGCTTCAACCTGCTGGTCTGCACGACCATCATCGAGAGCGGCATCGACGTGCCGAGTGCCAACACGATTCTGATCAACCGCGCCGACCATCTCGGCCTCGCGCAGCTGCACCAGCTGCGGGGTCGCGTCGGCCGCTCGCACCACCGCGCCTATGCATACCTGATCGTGCCCTCGCGCAAGGCGCTGCGCGGCGATGCCGCCAAGCGGCTCGAAGCGATCGCGGCGCTGGAGGATCTGGGGGCCGGCTTCGCACTGGCAACCCACGATCTGGAGATCCGGGGCGCCGGTGAGTTCCTCGGCGAGAAGCAGAGCGGCGAGCTCAGCGAGGTCGGCCTCAGCATGTACCTCGACATGCTCGAGCACGCGGTGCAGGCAATGCGCGCGGGCCGCGCGCCGGCCCTCGACCGCCCGCTGGCGGCGGTCAGCGAAGTCGAGCTGCACGTGCCGGCACTGCTGCCGGAAGACTTCGTCAGCGACGTGCCGCTGCGCCTCGCGCTCTACCAGCGCATCGCGGCGGCCGACGCCACGGCGTTGGATGACATGACCGCCGAACTGGTGGACCGCTTCGGGGAGCTGCCGCCGCCGGCCCAGCACCTGCTGCAGCTGGCGCGACTGCGGTTGCGCGCCCGGGCGCTGGGCGTGCGCCGCCTCGAGCTCGGACCGGCCGGCGGCAGCATTCAGTTCGAGGAGCACAACCGGGTCGACGCGACGCGTGTGATCGCGCTGATCCAGCGCCAGGCGCAGGAGTATCGCCTCGAGGGACCGCTGAAGCTGCGCATTACCCGCTCGTTGCCGCGCAGCGAGGACCGATTCGTGCGCGCCGACGCGCTGCTCGCCCATCTCGGCGGGTCATGAGCGGCGCGCCTGCTACCATACCCGCATGCACCGGTTGCGAACTGTCTGCTGTCTGCTCTGGCTGGCCCTGATCGGCACGTCGTGGCCGGCTCTCGCGCAGCAGCCCGGCGCGCAGCAGGCGGCCGCGCTGTATGCCGTCGAGCTGGTCGTGTTCCGCGCCTCGAGCGTCGGGGCCACCGAGGACTGGAGCGCGCCGGCCTCCGGCCGCGGCTTCGGTAGCGATGCGAATCGCGCCAATGCGACCCCGCCACAGGTGCTGCGGGTGCTCCCGCCGGGCGAGTACCGGCTCGCAGGAATCGAAGCGGGCCTGCGCACGAGCGGAGCCTGGCGGCCGATCGCGCACGCGGCATGGATCCAGAGCGCCGCGGGCTGGGGCACCCATATCGGCATTCCGCTCTCGGATCTGGGCGTGAATGTCCCTGAACTCTCCGGAGTAGTGTATCTGGAGCGCTCGACGTACCTGCACCTCGGCATGACCCTGACGCTCGCCGGACCGGAGACCTACACGATCGACGAGATGCGCAGCGTGAAATACAACGAGCGGCAGTACTTCGATCACCCGGCCTTCGGCGTGATCGCGCTGGTGTCCCCGATCGCACGCGCTGGCGGTGCTCAGACACGCTGAGCAATGTAACCCGTTGCCAGAGCGGGACGAACTACCAGGCAGGAACACCTGGAAGCACCCATGCCCCGCCCATTGCACCGGATCCTGTTCTGGCTTTCCTGCGTTGCCGGGTGTGTCTGCCTGGCAGCCCCAGCCGCGGCGCGGCCGCTGGTGATCGAACTGTTCACTTCCCAGGGCTGCAGCTCCTGCCCGCCGGCGGACGCTCTGCTCGGTGAGCTCGCCCGCGACCCGGGCGTGCTCGCCCTGGCCTTCCACGTCGATTACTGGGACTACCTCGGCTGGACCGATCGCTTCGCGATGCCGGCCGCCACCGAGCGTCAGCGACGCTACGTGGCGGCGCTGCGACTTGCGAGTGCGTACACGCCGCAGATGGTGATCGACGGGCAGACCGACCTGCCGGGTACAGGCGCCGCAGCCATCCGCTCGCTGCTACGCAGCCCTCGTCCGGAGGTTCCGATCGCGATCACGCTCGAGGACGCGCAGCTGGAAATCGAACTGCCGTCGCAGCCGTCAGCCGGCAGCGGTGATGTGACCCTTTATGCGTACCTTCCCGAGGCGCGCAGCACCATAGGGCGCGGCGAGAATGCGGGCCGGACGCTGCGCGAGTTCAACGTCGTGCGAGGGAGCGTCCCGCTCGGACGCTGGGAGGGCAAGAGCCGCCGCTTTACCGTTCCGGTGCGGACGCTGCCGGAGGACGCCGCCGCGGTGGCGGTCGTGCTGCAGCGTCCGGGCCAGGGTGCTGTGCTCGGGGCGGCCTCCCGCCCGTTGCGCCAAGCCGCCTCTACACGCTGAACACGAATAGTGCGATCACGCAGCCCATGCCGCAGACCCAGCTGCAGGAGCGCAACAGCGCCCGGTCACCCAGGTAGAACCCGAGGTGCAGCACGCGCGCCGCAATGAAGCCGAGTGCGAGCGCGTCGGCCGTGCGCTGCGGACCGTGCAGCAGCTGTGACGTCAGGACCGCGGCGGCGAACAGCGGCAGGGCTTCGAAAGCGTTGGCCTGTGCGGCATTGGCACGCTGACGATAGCCCTGCTGACGTGCCAGCCAGCCGCGCGGATCACGATTGTCGTAGGCGGCATCGGCCTTGGCGATGCCGGCAGCCACGTAGGGCAGCAGTCCCGCCGCAAGCACGCACCACAGCGCAACGGTCAATCGATCTCACCGACCGCCATCACGGCGACCCTGGCCTCGCCACGCTCATCCTTGGCGCGCGCCAGCGCCTTCATGGCGGCCTGCACCAGCGCGTCGGGGCCATCGCCGGCGGCCGGACTGCGGTGCGCCGCACCAATGCTCACCGAAACGAATTTCTGCAACGTCGAGCGTGGATGATGGATGTGCTGGCCGAGCACCTTGTGCGCCACGGCGGCCGCAAAACTCTTGATCGACGACGGGTCCGCGTTGCGTACCAGCGCGACTATTCGCCCGCCCTCCCAGCGTGCGACGACGTCGGCACCGCGACGGAATGCGCCACCGATCACGCCGGCGACCCGGCGGATGCACGCATCGCCCGCGGCACGGCCATAGGTCTCGTTGTAGCTGCCGAGCTGGTCGATGTCGAACACCATCAGCGTCAGCGTACGCGCCTCACGCGCTCCGACCTGCCAGTCGTGCTGCAACAGTTCCTCAAAGTAGGCGCGGGAGTACAGGCCGGAAAGCCTGTCCTCGCGCAGCCAGCTCGGCCGGCCCGGCGCGCGGATCAGGCCGGAGCGTTCGCGTTCAGTGACGTCGCGATGGAATCCGACGAAATGGGTGATCCGGCCTTCAGCGTTGCGCAGCGGCTGCAGCACGACCTCGTTCCAGAACTGCGTTCCGTCCTTGCGATAGTTGCGCACCAGCGCGCGGCAGCCCTCGCCGCGTCCGATCGCCTCGCGCAGCTGGGTCCGACCCTCCTGGCCACGATCCCAGGACTGCAGGCACCGCAGGTCGCGCCCGAGCAGTTCCTCGGCGCTGTAGCCGGTGAGCCGCTCGAAGGCGGCATTGGCGTAGACCACCGGCGCTTCGCCCGACTGGGCCGCACAGACGACGATGCCCTCGGGCGCCACGTCGAGTGCCCCGCGCTGCCATTCATTCAAGCCTGGATCCATGCCCCTAAGTGCCTCCCGTGCCATCGGCCCCGGGTTCGAATTTGAGTTCCGGCGCCGTTGCGTCCGCCGAGAGCCATTCTCGCGCGCTTCGCCATGCGGCCGATGCGGTCAAGGTCTCAAAATCGCCGCGCCCGCGGCCCCGCATGCGCACCAGCCGCAGCTGGGACGCCGGATCCACGGCGAGGCGGAACCCCTCGAGCAGTCGCTCAACCCCTGAGCGGTCGTTGCAGACCGGAAGCACGTCACAGCCGGCCTGCAGCGCGAGCGCAGCGCGCTCCGGCAGCTCACCGATGGTTGCTGCACCGGCCATGCTCAGGTCGTCGGCAAACACCGCGCCCCCAAACTGCAGTTCGTCCCGCAGCACGCCGGCGATCCAGTGCCGGGAAAAGCTGGCCGGCACGGGATCCACGGCCGGAAACAGCACGTGCGCGACCATGACCGCCGGCAGGCCATTGGCGATCAGCCGCCGGTAGGGCAGCAGGTCGGCATCGAGGTCGGTCAGCTCCCGCCGGTCGACGGGCAGGGCCAGATGGGAGTCGGCCACGACCGCGCCGTGGCCAGGGAAGTGCTTCGCGGTGGCCGCCATTCCGGCATCGCGCATGCCGTGCATGGTGGCGATCGCAAGCTGCCCCACGGCGGCCGCGCGCGCATGCAGCGCCCGATCGCCGATGATCTCGGAGAGCCCGTAGTCGAGGTCGACGCAGGGCGCGAACGAGAAGTCCAGGCCGGTGGCCAGCAGCTCCGCGGCCATCAGCCAGCCGAGCGCGCGGGCCATCGCGAGCCCCTGCTTCGGGTCACGATCGAAGCAATGCCCGATCCGGCGCGCCGCGGGCAGCGCCGAGAAGCCGGGACGGAAGCGCTGCACCCGTCCGCCCTCGTGGTCCACCGCAATCAGCAGCGCGGGGCTGCGCACCGAGCGAATCTCCCTGCACAACGCCTGCAGCTGCGCCGGATCAGCATAGTTGCGGGTGAACAGGATCACGCTGCCCACCAGCGGATGCTTGAGCAGCTCGCGGTCGGCCGCCGTCAGACTGGTGCCCGCGAGGTCGACCATGAACGGCCCGAGGCTCATCGGGAGGCCAGCAGGTTTTCCGGCCAGAGCCGGTATGGGTGCTCCGCCAGCCGGAAGTTGTAGTAGCGCTCCTCGCTGGTCACCTCGGCTCCAAGCCACGCCGGACGCGTGAAGGGCTGTTCCTCGGAGTCAAGCTCGAGCTCGGCGATGATCAGCCCGGCATTCTCGCCGAGGAATTCGTCGATTTCCCAGGTGCTGCCGTCGTGCACGACCTGGTGACGCCACTTTTCGATTCTCGGTCCTTCGCACAACTGCCCGAGCATGTGCTCGGCCTCGGCGGCGGGTATCGCGTACTCGAACTCCGCGCGCGCGATGGCCGCCGTCATCGCTTTGACCGACAGCCACCCCTGCGCACCGGCAATGCGCACCCGCACGGACGCATGAGCGGTATTGGCGAGGTATCCCTGCCGCAGCAGCGTCGACTCCCGTATCGCGGCGCGCCAGCGGTCATCCTGCAAGCGGAACTTGCGTTCGATCTCGATGCCCATGTCAGCTCCCGACCTGCGGCGCGAGCAGCGCCACGGACTCGACGTGCGCCGTATTCGGAAACATATCCACCACGCCGGCGGCCAGCAACTCGAAGCCGTGGTCGTGCACCAGCTCGCCGAGATCGCGCGCGAGGCTGCCGGGGTGGCACGACACATACAGCAGCCGCCGCGGCGCGCGCGAGGCGATCCAGGGCAGCAGCGCGCGGGCGCCCGCGCGCGGCGGATCGAGCAGCACGTGGGTGTAGTGCGCAGTGGCCCATGGTGCCGCTCCATGCTCCGCAGCGGCGAGATCGGCGCAGTGGAAGTGCGCGTTGGCGATGCCGTTGCGCGCGGCATTGGCCTGCGCGCGCCGGATGAGTGCCATCTCGCCCTCGACGCCGGTCACCTGCTGTGCACGGTGCGCGAGCGCGAGCGTGAAATTGCCGAGTCCGCAGTACAGATCCGCAAGCTGCGAGTCCGGCCCGAGCTCGAGCAGCTCGCGCGCGGCCGCCACCAGCGCGCGGTTGGCCGCTGCATTGACCTGGATGAAGTCCGTCGGCTCGAAGCCGAGCGTGAGCGGCGGATCGGGCAGCGTGTAATGCAGCGCCGGATCGGGCGGCTTGAGCGCACGCACGCTATCGGGCCCGGCGCTCTGCAGGTACAGCCGGACGCCATGCTCGGCCTCAAAGACCTCGAGGCGCCCGAGGTCCTGTGCCGAGGGGGGCTCCAGCACCCGCAGCACCAGTGCGACGGCGTTGTCGGCGACCGCGCACTCGATCTGCGGCAGCCGCTCGCGGATCGAGAGTGCCGAGACCAACCGCGCGAGCGGATCGATCAGCGCATCGAGCGGGGGACTTAAGACCTCGCAGCGTGCAATGTCGGCAATCAGGTGCGAGGAGCGCTCGCGGAAGCCCACCAGCGCGCGGCCCTTGCGCGCGACGTAGCGCACGCCCAGTCGCGCGCGGCGCCGGTAGCCGAACGACGGCGAGGTGAGCGGCGCGAGCCAGCGCGCCGGCGCGACACGCCCGATGCGCTCCAGACTTTCCCGTAGCTGCTGCTGCTTGCGCTGCAGCTGCGCCGTCGCGTCCAGGTGCTGCAACGCGCAGCCGCCGCACACCGCGAAGTGAGCACAGCGCGGCTCGACCCGCTCGGGCGAGGGTTCAATCACCTGCTCGAGGCGCGCCTCGTCGTACTGCCGGTGGGCACGCGCGCGCGCGAACCGGATCGTCTCGCCCGGCAACGCCCCAGGTACGAAGGCGGCGCGTCCGCCCCGCACGATGCCCTCGCCGGCCTCGCTCAAGTCCGCGACGGTGCCGGTCTCCGCCACGCCTCAGCCACCCCAGGCCTTGAGGAACTGTGCATGATGCGGCTCGCCGGAGCTGCGCAGCAGCGCGCGCAAGCGCTCGAATTCCGCCGCCAGACCGTCCTGGTCGTAGCGGCCGCGCAGGAACTGGAAGCGCAGGTAGATCAGATAGGTATTGAGCGCGTCGGTCTCGCAGTAGCGTCGCACGCTGTCCAGCTCGCCGGCGAGGTAGGCACCCCAGACCCGATCACCCGACAACCCGAGCTTGCCCGGAAAACCGAGCAGCCCCGCCACGTCATCCAGCGATGCGCGCGCACGCCCCTGGAAACCGGACAGCACGTCCATCAGGTCCAGGTGCCGCCAGTGGTAGCGATTGAGGTAATTGTTGTACCGGAATGCCTGATCGTGCTCCCCGGTCTCCCAGTAGCGCGGCGCCTGCACCAGTGCCCGCAGCGAGCGGTAGTGCAGCACCGGCAGATCGAACCCCGAACCGTTCCACGACACCAGTTCGGGCGAGTATTTCTCGAGCCCGTCGAAGAAGCGGCTCAGCAGCTCGGCCTCGGTGGACTCGAGGTCGCCGAGGCTCCAGACCCGCAGCTGGTCGCGCGAGCGCAGCACGCACGCAATCGCGACCACCCGATGCTGAATGATCGGCAGGAACCCGCTGCCGCCTTCGGCGCGCTGCTGCGCGAACATCGCCTTCGCGACCGCGGCGTCGTCGAGCCCTGCCAGTCCGTAGCGTCGCCGCCCGAACTCGACGTCCGGCACCGTTTCAATGTCGAACACGAGGCAATTCATGCCGGCTCGGCCTGCGCGCTGCGCAGCAGCACCGCCACCGCGACCACCAGCCCGTCCTCGTCGGTCAGCGTCACGTGGCCCTCACCGATGCCGAGTCCGCGGCGTACGCGCTCCCCGCGCTCGGAGTAGACCACCTCGGGTCTGCCCCACGAGTTCTGCACAATGCCGATGTCGCGGATCCACACGCCGTGGGCAAAGCCGGTACCCATGGCCTTGACGATCGCCTCCTTGGCGGCGAATCGCATCGCGAGGAACCGCTCGCGCCGCGCGGTCTGATCGAACTGCGCCAGCTCCGCCGGCAGCAGCAGGCGTTCGACCAGATGGGTACCGAACCGCGCGTAGCAGTCATGCATGCGCTGCGCACGCAGCACGTCGATGCCGATTCCGAAGATCACGCGCGCGCCGAGAGCATCAGTGCCTTCATCGCGGCGACCGCTGGTGCGAGTCCGTCGAACAGCGCGCGCGCGATGATGGAGTGGCCGATATTGAGCTCGACGATCTCGGCCAGGGCCGCGACTGGCAGTACATTGTGGTAGTGCAGCCCATGGCCGGCATGCACCTCGAGCCCCAGCGCCGCAGCGTGCCGCGCCGCCAACCGCAGCCGATCGAGCTCGCGCGCACGGTGCTGCCCCTCGCTCTCGGCATACAGCCCGGTGTGCAGCTCCACCACCGGCACGCCCGCCTGTCGCGCCGCATCGATCTGGGCGATGTCGGCATCGATGAACAGCGCCACCCGTATGCCGGCCTCCCCGAGCTGGCGGCAGCGCAGGCGCAGTGCTTCACCGCCGGCGATCACGTCGAGGCCGCCCTCGGTGGTCAGCTCGGCCCGCCGTTCGGGCACCAGGCAGCAGTCGGCCGGCCGTACACGGATCGCGAACTCGACCATCGGAGCGGTGGCGGCCATCTCCAGGTTCATGCGCGTAGCGAGCGCGCCGGCGAGCAGCTGTACGTCACGCTCCTGGATGTGGCGCCGGTCCTCGCGCAGGTGCAGTGTGATGTTGTCGGCACCAGCCTGCTCGGCCAGCAGCGCGGCCTGCAGCGGTTCGGGATAGCGCGTGTGGCGCTGCTCGCGCAGCGTCGCTACGTGGTCGATGTTGACTCCCAGCGCGATGTTACGGTGCATCAGACCCGTCCCTCCCGACGCGGAAAGCCGCTGATGGCCCGCGCCACCGTGCGCGTGCGCAGTGCGCGGCCCTCGAGGCAGTGATCGAGCGCGGCGCGCATCAGCGCGCGCGCCTGGCGGGCCTGGGCGGCGTCCTCGAACCCCACCCCAACGGCGAGCCGGCGCAGCACCTCGCCTGCGATCGGAGCGGCGCGGTCCGGTCCGTCCTGCCCGGCAAGGACCACGCCGTGGACGCCCGGCTGGAAGTGGTAGCTCGCTTCATCGCGCACCGGACGCCCGGTGTCCGCCTCGGTGCTGAGATTCAGGCCGTAGCCAATCAGCGCCAGCAGCCGCACCTCAAAGCGCCGCAGCGCCGCCTCGCAGTCCTGCCCGGCGCGCAGCCCCGTGAGCGCCTGCTCGTAGGTGTCGAACAGCTCGGGCTGCGAGTCGTTGCGTGTGGTGAGACGCAGCAACAGTTCATTCAGGTAGAACCCGCTCATCAGACGCGCCGCCGGCAGTGGTGCCGGCGCGGCCGCGTATTCCGCACCAGTAAGGGCCGGGGCCTCGCCGCGGCCGCTCCACGACAGCAGCAGCGCGTCGAAGGGCTCGAGCAAAGCGCCGCGCGTGCGCGGCCCGCGCACCGCCCGGGCAAACAGGCTGATGCGCCCATAATCGCGCGCGAATACCTCCAGGATCAGGCTGCTGTCGCGGAACGGATAGCGATGCAGCACGTAGCCGCGCGCGAGCTGCACACGCGTTGCAGATCGGTTCATTCCAGCCCCAGGTGGCGCAGTGCGCGCGCATCGTCGGCCCAGTCCTCGCGCACCTTCACCCACAGCGTGAGGTGCAGCTGCTCACCAAGCAGGCGGTTGAGCTCCACACGGGCGGCGCGCCCGACGCGCTTGAGACGCGAGCCGTCGGCACCGATCACGATGGGCTTGTGCCCGGAGCGATCCACCCAGATCACCGCCGAGACCCCCTTGCGTCCGTCCTCCCGGACCTCGACCTGCTCGACCTCGACCGCGATGCCGTAGGGCAGCTCTTCGACCAGCTCGAGCGTGAGCTTCTCGCGAATGCTCTCGGCGATGCGGAAATTGACGCTACGGTCCGTGAGCTGGTCGGCCGGGTACATCGGCGGAGCTACCGGCAGGCCCGCGATCACGACGCGCCGCAGATCCTCGAGGTTCTGCCCCTTGAGCGCCGATACCGGAACGAGCTCGCGGAATTCGTGCCGCGCGGCGAGTTCCTGCAGATAGGGCAGCAGCCGCTCGCGCGGCCGCGTACGGTCGATCTTGTTGATGACTGCGACGACCGGCCGGCGGGCCTCGCGGATGCGCGCGAGCGCAAGCTCGTCCTCGTCCGTCCACTGCAGCGACTGCACCACGAACAGCACCAGATCAGCGTCGGCCAGTGCGGCTGCCGCGGTGCGGTTCATCGCCCGGTTCAGTGCCCGCCGCGGCCCCAGGTGCAGGCCGGGGGTATCGATGAAGGCGACCTGGCCCTCAGGCCACTGCGCCAGGCCGACCAGCCGGTGGCGCGTGGTCTGCGGCTTCGGGGTCACGATGCTGAGCTTCTGACCGACCAGACTATTGAGCAGCGTCGATTTGCCGACGTTGGGTCGGCCGGCGAGCGCTACGAAGCCGCTGCGACTGTCACTCATGGGTGGCTCTGGATCTGCTCCAGCACCAGCGCCGCCGCCGCCTGCTCGGCCCGCCGCCGGCTCGAACCCGACGCCTCGGCGCGCGCCGCCATCGGCTCGACTTCACAACTGACGCGGAATACCTGTGCGTGCAATTCGCCCTCGATGCTCTGGACACTATAGCGCGGCAAAGGCAGTCCCTGTGCCTGCAGCAGCTCCTGCAGGCGGGTCTTCGGGTCCTTGAGCTCCTCGAGCGTGCCGGCGGCGGCCAGCTGCGCGGCAAGCACGCGCAGCACGCCGGCGCGCGCCTGATCCAGCCCCCCCTCGAGGTAGAGCGCCCCGATCAGCCCCTCGAGCGCGTCGGCCAGGATCGACTCGCGGCGAAATCCGCCGGTCTTGAGTTCGCCGGGTCCCAGGTGCAGCAGTTCGCCGAGGCCGAGCTGCGCGGCGCGACAAGCGAGGGATTCACCACTGACCACCCGCGAGCGCATCCGGCTGAGCGCCCCCTCGTCAGCGTCAGCATAGTGCGTGTACAAGTGCTCGGCGACCAGCAGGTTCAGCACCGCGTCGCCCAGGAATTCCAGCCGCTCATTGTTGCTGCCGCCCGCGCTGCGATGCGTCAGCGCCGTTTCGAACAGCGCCAGGTCGACCGGCGTGTACGCGAGCGCCTCCAGCAGCCAGGCGCGCAGCCGCGCAGTCCGGCTCACCGCATTACGACCTCTTTGTGGAACAGCACCAGGATCGAGATATTGGCGAACAGCGGCGCCTGATCCTCGTAGTCGGCGATCGCGACCCAGTGGTCGCCGTCGCGGTGCACGTCGATCTCCTTGACGGTCGGATGATCAATGCCCTCGATCTCGAAGCGCTTGTCCAGCGCCGTGCGGAACGATTGCGCTCCCCCAGGGCCGGCGTCCTCGTTCTTGAATTCCTGGGCGGTCTGTGCGAGCGACTGCGAGAGGCGCAGGTAGTTCAGGTAGACCGGCGCGAGCCGGATGCCGGAATAGCCGACGATCCCGAGCGGCACGAACAGGATCAGCCAGCCGATCAGAGTCACTCCGCGCTGTGAATGGCGCATGGTCGGGCACTCCCATGTCGTGCAAGAGTCAAAGTTGCATCCCCTGCCGCGCGCACTGCGCTGCCGGCGCTCACTCGATGCGGCGGCCTATGCGGCTCCAGATCGGGCCGCCGGAGCGCTGCAGGTCCCAATTGAACCAGATTCGCGTGGCCTTGCCGACCAGGTGGTCCTCCGGCACGAAGCCCCAATAGCGGCCGTCCAGGCTGTTGTCGCGATTGTCGCCGATCATCAGATAGCTGCCGGCGGGCACGAGCATCTCGGTCGAATCGCTGTGATCGTGCTCGGTCATCGGGTCCGGTTCGGTGCATTGGTAATTGTGGTCCAGCCGGCGCGGGCAGGTCGGCCCGGGCGGTGCGCCAAGTTCATCTGGGGTCAGACACGAGAGGGTCTGGTGGGTGTGAAGGCCGAGCACCTCGGTCGACAGTCGCATGTTGTGGTAGCAGCCATCATCGTAGCGGCCACTGGACTGCAATGGCACGGGCTGACCGTTGATGATCAGCTGATCGGACTCGATGCGCACCCGGTCGCCGGGCAGCCCTACTACGCGCTTGATGAAGTTCACCGCCGGATCGGGCGGATAGTGGAACACCACGACATCGCCGCGCTGCGGCTCGCCGACGGACACGAACTTCTGCTCGAGCACGGGCAGGCGCAGGCCGTAGGCGAACTTGTTCACGACGATGAAGTCGCCATCGAGCAGGGTGGGCATCATCGAATCCGAGGGTATGCGGAATGGCTCGAAGATCAGCGAGCGCACCACCAGCACGATCACGGCGACCGGAAAGAAGCTGCGCGCGTAATCCACGGTCACCGGCAGTGCGATGCCTGCCGCGTCGCGGCCCGCAAGCTTCGCGGCCTGCAGGCGTCGCGGCGCGAACAGCAGATGATCGAGCAGCCATATGCTGCCCGAGGCAATGACCACGATCACCAGCACGAGGCTGAAGTCCAGCCGCTCGGAGCCCAGCAGGCGCAGCACACCGGCCAGCAGCAGCACCGGCAGCACGAAATAGAGCGCCGCGAGCACCGCCGGGTCGCGGCCATCGGGCTGCGCGATGCGGCGACGCGGACGCAGGAACCAGTCGTCGATGACCGCGACCAGCGTGACGGGCAGTGCCGCCCACGCCAGCAGAGCGATGAGCTGCGTCACTTGCGTCCCACCTTGAGAACCGCGAGGAATGCCTCCTGCGGAATCTCGACCTGGCCCACCTGTTTCATGCGCTTCTTTCCCTCTTTCTGCTTCTCGAGCAGCTTGCGCTTGCGGCTGATGTCGCCGCCATAGCACTTGGCGAGCACGTTCTTGCGCAGTGCCTTGACCGTCGCGCGCGCAATCACGTGGGTGCCGATCGCGGCCTGCACGGCTACTTCGAACATCTGGCGCGGAATCAGTTCCTGCATCTTGTCCACCAGCTCGCGTCCGCGCTGGTAGGAGCTGTCGCGGTGCACGATGATCGAGAGTGCATCGACCTTGTCGCCGTTGATCAGGATATCAAGCTTGACGAGCGGGGCGGCCTGAAAATGGCTGAATACATAGTCGAACGAGGCATAGCCCCGGCTGGCGGATTTCAGCCGGTCAAAGAAATCCAGCACCACCTCGGCCAGCGGCAGTTCGTACTGCAATGACACCTGGGCGGCCAGAAACTGCATTTTCTTCTGCGTACCGCGCTTCTCGCTGCACAACCCGAGCACGGCGCCGACGTATTCGGGCGGCACCAGGATGTTCGCGGTGATGACCGGTTCACGGATCTGCGCGATCTCGTTGACGGCCGGCAGCTTGGCCGGGTTGTCCACGTACTGCAGATCGCCGTCGGTGCGGGCGACTTCGTAGATCACCGTCGGTGCGCTGGTGATCAGATCGAGCGAATACTCGCGCTCCAGCCGCTCCTGCACGATGTCCATGTGCAGCAGGCCGAGGAAGCCGCAGCGAAAGCCGAAGCCGAGCGCGGTGGAGACCTCGGGCTCGTAGTGCAGTGCCGAGTCGTTGAGCTTGAGTTTGCCGAGCGCATCGCGAAACGCCTCGTAGTCCTCGGCATTGACCGGGAACACGCCGGCGAACACTCGCGGCTGGATCTGCTTGAAGCCCGGCAGTGGCGTCACCGCCGGATCGGCCTCGGAAGTGATGGTATCGCCGACCGGCGCGCCGTCGATTTCCTTGACGCCGGCGATGACGAAGCCGACCTCTCCGGCCGCGAGCGACTCGAGGGCGATCGGCTTGGGCGTGAAGCGGCCGAGCCGGTCGACCTGATGGCTGCGGCCCGTGGACATGACCCGGATCTTCTCCCCGCGCCGCAGCGTGCCGTTGACTACGCGCACCAGCGATACGACACCGACGTAGTTGTCGAACCATGAGTCGATGATCAGCGCCTGCACCGCGGCGTCCGGGTCCCCGCGTGGAGCCGGTATGCGCCGGATGATCTCCTCGAGCAGCTCCGGCACGCCCTCGCCGGTCTTGGCGCTCACGCGCATGGCCTCGCTCGCATCGATGCCGATGATCTCCTCGATCTGGATCTGCACCCGCTCCGGATCCGCCGAGGGCAGGTCGATCTTGTTGATCACCGGCAACACCTCGAGGCCCTGTTCGATCGCGGTGTAGCAGTTCGCGACGCTCTGTGCTTCGACTCCCTGCGAGGCGTCGACCACCAGCAGCGCGCCGTCGCAGGCGGCGAGGCTGCGGGATACCTCGTACGAGAAATCCACGTGGCCGGGAGTATCGATCAGGTTGAGCTGATAGCTCTGGCCGTCATGCGCGAGGTACTGCAGCGTGACGCTCTGCGCCTTGATCGTAATGCCGCGCTCGCGCTCCAGATCCATCGAGTCGAGGACCTGGGCCTGCATTTCGCGCGCCTCGAGCCCACCGCACAACTGGATCAGGCGGTCGGCGAGCGTCGATTTGCCGTGGTCAACGTGCGCGATGATGGAGAAATTGCGTATGCGTTGCATCAGGTGGGGGGCGGCGCCCCCAAGCTGCAGGGCGCGCGGATTATAGCCGCAAGGGCCGGGCTCAAGCCCGCCGGAGCAGCCGCAGCAGCTCCGATTCGTCCAACCGGTGGTGGCAGACCAGGCTCGTCCCCCAGAGCAGCACCGGGATCTTCAGGCCGTAGCGCCGCGCCAGCTCGGGATCGGTGTCCACGTCGAGGACTTCGACCGGCGGCAAGGGCGTGCGGGCCGCGAGCCGCGCCAGCTCCGAGCGCATCGTCTCGCACAGGCTGCAGTCGGCGCGGGTGAGCAGTCGCAGCGGCGCCGGTTGCGCGCCGCTCAATGCCGGCCGCCGGACTGCGGCACCCAGCCTGCCGGAGCATCCCCGAAAGCACTGCGGCCGGCGCCGGGGAGCGGTCCCGGGGGCGGCGCGGCCTGCATGTCCTCCGTGGGCGGCGCACGGTAGGCGTCCCCGAGCGCTTCCCCGAAGCCCGCCGCGGGCGTCGCGGTGCGGATCGACAGCGCGATCGTGCGCACGGTGTCAGGAGGCACTTCACCGACCGCGGTGACGCGGTAGCCCTCGACCGCGGTCGAATAGGCCGAGGAAATCCCGAATCGCACGGCGCCGTCGACGCCGGGTGCCTCGCGCGGCGCCGGCGCGTGCTCGATGAAGACCGACACCGAGGCCAGCCCGTCGCTGAACACCAGGTGTTCGACCGGCCCGCGCGGCAGCACCTGCCGCGCGCTAGCGGTCATCCGAAAGCCGCGCGGCAGCGCGCCGGCCTGCCACGACGCCGCCATGCCGGCCCCCTCATTGCCGCCGGCGCCGTGCTGTACCCACCGGAAGTCGCGCGCATCGATCCCCGGCTCGAGTTCGGTATCGGAGATGTGCGCGGGCAGCGACAGGTCCGTAAACACGATCTGCTCGAGCACCGTACCGTCCCCATCGCGCAGCTGCGTCTTGAGGGGCAGCGCCGTAGCCTCATCGATCCAGACCCGATAGCCGTAGCGCAGCGCGTCCAGCGGAGCGATCGAGATCAGCCGGGCATCGCGGCCGGAAACACGCGCACGCGAGAGCTCGCGGATGTCGTAGGCGCTGCGCGCCGCGTCGTCGAGCGCCGGCAGGCCGCGCAACCATAGGCCTGCCGCCGGGTTGCGCTCGACCAGCACGGTACGCCGATCCGGCAGGTAGATATAAAGCTGGCTGCCCTTGCGGATGAACTCGCGTCCCGAGCCGTCCATCGACACGAGCCGCTCGGCGACCCCGCTGCTGCCGGCCCGATGCACGACCCGCAGCGTCTCGCTCTCCCCTGCATGCTCGTGCACGAAAATTCCGCGATAGTTGCGGGTGGCTACGGCCTGATCGGCGCGCGCCAGCCATTCGCGCGGCTGGTCGGCCAGCGCGACCGCCGCGCTGAGTGTGAGTAGTCCGAGCCATGAGACCCGGCCGAGGCGCAGCGCGGGTCGGCCGTCGCCGGCCATCGCGCCCCCCACGGGGCGGCTAGCGCGCGCGCGCGCCGGCAGCGGCCGCAGCATCGACCTGCTCCGCACGGGTCACCGCGGTGGCGGTGCCCGGCGGGTCCGATGCATTGCCCAATCCGTCTTCGCCGCTGACCAGGGAGGACAGCAGATTGCGTTGCATCAGCGGCGTCGAGTAGACACTGTGCTCGACCATGTAGTCGGCCAGCTGCGTGCGCAGTGCGCTGTTGTTGCCGGAGCCGAGGCCCACGGGCGTGACATAGCTCCATGGCTCGTGCCCTGCGCCGCTGACTGACACCGCCGGCGCCCGGACCGGAACGGCGGCCGCTACCCGGTCCGCGGCCCGTGCGGGAGCCGGTACCGCGTCTGCCACGACGCCACGCGCACCGAAACGGCTCGCGTCATCGCGCAGCATCGCGATCGACAGGCCGGCTACCCCCGCCACGAGGGTCGCGGCCAGCGCGGAATTCCACCACAACCGCCGCTGGCGCGTGCCGCGCGGCCGGCCCTCCGCTGACAGCGCCGCACTGACCCGCGTCGCAAAGCCGCTGCGCGCGGCAGCTACGGGCTCGGAGCGCATCGCCGCACCGATCAGCGCGTAGCGCGACCAGCGCGAGCGCAGGTTCTCATCCCGATCGATACGCCGCGACAGCAGCTCACACTCCGCTACCGGCAGTTCGCCATCGAACATCGCCGAAAGTTGGCTTTCCACCTGATCCTGGTTCACACCAGCTCCTCCGTCCGCCCCAATCCGCCGTCAAATACCACCCGCAGGCGACGGTCGATGGCCTCGCGGGCACGAAAAATGCGCGAGCGCACCGTGCCGACGGGGCAATCCATGGTCGCCGC
Organism: uncultured Steroidobacteraceae bacterium; assembly: GCA_964528845.1. Taxonomy (GTDB): domain Bacteria; phylum Pseudomonadota; class Gammaproteobacteria; order Steroidobacterales; family Steroidobacteraceae; genus FEN-1191. The sequence continues at coordinate 42,530 of CAZGVE010000002.1, read as the reverse complement.
GATCTCCTCATAGCTCAGGCCTTCGAGCTCGCGCAGCACGATCGCGGTGCGCAGATCTTCAGGCAGGGCCTCGATCGCGCTGTTGACCGTATTGCGAATTTCCTCGGTCAGCGCCAGGCCCTCGGGGGTCTCCGGATCCTTCAGCCGACTGACCAGGTCCGGCGAATCATCACTGCCCTGCAGGTCCAGCTCATAGCTGACCGGGCTGCGATCACGGGCGGCGAGCGCGTTCTTGGCAGTGTTGATCGCGATCCGGTAGAGCCAGGTGTAGAACGCGCTGTCGCCGCGGAACTGCGGCAGCGCCCGGTAGGCCTTGATGAACGCCTCTTGAGCGACATCCTCGGCTTCGGCCGGATCGCGCAAGTAGCGCATCACGAGCTTGACGACCTTGTGCTGGTACTTGAGCACCAGCAGGTCATATGCATTGCGCTCGCCGCGCTGGACACGCTGGACGAGACTCCAGTCACTGGCGTCGGGGACCATGGGCAAACCTGCCATCGTCTCGATGGGTCGGGTCACGACCGCCCCGGTGGGCACTGCTCGGGTCTGAATACTCTTCATCAGATTCTATCAGTTGCCGTAATCCGCAAGCGCTGCGCCGCTAAGGTCTTGAATTCTCACTAGTGCCGGTTTGATCCGGCGGCGCGCCGAAGGTTCCTCACGGGGTACCCGGAATCGGCACTCAGGGCGCCGGTGAGGCACGTATCCCGTCCAGCAGTCCCTGAAGCTCCGGATCGTCCGACCGGCCTCCCGCCAGCAGCAATCGCGCGAGCTCGGGATCGGGCAGCTCCAGCAGCCGCGCGAACGCCTGGCGCCGCCCAGCGCCGGCACCCTCGAAATCCCGGTCCATCCAGCGCTGCAGCAGCAGATCCAGCTCCTGCATGCCACGGCGGCAGCGCCAGCGCAGGCGCCCGCGGGTATTCAATGCTGCCGCTCGAGCAGCATGCGCTTGATCGCGCCGATGGCCTTGGCGGGGTTCAGGTCCTTCGGACACGCCTCGGTGCAGTTCATGATCGTGTGGCAGCGGTACAGCCGGAACGGGTCCTCGAGCGCATCGAGCCGCTCGCCCGTGGCCTCGTCGCGGCTGTCGACCAGCCAGCGGTAGGCGGCCAGCAGCGCAGCCGGACCGAGGTAGCGCTCGGAGTTCCACCAGTAGCTCGGGCAGGCGGTCGAGCAGCAGGCACACAGGATGCAGGCCGAGGGGCGGTCGATGCGTTCCTGATCAGCCTTGGACTGCAGGCGCTCGCCGTCGGGCGGCGGCGCGGTGCGGGTCTGCAGCCACGGCTTGACCGCGGCGTACTGCGCGTAGAAGTTCGTGAGGTCGGTCACGAGGTCCTTGATCACGCTCATGTGCGGCAGCGGATAGATGCGCACGTCCCCCGCGCCGAGATCCGCGCACGACTGGGTGCAGGCGAGCGTGTTCTTGCCGTTGATGTTCATCGCGCAGGAGCCGCAGATGCCCTCGCGGCAGGAGCGGCGCAGCGACAGTGTCGCATCGACCTCGTTCTTGATCTTCAGCAGCGCGTCGAGGACCATCGGCCCGCAGGCGGACATGTCGATCTCATAGGTATCCACGCGCGGCCGCGCGCCGGAATCCGGATCGAAGCGATAGATCCTGAAGCGCTGCACGCGCTTCGCACCCGCCGGCGCCGCGAAGGTCCTGCCGGCCGCGCTATCGATCCGGGAATTCTTTGGCAGCATGAATTCAGCCATGGTGCGGAGGGCTCCTCAGTAGGTCCGGGCCTTGGGCGGGATCGAGGCTACGTCGTCGGTCAGCGTTTCCAGGTGCACCGGGCGTGCACCGAGGCGCGCCTGCCCCTGCGCATCGACCCAGCACAGGCTGTGCCGGAGCCAGTTGACGTCATCCCGCTCCGGAAAATCCTCGCGGGCGTGGGCGCCACGGCTCTCCTGGCGCGCGGCCGCCGAATGGATCGTCGCAACCGCCTGCAGCAGCAGGTTCTCCAGCTCGAGCGTCTCGATCAGGTCCGTATTCCAGATCAGGCCGCGGTCCGAGACGCCGACATCCGCGAAGGACTTGAACGTCTCGTGCAGCTTCGCGATGCCTTGCTGCAGCGTCGTGCCGGTGCGGAAGACGGCGGCATCGGCCTGCATCGTACGCTGCATCTCCAGCCGGATCCCGGCCGTGGGGCGCGGACCGTGTGCATGGCGCAGTCGGTCCAGGCGCGCGATCGCCTGTTCGGCCGCATCGCGCGGCAGTGGCCGTTGCGTCGCGCGCGGCGTCAGCGACGCCGCGCAATGACGCGCCGCCTCGCGCCCGAAGACTACGAGGTCGAGCAGCGAGTTGGAGCCGAGGCGGTTCGCACCATGCACCGACACGCAGGCCGCCTCCCCGACCGCCATCAGTCCCGGCACCACGCTGTCGGTGTCCTGGTGGTGGCTCGCCACGACCTCGCCGTGACGCGTACAGGGGATGCCGCCCATGTTGTAGTGCACGGTTGGCAGGATCGGGATCGGCTCGCGCGTGACATCGACCCCGGCGAAGATCCGCGCGGTCTCGGCGATGCCCGGCAGGCGCTCGTGAATCACGGCCGGCCCTAAGTGCTCGAGGTGCAGGTGGATGTGGTCCTTGTGCTCGCCGACGCCGCGGCCCTCGCGGATCTCGATGGTCATCGCGCGGCTCACGACGTCGCGGGAGGCGAGGTCCTTGGCGTTCGGCGCATAGCGCTCCATGAAGCGCTCGCCCTTCGAGTTGGTCAGGTAGCCGCCCTCGCCGCGCGAGCCCTCGGTGATCAGGCAGCCCGAGCCGTAGATCCCGGTCGGATGGAACTGCACGAACTCCATGTCCTGCAGCGGCAGCCCGGCGCGCAGCACCATACCGCCGCCATCGCCGGTGCAGGTGTGGGCCGAAGTGCACGAAAAATAGGCTCGGCCGTAGCCGCCGGTGGCCAATATCGTGGTCTGCGCGCGGAAGCGATGCAGACGTCCGTCGGCGAGGTTCAGCGCCACCACACCGCGGCATTCCCCCTCGTGCATGATCAGGTCGATCGCGAAGTATTCGACGAAGAACTCCGCCGCGTGCCGGATCGACTGCTGGTACAACGCGTGCAGCATTGCGTGACCGGTGCGGTCCGCGGCCGCACAGGTGCGCTGCGCGATGCCCTTGCCATTGTGCGTGGTCATGCCGCCGAACGGCCGCTGGTAGATGCGCCCGTCCCCGGTACGCGAGAACGGCACGCCGTAATGCTCCAGTTCGATGACCGCGGCGGGCGCTTCCTTGCACATGAACTCGATCGCGTCCTGATCCCCGAGCCAGTCCGAACCCTTGACCGTGTCGTACATGTGCCAGCGCCAGTCGTCCTCGCCCATGTTGGCGAGGGCCGCACTGATGCCGCCCTGCGCGGCCACCGTGTGACTGCGGGTCGGGAACACCTTGGTGATGCACGCGGTCGACAGGCCGGCTTCGGCGAGCCCGAGCGCTGCGCGTAGCCCGGCGCCACCCGCCCCGACGACTACCACGTCATAGCTGTGGTCGACGAGCTCGTAGGCACTCATGCGGCAGCCTTGAGCGCGATGCGCAGCACTGCGTAGAGAGCGCTCGCCGCGAGCAGCCCGTGCACGCAGCTCGACAGCAGCAGCGAGCCGGTCTTGACCAGGAAGCCGTGCACGTAGTCCTCGATGACGACCTGCAGTCCGAGCCAGGAATGCCATATCGCCAGCAGCACCGTGAGCGAGAGCAGCACCGGATGCACTCCGGCGCCGATCCACGCGCTCACCGCCGCGTAGCCGTCTGGCAGCACAAGCAGCGAGACCGTGAGCCAGAGGGCGAGCGGCGCGAGTGCCACCGCGGTTACGCGCTGTACCCACCAGTGGCCGACTCCGTCACGGGCCGCGCCATGGTAGAGCACCCGCGCCAGCGGCGAGCGCAGGCTCATGGGCGGGCCGCGCCGTACAGCAGCGCTACGACGCACGCGAGCGCGGCGGCGAGCGCGGCTACCAGCATCAGCGCGGCGCTGCGACGCGCCTCGCGGCGCTCGAACCCATAGCCCATGTCCCACACGAGGTGGCGCAGGCCGTTGCAGAAGTGGTAGCACAGCGCGATCAGGGCGAGCGCGCACAGCACGCGCGACGGCCATGCGCGCAGCACGCGTGTCGCCTGCGCGTACGAGGACGGTCCGCCGGCCGCGGCCATGAGCCAGCCGGTCAGGCCGATCAGGGCGCAGCCGAGCGCCACCCCGGTGATACGGTGCAGGATCGACAGCGACATCGTGTAGCCGAACCGGTACACCTGCAGATGCGGCGACAGCGGCCGTTCAGCCATCAGAAACTCCTCGGCTCAGAAATCGATGCAGCGCCCGCCGCGCTCCCAGTCACCGTAGCGCGTCGGCTCCGGCCCTGATGGTCCGCCCGCTTCCGGGGCGCGTGGCATGCCCGGCGGCGCGGCCGCTGCGGAGGTGCCGGGTTCGAGTTGGCCGGCGCGCGGCGTTGGGATCGCGCCGGGCTCGCTTGGGTCCGGGGCAAGCATTTCGTCGACCGGAACCGGCATGGGCAGAGTGTGCCAGAATCACCTCCCACCGACTACCGTACGGCGCCCGTTTCGTCGCCGGGCCATCCCATGGCGCAATGAACAACCCCGTCGCCGTGTGTCCGCTCCCCGACCTCGGGACCCTGCGTTTTCGGGGTCCCGATGCACGGCGTTTCCTGCAGGGTCAGCTCTCGAACGACCTCGACCGGCTGGCGCCCGGCAGTGTGCTGCGCGCCGGCCTGCACAACGCGCAGGGCCGCACGCTCGCGCTGCTGGCGCTGCTGGCTTGGTCCGACGACGATCTCGGAGCGGTGCTGCCCCTCGAACTGCTTGCCGACGTCGCACCGTTGCTGCGCCGCTACGTGCTGCGCTCGCGCGTCGCCATCAGCGATGAGAGCGCGGAGCTGCGCCTATACGGCCTGGTCGCGGTCGAGGGCAGCGCGGTGCCGGCCGGAGCCGCGCGCCTGGATGCCGCGCGTTACCTGTGCGCGCTGCCGGCAGCGGCCGCGGCCCCGCCGGGTACGGAGCTGGCGCGCGAGCGGTGGCGCGCGCTCGACGTGGCGGCCGGATTGCCGCAGATCTATCGCGCCACCAGCGGTCAGTTCGTCGCGCAGATGCTGAACCTCGACTGCATCGATGCGATCTCGTTCACCAAGGGGTGCTACACCGGCCAGGAAGTGATTGCGCGCGCGCATTACCGCGGCCGCGTGAAGCGGCGCCTGCAGCGCTTTGCCGCACCGCAGGCCCCGCTGCTGGCGGCGGGCGATGCCGTGCAGCTCGCGGATGGGCGCGCGGCGCGCGTGATCGAGGCCGTGCGCCACGCGGACGGCAGCTGTGAATTGTTGGCGGTCGCGGCCTTGCCGGGATCGGAGCGGGAGTCTGCCGAAGGCGCGGGACCGGGCGGCGATGGCGCCGGACCGGGCGGCGATGGGGAAATGCGGCTGCGCGCCAGCGCTCTGCCGCTGCCCTACGAACTGCCCGCCTGAGCGAGTCGGCTCAGGTGCCGACGACGGCCTTGAGGACGCGCGAAGGCTGCGCGATGCCGTAGCCCTGCGCGTAGTCGACGCCGATGTTGCGCAGCATTTCGATGATCTCGGCGTTCTCGGCGAACTCGGCGATGGTCTGCTTGCCGGTCAGGTGACCGATCTCGTTGATCGAGCGGACCATCTCGCGATCGATCGGATCGTGCAGGATCTCGCGCACGAAACTGCCGTCGATCTTCAGGAAGTCCACCGGGAAGTGCTTGAGGTAGCCGAACGAGGACAAGCCGGTGCCGAAATCGTCGAGCGCGAACTTGCAGCCGAGCTCGCGCAGCGCCTGGATGAAGCGGTTGGCCTGCGAGAAGCTCGCGACCGCGGCGGTCTCGGTGATCTCGAAGCAGATCTTCGAGGCGTCCAGGCCGCTCTTGTGGAACTGCTCGATCACGAACGGCAGGAACTTGTCGTCGCCGAGGCTCTGGCCGGACAGGTTGATCGAGCACATCGCGAGCCGCTCGCGTTCGTCGGCTTCCGATACCAGCCATCGAAATGCGTTTTCGATCACCCAGCGGTCGATGCTGGGCGTGATGCCGTAGCGCTCGGCCGCAGTGATGAAGCTGTCGGGTGCGACGATGCGGCCGTTCTCGTCGCGCAGCCGCAGCAGCAGCTCGTAATGCGCGCCGGTCTCCGGCTTCTGCAGCGCCGCGATCGGCATACGGAACAGTTCGAAGCGCCCTTCCTCGAGCGCCGCGTTGATGCGCGCGGCCCACTGCATCTCGCGGCGGCGCCGCATCAGCTCGATGTCATTCTCGGCAAAGCTGTGCACGCGATTGCGTCCAAGTTCCTTGGCCGCCGCGCAGGCGCTGTCGGCCGCCGAGAGGATCGAGGCGACGTCCTCGTTGTCGGCCGTGATCGGCACCACGCCGACGCTGGCACCGAGCCGGAACACGCGCTCCTCCCAGCTGAAGCGGAAATTGCGCACTGCCTCGCGCATTCCCTCGGCCATGCGCATCGCCTCATCCAGGCTGCAGCTCTCGAGCAGCATGCCGAATTCGTCCCCGCCGAGCCGCGACAGCGTATCGCGCCAGCGCACCTTGGACTTGAGCAGCGCGCCGACCTGCCCGAGCAGCGCATCCCCGGCGCTGTGGCCACAGGTGTCGTTGACGATCTTGAACTGGTCGATGTCCAGGTAGCACAGCGCGTAGGAGGTCTCGCGTGCCTTGGCGCTCTTGAGCGCGCGCTCCAATCGGTTCTCGAACTCGCGCCGGTTTACGAGCCCGGTGAGCAGATCGTGGCTGGCGTGATACGACAGGCGGCGATTGAGCTCGCGCGACTCGCTGACGTCGTGGAACACCAGCACGCCGCCGCCGACCTTGCCGTTGCCGGCGCGGATCGGCGAGGCGGTGCTCTCGACGTACAGCTCGTTGCCATCGCGCCGGATCAGCAGCATCGGACGCACCGACTTGATCGGGCGTGCGCGGCGGATCGAGACGCTCAGCGGATTCTCCAGCGGCTCGCAGGTTTCCTCGTGGAAGGCGCGGAAGATCTCCTCGACCGGCCGGCCCATCGCATCCTCGAGCCGCCACCCGGTGAGCTGCTCGGCCACCGGATTGATGTAGTCGATCGTCGAGGCGGCATCGGTCGTGATCACGCCGTCACCGATCGACTGCAGCGTGATCTGCGCGCTCTCCTTCTCGCGGAACAGCGCCTCCTCGTACAGCTTGCGCTCGGTGATGTCGAGTTCGACTCCGACCAGCCGCAGCAGCCGGCCGTGTTCGTCCAGTTGCGCCTTGGCACGGCTGATCACCCAGCGCCACTCGCCGCTGCGGTGGCGCATCCGGTGCACGCTCTCGAAGATCGGAGTCTTGTTGGCGACGTGATCGCGGATCAGTGCCTGCACGCGCGAGATGTCGTCCGGATGGACGAGCCCGCGCCAGTCCAGGCCGCCTTTGAGGTCCGCCTCGTCGTAGCCGAGCATCGCGCGCCAACGCGGCGAGAAGTACACATCGTTGCCCTGGGCGTCGAAATCCCACAATCCGTCGTTCGCGGCCAGCTCGGTGAGCGCGTTGCGCTCCTCGATGCGCGTGAGCTCGAGCGTGAGCCGGACACGCTCCAGGCCCGTGCTTAAGGAACTGCCGAGCAGCTTCATCAGCAGCTGCAGGTTCACGTCGAAGCCCCCGCGCGGCAGCCCGTAGGCCAGGCCCAGCATCCCGGCGTTCTGGCCGCGGATACGGAACGCCACCACCAGCAGCGCGCCGATCGCGAGTTCGGCGAGCGTGCCGGCGTCGCCGGCCTGTTCCTTGCGCGGTGAGGCGGTATCGCGGAATTCCGACAATCGCAGGTGCTCGCTGCGGGCCTGCAGCCAGGGCAGCGAATCGACCGGCTCGCCACGCAGCGCTTCCGGGTGGCATTGCGCGAACTGGCCTCGCGCGATCAGTACCGATTCGAAACGGGTGGCTCCGGAATCGAGCAGCGCCATGAAGGTCGCATCGGCGGAGGTCGCATCGCGCAGCGTCTCGAGGCTGCGCCGGATGCACTCGTCGGCCCCTTCGCGCGTGAGGTTCTGCAGATCGACCGCGATCTTGGTACAGGCGACGTCAATGCCCGGCGCCGGACGGTCCGACCGGCCTGTCCAGAACTGCGGGGCAAGCACGTCGGAAGCCGTCGGATCGCTGCTGGAGACCGGCGTCTTGGACATTTGTCCGGATTCTGGCACAGCTTGGCCGGAACACAAGCTAAGCTGCTGATTCAGCGACCTAAGTCCGAATTGGTTCCCGGAGCCCCGCGCTGCCTCAGGCGGGACTGGGCGGCGGCGAAGGTCGCCTTAAGCGCTGCCTCCATCTCCAGCTGCAGCGCCGCCAGCGCCGCGGCATCCAGCCCGCGGGGCACCTCCCGCGGAGGGCCGATGGCCACCACGATGCGCGAGAACGGCCAGGGAAGCACGAATCGGTCCCAATGGAAGCGCCACGCGCGCGAAGCCACGTAGGCCATCGGCAGTATCGGACGGCCCGACATCTGCGCCAGCAGCAGGGCGCCGGGCTTGAACTTGAAGCGCGGGCCGCGCGGCCCGTCGGGATTGATCACCGGGGAGATCTGCTCGCGTGTGAGCGCGAGAAAGTAGTCCCGCATCGCGAGTGCGCCAGTATGCGAGGAGGAACCGCGGATCACTTGCGCGCCGGCGCGGCGGATGATCATCGCGCCGAGCTCGCCGTCGACTGACGGGCTCACCAGGAAGCCGATCCGGATGCCGAAGCGGCGCTGTGCCTCGAGCAGGTAGCGCGCCATGAACAGATGGTGCTGGTGCCAGTAGCACGGCAGGAACGATGGCGCGCGCGCGAGCACCGCTGACAGATGCTCCTCACCGACCACGGCGACGATGCGGCAGCTGCGCCACCACAGGCGCACGAGTGCGACCAGTGCGGGGGCCGCAAATGCGTACAGCAACCTGCGGCGAGCGCTCATGCGACGCCCCGACACCGTGCGGCGCTGATAGATGGTATTGCGCAGGGCATCGCGCGAGGCTGCGCGTGCGCGTTGGTCCTCGTCCCTGGCGTTGTGTTCCGGCATGCGGGCTGGAATTATAGACGCACATGGATGCGACCACTCTCAGCGCGCTGCTCGAAGCCAATCGCGACGCGGAGCCGCGCCTGACCTATCTCGAGGGCGAGACCGAGGCGCGCAGCATCAGCGGCGCGGAGCTCTACCAGCGCGCGCTCGGCATCCTGTACCGGCTGCAGCGTCTCGGCGCGCGCCCGGGAGACACGATGCTGCTGCTGGTCTCGGGCAACGAGCCGTTCATCGACGCGTTCTGGGCCGCGGTGCTCGGCGGCATCATCCCGGTACCGGTCGCGCCCGGTGTCACGGACGAGCATCGCCGCAAGGCGCTGCGCATCGCGCGCCGCCTGGGCGCGCCGTTCATCTACACCGAGGCCCGACTGCTCGAGCGCATCGGTACGTGCGCGGCTGCGCACGGCGAGGACGCCACGTACCAGGCGCTGCGCACGCGCGCGTTCCTGGTCGATGAGCTCGACGCGCTCGGGCGCAGCGGCCGGACCCATCGCGCCGCCTCGTCTGATACCGCGTTCATCCAGTTCTCCTCCGGCTCGACCGCCGAACCCAAGGGCGTCGTGCTCACGCACGCCAACCTGATCGCCAACATCCGGGCGCTGGCCGCGGGTGCGGGCCTGACGCCGCGGGACCGCAGCCTCTCCTGGATGCCGCTGACGCACGACATGGGTCTGATCGGCTTCTATCTGACGATGTTCGGCGCCCGCGTACATACGCACCTGTTGCCGACCGAGCTGTTCGTGCGCCGTCCGCTACTGTGGCTGCAGCTCGCCGCGCGCGTGGGAGCGACGATCCTGTGCTCGCCGAATTTCGGCTATCGGCACTACCTGAAGGTGCTCGGCGAGCGCGCACCCGACGGACTGGACCTGCACGCCGTGCGGCTGGTCTTCAATGGCGCCGAGCCGATCAGCGTTGAGCTGTGCGAGGAGTTCCTCGCGCGGCTCGCGCCTGCCGGTCTCGCACGCAGCGCCATGTTCCCGGTGTACGGACTCGCAGAGGCGTCCCTCGGTGTGACGTTCCCGCCGCTTGGGACCACGTTTCATACCACGCGATTCAACCGCCACCAGCTCGGAGTCGGCGCGCGGCCCGCGGTGCTGGCCGAAGGCGAGCGCGACGCGCTCGCCCTGATGGGAGTGGGCCGGGTGCTGCCATGCTGCGAACTGCGCATCGCGGACGATGCCGATGAGCCGCTGCCGGCAGCTACCGTCGGCCACATCCAGATTCGCGGCCCGAGCGTCACGGCCGGCTACTACGAAGACGCGGCGGCCAACACCGCGGCCTTTACTGCCGGGGGCTGGCTGCGCACCGGAGATCTCGGGCTGCTGCAGGATGGCGAGCTTTACGTGACAGGCCGCCACAAGGAAATCCTGTTCGTCAACGGGCAGAACTACTACCCGCACGATCTCGAACAGCTCGCCGGCGGACTGTCGGGGCTGGAACTCGGCAAGGTCGTGGTCGCGGGGGTGCGGCCCGCGCAGGCGCAGACCGACGAGCTGGTCGTGTTCGTGCTGTTTCGCGGCGAGGCTGCTGACTTCGTGCCGGTTGCGCACGCACTCCGGCGGCGCCTGGCTGAGTTGGCCGGACTGGACGTGGAGCGGGTGGTACCGGTGCTCCGAATCCCGAAGACGACCAGCGGCAAGATCCAGCGTCACGTGCTGGAGCAGGAATATCTCGCCGGCGCGTTCGACGGTGTGCTGGACGAGCTCGCGCGACTCGAGGCCGCGCAGCCCAATGCTGCTGCGAGCGGGGGCCAGGTCGAAGGGCAGCTGCGCGTGATCTGCGAGTCGGAACTCGGTGGCCGCAGCATAGACGTCGACGAGAGCCTGTTCGACCTTGGCGCCAGCTCGCTCAAGCTGCTCGCGATCCATGAGCGCATCGAGCGCCAGTGGCCCGGCAAGGTCGAAGTCACCGACCTGTTCGAGCACCCGACGATCGGCGAGCTGGCACTGTTCATCGAGGCGCGCCGCGATGGTGCGGCCTGATGAGCCAAGCGAGCATGCAGCGGGCTGCAGCGCTGCTTTGCGCACTGCGCGGCCCGCGGCCGGCCGGCACGCTGCGCCCCCCGGCGCTGCCGCACGAACTCGCACCGGGCAGCGAAGCACAGGCCTACGAGGTCCAGGTCGCGCTGGCGCAGCTGCTCGGCGCGTCGATCGGGGGCTGGAAGGCTTCGATGAGCGCTGCGGATCAGGGCCAAGCGGATCGTGGGCAGGCCGCGCCGCTGTACCGGCGCGATATCCATGATTCACCGGCCCGCGTGTCGTGCCCGGACGGCGACGGGGTCGGTGTGGAGCCCGAGATCGCCTTTACGCTCGGCCGCGACATGGAGGCGCTGCCCGCCGGTCGTCACTACCGGCCGGACGATCTCGACGCCGCAATCGACACCGTCCACCCGGTCCTCGAGATCGTCCACAGCCGATTCGCGAAGCTCGATGCGGCCCCGCCGCTCGATCGGCTGGCTGATAACCTGAGCAACGCAGGGTTGGTGCGTGGCTTAGGCTGCCGGGACTGGCGCACGCTCGCCCTCGGTGACCTGCCGCTGCGGCTGGAGGTGCTGGGCGCGGACGGCAGCCGCGCGGTGCATGAAGGCCGCGGCGGGCACGGGCACGGCGATCCGCGGCTGCCGCTGCTCTGGCTCGTCAACGATGCGATTGCTCGCGGTGTGCCGCTGCGCCGCGGCGAGCTCATCACCACCGGCAGCTGCGCCGGCCTGCACCCGGTGACACCCGGCGCGCGCGTCAGCGTCAGCTTTGGCGGCCTCGGCAACGTCGAACTCGCGCTCGATTGAGGCGCCTCGAAGCGAGGCGCGGCCCCGACCGTCACGACAAGCCCGTCCGGGATCGCTAGAATCGGGTCCCGGTACCAGGTCTGCGCGGGGAAACTTCCAGCGATGAGCGAGCAGGACGCGGCCGTCCGCGAAGCGGATGTGCTGGTGATCGGTGCCGGGCCCGGGGGCTCGACCATCGCGGCGCTGCTGGCGCAGCGCGGACATCGCGTCGCGCTGCTCGAGAAGGGCCGTCATCCGCGCTTCCACATCGGCGAGTCGCTGCTGCCGGCCAATCTGCCGCTGCTCGACGCGCTCGGCGTCGGCGAGCAGGTGCGGGAGATCGGCATGCGCAAGCTCGGTGCCGAATTTGTCTCACCCTCGGACGGCCGCCGGCAGGAATTCCTGTTCGCCGACGCCTGGGACAAGTCGATGCCGTACGCCTACCAGGTGCGCCGATCGCAGTTCGACGAGATCCTCGCGCGCAACGCGGTACGCCTGGGCGCCGATCTGCATGAGGGCTGCCGCGTGCGCACCGTGGAGTTCGCCGCCGGCGAGTGGCCGGTACAGGCACAGGCGCAGTGCGAGGATGGCAGCACGCAGCGGTGGCGGGCGCGTTTCCTGGTCGATGCCTCCGGCCGCGATACGCTGCTGGCCACGCAAATGCGGGACAAGCAGCGCAACGCCCGTCACAACAGCGCGGCAATGTTCGCGCATTTCCGTGGCGCGAGCCGCTTCGAGGGCGAACGCGAGGGCCACATCTCGATCTTCTGGTTCGATCATGGCTGGTTCTGGTTCATTCCGCTGTCCGATGGCGCCACCAGTATCGGCGCGGTGGTGTGGCCCTATTACCTGAAGCGCCGCGTCGAGCCGGTGCGCGAGTATTTCCTCGCTACCATCGCGCTGTGCCCGCCGCTGGCCGAACGGCTCGCCGGCGCGACGCTGATCAGCGACGTCGAGGCCACCGGCAACTATTCCTATAGCGCGCGGCGCTCCTGCGGGCCCCACCACCTGCTGGTCGGAGACGCCTACGCGTTCATCGATCCGGTGTTCTCCTCGGGCGTGATGCTGGCGATGCAGAGCGCGTTCGCGGGCGCCGATACGATCGAGGAGTGCCTGCGCAGCCCAAGGCGCGCCGCCGCCGCGTTGCGCCGCTACGACCGCCTCGCGCGCCATGGACCGCGTGAGTTCTCCTGGTTCATCTACCGCGTGACCTCCCCGACCCTGCGGGAGATCTTTCTGGCACCGCGCAACCCGCTGCGCATGAAGGAAGCGCTGCTGTCGGTGCTGGCCGGAGATATCTTCGGCCGCACTCCGATCTGGCGCTCGATCTGGTACTTCAAGTGGCTCTACCGCATCGCCTCGCTGCTGCATCCACGGCGCAGCCTGCAGGCGCTGCGCCGGCGGCGGCTGAACATCCAGCCCGCGGGCAGCGGACCGATGCCCGCACGCTGATGGGATCGCCGGCCGAGCTGCGCATCGACTACGCGCCGCTGGACGAACTCCAGCTGCGGCCGCAGGGGTGGTGGCAGGACATCCTGGGGATCATCTGCTTTGGCAGCTCCGCCGCCCGGCCGGATGCGGCGCCCGCGGACGTGCCGCTGGCGCGCGTCGGGGCCCCGGTGCTCTCCGGCCAGCCCCGCATCGTCGAGCTCTGGCGCGTGCGCGGGCCGAAGCAGTCCGGCTGGCACGGGCGCGTGCAGTACCGCCGTCACGGGCAGCTGCTGTTTGCGTGCCTGCAGGTCGCGGAAATGGAGTCCGAATCCGGCGGCGGTGACACGCTGTGGCAGGCGACCGCCGCGGCCTATCGCGAGCTGTTCGACGCGCTGGGCGCCCTGGGCCATGCGCACCCGGTGCGGATCTGGAATTTCATGCCGCGCATCAATGGCGCAACCGCCTCGGGCGAGCGCTACTTCCATTTCAACGATGCTCGTCAGTCCGCGTTTCGCGGTGCGCGGCGCAGCGTCACGGGCAACGTTCCGGCCGCGAGCGCGATCGGCCTCGCGGCCGCGAGTCCGCTGACCGTCTACTGCATCGCCGCCGCGCGCGCGCCGATCGCACTCGAGAATCCGCGCCAGCAGAGCGCCTGGGATTACCCGCCGCAATACGGGCCGGCCAGTCCGACCTTTGCGCGCGCCTGCATCGAGAGCGGCTCGGGCGAAACGCTGTTCATCTCCGGCACCGCCAGCATCGTCGGCCACGCCACGGCCCATCCGGGTGATGCCCGCGCGCAGACGCTCGAGACGCTGCGCAACATCCGCGCCGTTCTCGATGCCGCCAACGCGCGCGTCGGTCCGGCGCGCTATGCGATGGACCGCCTGCGCTACAAGGTCTACGTGCGCCGCCCGGAGGATCTCGGCACGATCGACTCGGAGCTGCGCGCGCAGATCGGTCCGGGGGCACCGGTGCTGTACGTTCGGGCTGACATCTGTCGCGGCGACCTGTTGCTCGAGATCGAAGCGGTCGGCATTTGATCAGCGGCCACAGCGGCAGGCGCGGCCGTGCCGGGCGAGTGACAGGCCGGCTGCTTGCGGCCGCAGTGGTGCTGGCGCTGCTCGCGATGCCGGCGCGCGCCCCCGCCGAGCCGCATCCGCTCTGGGAAATCGGCGTCGGGGCCGGACTCATCGCCTTCGATGACTACCGCGGCGCGAACGGCGGGCATGTCCTGCCCTTGCCGTTCGGAGACTTCATCTATCGCGGCCGGTTCCTGAGGTCCGACCGCGAGGGGCTACGCGATCGCCTGATATACCGGCGTTATGTGGAATTCGAGCTCAGCGCCAATGCCAGTGCGCCGGTATTCAGCAGCAGCAGCGGTGCGCGCACGGGCATGCCGAACCTGGACGCGACCGTGGAATCCGGACCCTCCGTGCGCCTGCACCTCTGGCGCGGAGCGGACGAGCACCTGCGCCTGGACCTGCGCACCCCGCTGCGGGAAGCGGTCACCGTCAGTTTCAGCCCGCGTGCGATCGGCTTCGAGTTCACGCCGCAGCTGAATCTGGACCTGCACGACCCGTCCTGGGCGCCGGGCTGGAACTTAGGCCTGCTCGGCGGACCGGTGTTCGCGCAGGCGAGCTACAACCGGTATTTCTATGGCGTCGCGCCGCAATACGCGACCATCGGACGTCCCGCCTACGAGCCCGCCGGCGGCTATGCCGGCAGCGAGCTGCTGGCCGCGGTCAGCCGTCGCTACGGCCGCTACTGGATCGGGGCCTACCTGCGACACGACTGGCTGCAGCACGCCGTGTTCGCCGCCAGCCCGCTGGTACAGCAGGCTGGCTACTGGTCGGCGGGTTTGGGTATCGTGTGGTACGTCAGCACCTCCGCACGGATGGTCGACAGCGATGAATGAAGCGCGCGCGGTCAACGCCTTTTCCCCGCTCCGGGTCTGGAGCCGCGCCGCTGTCGAGTTAGCCTCGCTGTACTGCTCGCTCTTGCTGCTCGCACTGATCTGCCTGGGCTGGTCGCTGATCACGCTGCCGCTCTATCCGCTGCTGCCACGCCGCGCCGCGCGCGCCATTGGCCGCCGCGGCATCATGGGCGGCTTCCGGCTGTATGTGCACTGGCTGCAGTGGATTGGCGCTTACCGGCTCGACCTGACGGAGCTGGACACTCTGCGCGACGGTCCGCCGCTGATCCTCGCGCCGAACCATCCTGCGCTGATCGACGCGGTCCTGGTCCTGTCGCGGCACCCGAACCTGGCCTGCGTGATGAAGGCCGATCTGATGGCGAACATCCTGCTCGGGCCGGGGGCGCGGCTGGCGCGCTACATCCGCAACGGTTCGCCACGGCAGATGGTGCGCGAGGCAGTCCGCGATCTGCGCGCCGGCGGTTCGCTGCTGCTGTTTCCCGAGGGCACGCGCAGCACGCGCGCGCCATTGAACGCGCTCTCGCGCAGCGTCGGCGTTATCGCGAGGCGCTCCGGCGTACCGGTGCAGACTGTGCTTATCGATACGGATTCGCCCTTCCTGTCCAAAGGCTGGCCGCTGTGGCGCCGGCCCCCACTGCCGATCACTTGCCGGGTGCGCCTGGGCCGGCGCTTCGATCCGCCAGCGGATCTCGACGGCTTCATGCATGAACTCGAGCGTCATTTCCGCAGCGAGTTGCAGGGCGGAGCTGCGGCGCAGTGGATCGGCCGGCCAGACAGCCGGTGACAGGGGGCGGCGGGACCCACCTGGTCCTGATTCCAAGCTACAACCCGGGCCCAAAGGCGGTCGCGACCGTGCAGGCTGCGCGCGCGCAGTGGCCCGTGGTCTGGGTGGTCGTCGACGGCAGCACCGATGGCAGCACGGCAGCGCTCGAGCAGCTCAGCTGCCAGGATCCGGGCGTGCGTGTACTGGTGCTCCCGCGCAATCGCGGCAAGGGCACCGCCGTACTGCACGGCGCCCGCGCCGCGCTGGCAGAGGGCTTTACGCACGCGCTGACGATGGACGCCGACGGCCAGCACCCGGCCGCCTGCATCCCGGATTTCATGGCGGCCTCGATGTCCGCGCCGGCTGCCTTGATTCTCGGCGAGCCGCAGTTCGATGCGAGCGCTCCGCTGCTGCGCGTGCGCGGGCGGCGCATCTCGAACTGGTGGGCCAACCTCGAGACGCTCTGGGCCGGCATCCACGATTCGCTGTTCGGTTTCCGCGTTTATCCGCTCGCGCCGCTGATCCGCGCCATGCGCTTCCAGCCCTGGATGCGACGCTTCGATTTCGACGTCGAGGTAGCCGTGCGGCTGGCCTGGCGCGGCATCCCGCTGCGCAATCTGCCGGCACCGGTGCGCTATTTCCGCCCCGAAGAGGGCGGCGTTTCGCACTTCCGGTACTGGCGCGACAATGTGCTGCTGAGCTGGATGCATACGCGCCTGTTCGCGGGCTTCCTGCTGCGCCTGCCGCTGCTGCTCGGGCGACGGCTGCGGGCAAAGCCGATATAATGAGCGCACTTTGAGGGCCGGAACGCTGATGCAGCGGCCACGCATTGAAGCCGAAGGCCGGAGAGCGTCACCCCACCATGTCTGATACAGCGTCGAGCGCGCCTGCGGCGCAGCAGCCGGAAGCCACCGGCCTTGAGCGCGAGCTCGCGCAGCTGATCGTTCAGGGCCTGAATCTGCCGCTCGAAGCCTCGCAGATCGACCCGGATGCGCCGCTGTATGGTGCCGGTCTCGGCCTGGACTCGATCGACATCCTCGAGATCGCGCTGATCGTCTCCAAACACTACGGCGTGCAATTGCGCGCCGACGGCGAAGAAAACCAGCGCATATTCCGATCGCTGCGCCACTTCGCGCATTTCGTCGCGGCGCAGAGAACGAAGTGAACGGCGCCGCCGCGCGTGCGCTCCTGGCCGCGGCGCTACTGCTGCTGTACGGCCTGCTCGCGCACATCAGCAACGCCGATCCCTCGCTGCGCGCCCTTGGCGCGAGTGTGGCGGTCGCCCCGCTGGTACTGGCCGCCTGGGTCGCGGCCGGGCGGGCACCCCGCCCGATGCTCACGACGGCGCTGATCGCGGCCCTGCTCAGCGCTCTGCTGGTGCATTTCTGGCAACAGATCGAGCGCAACTTTCCGCTGATGTACCTGCTGCAGCAGCAGGGCGCCTACCTGCTGCTCGCGGCGGCGTTCGGGCGTAGCCTGATGCCGGGACAGATCGCGCTGTGCACGCGCTGGGCCGACCGGCTGCATGGGCCGCTACCGCTGCCAGTGCAGCGCTATTCGCGCAACGTCACGATCGCCTGGACCGTGTACTTCCTGGGCGCGAGCGCGCTCAATCTGCTGCTGTTCACGATCGCGCCGCTGCCCGTGTGGTCGCTGTGCGCGAATTTTGTGTGCCCCGCGCTGGCGCTGCTGCTGTTCCTCGGCGAATACTCGCTGCGCTACCTGGTGCTCCCGCCGCGGCATCGCGCATCGATCGCGGCCATGGTGCGGGCCTACCTGCACTCCGGGCAGCGCGGGACGGCGCCGCGCGGCTGAAGTTCAGCCCGACCCGCTCACATGTCTGCCCTGCCGCTGCTAGCGCACGACCGCCCCGAGGCGGTATTCGCCTACCGTGCCGGCGCGGCGGTGAGCTGCGCGCAGTTCCTCGCCGACGCGCGGGCCCTCGCCCGGCGCCTGCCGCACGCCGGGCACATGCTGAACCTCTGCAGCGACCGCTACCGCTTCAGCGTCGGACTGGCCGCCAGCCTGCTGACGGGCAAGTGCACGCTACTGCCCTCGACGCATACCCCGGATACGGTTCGCCAGCTGCAGGTCTTCGCACCTGATGCGTTCTGCCTGACCGACGATCCGGGCTGCCCGGTCGAACTGCCCCAGCTGTACTTCGACGAGTCGTCTGCGGACCCGGAGCCGCCGGCTCAGGGGCCGCCACCTCCATGGTCGATGCCGCAGATCGAGGAAGGCCAGCTGGCCGCCTACGTTTTCACCTCCGGGTCCACGGGTGCCCCGGTACCACACCGCAAGAGCTGGGGACGCCTGGTGCGTTGCGTGCGCACCGAAGCGTCGCGGCTGCCGCCGTTGGATCGCGGCGGATGTGCCGTGCTCGGCACCGTGCCCGCGCAGCACATGTTCGGCTTCGAGTCCACGGTCCTGATGCCCTGGCAGTCAGGCAATGCGCTGTGCGCCGAACGCCCGTTCTTTCCAGCCGATATTGCGACGGCACTGGCCGCACTGCCGCGGCCGCGGGTACTCGTCACCACACCCATCCACCTGCGCTCCCTGCTTGCCGCCGAGCTCGCGCTGCCGCCCCTGGATCTGGTGGTCTCGGCGACCGCCATGCTGCCGGCCAACCTCGCGCGCGAAGTCGAACGGCGCTGCGGGGTGGCACTGCTGGAGATCTACGGTTCGACCGAGACCGGCCAGATAGCCGTCCGACGCACGGCGCAAGAGGACGAATGGCAGCTCTGGCCCGGCGTACGGCTGGAGATCATCGAGGATCGTTGCTGGGTGCAGGGCGGGCACGTCGAGCAGAGCACCGCGATGTCGGATGTGCTGGAACTGCGCGGACCCGGGCGCTTCATACTGCACGGCCGGACCTCGGACCTGGTCAACATCGCTGGCAAGCGCAGCTCGATCGCTTACCTGAACCATCACCTGCATGCGATTGCGGGAGTCGTCGACGGCACTTTCTATGTGCCTGCCGAACCGCCGGCCGCGCCGGGCGGCCCGGTGACCCGATTGGCGGCGCTGGTAGTCGCCCCGACGCTCGACGCGGCGGCAATCCTTAAGGCGCTGCGCGAGCGAGTCGATCCAGCGTTCCTGCCGCGTCCCCTGCTGCTGGTCGAGGCCCTGCCCCGCAATGAGACCGGGAAGCTGCCCCAGCAGGCGCTGCAGGCGCTGGCGATGCGATTGACCGCCGCGTCCACGGATCTCGCGCGATGAGCGCTGCCGCCGGCGCACCCGCACCGGCCCGCCTGGTCTTTCCGCCGGACCATCCGATGTTCGCCGGGCACTTTCCGCAGTATCCGATCATCCCGGGCGCGCTGCTGCTCGATGCCGCCCTGCTCGCGATTGCCGCAGCCGACCCCGATACTGCCGTGCAGCATCTCACGCACGTCAAGTTTTTCCGGCCTGCGGGTCCGGGCGAAGTGCTGTCGCTGTCCTTCACGCGCATGGACGATGGACGGATTGCCTTCGAGTGGCGCTGCGGCGAAGAACGTATCGCCAGTGGCACACTGCTGCGCCCAACTGCGCCGCTTCCGGAACCCCCATGAAACAATCGGCCGAGCCCGAGCACCAGGCGCAGCTGCGACCAGCAGCCGAGTGGCGGCGCTCCGCCGAGCGCGGGAGTTTGACGCTGCTGCGCGCGATGGCCTTCGTGTCGTTGAAGCTCGGCCGACCCGCCGGCCGCCTGATCCTGTACCTGATCGCGGCGTACTTCTTCTGTTTCGCGCCTGCCGCCCGCCGCGCGATGCGCGCATACCTGCGCCGCGCCCTCGAGCGCGAGCCGCGCGCGAGCGACCGCTTCCGCCTGGTGTTGAGTTTTGCGACGACGATCCACGACCGGCTCTATCTGCTGGCCGGGCGCTATGGCCAGTTCGCGCTCAGTGTCGAGGGCGAATCCCTGTTTGACGGTATCCTCGCGAGCGGCCGCGGCGCGGTACTGATGGGTGCGCACATGGGCAGTTTCGAGGTGCTGCGCAGTCTCGGCGCCAGCCGGCCCGGGCTGTCCGTGGTGATGGTCATGTACGAGGAGAACGCCCGCAAGCTCAATGCCGTACTGGCGAGCACCAAGGTGCAGAATCCTCCGGAAATCATTCCCCTCGGGCACGTGGACTCGATGCTGCGCATCCGGGCGCGGCTGGAGCAGGGTGCCGTGCTTGGCATCCTGGCCGACCGGCGGCTCGGCCAGGAGCCGGCGCTGCCGGTGCCGTTCCTCGGCGGCACCGCACTGCTGCCGGTCGGACCGATGCGCGCTGCCGCGCTGCTGCGCCGCCCGGTCGTGTTCATGCTCGGCCTGTACCGCGGCGGCAACCGTTACCACGTCGTGTTCGAGCCGATTGCGGATTTCTCGGACGCGACCAGCGCACCCGGCGCGGACGCGATTGCACAGGCGATCACCCGTTACGCGGCGCTGCTCGAGCAGCACTGCCGCGCCGACCCGTACAACTGGTTCAATTTCTTCGACTACTGGCCCGCACCCGGGAGCGCATCGGGATGAGGATCGTGGGCGCGGTGCCGGTCCGAGTGCTGCTGTTGCTCGGATGCGCGAGCGTGCTGGCGGCCGAGCCGGACCCGCTCGATACGCTGCTCGGCCAGCTCGCGCAGCGCCGCCACGGTGTCGCCAGCTTCGAGCAGCGGCAGTTTCTCTCGGTGCTCAAGCAGCCGCTGGATTCCTCCGGGCTGCTGCTCTACGAGGCGCCGGACCATCTCGAGCAGCGCACCATCAAACCGCGCCCGCAGAGCGTGGTGGTCGACCATGGCCTCATCACGATGCAACTCGGCGCGCACGTGCGCACGCTGCGCCTCGCGGACTACCCGCAGCTCGCACCGCTCATCGAGAGCGTGCGTGCGACCCTGGCCGGGGACCGCGCCGCCCTCGAGGGCGAGTTCATGCTGCAGTTCAGTGGCCCGCCCGCGCAGTGGCACCTGCAGCTGGTGCCGCGCGATCCGGCACTGGCCGCTCAGGTGCAGCATGTACTCATCAGCGGCGAGAACGCCGCGATCACCGGCGTCGAGGTGCTGCAGTCCGGCGGTGACCGATCGGTGATGCACATCACCCCGCGCGAATGAGGCCACCGCGACTGCTGCTGCCGGTGCTGTGGCTGCTGCTGATGGCAGCGGCCGTGCTGGTGCTCGTGCGCGCCCGCTACAGCGCCGACCTGTCGGCCTTCCTGCCGCGTACGCCGTCGCACTCCCAGCAGTTGCTGGTCGAGCAGCTGCGCGACGGGCTCGCCTCGCGCCTGGTGCTGATCGGCATCGAGGGCGGGGACGCGCGCGAGCGCGCCGCGGCCAGCCTCGCGCTCGCGCACACCCTGCGCGCGAGCGGCGTATTCCTCAGCGTCAGCGACGGGGCCGCACAGGATGCCGAGCGCGACCGCGATTTTCTGTTCGCCCACCGCTACGTGCTCAGCAATGCCGTGGATGCCGCGCGTTTCAGTACCGATGGACTGCGCGCGGCCATCGTCGCCGACATCGGGCTGCTGAGCTCGCCGGCAGGCGCGCTGGCGCAGTCGCTGCTACGGTCGGACCCGACCGGCGAGACGCTGCAGGTGCTCGATACGCTCAGCGGCGAGGGAGCGCCGCATCACGAGCAGGGCGTGTGGAGTTCGCCGGATGGCCGGCGCGCACTGCTGATCGCCGCTACGCGCGCGAGCGGCTCGGATACGGACGCCCAGGCGCGCGCCCTCGGGCTGATCCGCACTTCCTTCGCCGCTTCGGCGACCGCGACGGCCGCCCCGCTGCGGCTGCTGCTCGCCGGGGCCCCGCTGTTCGCGGTGCAGGCGCGTGTGACGATCGAGCGCGAGGCCGTGCGCCTGTCGCTGCTCAGCGGCACGCTGATCGTGACGCTGTTGCTGCTGGTCTACCGCTCGGTGGGAACGCTGCTGCTCGGCATGCTGCCTGTGATGTCCGGTGCGCTCAGCGGCGTCGCGGTCGTGGCCCTCGGCTTCGGTGTGGTACATGGCGTCACGCTGGGCTTCGGGGTCACGCTGATCGGTGAGTCGGTCGACTACTCGGTCTATCTGCTGCTGCAATCACGGCCCGGCATCTCGCCGCCCGGCCGCTGGGGCAGCCGATTGGTGCCCCCGCAGCTCTGGCCGACGATGGCACTGGGAGTACTGACCTCGGTATGCGGATTCGCATCACTCCTGCCATCGGCCTTTCCCGGTCTCGCGCAGCTCGGGCTGTACTCGATCAGCGGCCTGCTGGCCGCGGCCCTCGCGACCCGGCTGGTATTGCCGGCGTTGCTGCCGGCGCAGCTGCGGGTGCGCGATCTCGCGCCTTTCGGGGCCGCCGCTGCGCGCGCGCTCGCCCGGCTGCGCGTGGCACCGCTGGCCTTAGGCTGCCTCGCGCTGGCCTGCACCGGCGTCATCACGGCGCACAGGCACCGGCTCTGGAATCTCGATTTGGCGGCACTGAGCCCGGTGTCGCCACAGGCCCAGGCCCTCGATACGCAGCTGCGCAGTGAACTGGGAGCGCCAGATCCCGGCAACCTCGTCGCCGTGCTCGCACCCGACCCTGAGCGGCTGCTCGAGCGCACCGAACAGGTCGGCAGGCAGCTCGACACGCTGGTGGCCGCTGGCGTGATCGCCGGCTTCGACAGTCCGGCACGCTACCTGCCCAGCGCGTCGACCCAGGCGGCCCGGCGGGCGAGCCTGCCGGATGCCCCGACGCTGCGCGCGCGGCTCGTTGCCGCCACCGCCAGCCTGCCGGTGCGCCCCACCGCGCTTGCGGAGTTCGTCCAGGCCGTCGATGGCGCGCGCCAGGCGCCGCCGCTCGAGCGCGCGGCACTTGACGGCACTTCGTTCGCACTGGCGCTCGATGCGATGCTCTGGCAGGAAGATGGGCAGTGGCGGGCGCTGCTGCCGCTGCGTGCCAGTGCCAGCCAGGCGGCGGCCGGCGCGATCGATGTCGGGCGCGTGCGTACGGCCCTCGCAGGGTATCCGCCCGGCACCGTGGAGGTGCTCAACGTGCGCCAGGAAACCGATGCGCTCTATGGCGGCTACCTGCAGGAGGCGATCCGGCTCTCGCTGCTCGGCTTCGCGGCGATCGTGCTGCTGCTGCTGCTCGCGCTGCGCAATCTTCGGCGCGTCGCCCGCGTGATTGCCCCGCTGCTGCTCGCGGTGCTGTGCGTGGCCGCGATGCTGCTGGCCGCCGGCACGACGCTGGGGATCCTGCACCTGATCGGGCTGCTGCTGATCGTCGCGGTCGGCTCCAATTACGCGCTGTTCTTCGACCGCAGTGCCGCCGACGCCGATCGCGCACAGCTGCCACGTACCCTCGCTTCGCTACTGGTCGCGAATGCCAGCACGGTGATCGGCTTCGGCGTGCTGGCCGGATCGAGTGTGCCGGTGCTGCACGCGCTCGGCAGCACCGTGGCGCCGGGAACCGCGCTGGCGCTGCTGTTCGCCGCGCTGCTCTGCCCCCGTGCGCTGCTGCAGGACGCGCCGGGGACTCGACCCTGATGCGCACGCTGCGTATCGCCGCTCCGCGTCCGGACTTGCAGGCCGCCTGCATCGTGCTGCTTCCTGGGGCGTGGCAGGAGCCCGAAGACTTCCTGCGCGCCGGGTTCGATCGCGCGATCGCCCTGCGGGCGCTCGCGCTCGAGCTGGTGCTGGTCGCGCCCGAGCAGCGCCACCTGGGCGACCGCGACTGGCTCGTTGCGCTGCAACGCAGCGTACTGCAGCCGGCGCGCGCTGCCGGACGCGTGCTGTGGCTCGGCGGCATCTCGCTCGGCGGATTCATGGCGCTGCGCTGCGCTGCGCGCTACCCCGATCTCGCTGACGGGCTGTGCCTGCTTGCGCCGTACCTTGGCAATCGGCTGGTCGCTGCCGAGGTCGCCGCCCAAGGCGGGCTGCGCAGCTGGGAAGCCGGTGATCCCGGCGAGGAGGACGATGAGCGGCTGGTCTGGCGCTACCTGCAGGGCCTCGGCACGCCGCCGCCGGCCCTGTTCCTCGGGCTCGGCAGCGAGGATCGCTTCGCGGCGGTCCATCGGCTGCTGGCCGAGGCGCTGCCGGCCGGCAACACGCTGATTCTGCCTGGAGGTCACGACTGGCCGGTCTGGCGCCAACTCTGGGACAATTTCCTCGATCGCTACGCGGCCGCCCCCATGCAACCGCCAGCCCCATCCAGACCCGCATGACTGTACCGGAATCCGCACCGCCGTCCGCTGTCGAGCTGCCTGTGCCGGCGCCTCCACGCTGGCAGCCGACGCTGCTGCTGCGCGCCTCGGCTGCCGTGCATGGCGGTGCCGCCGCGATCACGGCCCTGCAGCCCCACTGGTGGCCGTGGACGGCCGGCGCCGTGCTCGCGAACCATCTGCAGCTTACCGCGACCGGGTTGTGGCCGCGCAGCAGCGCCCTCGGCCCGAACTGGACGCGGCTGCCGCCGGCGGCGGTACAACGTGGCGAGGTCGCGATCACGATCGATGACGGGCCGGACCCGCAGGTCACGCCGGCCGTGCTGGCAATGCTGGCGGCGCATCGCGCGCGGGCGACTTTCTTTTGCATCGGCGAGCGCGCCGAACGGCATCCAGAACTGACGCGCGCCTGCATCGCGCAAGGTCATGCGATCGAAAACCACAGCTACCATCACCGGCATTACTTCGCGTTGCTCGGACCGCGGGCGTTGCACCACGAGATCGCCCGCGCACAACACGGCCTCGCACGGCTGTCGGGCCGCATGCCTGGATTCTTCCGCGCACCAGCCGGGCTGCGCAGCCCCCTGCTCGAGCCAGTGCTGCACCGGCTCGGACTGCAGCTGGCGAGCTGGACGCGCCGCGGTTTCGACACCGTGCGCAATGAGCCCTCAGAGGTCCTGGGCCGACTGTGCCGCAACCTCGCCGCGGGCGACATCCTGCTGCTGCACGACGGCCACGCGGCGCGCACGCCCACCGGGGCGCCGATCGTGCTCGAAGTGTTGCCACCCCTGCTGGCAGCCATCGCGCAGGCAGGCCTGCGCCCCGTGACGCTCGCCGAGGCGCGCCGCGAGGCTGCCTTCGCATGAGCGCGCGGGCGCGTGCGCTGCTGCTGGCTGCGGCCAGTGAACCGTACCGGGCGGCCGGGCGCTTCGCTTACCATTTTGCGCGCGGCAAGCTGGGCCGTGATCCGGCCTTCACTGCCATCCTCGAGCGCGGCCTGCTCGGCGGGCGCTCTCGTATCCTCGACCTTGGCTGCGGCCAGGGCCTGCTGGGCTCATGGCTGCGTGCCGCTGCCCGGTGCTGGGCCGAGGGCTGCTGGCCGGCAGGCTGGCCGCCACCGCCGCGCGAGGTCAGCTGGCGCGGCATCGAACTGATGCCACGGGATATCGAGCGCGCACGCCGCGCACTGGGTCCCGGAGTTGAGCTGACGCTCGGGGATATCCGCAGCGCCAGCTTCGATACCGCCGATGCGGTCGTCGTGCTCGATGTGCTGCATTACCTGGGCTTCGAGGAGCAGCGCGCGGTGCTGCTGCGGGTGCGTGCCGCGCTGCGCGTGCCCGGCCTGCTGCTGTTGCGCGTGGGGGACAGGGCCGGAGGCTTGCGGTTCCGTATCAGCCGCTGGGTCGACCACGCCGCGCTGCTCGCGCGTGGGCACGGTCTGGCGCCGCTGCATTGCCGTGGCATTGCGCAATGGCGCTCGCTGCTGCGAGAGTGTGGGTTCGACAGCGAGCCGCTACCCATGAGCCAGGGAACTCCGTTTGCCAATGTCATGCTGATCGCGCACCCCACATGAAGCCGGTACTGCTGGCAGCAATGACCGCCACGAGCGCGCTCGGAGCCGGACTGGCAGCCACGCTCGGCGCACTGCGCGAGCGCCGCAGTGCGCTCGCGCAGTGCCATTTCGAGAGCGCACGGCTCGACATGCAGATCGGCGCGGTCCCGGATCTCGATGCCGTGGATCTGCCCGCGCCGCTCGCCGCCTTCGCGTGCCGCAACAACCGGCTGGCGCAGCTGGGGCTGATGCAGGACGGA
This sequence comes from uncultured Steroidobacteraceae bacterium, assembly GCA_964528845.1. GTDB lineage: Bacteria > Pseudomonadota > Gammaproteobacteria > Steroidobacterales > Steroidobacteraceae > FEN-1191. The sequence continues at coordinate 16,663 of CAZGVE010000002.1, read as the reverse complement.
TTCGCGGACGCGGTGCGCAACAGTGCCGCGCGCCATGGCGCCGATCGCGTCGGCGTGTTCCTCGGCACGAGCACCTCCGGCATCCTCGAGACCGAGCTGGCCTATCGCGAGCGCGATCCGGACAGCGGTGCGCTGCCGCGCCGCTACGACTATGCGCATCGGCACAACTCCTTTTCCGTCACCGACTACGTGCGCCGGGCGCTCGGGCTGACCGGACCCGCGGTCACGATCTCGACCGCCTGCTCCTCGAGCGCCAAGGCCTTTCCGGCTGCGGCGCGCATGCTGGCTGCCGGAATGATCGACGCCGCGGTGGTCGGTGGTGTGGATTCCCTGTGCCTGACGACGCTGTACGGCTTCCACGCGCTGCAGCTGACCGCGAGCGGACCGTGCCGACCGTTCGACGTGCGGCGCGACGGCCTGTCGATCGGCGAGGCGGCTGCCTTCGTGCTGCTGGAGCGCGCGCCGGCGAGCGTGGCCCCCGAGGCGATCCTGCTGCAAGGCATCGGCGAATCGGCGGATGCGTACCACATGTCGAGTCCGCATCCGCAGGGAGCCGGTGCGCGCGAGGCCATGCAGCGCGCGCTCGACGCGGCCGGCATCGCCCCGGAGCTGGTGGACTACATCAACCTGCATGGCACGGGCACTCCGAGCAATGACAGTGCCGAGGGCCATGCGATCACCAGCCTGTTCGGCACCGGCACGCGCTGCAGCTCGACCAAAGCGGCCATGGGACACACGCTCGGCGCGGCCGGCGCACTCGAGGCCGTGATCTGCGCGCTGGCGCTGCGCCACGGTCTGCTGCCGGGCGGCCTGAACACGCACGAACCGGACCCGCGCCTCGCGCTGCGCTACGAGACCGTGAACCACGATCTGCCCCTGCGCCGTGTGCTCAGCAATTCATTCGGCTTCGGCGGCGCCAACTGCGCGTTGCTGTTCGGGCGCGCGTAGGAATCGCGGGTGAGCGAACTGGTCGCCTGCATCGAGGGCGTGGGCGTGCTCGGGCCTGGCCTGTCGGACTGGAACGCGACCGCAGCCGTGCTCGCAGGCGAGCGGCCCCATGTCAGCGCGCGCACCGTGCTGCCGGAGCCGACCGCGTTGCCCGCGACCGAGCGCCGGCGCGCCGGCCGCCTGATTCGCCTCGCCCTCGCGGTGGGTGCGCAGGCCGTGGGTCAATCGGGACGCGAGGCGCGCACGCTGCCGAGCGTGTTCAGTTCCTCGGGGGGTGACGGCGAGAACCTGCACGCGATCTGCGAAGCGCTCGCCACTCCGGAGCGTCTGATCTCCCCGACGCGGTTCCACAATTCGGTGCACAACGCCGCGTCCGGCTACTGGAGCATCGCGCAGGGCTGCACCCTGCCCTCGATCGCGCTGTGCGCTTTTGACGCAAGCTTCGGTGCCGGACTGCTCGAGGCGATGGCGCAGGTCGCGGAGACGGGCGAGGCCGTGCTGCTCATCGCCTACGACGCCGACTACCCGCCACCGCTGTACGCGAAGCGTCCGATTCCGGATGCCTTCGGCGTGGCGCTGGTACTCGGCCCGGCGGGCGCGCCGGGCGCGCGCGCGACCCTGCGCGTCGGGCTCAGCGCCGACATGGCCGACACCATTGCCGATCCCGTGCTCGAGGCCATGCGCACCTCAATTCCGGCCGCGCGCGCGCTGCCGCTGCTTGAGCGACTCGCGCGAGGATCGGGCCACGCGCCGGCGGGCGTCGTGCTCGACTATCTCGACACCGCGCGACTGCGCGTGCGGATCGACGCATGAGGCTCGATCGCGCATGGATCGAACGCCGTATTCCGCACCGCGGCCGGATGTGCCTGCTCGATGCGGTATGCGCGTGGGACGCCGGGCGGATCGAGTGCGCGACCGCGACGCACCGCGCCGCCGATCATCCGCTGCGCTACCACGGCCGGCTCGGCGCGGGCTGCGCGCTGGAATACGCAGCTCAGGCGATGGCCGTGCATGGCGCGCTCACCGGAGCGGGGCCCCATGCAGCCGCTGCGCCCGGACTTCTGACCAGTGCACGCGCCGTGGACCTGTACGTGGCGCGATTGGACGACCTGGAAGGCGAACTGCTGGTAGAGGCCTGCCTCCTGCAGTCCGGCGCGGACGGCGCGCTCTACGACTTCAGCCTCCGGCATGCGGATCGGCTGCTCGCGCGGGGCCGCGCCAGCCTATGGTTCGGCGCGGCCGCGGGGCATGCGCGATGAGCACCGCCGCGCGCCGCGCGCTGGTGACCGGGGCGAGCGGCGCGCTCGGTGCGGCGATCTGCCGGGCCCTGGCGCGGCTGGGCCATGAGATCTGCGTGCATGCGCATCGCGGAGTGGAGCAGGCCGAAGCGCTGGTGCGCGCGCTGCGTGCGGACGGTGCGAGCGCGCGCAGCCTGCAGTTCGACGTAACCGACGCGGCCGCGGCCGGCACCGCGCTGCACGGACTGCTCGAGGACGGACCGATCCAGATCCTCGTGAACAACGCCGGCGTGCACGATGATGCGGTGCTGCCCGGCATGCGCGCGCAACAGTGGCATCACGTCATCGACGTATCGCTGAACGGGTTCTTTCACGTGACGCAGCCGCTGCTGCTGCCGATGATCCGCACCCGCTGGGGGCGCATCATCAACATGTCCTCGGTGGCCGCACTGATCGGCAATCGCGGCCAGGTGAACTATGCCGCCGCCAAAGGTGCCCTGAATGCCGCGACGCGCGCACTCGCGCTCGAGGTGGCAAGCCGCGGCATCACCGTCAATGCCGTCGCCCCCGGCATCATCGCCTCGCCGATGAGCGCGGAGAGCTTCGATGCCGCGGCAATCGAGCGCCTGGTGCCGCTGCGGCGGCCCGGGACCGCCGAGGAGGTCGCCCACCTGGTTGCTTTCCTGACCAGCGATGCGGCGGCCTATATTACCGGCCAGGTCGTCTCCATCAACGGAGGCATGACGTGAAAGGCAGCACCGCCGCCACTCGCAGCTGGTGGGTCGCGGCACGGCAGCCGGTGCTGGCGCTCGGCGCCGCCGCAGGGCTGCTGGGAGCACCGGCGATCGTGTTCTCAGCGCCTGCACAGCCCGCAGCCCCGGTGCTGCGCACGCCGGCCGCGGCATCGACGCACCGCCGGACCGTCCAGCCGATCGGCGCACGCCCGGTCGCGCCTCTGGGCGCGGCGCAGCATGCGGGCAAGACTATTGCGGTACGGCGTTCACTGCCGCGCTAACAAATCCGGGGCGCCGATCGCGGCCTCGCCGCCGGCATCCGCCAGTTTCGAGGCCGGCAGCACGGAGCGAGGATTCACAGCGGCATCGCCCTCGCGGATCTCGAAATGCACGTGCGGTCCGGTCGAGCGGCCGGTGCTCCCGAGCAGCGCGAGCAGCATACCCTGCGTGACCCGATCCCCCTGCTTGACCTTCAATTCGCTGTTGTGCGCATACAGCGTGCTCAGCTTGCTGTCGTGCTGGATGATCACGACGTTGCCGTAGCCGCGCAGCCCACTGCCGGCGTAGATGACGGTCCCGTCCGCGACGGCATAGACCGGTTCGCCCGTGTCGGCGGCGATGTCGATGCCCTTGTGCAGCTTGCCCCAGCGCGCACCGAACTCTGAACTGACGACTCCGGCATCGAGCGGCCAGCGCAGCTGCCCCGCGTAGCGTGTCGGCAGAGCGGGTGCCGCTCCTGGCGTCGGGGCAGCGGCGTTTCCCGGCCTGGCGGTCGATCCGGCCGCGGTAGCCCGATGCAGCACCGCGAGCACCTCGACCTCGCTGTGCTCGCCCGCATCGGTGAAGGTCTTGAGCACGTCCTTCTCGGCCAGGTAGTGCTGCATGCGCTGGTAGGCAGCGGCGGCCTGGGTCGCCGCCAGGCTCGCGGCCGCCCGGGAAGCCTTGGCCGCGACAGTGACCGCCTTTTCCGAGGTGTGCTCGGCACTCTGGACCCAGGGCTTCTCGGCCACGGTCGCGCAGCCGGTGGCGAGCAGGCCGGCCAGGGGCGCGATCGCTAGGAACCGCCATGACTGCACGGCGCGCAGGACTCCCGGGAACAATTGGGTGGCTATATCCTAGCGAGATTGGCAGGGAGCAGCACACTGTGACGCCATCGCACGCCGCGGACGCAAGCAGGGACTGGATTGCAGTGGCCTGCGTGGGATGCATCGCCCTCGGGTGGTTCGCGTTGGACAGCCTAGAGGTGCGCTTTGGGGCTCTGCGCCAGGGTACGCGTTTCTACGAACTGCTCGCGGTGCTGCGCCATCCCGGGGGGCTGCTGCTCGGCGTAGACGCCGGCAGCGATGTGCGAGTGGCTGGCTTTGCAATGCTGTGCCTGCTGGTGCTCGGCGCCGCACTCGCGCCCCAGTGGCTGGCCCCACCGGCGGCGCGCCGGGTCGGCGCGGCAGCCGGGATGCTGCCATTGATCCTGATGCTGCTGACAGCCGCCGCGCTGTATGGCAGCGGCGTGCGCTTGGATGCGAATGCTGCCCCCGACACGGTGCGGCAGGACCTGCTGCGACTCGCGCAGGATGCGCTCGGACGGGTGCAGGACACGCTCGCGCGTCGAGTCGCGATCGGCGCGGGCGCTTACGTCTCGGTGCTGGCGAGCCTGGTGCTCGCAATGCGCGGCCTGCTCGCCACGCGGGTCAGGTCGGTGGCATGAGCTTCCAGCGCCGATGCCCCCAGGTCCAGTCCGCCGGCGCGTCACGCACCTGCTGCTCGACGCAGCGCGCGTAGCGGAGCGTGAACTGTGCCGGTTCCAGCCGTTCGCCTGCGGCGCACAGCTGCTCGATGCGGCATTCGTAGCGGCCGCGGCCGGTGCGCCGCATCGCCACGAAGAACGCCGCATAGCCACTGAGACGCGCGATCTCGCCGGGACCTGGGTAGAACGCAGTATCGGTGCCGAGAAAGCGCAGCCATTGCCGGCTGGCGCTCGAGGAGGGCATCTGATCGGCCATCAGCGCGAGCCCGTGCAGCTGACCGCGCCGACGCGCGATCTCGCGCACGATCCTCTTTGCCGCAACCAGGTGTGCGCCATAGCGGGTGCGCAGGCGGCGCAGCTCGCGATCCGCAGCCGGTGCGTGCAGCGGCTTGTAGGCGGCATCGAGCGGTACGCCCAGGCGCAGGGTGATCGCGTGCAGCGCCCACTCCCAGTTGCACTGGTGCGCGGCCAGCAGCAGTACCGAACGCCCGGCGTCCAGCTCGGCCTGCACCGGCTCGAAAGCGACGACCGGCACGCGCGCGCGCATCTCCGAAGGCGGCATGCGCAGGATCTTGATGGCCTCGACGGCGACCTGCGCGAGCTGGCGGTAATGCGAGTCGAGCAGCACCTCGATCTGCGCCGGCGGGAGTTCCGGAAAGCAGCGCTTCAGGTTCGCGCGTGCGACGCGGACGCGGTAGCGCACGACATGGCGGAGCAGGAACGCCAGCGCGGCAGCCAGCGCGTACAGCGCTCCCCACGGCAGCAAGGCGAGTGAGCGCAGCCACCAGGCCGAGCGGCCCTCGGACCGCTCGGGCGTGGTGGCGTCGAGGGATAGCGACATTCGGGCCAGTCTAGCCAACCGGGCCATGGCGGGCCATGGCGGGCCTTAGCGGCCCATGGCGGGCCGTAGCCCGGAGACCCGCAAGCGCGCTATCGTGCGGCGCATGCTCTGGATCAAGGCACTGCATCTGCTGTTCGTGATCGCCTGGCTCGCCGGCCTGTTCTACCTGCCGCGCATCTTCGTGCACTACGCGGAAGGCCAGGAGCACGGCGAGGACGTGCGGCGGCTGGTCGTGATGGCACGCCGGCTGTTCGCGTTCATGACGATCATGGGAACTCTCGCGCTGTGCCTCGGCCTCGCGCTCTGGCTTGGCTACGGCGATACCGGTCGCTGGCTGATGGTCAAGCTGGTGTTCGTGCTCGGGCTGGTCGGCTACCACCTGGCCTGCCGCGCACTGTACGGCCGCATGGCGCGTGGGGCAGCGATGCCCGGCTCGCTCGCCCTGCGACTGTTCAACGAGACAGCGCTGCTGTTCGTCGTGCCGATCGTCCTGCTCGCCGTCGTCAAGCCGTTCTAGACCGTTCGGCTGAACAGCACTTTTTCCGGCATGCGACGCGCGAGCCGCGCGTCGAACGCCATGCAGATGTTGCGCAGGTAGCCACGCCCCTTCTCGGTCACGCGGCAGCCGGCCGCGTCGAACTCTATCAGCCCGTCGGCCGCCGGCTCGGCCAGCTTGTCGACCGCCTCGTCGAGGAACGGGGTGTAGTCCTGCGGACTGTCCCAGCGCGTCGCGAGGCGTGTCATCAGTCGCAGGATATGGCGCCGCAGCGCCTGGTCTTCGGCATCGAGCACGTGACCGCGATGGATCGGCAGCTCGCCGCGCGCGACACGCTCCTGGTAATGCTGCAGATCCTTCTCGTTCTGTACGTAGGCATCTCCGGCATCCCCGATGGCTGAGACCCCGAGCCCGATCAGCGGACGGGTAAACGCGTCCGTGTACCCCATGAAATTGCGATGCAACGCGCCGGAGCGCAGCGCCTGCCAGAGGCTGTCGGACTCGAGCGCGAAGTGATCCAGACCAATCTCGCGGTAGCCGTCACGTTCGAGTCGCTCGCGGCCGAGCTCGTACAGCGCCCGCTTCTCATCCCCCTGCGGCAGATCCTCCTCGGTGAAGCGGCGCTGGCCGGGCTTGATCCACGGCACGTGTGCGTAGCCGTAGAGCGCAATGCGGTCGGGCCGCAACCGGCGCACGGCCTGCATGGTCGACTCGATACTCGCGGGGGTCTGCAGCGGCAGGCCGTAGATCAGGTCGAAATTCACGCTGGTATATCCCAGCGCACGCGCCGCCACCGTGACCTCCCGCACCTGCTCCTCGCTCTGCACGCGGTTGACGATGTCCTGCACCCGCGGATCGAAATCCTGCACCCCGAGGCTGATCCGGCGGAAGCCGTACCGCGCGAGCACCGCAAGCTGGTCCGCGCTCGTGACGCGCGGGTCGACCTCGACCGAGGCGATGCCGTCGGGCCGCAGGCGCGCGCGTGCGAACAGGCCCGAGAGCAGCACTTCGAGTTCTTCGGCGGTCAGGAACGTCGGCGTGCCGCCCCCCAGGTGCAGCTCCCCGAGCTCGAGCGGACCCGCGGGCAGATGCTTGAGGTAAAGGTCGAATTCGGCGAGCAGCGAATGCACGTACGGCAGCACGATCTGGTGCGTGCGCGTGATGCGGGTATTGCACCCGCAGTACGTGCACAGGTGACTGCAGAACGGGATATGCAGGTAGAGCGCCGCACCGTGCACGTCGCGAGTCTCGAGCGCGCGCGCGACGTGCCCGAGCCACTGTGCCTCCCCGGGAGTGCTGTCCCAGTACGGCACGGTCGGATAGCTCGTGTAGCGTGGTCCGGCGACGTCGTACTTCGCGATCAGCGGATCGCCCGCGATTACACTCATGCGAACATCTCCCGCTGGACCCGCAGCGCCAGGTGCACGTTCTCTTCCGGAGTGTTCTGCAGCACGCCGTGCCCGAGTCCGCAGACCCAGCCGGCGCGCAGCGCCGCCGGCTCGGCGCGCAGGCGCTCGAATTTCGCGCGCAGCAGCGGCTCGAGTTCGCTGGCGGGCAGTAGCAGCCATTGCGGGTCGATGTTGCCCTGCACGCTCCAACGCGCTCCCTGCGTGCGCAACACCTCGACCAGGTCGTGCCGCCAGTCGATACCGAGGCACTGGAAATCCAGGCCGTGCAGCGCCGCCCAGTGAGCAGGCCCGGTATCGCGCGAGTAATAGATCACCGGCGTGTCCGGACAGCGGGCCCGGAACAGCTGCAGCACCGCCGCGAGCGGCCCGGCCGCATGGCGCGCGAAACCTTCCGGCGACAGCGTTCCGGCCGCGGTGTCGAATATGGCCACGCAGTCGGCGCCCGCCTCGGCCTGCAGCGCCATGTTGCCCGCGAGCAGCTCACGCAGAGCGTCATTGAAGCCCGCATAGCGCCCGTCATCGAGACCGTCCGGTCCCTCGCGCACGAACCCCTCGTGCGAGCCAGCGGCCGCGTACGCATACAGCGTGAAGGGCGCGCCGACGAAACCGATCAGTGCCCGGTCCGCAGGCAGGCGCGCGCGCAGCAGTGCGATCGCCTCGCCCTGAAAGTCCATGTGGGCCGCGCGCGCGGCTCCGCCATGCAGCCGTGCCAGGTCCGCCGGAGTATTCAGGTGCCAGCCCAGCTGCGGACCGGGGGCATAGCGCAGCCCCATGCCCATCGCCTCGAGCGGAAACAGCAGATCCGAGAACAGGATCGCGGCATCGAAACCGAAGTCCTCGATCGGACCCATGGTCACTTCCGCGGCCAGCGCCGGCTCCTTGCACAGCGCAATGAAATCATGCTGCGCGCGCAGCCGCTGGTAGTGCCGGTGATAGCGGCCGGCCTGGCGCATGAACCAGACCGGTGGCCGGCCGGCGTTGCGGCGGGCGAGCGCGCGCGTCAGCCGCAGCTCGGTACGTGGCGCGTGCAGCGATGCGTCATTCACGATTCAGCTCCGTCAACAGATAGCCCACGCCGCGGATGCTGCGGATCACGCGCGGGTCGGCCGCATCGACCTCCACGAGCTTGCGCAGCCGCACGATGAAATTGTCGACCGTGCGCGAGGTCGGGAACTCATCGGCCGACCAGGCCCGGTCCAGGATCTCGTCGCGGCTCACGGCCTTGCCGACGCGCTCGGACAACAGCCGCAGCACCGCGCATTCCTTGTGCGTAAGTGCCTGACTCGCGCCCTCGATCGTGGCCGAGAAGCGCTCGAAATCCACCAGCGCGCGCCCGATGCGGAACTGGCCACGCATCTCGCCGGGCAGCTGCACGAGTTCCTGCGCCCGCTTCAGGCAGTTCTGGATCCGCAGCAACAGTTCGCGGAAATGAAATGGCTTGCCGACGTAGTCATCGGCTCCGAGCTCGAGGCCGCGAATACGATCCTCGGCGCTGGCGTGCGCGGTCAGGAACACGATCGCCGTGCCCGGTGCGCGTTCACGCAGCACCCGTGCGAGATCGAAGCCGGTGCCATCAGGCAGACCGACGTCCAGCAGCGCGAGCTCGAAGGCGCCGTCGGCCACGACGCGTCGCGCCGCCGCCAGCGAGTCCGCGCGCGTGACCAGGTAGCCCGCGCTGCGCAGCCGCTCGATCAGCGTTTCGGCGACATTGCGCTCGTCCTCGACCACGAGCAGGCGCACCGGCGTGGTGGCAGTGGGTGCGGCGTTCATTCGGCGATGCGAAAGCTGAGTTCGGTACGAAAGCCCTGTCCCGGCGCGGTATCGAAGCGCGCCCGCCCGCCCATGCGCTGCATCAGCCGCCGGACCAGGTACAGGCCGACCCCGGCGCCGCTGGACTGTGGCCCGCGACCGAACAGCCGCCCGAGCCGGCCGCTGCCAGGCGCAAGACCCTGCCCGTTGTCCTGGTAGCCGAGGACCGCGCGCTGTCCGTGCACGCTCGCGCTGACCTGCACCTCCACCGGATTCACGCGCCCATGACGCACGGAATTCTCGACCAGGTTGCGCAGGATCAGCTGCAGTGCACCGGCATCGCCCAGGACGGGTGGCACGTCGGCATCGATCTGTGCGTGCAGGTGCACGCGATCGCCGTGCGCCTGGGCGACCGAGTCGAGCGTGCGTGGCACCCAGGACTGCAGCGGGATCGCCTGTTCTGACAGCGGTCCGCCGCCCTCGATGCGGGCCAGCTCGAGGGTCTTGTCGATCTGCGATTCGAGGCGGTGCGAGTCCTCGAGCAGGCGCAGGGCGAGCTCGGCGCGCTGCTCGCCATCGGCTATCGCTTCGGCCTGCAGCCGCATGCTGGTCAGCGGCGTGCGCAGCTCATGGGTCACGGAAGCAAAGAATGCCTGCATGCTGCGCGCGCGCAGATGCTCGCGCCAGTACAGCCACGCCAGCAGCAGCGAGATCGCCAGCAGCAGCGCCAGGAAGCTGCTCGATTCCCCTACCAGCATGAGGCGCGTGCGCGACCACTGCTGCGCGGCGCTCAACCCTCCCGCGCCGGCGCCCTGAAGGCTCTCGAGCTCGGCGATCCGGCGCGCCTGACGCTCGATCAGCGTCGCCCACCAGAATACGAGCGATATCTGCAGCGCCAGCCACGCCCCGGCGGCGGCGGCCAGCAGCTGCGTATGCCAGATCGGCTGCACGCTCAGGCCGCCCTGCCCCGCGCTGCGCGTCACAGCTGGAGCCACTCGCGCCAGTGGGTCGGGGACGGAAACATGCGCAGATTGTGCACCCCGGCCGCGCGCAGGTGCTCAAAGGTCTTGCCGGGTCCGCAGGCATGGTGCGCGCCAGCGGGCACGCGGGCACGCGCCTGCTCGAACTGTGCGCTGCTGTGCCAGTACAGGTGGGTCGCGGCTTGCGGCGGCCCCGTAAGCCCCGGGTCCGAATTCGTCGGTGCGCGGTGGCGGTAGGTCGCGACGATCTCGCCCCAGCTCCAGCCGCCCACTGCCTCGGCGTGCGTGTATACCAGCCACCCGGGCGATGCCGGCAGCTGCAGCAGCGGCTCCGCCAGCAGCGGTTCCAGAGCCGCGGCTCCGAGGCCCTCGGCGCAGCCCTCGACCCAGACGCCTTCGCGGGCCAGGGCGCGCCAGGTCTCGACACCGGGCACGTATACATGGGCGTGCGCGGGTATCGCGGCGGCATGGCCCTCGGGCAGGGCGCGTCGATGCGTGATGAACAGCGCGCGTGCGGAAGGCAGGCGCTGGGCGCTGCGGACGCGGCCGTCCTCGAGCGCTTCAATCGGTGGGCGTTGCGCACGGCTGCCGTCCCAGGCGCGTATCGGACCTACGGGCACGGGCAGCGGAATCGCCGGTGTCCAGCGCAGCTGCGGCGGACCCACGTCAAGCCCGCCGGCATGCTCCTGCGCCTCGCGCAGATACAGAAGCGCCCCGAGCTCCGGGACTTCGAGCTGCGTGGCGCCGAAGCGCTGGTGGCAACCTCCGCCGCGCTCGGCCAGCAGCGCGCGTTCGGCGGCCACTGCGCGGCGCGTCGGCGCATCGTCGATAGCCTCAAGCAGCGCGCTGGTGGTGGCATCGGCCGCCCGGCACTCGATCGCGAGTGCGCCCTGTGCGGGCGCGCCCGGACTGGCGGAGAGCGGCAGCACCATGCGCGGCAACGGTACCAGCAGTTCCTGCAGCAACGCGCGCCCCGATTCGTCGGCCCATAGCCGTGCGAGTCCGGCGAACGCGAGCACGACCCCATCGATCTGGCGCGCCGAGCCGCGTGGCTCGTGCAATCGGCGCAGCCGCGAATCCACATTGCCGCGCAGCTCCACGAGCTGCACGCGGCCCAGGGCGGTTCCGGTATCCGGGCCCGGCAGCAGCTGGTGCAGCAGCTCCGGAATGAAGCTGGCACGGCGCGGTGACGAGCTGCCGATCCGCAGCGGCTCGCCGGCCGCGACGCGCTCGCGCACGTCGGGCGCAAATACCACGATGTCCCGGGGCTGTTCCCGGCGGGGCACCGCGGCGAGGCGGAACGCGGCCGAACGCTCCAGGCTCAGGTCCTTGTACGAATGCACCGTGAAATCGACCGTACCGGCCTGCAGCGCAGCATCGATCTCGGCGGTGAAGAATTCCTTGCCCTGGACCTCGCGCAGTGGCGTGTCCAGGATGCGATCGCCGCGCGTGTCGATGCCGACGAGTTCGACCTGAAGGCCGGGATGCAGGGACTCGAGACGCCGCGCGACTGCAGCGCTTTGCGCGCGGGCCAGCGCCGAGCGGCGCGTGCCGAGCTTCACTACCCTCGCCGGCATGCGCTACAGACTGATGAAAGCCGCGAGGTCTTCCCAGCTGTGCGTGTGCGACGAGTGCCCGCCGAGCGAGCGCAACAGGGCTTTCTCGAGACAGCCGCGACGCGCGCGCTCGAGCTGCCGCCGGCGCAGTTCGGTCTGCGACTGCAGCATGTCGAACATCGCGCCCAGGCTGACCAGCCCCGGCATGCCGTTCCATGGCTCGACGCTCTCGGCGCGCAATCCGAGGTGGATCACCCGGCCAGCGCGCTCTGAACGCTCGTTCCACGCGGCTACACGGGCCCTATCCTGGGCCTCATCCGCGGGCACGCAAAGAATCACATGGTGGGCTGCGCGCCAGGCCGCCAGTTCCGCCTCGAAATCGCCCTCGATCACGCGCACCGGCACACCGCTCGAGCGCTTGCCGAGCTCGAGCGCGAGTTCGCGCGCGCGCTGCGGGCTGCGGTTCCAGAGCCAGAGCTCGGAACTCGTGAGCCAGGGACCGACCGCCTGCGCGAGTTGGCCGGCGCCGACCAGCAGCGTAGGGCCCGGCGGCGCCTGATCACCAAGCAGCCGGCGCACCTGCGAACCGTAGGACACGCTGCCGAGGCTGCCGAGGTGCTGCGCGCGAATCGCCTTCGCGTCCTGGAACAGCAGTTGGATCAGCGGCGACAGCTGCCGACCCAGTGGCGAGCCGCGACTGGAAAAATCGCTCCAGGCCTGCTTGATCTGGCCGAAGATCTCGGTCTCGGCACTGAGCTTGCTCTCGATACCGCAGGCGAAGCGCAGCAGGAAGGCATAGGCATCGGCACCCGAGTAGCTCTCGAGCGCGCCGTCGGCCGGGAATTCCTGGCGGGCCGCCTGGAACGACGCCTGACCGGTCACCACCGCGACCCGGCGCTGGCAGGTATCGATCAGGAATATGTCATGCCCCAGAGCGCTCTCGGGAGCGCTTGCGGCCGTGATCCGCGGGCCACGCCAGTGCAGCACATTGAGGTCACGCATTTCCACTGGGCGGAGAGCCTACCGCCCCGCTCCGACCTTGTGTCATGAGCGTGTCATCGGCCCCGTTTTTGGATCACAATCCGTGACGCCGATGCACCGGACGGCAGGGGGCAGCATGGCGGATATCGAGGCAAGCGGGGATGCGGGCAGCGCCAAGGCACTGGCGTGTCTGGAATCCGTGCTCACGGCGGACGAAAAGCTCGAAGCCTGGGCGATCCAGCATCGACTTTTTGCATTGCAGCATCGACGCCTTGCAGTCGGTGCCACCAGCGGTCGCTTCCTTGCGATCGCCCGGCGGCTGCTCGGGGGCTTCTCGCTGACCGACGTGCGCTGGCAGGACCTCAAGGAAGTGCACATCCAGGTGGGGATCCTGGCCACGACGTTGACGCTCACGGTCCTGGACCAGGCGGACCTCGGCACCGCCGTGGGGAGTGGCCGCAGCCTGGTATTTGCGGGCCTGCGCAAGGACCAGGCGCAGGCGCTCTACCGGATCTGCCAGGCGCACGACCAGGCCTGGCGTGAAAAACGCCGGATACGCGACCTCGAAGAGCTGCGCGCGCGCGCCGGCGGCATCCAGCTCGGCGGCCTCACCGCGACAGGCGGTGCCGGTGCCAGCGAGAGTGCGCCGGCAGATACCACCTCGCGGCTGCGCAACGCCAAGGCGATGCTCGACGCCGGACTGATCAGCGACGCGGAGTACGAGTCGCTGCGTGCGAAGATCATCAGCAACGTCTAGGTTCCGATGGCGGAACCAGCAGCTGAAACACGCTATCATTTATTAGGACGGCACCGTGTCCTGCCGTAGAATCGCGCCAAATCAATAACGGGGGTACCCCATGCATCGCATGTTCGGATTGTTCGTGGCCCTGGCGGGCCTGGCCGGATCGGCCTCGGCACAGACGGCTTCCAAGACGCTGGACATCTACTACATCGATACCGAGGGCGGACAGGCCACGCTGTTCGTGGCCCCGGGCGGACAATCCGTATTGATCGATACCGGCAACAACGGCACCCGCGATCCGAACCGCATCATCGAGGTCACGAAGGCTGCAGGCGTCAAACAGCTCGACTACCTGCTGATCACGCATTATCACGGCGATCACGTCGGCGGCTATCTCGAGCTCGCCAAGCTGATCCCGATCCTGCACTACGTCGATCACGGCACGACGATTCAGCCCGAACAGGTCTTCGATTCGAGGACGGCCTACGACGCGGCCGTCAAGACGCACCCGCACATCGTTGCCAAGCCGGGCGACAAGCTGCCGATTCCGGGCCTGGACTGGACCATCGTATCCTCGGCCGGGAAGGTGCTCGACGCCCCGATGGCGGGTGAGCCCGGAGCGGGCGTCGCGAATCCGTATTGCGCCGACTACAAGGCGAAGGAAATCACGGTCGATCTGGAGAACTCCCAGTCGGTCGGCAGCGTGATCCGTTACGGCAAGTTCCGTACCGTCGACCTCGGGGACCTGTTGTGGAACTGGGAGGCGCAGCTCGCCTGCCCGGTCAACAAGATCGGCACCGTCGATGAGATGCTGACCACGCACCACGGGCTGGCCTGGTCCGGCGTGCCAGCGCTGATCGACGCGCTGCGCCCGCAGGTGATCGTGATGAACAACGGCGTGCGCAAGGGCGCCGCCCCGGAATACCTGCAGACCCTCGAGTCCGCGCCTGGCCTCGAGGATCTCTGGCAGCTGCATTGGTCGGCCAATACGCTGCTCGAGCACAACGTCGCCGGCGTGCGCATCGCCAATATCGAGACTGCGGAGACCGTTGCCGCCGTGATCACCCATCCGCCCGGCCCGATTGCGCCAGGCACCCGTCCACCGGACATCGGCAACCCGGACCATGCCCCGGCCTATTGGATCAAGGTGTCGGCGCATGCGAACGGGGATTACACCGTCACGAACACCCGCAACGGGTTCTCGAAGACGTACAAGCATCGCGGCTGACGGCCGCCAATCGACACGCGGGGTTGGTGTGTACATGAAAGCGATTCCTTCGTGGGCGCTGCTGCTGGTGGTGTGCGCCGCCGGTGCGCAGCAGCCACCTCCCGCCGCGGTCGAGGGGGCCAGTTCGTTCGCGGTGCGCTGCGCCGTATGCCATGGCGGCGATGGCAACGGCAGCGAGCGCGCGCCGAGTCTGCTGCGCTTCGTCTCGACCCATGTCGATGAGCAGATCGCCGCGCTGATCCGCACCGGGGTGCGCGCGATGCCGCCGCACGACATTGCGGACCCGGAGATGAACGGCCTGCTCGCCTACCTGCACACGCTGCAGATACCGGAGTCGGCGCGGGCCCCGGAGCGGCGCAGCGTGAAGCTCGCGAGCGGCGAGTCCCTGACGGGCAGCGTGCTGAACGAGACCCGCTTCGACCTGCAGCTCGCGACCGACGATGGCCGGATCCACCTGCTCGCGCGTGAGGGCGATGCCTACCGCGAACCCTCGCTGCTGCCCAAGCAGGACTGGCCGCGCTACGACGGTAGCCTGAACGGCAGCCGCAACAGCACGCTGTCCCAGATCAATGCATCCAACGTGCGCAAGCTGCGCATGGCGTGGATGCTGCCGGTGCCGGGGGCACCGCGTCTCGAAGCCACTCCGGTCGTGCTCGACGGCATCATGTACGTGACCGCCCAGAATACGGTGATCGCATTGGACGCCGCGACCGGCCGGCAGATCTGGCAGTACAAGCGCCCACCGAATCCCGGGCTGCTCGGCGAAGCCGCCGGCGGCGCGAACCGCGGCGTCGGCATCGCAGGCAGCCACGTATTCATGCTGACGGACAACGCACACCTGCTGGCGCTGGATCGCGGCACCGGCAAGCTGGTGTGGGACGTCGCGATGACCGACTGGCCGAAGTCCCAGTACAGCGCCAGCGGCGCACCGCTGGTCGTCGGCGAGCACGTGATCGCAGGCGTCGCCGGCGGCGAGGAAGGAGCGCGCGGATTCGTCGCGTCCTATAACGCCAACAGCGGCGAGCGCGAGTGGCAGTTCTGGACCATCCCGAAGCCGGGCGACACGGACAAGATTGCCGCGACCTGGATCGGCAGCGCCCTGGAGCACGGCTGCGGCGCGACCTGGCTGAGCGGCTCCTACGATGCGGCGCTCGACACGTTGTACTGGGCGGTCGGCAACCCCTGTCCGGACTTCAACGGGGCGGATCGCAAGGGCGACAACCTGTACACCGACAGCGTGATCGCGCTCGACCCGAGCAACGGCCAGCTCAAGTGGTACTTCCAGTTCACGCCGCACGATACGCACGACTATGATTCGGTCGAGCCGCTGCAGCTGGTCGACGAGAACTTCGCGGGTCGTCCGCGCAAGCTGCTGGTGCAGGCGAACCGCAACGGCTTCTTCTTCGTGCTCGACCGCACCAACGGCGAGCTGTTGCTCGCCAAACCCTTCGTGAGCCGCGTCACCTGGGCCAGTGGCTACACCAAGGACGGCAAGCCGATCCTGAAGTCGGACTTCGAGCCGACGCCCGAGGGCAATCTGGTCTGCCCGGGCGCCGGTACCAACTGGATGTCGGCCTCCTACAATCCGCAGCTGAAGATGTTCTACTTCGCGGCGACCGATCGCTGCTCGACGACGAAGCTGCTGCCCGCGCCGTTCACGATGGGGCAGCGCTACTTCAATGGCACCGGCAGCGCCCCGCCGCCCGCCATGAGCGGAGGCACGCACTCGATCCGCGCGCTGGACATCCAGACCGGCAATACGATCTGGGACTACCCGCAGGTCGGCAATGGCCGCAGCGCGAGCGGCGCGCTGTCCACCGACGGCGGGCTGGTGTTCTTCGGCGAGGACAGCGGCGAGTTCACTGCGCTCGATGCGAAGACCGGCAAGCCGCTATGGCATTTCGCGGTCAACGATCAGTTCCGGGCCTCGCCGATGACCTACATGGTCGGCGGCAAGCAGTACGTCTGTATCGCCTCCTCGGCCGGATTCGTGAGCTTCGCGCTGCCGGATTGAGAT
>CAZGVE010000001.1:175150-194301 GCA_964528845.1 uncultured Steroidobacteraceae bacterium | reverse complement strand
TCACGCGCCTGCGCATGACCACGCATCCGGTCGAGTTCGATATGTACTACAGCTGCTGAGATCGGCATGAGGCGTGGCGCCCGTCGGATGTACGGTCGGAGCACGCCTGGACAGCAGCCGCGCGGGAGCGGGCGGTGGTGCAGCTGGCACCGCCGTCCGCTTTTGTGCCCCGCCTCGGAGCCGCGCTATGCTTGACCACCATGAGAGGCCTTCCGCGCCAGTGCCTGATTCTGTCGGCAGCCCTGTTCGGGCTGCTGGCCGGGATCGACTCGGCCAGCGCGGCCAAGACCTATCGGTGGGTCGACGCGCAGGGCGTCGTGCACTATTCGGACACACCCCAGCCCGGGGCCCAGCAGGTCACGCTCTCGCCGGCGCAGACCTACAGCGCGCCACCAGCGCAGGCCACGCCCCCGCCACTCTCCACACCTCCGGCTGCCAGTGGGTCGCCGCCGGAGACCGAGGAAACCTACCAGTCCTGCGCGATCACTCAGCCGCTGGCCGAGACCTCGCTGTTCGCGCCCGATTCCGTGCATGTCGCGGTGACTCTCGATCCGCCGTTGCGCGAGGGCGACCGGCTGCAGGTGCTGCTCGACGGTCAGCCGCTGCAATCGAACTCGCCGACCGCGACCAGCCTCGAAGCTCCACAGCCGGACCGCGGCGCGCACGTGCTCAGCGCTGTGGTGCGGGACTCGACTGGAAAGATGGTCTGCAGCTCGAGCGGCCTGACTTTCTACGTGCAGCGACCGTCCGTGCTCGCGCCGCACGCTCCAGGCAAGGGCCACTGACGCACGCACTGCACGCCATCGTGGAGGCCCGCGATGGCGATTGAGCAGTACTCGCCCTCGCCGCTGTCGCATTTCGACCCCGCGAGCCTGCTCGACGTGCTCAGCACCGGCGTCGTGATCCTCGATTCGCAGCTCTGCATGATCTATGCGAATGTCGGCGCGCAGGATCTGCTCGCGCATGGGTTGAACCAGGCCCGGGGCCGGCCGATCACGGAGCTGTTTGCCGACCCGGAGGCGCTGCGCCGGCTGCTGCTGCGCTCGCTCGATCGCGTCGAGACCTACTCGGGGCACGAGATACCATTGATGCCACTGGGCAAGCCTGGCATCCGTGAGCCGGTCATCGTCGATGTCACGGTCACGCCGCTGGAAGGTCAGCTCACCGGCACGCACCTGCTGCTCGAGATCGCCGACGCCCGCACACGCCAGCGCATCGCGCGCGAGAGCGAAATGCTCTCACGCCTCGATGGCAGCCGATTGATGATCCGGCAGCTCGGCCACGAGATCAAGAATCCACTCGGTGGCCTGCGAGGCGCCGCGCAGCTGCTCGATCGCGAGCTCGACGGCGCACTGAAGGAATACACCACAGTCATCATCAACGAAGCGGACCGGCTGCGCTCGCTCGTGGACAGCATGCTTGGCCCTTCGCGACCGCCGCAGAAGACGCTGGTAAACATCCACGAGCTGTGCGAACACGTGTTTCACCTGGTGCGCAGCGAGGCGGGTCCTGGCATCAGCATCGAGCGCGACTACGACCCCAGCCTGCCCAATGCGCAATTCGATCGCAACGAGATCATCCAGGCGCTGCTCAACGTCGCGCGCAATGCGCTGCAGGCCGTCGCTGTGCCCGGTGGCCGCGTCGTGCTGCGCACGCGGGTCCTCACGAATTTCAGCATCGGCACCGTGCGCCACCGCCTGCTCGCGAACATCCAGGTCGAGGACAATGGCCACGGAGTTCCTCCCGAGCTGCAGCGCAGTGTGTTCTATCCGCTGGTGACGAGCCGGCCGACTGGCTCAGGGCTGGGACTCGCTGTTGCGCAGGACCTGGTGGCGCGCCACCGCGGCATCGTCGAGTTCGAGAGCCGTCCCGGTCATACCGTCTTTTCTCTGCTGCTCCCGCTGGAAGGTGCCGAATGACTGCTCAACCGCTGCGTGTCTGGCTCGTGGATGACGACACCTCGATTCGGTGGGTGCTGGAACGCGCGCTGAAGAATGGAGGCATGCTGCCCAAGGCCTTCGATGCGGCCGAGCCCGCGCTGGCGGCATTGCGCAACGACACTCCGGACGTGCTGATCACCGACATCCGCATGTCCGGGCAGTCGGGGCTCGACCTGTTGCGGCGCGTGCACGACGCGCATCCGGATCTGCCGGTCATCGTGATGACCGCCTATTCGGATCTGGGCAGTGCGGTGTCCGCGTACGAGAGCGGTGCCTTCGAATATCTCGCCAAGCCATTCGACATCGATCAGGCGGTCGACCTGGTCAAGCGTGCCGCCGCCGCCGGGATCGGACGCACCGATAGCGCGGTTGCGATGCCCAAGATTCCCGAGCTGCTCGGGCGCGCGCCGGCGATGCAACAGGTGTTCCGCGCGATCGGCCGACTCTCGCGTTCGAGCGTGAACGTGCTGATCACCGGCGAGTCCGGTACGGGCAAGGAACTTGCGGCGCGTGCCCTGCACGAGCACAGTCCGCGCGCGAACAAGCCGTTCATCGCTCTCAACACCTCGGCGATTCCTGCCGAGCTGCTCGAGTCCGAGCTGTTCGGCCACGAGAAAGGGGCGTTCACCGGGGCCGACAGCCTGCGCCGGGGCCGCTTCGAGCAGGCGGACGGCGGCTCGCTGTTCCTCGACGAGATCGGTGACATGTCCACCTCGCTGCAGACGCGCCTGCTGCGCGTGCTGGCGGAGGGCGAGTTCTACCGCGTCGGAGGTCAGACTCCGATCCGCGTCGACGTGCGCGTCATCGCCGCCACGCACCAGAATCTCGAGGAACGCGTACGCAATGGCCTGTTCCGCGAGGACCTGTTTCACCGCCTGAACGTGATCCGCATCGAGCTGCCGCCGCTGCGCGCACGACATGAGGACGTGCCGGACCTGCTCACCCACTACATGCACGTGGCTGCGCAGGAGCTGGGCGTCGATCCCAAGTCGCTGACCGAGGACGCGCGCGAGCGTCTCAGCTTGTATTCCTGGCCGGGAAACGTCCGGGAGCTGGTGAATCTGTGTCGCCGCCTCACGGTACTGGCGCCAGGGAACGAAATTCGTGCCGAGGACCTGCCGTCGGAATTCGCCGGTGACGCGAGCGGTGCAGCGCCGGAACAGGACTGGACCGCAGCGCTGACCCAGTGGGCGAACCGGCAGGCGCTGGCTGCGGCGCGGCCGCTGCTCGAGGATGCAGTGCCGGCATTCGAGCGCTCCCTGATCCGCGTGGCCCTGCGTCACACGCAGGGTCACCGCCAGGAGGCCGCGAAGCTGCTCGGCTGGGGCCGCAACACGCTCACGCGTAAGTTGAAGGAGCTTGGGCTCGACGATATCGACGAGCGCGAGTAGCACCCGCCGGCCACGCGCTCGGCTGTATTACGTCTCGACGCCCCTGAACTCCGGGCGCCAGCGCGCCAGCACGCTGACCAGCGGCAGGCGCTCGAGCCACCGCAGCAGTCCGTGCTGCTCGATCCACTGCGCATACATACAGTAGACCGGATCGAGCGCGAGGTGCCGTTCCTCGGTCTTGGCGCGCAGATAGTAGATGCAATTGAGCAGCAGCAGCAGCAGGCAGCGGCGGATCGTCTCCGTCAGCCCGGTGCTGATCATGAAGGGCATCGAGATCATCCACCACGAGAGATTCTTGGCGAGATAGGCCGGGTGCTTGGTGTATCGATAGGGTCCGCTCGTGATGATGCCGCGGTGCGTGAGGTTGGAGAAGCGTCCGCCGAACGCGATGGTCGCCCAGACGTAGATCACGACCAGTGCGAGGATCATCGATCCCCATAGAACGTAGGCCCATGGTACTGCGTGCAGCCATTCGCCCCACGCGTGGCCGCTATCGTAGGCCAGGTATTGGCCGCCGATCACGGACCAGAACGGCTGGTAGCACACCAGCGCGACGGCCCAGCCCAGCATCGTCGGCTCGGTCGAGCGGATGTGGGTGTCGGTCAGCCGCAACGACATCAGGTAGGTCATCGAGACCAGGCCGACGTCGATGAAATAAAGCGTGAAATATGCCCAGTCGTAGATGCCGCCGAAGCCATGCAGACGCGTCAGGTCGTAGTGCAGCAGCTGGTTCAGGTTGTCGCAGAAGTACGTGAACATCAGCGGCAGGAAGTAGCCCTTGACGAGCCAGCCGAGGAGGTGCTGGCCGACGACATGCGCCGACAGCCCTGGCCAGCGCAGCAGCAGGGCCCGGCCAAACTGCCAGAGCGCATCCTCCGGCGCCGCGAGCCGTCGGTCCACCCAGTACAAGTAGGGCAGCGCCAGCAGTCCCCAGGCAGGCAGCAGCACGCGCAGCGCGGTCCAGTAATGTGCGTAGAATCCAGGACTGGCGCGGTACTCCGGGAATATCCAGTACAGCAACCCGACGAAGCCGATGCTGCCCGCCAGACCGACCAGCTTGGTGAGCACGCGCGGCCAGCGGGAGCCGGCGCGCGGCGCCGCTTCCGGTCCCACCAGCGCGCGTCGATAGATATGGCGCCAGAGAAGATCGGGCACGAAGATGCCGAGCGCCGTGCATGCCATCACTGTCAGCGCCATGTAGGCGATGTCGGTCCAGGGGCTCCAGAAGTTCAGAGCCGTGACGGCGAGCAGCATCGTCACCACACCGCACCAGGCGACCCCGGTGTGCGTCGCGGATTCAGGCAGCTCCCGCAGCGCGGGCATCGGCGCCTAGGGCGCGACGGCGCGCCCGATCCCGCACGGCGCCGCAGGTGCGCCATTGAGGGTGCCGACCAGCTGCGACACGGAATCCAGTCCCTGCTCCTCGAGATAGCGCGCGATTCCCTGGTTCACGCTGCGGCAGACCAGCGGATCGTAGAACAGCGCCGTGCCGATGCCGACCGCCGTCGCGCCCGCGATCAGGAACTCGAGCGCGTCGTTGGCGCTGGTGATCCCGCCCTGACCAATGATCGGGATGCCGTGCGGGCCGGCGACCTCATGGACCTCGCGCACCTTCAGCAGCGCAATCGGCTTGATGGCGGGCCCCGACAGGCCACCCTGACCATTGCCGAGCAGCGCACGACGCGACGCGATGTCGACCGACATGCCGGTCACCGTATTGATCACGGCGAATCCGTCGGTGCCGGCCTCGATGCAGGCGCGCGCGTTCGCCCGGATATCGGTCTGGTTCGGCGACAGCTTCGTGATCAGGGGCTTGGCCGTGACCCGGCGACAGGCCGCGACCACGCGACCCGACATCTCCGGCACGTTGCCGAACTGCACGCCCCCCTCCTTGATGTTGGGGCACGAGATGTTGATCTCGATCGCGTCGATCGGGCTGTCCTCGAAGCGACGCGTGACCTCCACGTACTCCTCGATGGTGGAGCCGCAGACATTGGCGATGAAGCGCGTTTCGCTGAAATCCAGTGTCGGCAGAATTGCGCGTACCACGTGATCGACGCCTGGATTCTGCAGGCCGATCGCGTTGAGCATGCCGTCCGGAGTTTCGCAGACGCGGTGCGGGGGGTTGCCCAGCCGGGCCGCGCCGGTCGTGCCCTTGAGCACGATGGCGCCGGCGTCGCGATTGCTGAAGCCCTCCACGCGCGTGTACTCCTCGCCGAACCCGACGCAGCCGGAGAGCAGCACGATCGGACTGTCGAGCGTCAGGCCGCACAGCCGCGTTGCCAGGGAGGCTGGCAGCCGGCGCGCGCCCGCCGTCACGGGCGGCAGCGGCGATGAGAGGGAAGCGGCGCTCATGCTTCGATTATGGCTTAGGCTAGGCTTGTGTTTCACGTGATACTGCTCGAGCCGGAAATCCCGCCGAATACCGGCAACATCATCCGCCTGTGCGCGAATGCGGGCTGCACACTGCACCTGGTGGAGCCGCTTGGATTCTCGCTCGACGGGCGCTCGGTGCGCCGCGCCGGACTGGACTATGCCGAGCTGGCGACGCTGCGCACCCATACGAGCCTTGCAACCTGCCTCGCGCAGCTGCCGGGCATGCGACTGCATGCGATCGACACCGGTCTCACCCGCCGGTACGACGAGGCGGTCTTCCGGCCAGGTGACGGCCTGCTGTTCGGTCCGGAGACGCGTGGCCTGCCGGCGCCCGTGCTGGCACTGATCGCCCCCGAGCGCCGGGTGTCGATACCGATGCAGCCGGGAAATCGCAGCCTCAACCTGTCGAACGCCGTGGCGGTCGTGGTGTACGAGGCATGGCGTCAAAACGGATTCCGCACGTCGGATGCGCTCAGTCGAACTCCGGTTTGATCGGGCGCATCATCAGGCCCCGTACCACCTGCTCCGCCGGTAATCCCTCGTACAGCACGCCGTAGATGCCCTCCGCAATCGGCATCACGACGCCCTTGCGCGCAGCCACGCGGTGCAGGGCGCGGGCGGCCTGGTGGCCTTCGACGACCTGTCCGATATCGCGCAGCGCCTGCTCGACGCTCGCGCCCTGCGCCAGGGCGAGCCCGAAGCGCCGGTTGCGCGAGTGATCGTCGGTACAGGTCAGTACGAGATCGCCGAGGCCGGCGAGGCCCATGAAGGTCTCGCGTCTGGCGCCGAGCGCGACTCCGAGGCGCGTCATCTCGACCAGGCCGCGTGTGATCAGCGCGATGCGTGTATTCGCGCCGAAGCCCAGCCCATCGCTGAGCCCGGTTCCGATCGCCAGCACGTTCTTGACTGCGCCACCGACCTCGACGCCGGTGATGTCAGTCGAGGTATAGGCGCGAAAGCTCGAGGACGACAGGTCGTGAGCGAGCCGCTCGGCATACTCCGCATCCGGCGAGGCAATGGTCATCGCGGTCGGCAGCCCGGCCCCGACTTCGAGCGCAAAGGTCGGACCGGAAAGCACCGCGATCGAGCGACCGGAACCGAGCACCTGATGAGCGACCTCGTTGGGCAGCAGCCCGGTATCGAGCTCGAAGCCCTTCGTGGCCCAGCACAGCCGGAGCTGCGGGGCCACCAGCGGGGCGAGCTCGCACAGCAGCGCGCGAAACGCCGAGCTCGGCACGGCCACCAGCACGTCCTGGACGCCCTCGATTGCCGCGGCGAGGTCCGCTACGACGTGCAGGCTATCCGGGAATACGGCTTCGGGCAGATAGCGCTGATTGCGGCGCTCCCGCGACATCGTAGCGACGTGCGCGGCTCCGCGACCCCAGAGGCGCGCCGGACGCCCGGCACGCGTGAACTGGATCGCGAGCGCCGTGCCCCAGGAGCCCGCCCCGAGTACCGCAATGTCGGCGCGTTCCGATGCCCTGGACGCCACGGAGTGCTGCGGGGCCGTACGGCCCCTAGTTCCTGGTGGCCGTGGCCGCTTCGCCCGCCGAGTTCCCGTATAGCGCGTCGAAATTCACCGGCGGCAGCAGCAATTGTGGAAATCCGCCCTGCCCCACCAGGTGCGAGACGACAGCTCGTGCATACGGGAACAGCACGGTCGGGCAGATGCTGCTCACCGCGCGCTTGTATTCCTCGGCTCCGAGATTCTGGATCAGGAATGCCCCGGCCTGCTTGACCTCGACCAGGAACAGGGTCTGCTCGCCCTGCTTCGCCGACACCGTCACCGTGAGTACCACTTCACGCACGTCGCCATTGATCGGCTGCACGCTGGTATTGAGATCCAGCGAGATCTGGGGATTCCACTCGCCATTGGCGCGCGGCCCCTGGGGCGCCTCGAAGGAACAGTCCTTGAGATACACGGCCTGCAGGGCCAGAGCGGCGAGCGGTGCCGCGGCTGCGCCGGCATCGGGAGTGGCTTCGTTCGACATAATGGGATCAACCTCGGTCGTTTTGGATCAATGAGTCGCGCATCGTACCGCCGGCGCGTTGCAACTCAGTGCCGTGCCAGCAGCACATCGAGTCCGCCCGCCGCATCGAGGGCATGCAGCTCATCACAGCCGCCGACATGGTGCTCGCCAATGAAGATCTGCGGCACCGTGCGCCGTCCGCTGCGCCGGATCATCTCCGCGCGCTGTGACGGTTCCACGTCGATATCGATTTCCCGCAATACCACGCCCTTGGAGGCCAGCAATTCGCGGGCACGCGCGCAGTACGGGCACCAGGAAGTCGTGTACATCAGTACCTGCTCGGCGGTCATGGCGCGCTGCTCGCTCACTCGCGCGTGAGTGGCAGGTTCTCGGCGCGCCAGGCACTCAGACCGCCACGCAGGTTGAAGACTTTCGTGAAGCCCTGTGCCGCCAGCTTGCGCACGGTCGCGGCGGCGGTATGGCCCCGGTCGCAGTAGACGACCAGCGCACGCTCCTTGTACTTCTTGAGCGCATCGGACGCTTCGCCGATGCGGCCCGGGTCGAAGTGCCGAGCGCCGCTGATGTGGCCGGCGGCGTACTCCGGCTCGGCCCGCAGGTCGAGCACCGTCGCTCCCTGGTTCATCAGCCGGATCACGTCCTGCGGCGATACCGCCCCGGCGCTGCCGGCCTGCTCGCGCAGCTCGTACGCGAGCACGGCTAGCGCCGCCACCGCCGCGAAGGCGGCCAGCCACGGATGGTGGGTGCAGTATTCGAGCAGTCGATCCATCGCGTACCCTAAAGGTTCACTCGGCAGGCGGAGCCGATCATTATAGCGATTGGCCACCGTGCAGATTTGAGGATTAATCAGCTCTGAGTACCGCGAAGCTCAACATGAAGCGTGCGGCTGGCGCCGGCGCAGTGCTGCTGTGCGCCGTGGCGGGTCTGTGGACCTCCGAGCTTTTCGCTGCGTCGCGGCAACAGACTTCGGCCCAGCTCAGCAGCCTGCGCACCAGGATCGAGGCCATGACGCGGGAAATCAGCCGCGACGCGCTGGAGCGCGACCGGCTGTCCGCAACGCTGCGCGCGGCCGAGCAGTCGCTCGGCGAGGCCCGCGAGCAGTATGACCGCACCGCGATCGAGATCGCCACGCGCAGCTCCCGCCGTACCGCGCTCACCCAGCAGCGCGCCTCCGAGCAGCAGGCGATCGATGCGCAGCGCGCGGCGCTTGCAGGCCAGCTGCGGGCCGCCTATCTGATCGGGCGCCAGGAGCCCCTCAAGCTGCTGCTCGAGGCACGGGATCCGCAAAATAGCGCGCGCCTGTTTGCCTACTATGGCTACTTCGGTCGCGCGCGCGCGCAGCAGATCGCGGCCATCCAGCAGCACGTGCAGCAGCTCGATGCGCTCGACACCCAGCTCGCGCAGCAGCAGCAGCAGCTCGGTGAGCTCGAAGCCGAGCAGCAGCAGCAGCTGCATCGCCTCGAGGGACTGCGGGATGACCGCCGACGCGTGCTCGCAAGCCTCGAATCCCAGGCGCAGACGCGCGAGGCGAGCCTGGCGCGGCTTCGGACCCAGCAGTCGGACCTCGAGCGACTGCTGCGGCGGCTCAACCGCTCGCTGCCGGAAGTCGCCCCGCCGGACGTATCGACAGCCTTCGGACGACTGCGCGGGCAGCTGGACTGGCCCGTGGCCGGCGTACTGGCCGCCGAATTCGGCCAAACCCGCGCCAGCGGCATCCGCTGGGACGGTATTCTGGTGTCGACCGCCCGTGATGCGCCCGTGCGGGCCATCACGGCCGGCCGTGTCGTCTACGCGGACTGGTTGCCGGGCCTCGGTCTGCTCGCGATCCTGGATCACGGGGAGGGGTACTTGAGCCTCTATGCCCACAACGACCGGCTGTTCAAATCTGCGGGCGAGTCGGTAGCGGCCGGCGAGATGATCGCGGCAGCCGGGGACACCGGCGGGCGCCCGAACCCGGAACTCTATTTCGAGATCCGGCACAACGGCCGGCCGCTGGACCCGCGGCCCTGGTTCCGCGAGCAGCGGCCGAGTGCTGCATCGCCGGTGGCCGTCGACGCACGCTGATCGGGCCGGAGCGGCGCCGATCTTCTCCAAAAGGCGACGTCCGTCAAGGAACGTCGCTCCGCAATGCGCGACCCTGACGTTCCGAAACGACAGCAAGTCAGCATGAGTAAAACCGCACCTGAGCGCCGCAGCGTCGCCTCGTGGTCGTCGCTGGAGCCATACGCCCAGCTGCTGCGGGCGCTGCTGCCGCGGCTCACCAACCTCGCGGTGTTCAATGCGCGCGGCGAGCTGCATTGGGCCGGTGAGATGGCCATCGGGTCTGACCTGTCCCAGGCCGTCATCAGCTCGCTGGAGGCGGCGGCGCGCACGGCCGACAGCCACGGGGAAACCTGCTCCGTGGCCGGCGAGCCCGCGTACCTGTTCTGGCTGCGCCGCGACGACGAACCGGGAGAGCTCAAGCCTTTTGCGCTGGTCGCGATCGTCTGCCGCTCGGCGGACGGCGAGCAGCGCACGTTCTCCTTCGTGCAGTCCCTGGTGCGGCCGGCGATCGAATGCCTGCGCCGCGAGCTGCTCGCACGCGACGAGATCCTGAACCTGCACAGCTCGCTGATCGAGCAGGACAACGATCTCGAGATGCTGCTGTCGGTCTCCGGCAGCACGGCGGACGCGAAGCCGGAGAGCGCGACCGACCTGAAGGCGCTGGTCGTGAGTGCCACCGCGCACCTGAAGGTCGGCATGGCCGCCCTGATCATTCCCGAGAAGGGCATCGCGCTGGTGCATACGGCCCCGAATTCCACGCTGGACAACGCGCTGCTGGCGCGCGCGCACCGGCACCTGCTGTCGATGGCCCAGGTGCGCCGCAAGGCAGCCATCGTCAACAAGCTGGTGCTGCAGGTCGGGCCGGACCCGGTGAACTATCGCGTGCTGGCATGCCCGATCCCGCGTTCCGACGGTCGCTGCATGGGAGTGCTGGCGCTGTTCCGGGCGGACACGGCTCCCGAATTCACGCCGCACCATGCGCGCCTGACAGAGCTGCTCGCGCGCCGCGTGGCCTCGATCATCGCCCATAGCTACGACGCGCTGACCGGGCTGCTGACGCGCCCCGCGTTCGAGGAGCGCGTACGTGCCGTGCTCGAGGAGCGCGAGAGCACTCAGAGCTGGTGGAGCGCGTTGTCCATCGACATCAACCGCCTGCATGTGATCAACGAGAATTTCGGCATGCACATGGGCGATCGGGTAATCGGCCTGCTCGGCGAACTGATCCGCGAGCGCATTCCGCCGCGTGCGCTCGCCGCCCGCATCTCGGGCGACCGGTTCGCGATCCTGCTGCCGGCCGGCTTGGGAGATGCCGCGAAATTCGCCGAGTCGCTGCGCATCGGCGCCGAATCGGTCGGTGCCGGCATCGGCGACGGCAAGATGCCGGTCTCGATCAGCATCGGGGTATCGTCAGTCGAGCCGCGCTCAAAGGAATTCGTGCATGCGTTCGCGGCGGCCGAGACGGCCTGCAAGGCCGCGAACGATCGTGGCCGCAACCGCGTCGAGGTCTACCAGGAAGCCGACGAAAGCATCGTGCGGCGATTCACCGACATCAATCTGGTCAGCGATCTGCGCAGCGCGATCACGGAGAACCGCCTGCATCTGAATGCGCAGATGATCGTGCCGCTGGGCGGACACAACGGCGCACCGCATTTCGAGATCCTGCTGCGGATGCTGGCCGAGAACGGCGAGATCGTCGGGCCCGATCACTTCATGTCGGCGGCCAACCGCTACCAGCTCATGCCCACCATCGACCGCTGGGTCATCGGGCATGCGATCGAGATGCTGCAGCCCCATGCGGAGCTGCTGCGTCAGAGCTCGATCGTGTTCACGATCAATTTCTCGGGGCAGTCGCTGCAGGACGCGGACTTCACCGAGCACGTGGCACGCCTGATAGAAGAGAGCGGATTGCCGCCATCCTCGCTGTGCTTCGAGCTGACCGAGAGCGCTGCGATCGGCAACCTGGTCCGGGCCGAGGCACTGATGCGCCGGCTGCGCAAGCTGGGCTGCAACATAGCGCTCGACGACTTCGGTACCGGCCTGAGTTCGCTCGCCTATCTGCGCACCCTGCCGATAGGGATGCTCAAGATCGACGGCAGTTTCGTGCGCGACGTGCTCAAGGATCCGCGCGCCGAATCCATGGTGCAGGCCATCGCCCAGCTCGCGCACGCGATGTCGCTGACGACCGTCGCGGAATACATCGAGACCGAGGAAATCCGCACGCGG
Source organism: uncultured Steroidobacteraceae bacterium (assembly GCA_964528845.1). Classification (GTDB taxonomy): domain Bacteria; phylum Pseudomonadota; class Gammaproteobacteria; order Steroidobacterales; family Steroidobacteraceae; genus FEN-1191. The sequence continues at coordinate 182,340 of CAZGVE010000001.1, read as the reverse complement.
ATCACGGCTCTCGGCGTCGACTACGGCCAGGGCTTCGCGATCGCCAGGCCGGTGCCGCTGATCGATCTGCTGGCCGAGCTGCCGCTGTACGCGGCGGCCTCGAGTCCGAGTGGTGTGTGGCCCGAAGAAGGGGCCACGGATCCGGCCGAAGAGCAGGCGCGCGCGGGCTAGATCCACTGGCGCGAGTCGGCCGGTCCGGTCACGACTTTGGCGCCGGCCGGACACCCCTGTAGTATTCAACGCATGGCCAAACCTTCCCGGCTGATGCTCGCCATGGCGCTCGGAGTGCTGATCGGCCTGTCGCTGTCGGTGGCCGACCGCGTGCTCGCCGAGCGCGCTGCGACGCCGGTGCCGGCCGGAGGCGGCGCGCACGGCCGTCACGTGGAACCCCTGCCCTGGAGCGATGCGCAGCTGCTCGCCGAGGTAATGCAGCGCGTGCGCGAGAACTACGTCGACCCGGTCGACGATCACGTGCTGATGCAGAACGCGATCCGCGGCATGGTCGAGGGACTCGATGAGCACTCGAGCTTCCTGAGTCCCGATGAATTCGACGAGATGAAGGTCAATACCACGGGCAGCTACGCCGGCATCGGCGTCGAAGTCGCGGCCGGCAAGGAAGGCGTGAGTATCGTGCGCCGCATGCCTGGTTCGCCGGCGGCCCGTGCCGGGATCATGACTGGGGACGTGATCGTCCGGATCGACGATCAGGCGGTGGATGCGGGCAATGTCGACGCGGCGATCTCGCGCATGCGCGGCCCGGAAGGCAGTGTGCTGCGATTGGCGGTGCGACGCGAAGGTTCCGTGGGGCTGCTCGAGTTCAAGGTCAAGCGTGCCCAGATGCAACTGCACAGCGTGGCCGCAGAGCTGCTCGCTACCGGCTATGGCTATCTGCGCATCACGAGCTTCACGGAGACCACGGCCACGGAGCTCGAGCAGTCCGTCGACCAGCTCGAGCATGCAGAACCCGAACGGCTGAAGGGATTCGTGATCGACCTGCGCAACAACCCGGGCGGCGTGCTCGACGCCGCGGTGCAGATCGCAGACGATTTCCTCGACCACGGTACGATCGTGAGTGCCGATGGGCGTACCGCCGCCGCCAGGTTCAGGATGGAGGCGATGCCTGGAGACATCACCGCGGGCGCAAGCCTGGTGGTACTCGTGAACGGTGGATCCGCGTCGGCCTCGGAGATCCTCGCCGCGGCCCTGCACGACAACGCGCGCGCGACGCTGGTCGGCCGGCGCACCTACGGCAAGGGATCGGTGCAGACCATCATGCCGCTCGAGGGTGACCAGGCGCTCAAGATCACGACGTCGCGCTATTTCACGCCTTCGGGCGCCTCGATCAACGGTGTCGGCATCGAGCCGGACGTGCTGCTCGACGGTCCCGAGCAGCCGCCGGCGCAGATGGACGAGACCGAAACGGCCGCAGCGCCGACGTTGGCACAGCGCGACGTGCAAGTCGCCCGCGCGCTGCAGGCGCTGTCGGCACATCCGGGGGCGCTCGCGACGCGCGCCGCCGGCCAGGCCCGCGCACAGTGATCCTGGACTTCATGCTGCATCTCGACCGCCACCTGGTCGAGCTGGTGACGCGCTACGATGCCTGGATCTACGCGATGCTGTTCGCGATCATTTTCGCCGAGACGGGACTGGTGGTCACGCCGTTCCTGCCGGGGGATTCGCTGCTGTTCGGCTTCGGCGCGCTCGCTGCCGTGGGCGGCAGCGGCAAGCTCCCGCTAGGCGGCGTGTACGCGCTGCTGGTCCTGGCCGCCGTCGCCGGTAACACACTGAACTATGCATTGGGCCGCTCGCTCGGGCAGCGGGCTTTCAATGGACGCAACCGCTACTTCCGGCTCGAATACCTGCGGCGCACAGAAGCGTATTTCGAGCGTCACGGAGGCATCACGGTGCTGCTCTCGCGTTTCACGCCGATCGTCCGCACCTTCACGCCGTTCGTCGCCGGCATCGGCCATATGCCGTACCTGCGCTTCCAGGCCTTCAATTTCGGCGGTGCGCTGCTGTGGGTTGCACTGTTCCTGCTCGGTGGCTACGCGTTTGGCAACCTGCCATGGGTCAAGCAGAACTTCGGACTCGTGACCCTCATGGTGGTCGCAGCGTCTTTGCTGCCCCTGCTGGCGGTCGCACTGCGCGAGCGCAATACGCGCAAGGACTAGAGACATGGCAGACCGCACCCGCGGCTACGCGCACCGTATCGACATCCGCGTCGATATCGACACCGTCTGGCGCTCGCTGATCGAGCCTGCGCTGCTCGCGCGCTGGTATACGCCGGCCACGCGCGTGGATGCGCGCGAGGGCGGCAGCTTCTGGTCGCGCCCGGATCAGGACCTGAGCCGCGAGGCGCATATCGACGTGTTCGCCCCACCGCGCCGGCTGCGCCTGATCTACCTGCCGGTACCGGAGCTGTCGGCGGAGGAGGCGGTCATCGTCGATGATTTCCTGCTCGATCGCGACGAGCTCACGGCGCGGGAGCCAACGGCCGGCCCGGTCACGGTGCTGCGGCTGCTCGGATCCGGCATTCCGGAGAGCCAGAACTGGGACGCGATGTACCTGCGTCTGCGAGGTGGCTGGGAGCGCGCGTTGCGGCGGCTCAAGGTCATGCTCGAGCCCTCGGCTGCCGCGGCTGCACGCTCGCGGCAGCTCTAGGCGCAGGCTCAAGGCGAGTCGCGCACGATGGACCCGGCGCAGCATTCCATGCCCGCCCGCCGCGAGCTGAGCTGGCGTGGCCTCGCGCTCGGGATCGGGATCACACTGGTCTTCACCGCGGCCAATGCCTACTTCGGTCTGAAGGCGGGACTGACTTTCGCGACCTCCATACCCGCCGCCGTGATCTCGATGGCGATACTTCGCGGATTCGCCGGATCGACGATCCAGGAGAACAACATCGTGCAGACGGTGGCCTCGGCCGCCGGCACGCTGTCTTCGATCATCTTCGTATTGCCCGGGCTGATCATGATCGGATGGTGGAGCGGGTTCCCGTATGCGTTCAGCTTCACGATCTGCGCCGTCGGCGGAGTACTTGGTGTCATGTACTCGATCCCGCTGCGCCGTGCACTCGTCACGGAGTCCGACCTGCCGTATCCGGAAGGCGTCGCCTGCGCCGAGGTGCTCAAGGTCGGTGCCCACGCCGGGCAGCAATCCTCATCTGCTGACCTCGCGGCGAGCCACGCTGGCCTGCGGGCGATCGTCATAGGCAGCGTGGTGTCGGCCGCATTTGCTGCGGTAGTCGCGACACAGCTGTTTGCCGGCGACGTCGTGCGTTACTTTCGCGTCGGGACGCGCGGGGCCGTTTCGGGCTTCGATTTCAGCCTTTCGTTCGCCCTCTTCGCCGTCGGACATCTGGTCGGCCTGGCGGTCGGGATCGCAATGCTGGTGGGTGCGCTGATCGGCTGGGCCGGAGCCGTGCCGTGGCTGACCTCGATGCACCCGGGGAGCGGCGCGGCCGCGCAGGCCGCACAGGCGGTTTGGAGCCATCAGGTGCGCTTCCTCGGCGCCGGCGCGATCGGTACCGCCGCCGTCTGGACGCTGCTCAAACTGGTGCGGCCGGTGCTGGGAGGGCTGCGCTCGGCGATGCTGGCCGCGAGGCTGCGAAGCGCCGGCCAGGCCGGCTCGCTGCCGCGCACGGAACGCGATATCCCAATCGGACTGGTCGGCCTCGTGACGCTAGCGTGCCTGGTCCCGATCGGATGGCTGTTCGGCGCATTCAGCACTCAGAGCGGTCTCGGCGAGCAGGCGCCGCTGCTGGTCGCGGGTGGAATCGTGTACGTCGTGCTGATGAGTTTCTTCGTGGCGACGGTCTGCGGTTACATGGCGGGACTGATCGGTTCCTCCAACAGTCCGCTCTCCGGCATCGGCATCCTGGTCGTGATCGGCGTCGCGCTGCTGCTGGTGTTTGCCATCAAGCCGGTGCTGCCTGCAGCGGCCGCACCGGCGCTGGTCGCGTTCGCCCTGCTGGTCACCGCGGTCGTATTCGCGGCGGCGACGATCTCCAATGACAACCTGCAGGACCTGAAGACCGGGCAGCTCGTGGATGCGACGCCGTGGCGGCAGCAGGTCGCGCTGGTCGTCGGCGTGGTGGCGGGAGCTGCCGTCATCCCGCCGATCCTCGATCTGCTGAACCACGCCTACGGCTTCGCCGGGGCTCCCGGCGTGGATCCGGCGCGTGCGCTGCCGGCGCCTCAGGCGGCGCTGATTTCGGCACTCGCACAGGGCGTGATCCAGGGCAACCTGAACTGGAACCTGATTGGCGCCGGAGCGCTGATTGGTGCCGGCGTCATCGTGATCGACGAACTGCTGCGCCGCAGTTCGCGGCTGCACCTGCCACCGCTGGCCGTAGGGCTCGGCATCTATCTGCCGACTTCGACGACGCTGATGATCACAGTCGGTGCGATCGCGGGCTGGGCGTTCGAGCGGCGCGCAGCAGCGACACCGAATCCCGCGGCCACGCGCCAGCTCGGTGTGCTGCTGGCCTCCGGGCTGATCGTCGGCGAGAGCCTGATCGGCGTGCTGCTCGCTGCAGTCGTCGTGTTCTCTGGAAACGCCGCGCCGCTCGCGCTGGTCGGGGACAGTTTCGCGAATGCCGCGGTCTGGATCGGAGGATTCGTGTTCGTCGCGGCGCTGGCTGCACTCTACGCCTGGCTGCTAGGTGGCCGCGGGCCACAAGCTAGCGGGCCGGCTGCATCCAGCGGCGCATGAGCGGCAGGCTGAGTGCGAGCCCGGCCGCACACAGCGTCCCGAACCAGACGAGGTGCATGAATTCCCCCGGCATCGCCTCGCGATGTGCCGGATCGAAATTGCCGGCAATCCGGCTCGCGAGCAGGTTGCCGAGCGACAGGCTCACGAACCAGAGTCCGAGGCCCTGGCCCACGTAGCGATCCGGCACGAGCCGGGTCGTGGCGCTCATGCCCACGGGACTTAGGGCCAGCTCACCCCAGGTATGCAGCAGGTACGTGGCCGCCAGCCACCCGATGCCGACCTGGTGACCGGCAGCGACCAGCCGGGCCGCCGCCGCCATCACCAGGAATCCGGCGGCGATGCCGAGCAGTCCGAGCATGAACTTGACCGGCGTCGATGGGTCCATGCCACGTCGCGCGAGACCTACCCACAGCATCCCGAACAGCGGGCCGAAGGCCACGATATAGATCGGGTTCAGGGACTGGAACGCACTGGCCGGAAGCGTAAGACCCAACCAGTGCAGGTCCGTATAGCGCGCAGCGAACAGGTTCAGCGACGAGCCCGCCTGCTCGTCGCCGGCCCAGAACAGGGTCGAGGCGGTGAACAGCACGAGCAGCGCGAGTATGCGGGCGCGCGCGCGCCGATCCAGTCCCGCGCCGAACAGCAGGTATGCGAAGTAACCGACTGCAACGATAAGAATGCCCGAGGTGGCTAACACCTGCAGCTGCACGGCCGCTACGCGCAGCAGCCCGCTCGCGATCAGCAGTCCCACCATTGACGCCAGTAGCGCTGCACCCGGCAGCAGCAGCCGGCCTGCCAACCCCGGTTCCGCTTGCGCCGGCCGCGCCCCGGCACTCCCCAGCAGTGGCCTCCACCACAGAAACTGCAGCAAGCCGGCCGCCATGCCGAGCGCGGCCGTCAGGAATCCGTAGGGCCACCCGTAGCGTTGCGCGACGAATCCGGCGATGAGCGGCCCGAGCGTCGCGCCGATGTTGATGCCAACGTAATAGATCGTGAATCCGGCATCGCGAGCCGCACCGCCTTGCGGGTACAGCTGGGCCACGAGCGCGCTCGCGTTCGGTTTGAGCAGCCCGGTGCCGAGCACGATCAGGAACAGGCCGGTGAAGAACAGGGAACTGGTGGGCGACAGCCAGAGCAGCACATGGCCGCAGGTGATCAGCGCTCCGCCCGCCAGCACCGCGCGCTGGCTGCCGATCAGCCGGTCCGCGATCCAGCCTCCCGGGAGCGCTGCGATGTAGGTCGCCCCGACATACAGCCCGTAGATTGCGCTCGCAGTGCGGTCATCGAGTCCCAGTCCGCCATGCGCGACGCCGTCCACGAGGAACAGCACCAGCAGCGCGCGCATCCCGTAGAAGCTGAGGCGCTCCCACATCTCGGTGAAGAACAGCGTGGCGAGGCCTGCCGGATGGCCCAAGAAAGCAGGCCCGGGCGCACCTGCGCCCGCGGTCGCGGACCTCACGCCGAGCTCTGTTCGCTTGCGGGCTCCGGGGCGCGACCGCGCACCAGTACCGCGGCGAAGAGGATGCCGCCCTCATAGAGAAGGTACATCGGCACCGCCATCGAGGTCTGGGACATCACGTCCGGCGGGGTCAGGATGGCCGCGATGATGAATACCAGGATCAGCACGTAACCGCGTGACGCGCGCAGCTTCTGCAGCGACATGAGATTGGTCAGCACGAGTAGTACCACTGCCACCGGGGTCTCGAATGCGACGCCGAATGCCACGAACAGGGTCAATGCGAACTGGATGTAGTTGTTGACGTCCGCCATCAGCTGCACGTTGTGAGGTGTCGTCGCAACGAAAAATCGGAACACCATCGGGAACACGAAGAAGTATGAGAACGCGACGCCGACGTAAAACAGCAGGATGGCGGTGACCAGCAGCGGGACCGCGAAGCGCTTTTCCTTGCGGTACAGTCCGGGGGCGACGAACGACCAGATCTGGAACAGCACGTACGGCATCGCGATCAGCAGGCCGGCGGCGAACGCCAGCTTGAGCGGTGCGGTGAAGGTGGCCGTCACCGTGGTTGCAATCAGCTTCTGGCCCGGTGGCAGCTTCGACACCAGCGGCGTCGAGAGGAAATCGAACAGCGCGTTCGAGTAGTAGGCGCAGGGAATGAAGGCGATCAGCACCGCCACGAACGAGCGCAGCAGGCGGTCCCGCAGCTCCAGCAGATGCGAGATCAGCGTGCCTTCGGGCAGCGGATCATGCTCCTCGCTCATGCGGTTCCGCCGGCAGCGGAGCCGGGTGATCGTGGGGTTCGGGGGCCGGCGGCCACACATCCGTTCCGGCCGCGCCGTGCGCAAACGTCATCGCGTGTAACGCCGGCTCCGATGCCGGTGTGGCAGAACTCGGCGTGGTCCCTATGGGTAGCGCGACTGCCGGTTGCGACGCCTCCGGCCCACCCACGACCTGCGACGCCGTTGCCGGCTCCGCTGCCGCTACCGGCTCCGCTGCCGCTACCGGCTCCGCTGCCGCT
>CAZGVE010000001.1:156707-175050 GCA_964528845.1 uncultured Steroidobacteraceae bacterium | reverse complement strand
TGCCGGCTCCGCTGCCGCTACCGGCTCCGCTGCCGCTACCGGCTCCGCTGCCGCTGGGGCAGCCGTTGCTGCTGGGGCAGCCGTTGCTGCCGCGGCCGGCGCCGGTGGGTTGGAACGGGTATCGGTTGCGCGCTTGATTTCGTTCGCTTCCTGTTCCAGCTGCTCCCGGAACTGGCGCGCCATCACGCGTGCGCGGCCCACCCACTTGCCGATCGTCTGGACGACCTGCGGCAGCTTCGCCGGTCCCAGTACGACGAGCGCAATCAGGGAGATCAGGGCGATTTCGGAAAAATCGACTCCGAACATGGGGCGCCGCGGATCCGCAGGAACCGTCAGGCGTGCGGAGCCGCACTCTTGCTTTCGGCCGCAGCCGCGGCCGGCGCCTTGGCAGCGACCTCGGGAAACTCGGCATCCTTGCCGGCCGGACCCTCGATCTGCCGGGCTTGCTCCTCAGTCTCGCCGTCGCTCATCGCTTTCTTGAATCCGCGCACAGCCGAGCCGAGGTCCGAACCGAGGGTGCGCAGCTTTTTGGTGCCGAACACGAGCAGCACGATGATCACGATCATCAACAGGTGTTTGGGACTGAACAGATCCATGGACTGCTCCATTAAAGTGGACAGCACCCGGTAGGCGCCCACACCAGCCATGATAGGCTATTTGGCGGCGCACAAGTAACTGTCCAGCCTCAAGGAATCAGGCCTGCTTCACGGATCCCGCTGACTGCAGCCAGAAAGTGACCGGACCGTCGTTGATCAGGGACACCTGCATATGGGCGCCAAAGCGCCCGCTGGCTACCCGTCCGTAAATCGCGTGCGCGCGCTGCAGCAGTTGGCCGTACAGGGCTGCCGCCTCAGCAGGGGCGGCTGCGCGGCTGAAGCCCGGCCGGTTGCCGTGTCCGGTCTCGGCCGCGAGGGTGAATTGCGGTACGAGCAGCAGTCCGCCCTGCACGTCGCGCAGCGACAGGTTCATGCGCCCGGCTGCGTCGGGGAACACGCGGTAGTCGAGCACCCGCTGCAGCAGCCGTTCTGCATGGGCCGTATCGTCACCGCGGACCATGCCGATCAGCGCGAGCAACCCGGGACCGATCTCGCCGATCAGCTCGTCTCCGACGCGTACGCTGGCGCCGCTGACCCGCTGGATCAGCGCAATCATGGAGTGGCAAAAGCGCTTTGCAGACCGTACACTTTCCAGGCTCATCTGGCCCCTGGTCGGGGGCGCATTATTCAACAGTTCAGGCCGGAGTCGGTATGACATTCAGGCGTGTTTTGGCCCTGCAATTGGCGTTGATCGGCTGCACGTTCGGCGCCAGCACCGTGGCGCATGCGGCCGGCGATGCGGCGCGCGGCAAGGAACTTGCGTACACCTGCCTCGGCTGTCATGGCATCGAGGACTACAAGAACGTCTATCCGACCTACAGCGTGCCCAAGCTGCTGGGCCAGCACCCCGAGTACATCGTCGCGGCGCTCAAGGAATACAAGAGCGGCGAGCGATCCCACGGCACGATGCACGTCCAGGCGTCCTCGCTCTCGGACCAGGACATGCAGGATGTCGCGGCCTATTTCAGCAGCCTTCCGCTCCCGGCCACGTCGGCGCCGGTCGGTACGGCCCCGGCGCGCGTCGCGCAGCTGTGCGTCTCCTGCCACGGCGCGAATGGCGTCGGCATCACGGGCGACTACCCGACGCTGGCCGGTCAGCATGATGACTACATCGCGCGCGCGCTGGTCGAATACCAGAAGGGCGATCGCAAGAATCCAATCATGCCGAACTTCGTCAATGGCATCACTGGCGCCGAGATCCAGGAAATCGCCGATTACTACTCGCACCAGACGCCCGCGCTGCAGACGGTCACGCGCCGCGTGACGATGCTCTCAGCGCAGTAGCTGCGACAGGAAGTCCGCGATCGCGCCCTCGCAGGCGACGCGATCGGCTCGCCGCATCCCCGCCGACCCGTTGGCCCTGTAGGCCAGGTAGCGAGCGCTCGTGCCGGCGGAGCGCAGCCGGAACGCGAATATCCCGAACGGGTCATTGGGCACCGCGACGGCGCTGTCCGCGGGTGCGTCCGGCGGCGCAATGGTCGCCACGAGCAGTACCGGGCGACGGATCGTGACCGGGGCCGGCAGCGGCGGCACGATCGGCGGTCCGACCGCAATTCCGCCCTGCAGCCGGTCACCGTACTGCGCGAGCACCGACAGCGCCAGCGAGTCGGACGAGCCCTCTCCCATGACGAACACCCGCTCGCGATCCAGCCCGTCCTGCAGACCCACCCAGGCCAAGAGCGAGCCGACGTCGCGCGAGGCATCGTCGCGCAGTGCGCCGTCGGCGAGCGTACTGAAGCTGCGACCGTATCCGGTCGCGCCGCGTACGTTCGGCGCCACGACGACGAAGCGCAGCACGCTGACGAGGTACTGCAGGAACGGGTCGTACCCGGGCCGGAACTGCGCACCGGGCGCCCCGCGGAGCAGGATCAGGACCGGGCGGGGTGCCGCACCGGCAGGCAACGGGGCCCCCGCACCGTAGACGAAGGCGCCGAGCATGCGCTGCTGGCCCTCGATGCGGTCCCAGGTCGGGAAATGCCGCAGCTGCGGGCTGCCAAGTTGCGCTGGATCCACCGGCCCGCGCTCGCCGGCCGTCCAGCGGCTTAAGGTCCGGGTGCCAGGTTCGTAGACATAGACGTCTTCCGGGGCCTGTGCAGTCTCGACGCCGACGGCCAGGTGAGTGCCCGTGGCGTCGAACTTCAGGTCGCGAATGATGCCGACCGGCACGTCGGTGACCGCGGCTTCGAGCCTCTCCTTCAGGTCGACCAGCAACAGGCGGCTTACGCCGTCGTCATTGACCGTATAAGCCAGATACCGGCCGTCGGAACTTTCGTCGAACAGTTCGACGTCGTGCATCATCGCGGGCAGCAGTTCGCGCGCCTCTCCGGTGCCAGGATCGACGTAGCGCAGTGTCGCGAACTCGGAGGCGGCGGCGCCACGGTCTGGCAGCCCCAGCACGATCAGCCCATGCCCGTCCGGTGCAAAGCGTGCCGCGCGCGCACTCAGCGCTCTGGCCGGCTCGGTGCGCTGGCCATGCGCACGCGCGGGCGGCGCGAACTGGATCGGCGTCAGGGTACCGGTCGCGAGATCCACGAATTCCAGCTCGTATCCATCGATGCCAGCGCTCTCGCGCCCGAGCAGCAGCCGCTGGTCGTCCGCGGACCAGGCAAACACGCGCCAGCGCTCGCCAGTGCCGCCGGCGGCGAGGCGCGGTACGGCGCCTGGATTGCTGGTGTCGAGCACGTAGATTGCGCGATCGGCCGTCCCGGCGCGGTTGCTGCCGAACGCGATACGCTGCCCGTCGTGCGCGAACAGCGGCACATCATCGCGATACCCGCCGCCTGTCAGTGGGACTGACGCGTTATCCGCGAGTCGCATCAGATGCAGGCTGCTGGTGCGCCCGCCGTCCGTCGTACTCTGATATACGAACGCATCGCTTCCGAATGGCCGCGCCGCCGCGCCCAGTACGTCGCCGTCCTCGAAGCTCAGCTGCTCGCGCATGCCGAGCGGTGCGCGCAGCCGGTGAATCTGCTGGGTATCCCCGAATCGCGTTGCGATCAGCAGGCTGCCATCCGCGAGCCAATCCACGAAACGCGCCGGACGCGCCTGCTGGAAGCCGCGGAGCGCCGCTGCTGCATTCTGTGCCAGTGCCTGCGGCGCGTCCTGTGCTGCGTCCGCCCCAGCCGACCCGGAGGCCGGCGCCGGATCGGCTGCGGCTACGCGCAATGCCAGCGCGGCCAGCAGTGCCACGAGCAGCAGGCGCTGCAGGGGTGCCACGGGGACGCACGGCTGGACGCCGGCAGGCGTGTAGGGCTGAAACTTGAATTGCCGCATCGTGTTGGTATGGTGCCTGACGCGGGAGGGCAGTGGAACATGCCGGACGCCGACACGTCGGGACCATTTCTGGCGTTGCGCATCCACCAGCGCGACGGCGGCGTCGAGGCGCGTCTCGATACGCTCGAGCTCGCGGACCTCTCGCCCGGTGAGCTCGTCGTACGCGTCACCCACTCGGGCATCAACTACAAGGATGCACTCGCGGCGACGGGCGCGGGCCGGATTGCGCGCCGATTTCCGCTGGTCGGTGGTATCGATCTGGCCGGGTACGTGGAATCATCGACCGATGTGCGATTCCGGCCGGGCGACGCCGTGCTCGCGACCAGCGGCGGACAGTCCGAGACCCGCGATGGCGGTTACTCGCAGCGCGCCCGTGTGCCGGCGGAGCTTGCCATCCTGATACCGCCGGGCCTTGATGCCGCGAACGCGATGGCGATCGGCACGGCCGGAGTGAGCGCCGCCTGGGCCCTCATGCGCATGGAGCACAACGGGCTGCGTCCCGAGACCGGTCCGGTGCTCGTCACGGGCGCCACCGGCGGAGTCGGTTCGATTGCGGTGGACCTGCTCGCCGCGCGTGGCTACGAGGTCGTGGCGCTGACGGCCAAGCGCGACGCCGGCCCGTATCTGGCGGCGCTCGGCGCCGCACGGGTGCTGTTTCGCGATGAGATCCCGTTAGGCAAGGGTGCGCTCGAATCGGCCCGCTGGGGCGGAGGCATCGACAACGTCGGAGGCGACACGCTCTCGTGGCTGCTGCGCACCACGCTCGAGCGCGGCAGCGTCGCGAGCGTGGGACTCGCAGCCAGCGCGGCGCTCGAACTCACCGTAATGCCCTTCATCCTGCGTGGAGTGAGCCTGCTCGGCATCAGCTATTCCTCCTGCTCGCGCGCCGAGCGGCTCGAGCTCTGGACGCGCCTCGCGGGGGACCTGCGACCGCGCCATCTGGATCGCATCGTCACGCGCACGATCGCGCTCAAGGAGGTGCCCGGGGCATTCGCGGCGTACCTCGCAGGCGGCGTCACCGGCCGCACGCTGGTGCGCGTGGAGTGAGCGCCGCGCGCGAACCCATCGAGGAGCTCATGGACGGCGCCGCCGCGCTCGGAGTAGCGCTCGATGCAGCGCAGGCGCAGCGCCTGTTGCGGCTGCTCGACGAGCTGGTGTTGTGGAACCGCAGCTACAACCTGACTGCGATCACGGAACGCGGGGCGATGATCCGCGCCCACCTGCTCGACAGCCTCGCGGCGCTGCCGGATCTGCACGGTGAGCGGATCGCCGACGTCGGAACGGGCGCCGGATTCCCTGGCCTGCCGCTGGCGCTTAGCAGCCCGCACCTGCGCTTCACGCTGATCGATGCGACTGCGAAGAAGATCCGGTTCGTCGCGCACGCGGCCCGGGAGCTTGGCTTGTCCAACGTGTCCGCGGTGCAGGCGCGGGTGGAGACACTGCGCCCCGATCCACCCTTCGATACCGTGCTGGCGCGTGCCTGCGCCGCGCTGCCTGAATTGCTGCAACGGGTGGCCGTCCTGTGCGGTCCGGCCTCACGCGTGGTCGCGCTGAAGGGTCGTTACCCTGCGGCGGAGCTGGCAGCGCTGCCGGAGCGCTGGCGGCTGCTCGGCGCACGCGCGGTACGGATTGCCGGGCTCGATGCGGAGCGGCACATCCTCACGTTGGCGATGCATCCGGGGTGACGGCAGGCGGACGCGCGCCGAGCAGCGCCGCCGGCAGCGGGAACGCACTGGAAAGGGATACCACCAGCGCGGCGGCATACGGGATCGACTGAATCAGCAGCGCTGCGACCCATACGGTGAGGTCCGGGCTCGCCATCTCCTTCGGGATGGTGCGGATTCCGACCGCACAGGCCCACAGCGAGAGCATCAGCAGGGTTTCCTCGCGTGCCGCGAGCAGCGCCGAGCGGAAGCGATGCGGTGCGCTGTGCTTGGGCGTGCGAAAGAAGGGCTCGTTGCGCGTGAGCAGACCCTTGAGCACCGCCAGACCGATCGTGTGCGCGAGTGCGAGCCCGGACACCGCCGCGGCGGCCGTCTGCCGGATGTTCATGCCGACGCGGTGGATGTACAGGTGCACGAGCTTGACCAGCTTGAACATGAATAGCGATAGCGGCAGCACCGAGAACACCATCAGCGGCGGATCGACTTTCTGCGGCGCCAGGATCATTGCGATCGACCAGCCGATCGCCGCGATGTTGAACAGCAGGTTGAATCCGTCAGCGAGCCACGGCAGCCAGCCCGCTATGAAGTGATAGCGCTGCCCGGCGGTCAGCGCGCTCTGTCCAGGAGGCAGCAGTGCGCGCGTGTGGTGACGCAGGATCTGCATCGCGCCGTAGGCCCAGCGGAATCGCTGGCGCTTGTAGTCGATGAACGTATCGGGCATCAGGCCGCGGCCGTAGCTCTTGGGCAGGTAGAGCGCCTCGTAGCCGGCCTCGAACACGCGCAGGCCCAGTTCGGCATCTTCGGTGATGCACCACTCGGCCCAGCCGCCGACCGCGCCCAGCACCGTACGCCGCACCAGCGTCATGGTGCCGTGCTGGATGATGGCATTGCGCTCGTTGCGCGTGATCATGCCGATGTAGAAGAAGCCGCGATACTCGGCGTAGCACATGGCCTTGAACGCATTGTCGTGCTCGTCACGGTAGTCCTGCGGCGCCTGCACGATCGCGACCCGGGGCTCATCGAAGCTCGGCACGAGGTCGCGCAACCAGCCGGCATCGACCTCATAGTCGCTGTCGATGACCGCGACCACTTCGGCGTCCGGCGCAGTGTGCGCGAGCGCGAAGTTCAGCGCGCCGGCCTTGAACCCCGCGAGTGGCGCGACGTGAAAGAAGCGGAAGCGCTCACCGAGCAGCCGGCAATGCGCCTCCACCGGACGCCAGGTCGCTTCATCGCGCGTGTTGTTGTCGATCACCAGCACCTCGAAATTCGGGTAGTCGAGCCGTGCCAGCGCATCAAGTGTGCGGATCAGCATGTCGGGCGGCTCGTTGTAGGCCGGCACGTGCACCGAGACCTTGCGCGTGGCGCCCCCGGCGTGCCGCGTCGGGTCGAGCAGGCGCAGGTGCGCGCCCGCCCAATGCGCCTCGGCCCATTCGTGCGCCTCGGCGAACAGCACGGCGACCACGCCCAGCATGCCCAGTATCAGCAACGAACCGACGAAGACGGACGTCGGCGTCAGGTACTGCTGCGTGTAGTCGTAGACGACCCAGACGGTGACCGTCGCCGAGCCGTAGACGACGGTAGCGAGCAGCGTGCGGCCGAGCGTGTGCAGCGAACCGCTGTGGATGTAGAACACGCCCAGCATCAGCAGCGCGAGCGCAACCGAGATCGCGGCCAGCATGTGCCACTCCGGGATGCGCACTATCGGTGCCGTGAACTCGAACTTCGGCTTGCGGTTGACGTCGTAGATGCCCCAGTACGAGCCCACCGCGCCCTCGTCCCGCGCCTTCCACGGCTGGTCGAAGGCCTCCATGATGTAGTAGCGCTGTCCCTGCTGTTCGGCGCGCGCGAGAAAGCTGCGCAGGAACAGCGCTTCGTTCGACACCGAGGCGACCGCCGCGGCCCGAATCCGGCCTTCCGAGGGCCAGCCGATCTCGCCGATGATCACCGGCTTCTTCGGGTAGGCGTCCTGTACGGTCTTGAGTTCGCGGAAGCAGAAGTCGACCGCGTGCTCCACGTCCACGCCTTCCCAGTACGGAAACAGGTGCACGGCGATGTAATCGACGTGGCTCGCGATCTCCGGGTACTTCAGCCAGGTCGCCCAGGTGTCGGCGTAGCCGACCGGCTGGCGGATCGCCGCCCGCGCCCGGTCCAGCTCATGCTCGAGTTCGGCGACCGACAGGTCACCGCGCAGCAGCACTTCGTTGCCGACCAGTACCCGCGAGACATTGCGATGTTCGCGCGCCAGCGTGATGCCGCTGCGCATCTGCTGCTCGTTCTCATCCTGGTCGCGGCTCAGATATATCCCGAGGGCCACGCTGATGTTGTATTTCGCCGCCAGCTCCGGAATCCGGCCCTGCGTGCCGAGAGTGGAGTAGGTGCGTACCGCGTAGGTCTTGTCCTGCAGCAGCCGCAGGTCCGAATCGATCTGCTCGACCGGCGGCACGTCCTTGCTGCCAAATGGATTCTGATCGGCAGTGAAGGGCGAGAACGACACGCCCTGGATGTGCGCCGGCCATGGCGGCTCGCTGGTGGGCCGGTTCATGTACCCCCATAGGCCGAAAGTCAAACCTGCGAACACCGCAGCCACCAGAAAACCGGAAATCAACTTCATCACCACAGTTTACCTGTAGTCCGGAGCCGCCAAGGACTAGACTAATTCACTCATGAAACGCGTCATCGCAGTCGCAAACCAGAAGGGCGGCGTCGGCAAGACCACCACCGCGGTGAACCTCGCCACCTCGTTCTGTGCCACGCGCCGCCGTGTGCTGCTGATCGACATGGATCCGCAAGGCAATGCGACCGCCGGTTGCGGCATCGACAAGGCCGCCATCGGGCCGGGTACGTGCGAGGTACTGCTCGGGGAGTGCACGGCGGCCGAAGCGGTGCGGCTGGCCGGACACCAGCCGGCCGCAGCGGGCGCCACGTCCCTGTCGGTGATGCCGGCCAACCAGGACCTGACCGCAGCCGAGGTGCGCTTGCTGCTGATGAGCGAGCGCCGCGAGCAGCGGTTGCGCGCAGCGCTCGAGCCCATACGCGCCGACTACGACCTCGTGCTGATCGACTGTCCGCCCGCGCTGAACATGCTGACCGTCAACGCACTGGTCGCCGCCGACAGCGTGCTGATCCCGATGCAGTGCGAGTACTACGCCCTCGAGGGCCTCTCGGCGCTGATGGCGACGATCGAGCAGATACGCATTGGCGCCAATCCGGCGCTCGAGGTCGAGGGCATCCTGCGCACGATGTTCGATCCGCGGGTCAACCTGGCCAACGAAGTCAGTGCCCAGCTGATGCTGCACTTCGGCGACAAGGTGTTCCGCACGGTCGTGCCGCGCAACGTACGCCTGGCCGAGGCGCCGAGCTTCGGGCGCAGCGCGCTCGCGCACGATCCGGATTCGCGCGGCGCGCTGGCCTACCTCGCGCTGACCGGCGAGATGCTGCGGCGGGACGAGGACGGCTGGCCGGGCGCCGCCCCAGAGGCCAGCGCCGCGCGTGAGGCAACCACGGCCCCCGACGGCGCCGCTGCCCCGGGCGCGGCCCGCAACGTGCCGGGTTGAGGATGGACTGCGCGATGGTGCTGCCAGCATGAATCAGAAGAAACCGACGCTCGGACGAGGCCTTGCCGACCTGCTGGGGCAGGCGCGATTCACCGAGCGGCCCGTTGCCGCCGGCAGCACGGGCGAGGCGGCCCGGCCGCGCGGCGGTGATGGCGAACTCGCGCTGCTGCCCCTCGATCTGCTGCAGCGCGGCCGCTACCAGCCCCGCGTCGACATGCACCTCGAGACGCTGGCGGAATTGGCCGAGTCGATCCGCGCTCAGGGCGTCGTGCAACCGATCGTCGTGCGCCCGCTGGGCGAGCCCGACGATCGCGGCACGCAACGCTACGAGATCATTGCCGGGGAACGGCGCTGGCGTGCCGCGCAGCAGGCGGGCCTGCGCGAAATCCCGGCCGTCATCCGCCGCATTCCCGACGACGCGGCGATCGCGATGGCGCTGATCGAGAATATCCAGCGCGAAGATCTCAATCCGCTCGAAGAGGCGCGCGCGCTCGAACGACTGATTTCGGAATTCGGACTCACCCACCTGCAGGCTGCGCAGGCCGTCGGGCGTTCGCGCGCCGCGGTGAGCAACCTGCTGCGCCTGCTCGAGCTGCCCGCGGAGGTCTGCGAGCGCCTCGCCCGGGGGGAACTCGAGATGGGACACGCGCGCGCACTGCTCGGGCTGCCGCAGGCACGAGCGCAGACGGAAGTCGCGACGCTGGTCGCGAGCAAGGGGCTATCGGTCCGGGAAACGGAACGCCTGGTTCGTCGGATGATCGAGCCGCGCCCGTCTTCAGCAGGCCAGGCCGGCGCCGAAATAGACCCCAACATTCAGCAACTTGAGGACGAGCTGGCCGAGAAGCTCGGTGCCCGTGTCAGCATCGAGCATGCGAGCGCCGGCCAGGGCCGTGTCGTGATCCGCTACCATAATCTGGAAGAGCTCGACGGCATCCTGGCGCATATCCGGTGAGCCCCTGCAGGCCCGCAGCAGCTGCAGCCGGATGCGGCCCGGGAGCGTGCCGCGGCCTGTGGACTGCCGGACAGCGGCTCTCTATAATCCGCCGGCTTTTTGACCGGGCCACCCCACGTGACTGTCGGCATCCAGTTCATGGCAATTCACGCAGGCGCGGCTCGATCTAGGCACAAGCTCCGCTGCTCGCTGCCCGTCCTGTGATGGGTGATGCGGCGTTCGTTCCATCACCGGAACCTGCAGTGATCGCGATCGACCTGCCCAACGCGCGGCGGCTGGCCATGGCCTGCGTTCGGGCTCAGGCGCTGGCAACGCTCGGCGTGGCCGCCGTGAGCCTGGGTTGGGGCGGCGGCCGGGCGGCGCTATCGGCGCTGGGCGGTGGCGCCATCGCATGGGTCACCACCCTTTACGCGAGCAGCCGCGCTGCCGTACCGGAATATTCGGCAGGCGCGGCCCTGCAGCGCGTGATGGTCGGAGAGTTCATCAAGGTACTCTCCACGATCGCGCTGTTCGCGGTGGCGGCTCGTGTGCCTCGCATGGTGTGGCCCGCGCTGCTGTGCGGATACGCCGCGGCACTGGTGGCTTCCTGGGTGCCGTTGATGCGGGCAGCGGATGGCGGAAGCGGATTGGAAGGCGCGCGCGCGGCTGGGCAGCGTGCGCATTAACGTGCGGATCGGGATTGCAGTAGATGGCTGCCGGACAGGCTGAGACGCCGAGCGAATACGTGAATCACCACATGACCCACCTGACGGTGGGCCATGGCTTCTGGACGTGGCACATCGACACCCTGGTCATGTCTGCGGGGCTTGCTGCGCTGGTGGGGTGGATCCTGGTGCTGGCGGCGCGCCGTGCGCGCAACGACGTGCACCCGACAGGTGTGGCCGCCTTCATCGAATGGGTCTATGAGTGGGTCGACGGGGAGGTTGCTTCGATCTATCACGGCAACCGCAGGTTCCTCACCGCGCTCGCCTTCACGCTGTTCGCCTGGATCGTGTTGATGAACACGATGGACCTGCTGCCGCTGGATGCGCCTGGTGCTGTGGCGCACGCGTTCGGCGCCGGGTTCTGGCGCGTCCTGCCGACGGCCGACATCAACGGTACCGCGGCGATGGCCGTGCTGGTTCTGCTGCTGGTGATCGGCGCCGGCGTGCGCTCCAAGGGCATCGGCGGCTACCTGCACGAGTGGATCAGTGCGCCGTTCGGCGGCCACCCGCTGCTCTGGATTCCGAACCTGGTACTGAACGCCATCGAACTGCTCGCCAAGCCGGTGTCGCTGGCGATGCGGTTGTTCGGCAACATGTTCGCCGGCGAGCTGATCTTCATGCTCATCGCGCTGCTGGGGCTCGGCGTCACGCACTTCTCGGCCACCGGCCTGGCACGGGTTGCCCTGCAGGTGTTCCTCGGCAGCGGCTGGGCCGTGTTCCACATCCTCATTGTCCTGCTGCAGGCATTCATCTTCATGGTGCTGCCCATCGTGTACATCGCAATGGCCGAAGAGCACCACTGAGGACTTGGGTTCACTCACATTGAATTTGATCTGGAGACGCTAAACCTATGGACGCAGTTACGACCATTCAAGCCAACACCGCCATTGCGATCGGCCTGATCATCGGCCTGGGCGCCGCTGGCGCCTGTATCGGCATCGGCATCATGGCCTCCAAGTTCCTCGAGGCGGGCGGTCGCCAGCCGGAACTGATACCGACGCTGCAGACCAAGATGTTCCTCGCGATGGGCCTGATCGATGCGGCGTTCCTGATCGGCGTCGGTCTGGCGATGTTCTTCGCTTACGCCAATCCGCTGCTTGGATCGCATTAAGCGAAGTAGTGCTGTTCGCCCCATAGGGAGACCGGACGATGCTCGCGATCAATGCGACGTTCATAGGGCAGTTCATCGTGCTGCTCTTTCTGCTCTGGTTCATTTACAAGGTCGTCGTGCCAATGCTGGCGCGTCCGATCGAGGAGCGGCAGCGCAAGATCGCGCTCGGTCTGGCCGCGGCAGACAAGGGCGAGCAGTCGCTGGCCGAAGCGCAGGTCAAGGCCGAGGCGCTGATCGGGGAGGCACGCGAGCGTGCCGGAGTGATCATCGACCAGGCACAGCACCGTGCCAATGATCTGATCGAGCAGGCCAAGGCGAGCGCCGGCGCCGAGGGCCAGCGGCTGGTGGCAGCAGCAGCCCAGCAGATCGAACTCGATACCGCCAGGGCGCGTGAAGGCCTGCGGCGCGAGGTGGCACAGATCGCGATCAGCGCGGCCTCGAAAGTGCTCGAGCGCGAAATCGATCCGCGCACGCACGCCGACCTGCTCTCCAAGCTCGCGACCCAGATCTAGGACGGGCGCGACCCATGGCCGAGAAGACCACCATCGCACGACCCTACGCCAAGGCAGCGTTCCAGCAGGCGTCCGGCGCCGGCACGCTCCCGGCCTGGTCGGACGCGCTGCGCACCGGAGCCGCGGTGGTCCAGGACGGCCGGATCCAGGAGCTGCTGGGCAATCCTTCCGTCAGCACGGATGAGCTTGCGCAGCTGGTGATCGATCTGGCCGGAGCGTCGCTGGACGAGCACGGCCGCAACTTCGTGCGCACCCTGGCCGACAACCGGCGCCTGTCCTTCCTGCCGGAGATCTCCGCGCTGTTCGAGCAGTTCAAGGACGAGGCCGAGGGCGTCATCGACGTCACGGTGACGACCGCGACACCGCTCGAGAGCGGGGAGCTCGCGACGCTCGCGGGCGCGCTCCAGCGCCGCCTGCAGCGTCAGGTGCGGGTGCAGTCCGCCACCGACCCGCAGCTGCTCGGCGGCGCCGTGGTGCGTGCCGGGGACCTGGTCATCGACGGCTCACTGCGCTCCCGGCTCGAACGGATCGCGTACGAGCTCACCGCTTAACGACCGTTACAGGACAACAGATATGGCGATCAAGGCAACCGAAATCAGCGATCTGATCAAGCAGCGGATCGAGAATTTCAAGGGCGTCACCGAAGCGCGCAACGTCGGTACCGTGGTGTCGGTGACCGACGGCATCTGCCGCATCCACGGGCTCGCTGACGTGTGCTATGGCGAGATGATCGAATTTCCGGGCAACCTGTTCGGCCTCGCGCTCAACCTCGAGCAGGATTCGGTCGGGGCCGTGGTGCTCGGCGACTACAAGTCCATCGGCGAGGGGGCGACGGTCAAGACCACCGGCCGCATCCTCGAGGTGCCGGTCGGACCGCAGCTGCTGGGGCGCGTGGTCGACGCGCTCGGGCGGCCGATCGACGGCAAGGGGCCCATCAACGCCATCGCCACCGCGCCGATCGAGCGCGTCGCGCCCGGCGTGATCTATCGCAAGTCCGTGAACCAGCCGGTGCAGACCGGCTACAAGGCCGTGGATGCGATGGTGCCGGTCGGTCGCGGACAGCGTGAGCTGATCATCGGCGACCGCCAGACCGGCAAGACCGCGCTGGCCGTCGACACGATCATCAATCAGAAGGCCTCGGGAATAAAATGTATCTACGTCGCGATCGGACAGAAGCAGTCCTCGATCGCCAACGTGGTGCGCAAGCTCGAGGAACACGATGCACTCGCACACACGATCGTGGTGGCAGCCTCGGCCTCCATTCCCCCCGCCATGCAGTACCTGTCCGCCTATTCGGGCGTCACGATGGGCGAGTATTTCATGGACAACGGCGAGGATGCGCTGATCATCTACGACGACCTGTCCAAGCAGGCCGTCGCCTATCGCCAGATCTCGCTGCTGCTGCGGCGTCCGCCGGGCCGCGAAGCGTTTCCCGGCGACGTGTTCTACCTGCACTCGCGACTGCTGGAGCGCTCCGCGCGCGTCAACGAGCAGTACGTCGAGCAGGCGACGAAGGGACGGGTCAAGGGCCGCACGGGCTCACTGACCGGGCTGCCCATCATCGAGACGCAGGCGGGCGACGTGACGGCCTTCGTGCCCACCAACGTGATCTCGATCACCGACGGGCAGATATTCCTGGAGACCGACCTGTTCAACGCCGGCATTCGCCCGGCGATGAACGCCGGCATCTCGGTCTCGCGCGTCGGCGGAGCGGCGCAGACCGACATCATCAAGCGCCTCGGCGGCAGCATCCGGCTCGCGCTGGCGCAGTTCCGCGAGCTGGCCGCGTTCTCGCAGTTCGCCTCCGACCTTGACGAGGCCACCCGCCGGCAGCTCGAACGCGGGCAGCGCGTCACCGAGGTCATGAAGCAGAAGCAATATGCACCGATGTCGGTGGCCGAGATGGCGCTGTCGATCTATGCGGTCAACAACGGCTACATGGACAAGATCGAGCTCGGCAAGGTGGTCGAGTTCGAGGCGGCGCTGCAGGGCTTCGCGCGCGGCAGTCATGGTGCGTCGATCGACGCGATCAACGCCAACCCGGTGCTCAAGGTGCATGAGGCGACGCTGAAGCGGATCTGCGAAGATTTCGTCGCCACTGGCGCGTACTGACGCTCATGCCTGGCACCAAGGAAATCCGCAGCAAGATCTCGAGCGTGAAGAGCACGCAGAAGATCACCAAGGCGATGGAGATGGTAGCGGCCAGCAAGATGCGCCGCGCGCAGGAGCGCATGCGGCTGGCGCGTCCGTACGCGGCCAGCATGCGCAAGGTCATCGGCCACCTGCACGACGCGAATCCCGACTACCGCCACCCGTTCCTGGTCGAACGCGAGACCCGGGCGATCGGCATCGTCGTCGTGTCGACCGACCGCGGACTGTGCGGCGCACTCAATGCCAACGTGTTCAAGAGCGCGTTGCTGCTGGCACGCAGCTGGCAGGCGAAGGGTGCCACGGTGAGCTTCTGCCTCATCGGCACCAAGGGGGTCGCATTCTTTCGCCGCCTCTCCATGCCGATCATGGCGACGGTCACGGCGCTGGGCGACCGCCCGCACATCGCCGACCTGATCGGCAGCGTCAAGGTCATGCTGGACGCGTACCGCGCCGGCCGGCTGGACCGGCTGTTCCTCGTGAACGCGCAGTTCGTGAACACGATGTCGCAGAAGCCGGAGGTGCAGCAGCTGGTGCCGGTGCCGCTGGAACTGATCGACCGGAGCGATCTGCAGGACCACTGGGACTACATCTATGAACCCAGTGCGCTCGAAATACTCGACGGCCTGCTCATGCGCTACATCGAGTCGCAGGTCTACCAGGGCGCCGTCGAGAACGTCGCCTCGGAGATGGCGGCACGCATGGTGGCGATGAAGAGCGCATCGGACAACGCAGGCGAGCTGATCGGCGAACTGCAGCTGGTCTACAACAAGGCACGGCAGGCGGCCATCACCAAGGAGCTGGCGGAAATCGTCGGCGGGGCCGCGGCGGTTTAGGGCAATCGGGAGTGCCGCCCGCTTCGGACGGCGACGTTAAGGACAAACGAATATGGCAACGGGCAAGATCACGCAGATCATCGGTGCGGTCATCGACGTGGAGTTTCCACGGGACCAGATTCCCGGCATCTACGAGGCCCTCAGGCTCACGGACCGCGATCTGACGCTCGAGGTGCAGCAGCAACTCGGAGATGGGGTCGTGCGAACCATCGCGATGGGCATTTCAGAGGGGCTCAAGCGCGGGCTGCTGGTCGAATCGAGCGGGGCGCCCATTACGGTACCTGTCGGTGAAGGCACACTCGGCCGGATCATGGACGTGCTCGGTGCACCGCAGGACAACCGCGGGCCGATCGTGACACCCGACCACTGGTCGATCCACCGTCCGGCGCCGAATTACGACGAGCAGGCCGGCGGCCAGGACCTGCTGGTCACCGGCATCAAGGTCATCGACCTGCTGGTGCCGTTCGCCAAGGGTGGCAAGGTCGGGCTGTTCGGCGGTGCCGGCGTGGGCAAGACCGTCAACATGCTCGAACTGATCAACAACATCGCGAAGCAGTATTCGGGCCTGTCGGTATTCGCCGGCGTGGGCGAACGTACGCGCGAAGGCAACGATTTCTATCACGAGATGGCGGAGTCCGGGGTCATCGACCTGGACAACCTCAAGAACTCGAAGGTCGCGATGGTGTACGGCCAGATGAACGAACCGCCGGGCAACCGCCTGCGCGTCGCCCTGACCGGCCTCACGATGGCGGAGTACTTCCGCGACGAACGCCAGGCCAACGGCCGTGGTCGCGACGTGCTGTTCTTCGTCGACAACATCTACCGCTACACGCTTGCCGGCACCGAGGTATCGGCGCTGCTCGGCCGCATGCCTTCGGCGGTGGGCTACCAGCCGACGCTGGCCGAGGAGATGGGGGTGCTGCAGGAGCGCATCACGTCAACCAAGACCGGCTCGATCACTTCCATCCAGGCGGTGTACGTGCCGGCCGACGACCTGACCGATCCCTCGCCGGCCACCACCTTCGCGCATCTGGACGCGACCGTGGTGCTGTCGCGCCAGATCGCCGCACTCGGCATCTATCCGGCCGTAGATCCGCTCGATTCGACTTCGCGCCAGCTCGATCCGCTCGTGGTCGGCGAGGAGCACTACAACACCGCGCGCGGAGTGCAGGCGGTACTGCAGCGCTACAAGGAACTGCAGGACATCATCGCGATCCTCGGGATGGACGAGCTGTCCGAGACCGACAAGCTCACGGTGTACCGGGCGCGCAAGATCCAGCGCTTCCTGTCGCAGCCGTTCAACGTGGCCAAGGTGTTCACCGGCCAGGACGGCAAGATCGTGCCGCTCAAGGACACCATACGTGGCTTCCAGGGCATCATCGCCGGCGAGTTCGATGCGCTGCCAGAGCAGGCGTTCTACATGGTCGGAACCATTGACGAGGCGGTCGCGAAAGCGGCTTCCTTAAAGTGATGGAGACCATCCAGCTAGATATCGTCAGCGCCGAAGGGGAGATCTTCTCCGGGCCGGCGCGCATGGTGTTTCTCCCGGGCTCGGAGGGCGATCTCGGCATCACGCCGCGGCACGCGCCGCTGCTGACCCTGCTGAAGCCGGGCGAGGTCCGCGTGCAGCCTGCCGAAGGCGAAGAGCAGTCGTTCTACGTCGGTGGCGGTGCGCTGGAGGTGCAGCCGAGGAAGGTCACGGTACTGGCCGACACCGCGGCGCGCGCCCGGGACCTCGACGAGGCCGCGGCACTCGCCGCGCAGCAGCGCGCCGAGGAAGCGCTCGCCGGCAACAGCGACCGGATCAGCCAGGCCGAAGCGCTGGCCGAACTGGCGCGCGCTGCCGCGCAGCTGCGCATGATCCAGCGCCTGCGCAAGATCAAGGGTTGAGGCCGCTCGCGGCGCCCGGCGCGCCGCCCAGGGTGCATCCTGGACCCAAAGTGTGCGCGAGACCCGCGCCGCCGGGTGGGTTCCAGCTGCTACAATTTCCAGATGCCGCGCCGACCAGCCCACCCTGATCACGAGGCCGCACCGCTTTCGGTCGTGATCCTCGCGGCCGGCGCGGGCACGCGCATGCGCTCCGGCCTGCCCAAGGTCATGCAGCCGCTCGCCGGCACGCCGCTGCTCGCGCATGTGCTCGAGCTGGCCGCCGCGCTTGGACCGGCAGCCACTTACGTGGTGTACGGCCATGGCGGCGAGCGCGTGCAGGAGCATTTTTCCGCCGCCAGCGCCCACTGGTGCCTGCAGGCGGAACAGCTCGGAACCGGACACGCCGTCCTGCAGGCATTGCCCGCCATCCCGGATGGGCACCGGGTGCTGGTGCTCTACGGCGACGTGCCGCTGCTGCGCGCCGAGACCGTACGACCGTTGCTCGAGAACGCTGGCCCGCGCGAGCTGGCGCTGCTCACCGCAAGGCTCGCCGATCCGACGGGGTACGGCCGGCTGGTACGCGGCCCGCGGGGCGTGCTGCGTGCGATCGTCGAGGAGCGTGAGGCCAGTGCGCGCGAACGCCGGCTGGATGAGATCAATACCGGCGTGCTGCTCGCGCCAGCGGAACTGCTGCGCGAGTGCCTGCCCCGGCTGCAGCCGCGCGCACCGCATGGCGAATTCTATCTCACTGATCTGGTCGCAATGGCGGTGCGGCGTCGCCGGCGCGTGGTCACCGTGGAAGCGGCGGACGCGAATGAGGTGCTGGGCGTCAACGACAAGCAGCAGCTCGCGGCGGCAGAATCCGAGTACCGCCGCCGGCGTGCGCAGGCGTTGATGGCGCAGGGCGTTACCCTGATCGATCCGGCGCGGATCGATCTGCGGGGACCGATCACGGCCGGGCGCGACGTCCTGCTGGACGTGAACGTCGTTATCGATGGTCCCGTGCACCTCGCGGATGGCGTGCGGGTGGGACCCAACTGCGTGCTCAGTCACTGCAGCATCGGGGAGGGCACGGTGCTGCACGCGAACTGCGTGGTCCAGCATTCCCAGATTGGAGCGGCCTG
>CAZGVE010000001.1:7850-156607 GCA_964528845.1 uncultured Steroidobacteraceae bacterium | reverse complement strand
GCACGGTGCTGCACGCGAACTGCGTGGTCCAGCATTCCCAGATTGGAGCGGCCTGCGAGATCGGTCCGTTCTCGCGTCTGCGCCCGCAGGCGCAGCTCGCCCGCGGCGTTCATCTCGGCAATTTCGTCGAGGTCAAGAATAGCGAGATCGGCGAGGGCAGCAAGATCAACCATCTGAGCTATGTGGGCGACTCGCGGGTCGGCTCCGGTGTCAATGTCGGCGCCGGCACCATCACCTGCAACTACGACGGCGCCAACAAGTGGATAACGCAGATCGGCGACGCCGCCTTCATCGGCTCAGGAGCGATGCTGGTGGCGCCACTCAAGATAGGCGCCGGCGCGACGATCGGTGCTGGTTCGACCATTACCAGTGACGCGCCCGCGGGCAAGCTGACGCTGGCGCGCTCGCGCCAGGTCACGATCGATGACTGGCAGCGGCCCGTGAAGCGGCCACGCTAAAGGAACCGTAAGATGTGTGGCATCGTCGCTGGCGTCGCGGATCGCAACATCGTACCGATACTGATCGAGGGTCTGCGCCGACTCGAATACCGCGGCTATGATTCCGCCGGAATCGCGGTGATCGACGAGGGCAATCACCTGCAGCGCCTGCGCACCGTCGGCAAGGTGCGCGCGCTCGAGCAGGCGCTCGAGCAGTTGCCGCTGCAGGGTCGCATCGGCATCGCCCATACGCGCTGGGCCACGCATGGCGTACCCAGCGAACGCAACGCGCATCCGCACCTCTCGCGCGACGGCCTGGCGATCGTCCACAACGGCATCATCGAGAACTACGAGGAACTGCGGGAGGAGCTGCGGCGCGCCGGCTACCAGTTCAGCTCCGAGACCGATACGGAGGTGGTTGCGCACCGTATCCACTTCCACATGGAGAAGCTCGCCGATCTGTTCAAGGCGGTGCGCGCGACCGTAGCCGAGCTCGAGGGCGCCTATGCGCTGGTGGTCATCAGCGAACAGGATCCGGAGCGCCTGATCGCCGCGCGCGTGGGCTGCCCAGTGGTACTGGGGCTGGGGCTCGGAGAGAGCTTCGTGGCCTCCGATGCGGCCGCCTTGCTGCCGGTGACCCGCCGCTTCATGTTCCTCGACGAGGGCGACGTGGCCGAGATCCGCCGCGGCGGAGTGCGCGTCATCGACCGCGAAGGCAATAACGCCGAGCGGCCGGTGCGCGAGAGCGAACTGTCGGCGGACGCGGCGGAGAAGGGTCAGTACCGGCACTTCATGCTCAAGGAGATCCACGAGCAGCCGCGCGCCGTCGCGAATACGCTGCAGGAGCGCGTGGCGAACGGCCGGCTGCTCGAGGCGGCGTTCGGTCCGGCGGCCACCGCGATCTTCGATCGCGTCGAGGCCGTGCACGTGGTGGCATGCGGCACCAGCTACCACGCCGGCGTTGTGGCGCGCTACCTGATCGAGCAGATCTGCCGCATTCCTTGCCGCGTGGAGATCGCGAGCGAGTACCGCTACCGCAATCCCGTGGTCACCAAGAACTCGCTGTTCGTCGTGATCTCGCAGTCCGGCGAGACCGCCGATACGCTGGCCGCGCTGCGCATGGCGCGCCTGAACGGCTACCTGTCGACGCTGGCGATCTGCAATTCACCCGAGAGTTCGCTGGTGCGCGAATCCGAACTCGTCATGCTGACCCGGGCCGGACCCGAGATCGGGGTCGCCTCAACCAAGGCGTTCACGACGCAGCTGACCGCGCTGGCCATGCTGACCATCGCGCTCGCGCGCCACAACGGCTCGGACCCGGAGCGCGAGCGCGGCTTGGTCACGCGCCTGATCGAGCTGCCGGCGCTGCTCGAGAAGACCCTCGAGCTCGATCCGGTCGTGCACCGCCTGGCCCTGCGCTTCGCCGACAAGCAGCATGCACTTTTCCTCGGCCGCGGCACGATGCACGCGATCGCGATGGAGGGCGCGCTCAAGCTCAAGGAGATCTCGTACATCCACGCCGAGGCCTATGCCGCCGGGGAGCTCAAGCACGGTCCGCTCGCGCTGGTCGACGCCGACATGCCGGTCGTGGCGGTCGCACCCAACAACGATCTGCTCGAGAAGCTTAAGTCCAACCTGATGGAAGTGCGCGCGCGCGGGGGCGAGTTGTACGTGTTCGCGGATCCGGATGCCGGGGTGGAGGCGAGCGACGGAGTGCACGTGATCCAGATGCCCAAGCACATCGCTGACTTCCAGGCGCCGGTGGTTTACGCCATTCCGCTGCAGCTGCTGGCCTATCACGTCGCGATCCTCAAGGGTACGGACGTGGATCAGCCGCGCAATCTCGCCAAGAGCGTGACGGTCGAGTAGCGCGCGAGGGCGGACCGCGAATCAGTCCGCGCGCCGTGCCTCGAGGTCATAGGTCCCGGCACCCGTGATACGCACCTCGGCGAACCGACCGACCTGCAAGCCGGACGCGTCCGCGATGCGAACCACGCCGTCGATTTCGGGCGCGTCGCTGGCGCTGCGGGCGATGGCGGTGTCGCCCTCGATTGCGTCCACGAGCACCCGACACCGCCGGCCGATCCGCGCCAGCAGCCGCGCGCGGCTGATCTGAGCCGCCGCCTGCATGAAGCGCTCGTAGCGCTCCTGCTTGAGCTCCTCCGGCACCGGCGGCGCGATCGCATTCGCGGCCGCACCCTCGACCGGGGAGTACTTGAAGGCACCGACGCGGTCGAGCTGCGCCTCGCGCAGCCACGCCAGGAGCTGCTCGAATTCCGCATCCGTCTCGCCTGGGAAACCGACGATGAAGCTGCTGCGCAGCGTCAACCCGGGCCGGGCGGCGCGCCAATCGTGGATGCGTCGCAGTGTGTTCTCGGCGTGCGCCGGGCGTCGCATGCGACGCAGTACTTCGGGACTGCCGTGCTGGAACGGTATGTCCAGGTACGGTAGCACCCCGTCCTCGCGCATCAACGGGATCACCGCATCGACGTGTGGGTAGGGATACACGTAATGCAGCCGCGTCCACACCGGCAGCTCGGCCAGGGCGCGCACCAGATCGATGAAGCGCGTCTCATGGGGCCGATCGCGCCAGCGCACGCTGCGATAGCGCAGATCACTGCCATAGGCGCTCGTGTCCTGGGAGATCACGAGCAGCTCCCGCACGCCGGCCCGCACCAGCGCTTCGGCCTCCCGCATGACCTCATCGAGCAGGCGGCTCGCCAGTCGCCCGCGCATCGAGGGGATAATGCAGAAGCTGCAGCGATTGTTGCAGCCTTCGGAGATTTTGAGGTACGCGTAGTGGCGCGGCGTGAGCCGCAGTCCTTCCGGTGGGACCAGGTCGACCAGTGGATCGTGCGGCCGCGGCAGGTGCTCATTCACGGCGGCAATGACCTGCTCGTAGGCATGCGGACCGGTGACGCCGAGCACCCGAGGATGCCGCGCAAGGATCTTCTGCGGATCCGCCCCGAGGCAGCCGGTCACGAGCACGCGGCCATGCTGCTCGAGGGCTTCTCCGATCGCCTCCAGGGATTCGTCGATCGCCGTGTCGAGGAAGCCGCAGGTGTTGACGATCACGAGATCCGCGCCCTGATAGCCCGGCGCGATCACGTAGCCCCGCGCACGCAGCGCGGTGATCAGGCGCTCGGAGTCGACCAGTGCCTTCGGACAGCCCAGGCTCACGAATCCCACGGCCGGCGCGTGGGCAAGCCGACGCTGCGGTGCCGTTAGGGAATCTGGGCTCATGGCATCAATACTTGAGGGGGAGGGATCGGGCCGGGCCTGCCGGGAGGCGGCCGCCGGGCCGCCACAACCAGTACAATCGAGGGCCGCATGGTACACGAGCGGGCCAGCCGGATCGACGTATGCCTTTTGATCGCGATTATTATCAGCGTTTCTACTTCAACGCCCGGACGGCCGTGACTTCGCGTGCCGAGATGCGCGCGCGCGGGCGGATGGTCGCCGCATGCGTGAACTATCTCGGGCTGCCGGTGCGGCAAGTGCTGGATGCGGGCTGTGGCATCGGGCTGCTGCGTGCGCCGCTGCGACGCGCCCTGCGCGGCGCGGAGTACGTCGGGCTCGAAGTCAGCGAGTACCTCTGCACCCGCTATGGCTGGCGGCAGGGCTCGATCGAGACCTACCGCACGCGCGAACGCTTCGATCTCGTGATCTGCTACGACGTGCTGCAATATCTGTCGCCAGCCCAGGCGCGGCGCGCGATCGCGAACCTCGCACGCCTGTGCCGTGGCGCGCTGTACTTTGGTGCCCTGACCCGCGAAGACTGGCTCGAGAACTGCGATCAGCAACGCACCGACCGCATTCCCGGTCTGCGGCCGGACCGCTGGTACCGACGGGAACTCGCGCGCTCGTTCCGGCCGATGGGCTGCGGAATCTGGATCCGCCACGGCGCCCCGCTGACCGTGTGGTCGCTGGATGTCGCGGCATGAACGCCGAAGTCACGGCAGCACCGCAGCTGGTGGCGTTTCGCGGACCGGTCACGGTGCGCCGCGGGCCTGGCGCCGCGACGTTGTTGCTGAGCGGTTGCGAAGTTGCGGCGCCGCACCGGCATGGCTGTGACAGCACCGAGCTCGCGTTCGCCGTAGCCGAAGTCGGCGCGCTGCCGGCGGTGCTGCGCGACGCACGCGTGTTCGGGCCGCTGGCTGACGGGAATGATCCCCCGGGCCGGCGTCGCTACCGGATCGAGGCGAGCGCCGCGGACGGCGGATCGGCGCCTGACGGCTGGTCGGCCGAGCTGCTGGCGCGCGGCGTGCAGCGGCATCGCGCGGCCGGGCGCGCCTTCTTTGGCGCCGTGCCGCCACCGCGCCTGCCGTTCGGACGCCGATTCGGGTGGCTGCTGCTGCTCAGTGTGCTGCGCCTGCCGGGCGCGACCCGAATCATCGAACGCCTGCGAGGCCGGACATGAGCGCGCGCGTTCCGGTTACGGTCCTGACCGGCTTCCTGGGGTCTGGCAAGACGACACTGGTCAATCGGATCCTGTCCGAGCAGCATGGTCGGCGCATTGCCGTGATCGAGAACGAGTTCGGCGAAGTCGGCGTGGACCACGAGCTCGTGATCGGCGCCGAAGAGGAACTCTTCGAGACCAGCAACGGCTGCATCTGCTGCACGGTACGGGGTGACCTGATTCGCATCCTCGCGCAGCTGCGCAAGCGGCGCGAGCGCTTCGACGCGATTCTGATCGAAACGACGGGCCTCGCCGATCCGGGCCCGGTCGCGCAGACGTTCTTCATCGATGAGGAGCTGCGCGAGCACTACCTGCTCGACGCGATCGTCACCCTGGTCGACGCGCGTCACATAGAGCAGCAACTGAAGTCGAGCCCGGTCGCCCTCGAGCAGATCGGCTTCGCCGACGTGCTGCTGCTCAACAAGACCGACCTGGTCCCGGCCACGGAGCTCTCGCAGCTAGAGCGGCGCCTGCACGCGATCAACGGCACCGCGTCGATCGTGCGTACCCACAACGCCGATGTCGCGCTCGGGCGAGTGCTGAATATCGGGGCCTTCGACCTCGATCGCGCGCTCGCCCGTGATGAAGACTTCCTCGAACCCGCGCGCCCGTTCGAATGGGCAGGCCTCTACACCCTGCCGGCGGGGGAATACGAACTCCAGCAGCGGTCCTCCGCCGAACCGGCCGCAGACGCCCACGCGCATGACCACGGGCACGCCCATGACCACGAGCACGAGTCCAACGACCACGGCGCCGCTCACCCGCACGGCCAGCTGCGGATGGTCGACCTGCTGCTGCTGCCGTCCGCCGCGGAGGCGGCGCCGGACGAGCCCGGTGGCGGGTCCGACGCGTCGCGTATCGATGCGCTGATCGAGGACGCGACGCGACGCTTCGATGGCGATGCGGTGCTGCTCGGTCCGCACGCCGCGCTGCCGCCGCAGGTCTTAGGCAGGCTCGAGCTGGACCATGCCCGGCACGTGCGCCTGCACCTGCCGCGCGCTGGCTCGTGGGTGCTGTTCTGTGAGCACGCGCCGGCGGAATTCGGGGGGCTGCTCCCCGGTCTGCGCCCGGAGCATGAACGCAGCTTCGGTTCGCACCACCACGATGCGGAAATCGGCTCTATCGGCCTTACCGATTCGCGTCCACTCGATCCCGGCAAGGTCAACGACTGGCTTTCCTACCTGCTGCAGAGCCGTGGTCAGGACATCCTGCGCATGAAGGGCGTGCTGAATTTCGCCGGTGAGGCGCGCCGCTACGTGTTTCACGGCGTGCACATGGTGTTCGACGGCCGGCTCGAGCGGGAATGGCCGCCACTCTCGGCACGCTGCAGCCGGCTGGTCTTCATCGGCCGCGGGCTCGAACGCGCCGAATTCGAGGCCGGATTCGAATCCTGCATCGCATGACGGCGCCGGCCGGCGTACTGCGGCTGCGCGCGCGGATCGAACTCGCGGATTTTCCAGTCGATGCCGCCTGGTCTGCCGACGGCGGTGCACTCGTGATCGCCGGTGGCGAGGGCGCAGTCCTGCTCGCCGACACGGGTGCGGCACCGGCTGCACGACAGATCGGCGCGCACCGCGGCGGCGCGCTGGCGGTCGCCTGGCAGCGCGCGGGCCGGCTGTTTGCCTCGTCCGGCCAGGACGGTACGGTGCTGCTATGGGACGCGCGCGCGCCTGCGCCGCGGCCGATCCATGAAGGCAAGGCGTGGTGCGACCGGCTCGGCTTTGCCGATCATGGCCGGCTGCTGGCAGCCGCTGCCGGGCGGGTGCTGCATGTGTTCGATGCCGCCGGCGCGACGCTGCACGCCCTCGCGGGCCATACCGGCGTGATTGCCGCACTCGCGTGGCGTCCGAAATCGAGTGAGATCGCCGTGGCCGGCAATGGCGGTGCCCGGCTGCACCGGCTCGAGGCGGAACCTGCAGTGCGAGACTACCCTGCCGCCGGCGCCTGCCTCACTGCAGGCTGGAACGCGGACGGGCGACTGCTGGCGGCCGGCATGCAGGACGGCCGCGTGCAGCTGTGGAATGTCGCTACCGGCCAGCCGTCGCAGCTCACTGGCCATGGCGGGCGGATCATCGCGGCCGACTGGAGCACGAACGGTCGTTACCTGGCCACGGCGGCGGGCGAGGAATTGATTGCCTGGGACTTCAGCGCCCGCGGCGCCCAGGGCATCGAGCCCATAGCACTGGGCGCGCATTCGGAACGGCTGAGTGCGCTCGCATTCAGGCCTGGGACTTCCATGCTGGTTTCGGCTGCGCGTGACCGCCGGCTGCTGCTGTGGCGCGTGGCGAGCGCGGCACAGCCGGCCGATGCGCACCTGCTGCGCGAGGACTGCACGCTGCTGCGCTTCTCGCGCGATGGCAGGCAGCTCG
The DNA here is from genome assembly GCA_964528845.1 of uncultured Steroidobacteraceae bacterium. Lineage (GTDB taxonomy): Bacteria > Pseudomonadota > Gammaproteobacteria > Steroidobacterales > Steroidobacteraceae > FEN-1191. The sequence continues at coordinate 149,342 of CAZGVE010000001.1, read as the reverse complement.
CGGTCGGCGACGCTGCCGGAGGGCTGTCGCTGTACGAGTGCGGCTGAGCGGCGTTCAGCTGCCGGGGGAGCCGAACTCCATTGCCGGGCGCGCGGCGTGCCCGCTGCGCGCGACACCCATCACGCTCGCATAGCTCGCGAGCTGCATCTGCATCGCATGCGTCCAGGTGAAGCGCTGCAGCGCGCGCTCGCGCGCCGCCGCCCCGAGCGCCTCGGGACCCCGATCGTAGAGGCGACGCACCGCAGCGGCGAGGCTGATGGGATCGTCCAGCTCGGCCAACTCCCCGACGCGCTCGTCGACCAGCTCCGGGATGGAACCCGCACGCACGCCAACGACCGGACGGCCGCAGGCCATCGCCTCGGCGATCACGAAGCCAAAGGTTTCGTTGCTGCCGGCATGCAGCAGCGCATCGGCCGAGGCGAGCCACTGCGCGAGCTCGACGCTGTCGCGCCGGTACGGCAGCACCGTCACGTTGTGGCTCGGCTGTGCGCTGCGCCCGCCGCCCACCAGCAGCAGGTGGTAGGGCTTGCCGAGCAGCGCCATCGCGCGGCACAGCACTGGGATGTTCTTCTCCTCGGAAAACCGGCCCGCATAGATGAGCAGGCGCGCGTCGTCCGGAAGTTCCAGCGTGCGGCGCAGGTCGAGCGTGCGGCGCTCCGGCGAGAAGATCTCCGTGTCGACGCCGAGCGGCTGCAGCGTCGCGCGCGCGAGACCGATGCGTTGCAGATAGCCGCACATCATCCGGCTCGGGGTCAGCACCAGGTCGAAACGGCCGTAGACGGCGCACAGGTAGCGCGTCATCGCCCGCTCGACACCACCGCCGAAACGCCGGCCCAGCGTATTGGCGAGGTCCGAATGGAAAAACCCGACGGTCGGGATGCCGCGCCGTCGCGCGACGGTCCACGTGCACCAGGCCGGTTGGAACGGGTCACCGGCTTCGATCAGGTCCGGCTCGAGCGCCGAGAGCATCGATGTCCAGGCGCGCAGCGACAGCGGCAGCCGGTAGTTGAACGTGCCAGGCAGCCGCAGCCCCGCGAGCGTGCTGACACCACCGGGCACCAGCTCGGTGCGCGGACCGGGTACCAGGATCGAGTGACGGTGCGCGCTGTTGGCCTTGAGCCACGCATGCTTGGCCGTCAGATACCGCTTCACCCCGCCGCTGGTCGGCGAGAAGAACAGGGTCGTATCAACTACATGCATGCTGTACCCCGGAGGCGATACAGCATTGCATCGTCATGTCATTTTGGTGTCAAGCGCGGCGTCCGGTGGGCTGCTCGACTGTCGCTGCGCGCGGCAGGTGCACGCGGTAGCGCGTGAACTGCCCGCGCTTGGTGGCGACCTGGATGCGGCCTCCCAGGCGCTGCACGTGCTCGCGCACGATCTGCATCCCCTGGCCTCGGTGCACGTTATCCTTCGCCGTGGTGAGGCCGGGCTGGAAGATCAGGCTGACCAGTCGCGAGGGGCCCAGGGCCTCAAGGGTGTCTGCGTCGAGGATTCCCTGGCTGACCGCGGTCTGTGCGATGCGCTCTGCATCCAGGCCCTGCCCGTCGTCCTGCATATTGAGTTCGAAGCCGTGCTCGCCCCGGTCGAGGAACTCGATCACCAGCGTGCCCAGCTCGGGCTTGCCGTGCGCCACCCGCTGGTCAGGCGTCTCGATACCGTGCTCGATCGCGTTGCGCAGCAGCTGGCCCAGAGCGTCGAACAGCACGCTGATCCACTGCTCGGGAATATCTTCCAGGCCCATCGTCACGAGCGCGACGTGCTTATCCTGCTGGAGCGCGAACTTTTCAGCCAGCTGCGTCAGCGCGGCGGCAAGCTTTGGTTGCGCGCGGCGTTGGCTGGCCTCGAGTTCAGCGGCATTGCGCTCGTCCTCCTCAAGCGGTACGTGGACCGCCGCACAGTCGGCGGCAATCGTAATGTGGCTGCACAGCTCTTCGAGCACGACCATTGCCGGCAGCAGGTCGTTGCCGCTGAGGGGCTCTCGGCGCTCGACTGATCGCAGCGCGCTCTGCGCCTGCTCGAGTCGCAGGCTTACGGTCGGCAGGTGCAGGCCGACGAGCGCATCCGCGAGCGTACCGAGTTCGGCCAGCAGATCCTCGATCTTGCCGCGAAAGGCGCTGCTCTCACGGGTCGGGGAGCGCAGTCGCTGGCGGATCCGCTCGACGGTCTCGAGGGCGCGCGTCATACCGGTGCCGAGCGCGGCGGGCTCAGCCAGTAGCAGCGAGCGATACAGGTCGCGCTGGTCGCGCAGCGTCTCGAGCTCGAGTCGCAGGCTCGGATCGAGCGCCTGGATTGCCGTATCGTTCATGCGCCAACCGCCGCGGCCATCGGCAGCTCCGCCACCGCGGTGAGCCCTTCCATGGCCGTCGTGATTGCCGCGCTGGCCGAAACGGCGTCGGGGAAGCGTGCTTCGCGCTCGCGCGCCATCATCCGGTCGAGCAATGGTTCGAGCGCGGCGCACGCCGGGGGCAGAGCCAAGCGCTGCCCGGAAATGTGCTGCTCCATGACCTCGACCGCGCTGTTGCCCAGGTAGGGCTTGCTGCCGGTGAGCATCTCGTACAGGAGCACTCCGAGGCTGTAGAGGTCGCTGCGGGCATCGAGGGGCAAGCCTCTGGCCTGTTCCGGGCTCATGTAGTAGGGCGAGCCGCGCAGCACGCCGACCGCCGTATTCTGCATCGCCCCGTCGAGGTGCTTGGCCAGCCCGAAGTCTATGAGCACGACCGAGCTGTCCTCGCGCAGCATCACATTCGGCGGTTTGAGGTCCCGATGCACGAGCCCGGCGCCGTGCACGACCTCGAGAGCGCCGCAGATGCGTAGCGCGAATTCGAGGCTCTCGAGCGTCGTGATCGGCTGCAGCAGCCGGGTCTTGAGATCGCCGCAGGGGAAATACTCCATCGCCAGGAACTCGCGCCCGTCGTGGAATCCGTAGTCGTAGATGCTGACCACGGACGGATGGTTCAGCGCGGAAATCGCAGCGTACTCACGCGCAAATTCCTGCGCGTCGTCGCCAGCCTCGAGCCCCGGCTTGCTGATCTTGAGCGCCACGTTGTGGCCCAGGCTGACACTGTGCGCGAGGTAGACGACCGCGCGAGCGGACTCGCCGAGCTTGTGCAGGATCGAGTACTGCGGCAGGTCCAGGTGGGACGGGTCGATGCGCCGCCGCGCGCTGCCGGCCGGCCGCGCACGCGGCACGCTGCGCCGACGCGGCGGGTTCAGACTCAGGCGCAGCGACGTGGCCAGGCGCTGGGCATTGAGTAGACTGCGCGGCAGGTAGTCGATGGCGCCGATGCGGATCGCTCGCACCGCACTCAGCTCATTGCCACCGGATGCGACGATCACGATCGGCGGCATTCGCAGGTGGCGCTGCGTGCCGCGCAGCACGTCGAGACCGGCACCGGCGTCCTCGCTCCCGTCGCCGCAGTTCGCTCCGAGTACGATCAGGTCCAGACCGCGCAGTTCGCCGTTCGGGCTCTGCTGGCGCGCCTCGAACTGCGCGATGTCACTGTCTTCGACCCTGCCGTCCGGCCAGAGTATCTCGATATGGTGCCGCAGCCATGCGCGCAGCTCGCGATCGGCCTCCACGATGAGGATGTGCGGTTTCATGGCGTCAGCTGCTGCAGGCGCGCGGACAGCTCGGCAACGGATTTCTCGCTGACGCGATAGTCTGTGCAGGCCTTGAGCCAGCGGCGCGCGGCTGCCAGGTCTCCCGTGTTCAGGGCCTGGCGTGTCTGCGCGATCAGTGCCTCGCCAAGCGCGAGCGCCGTGGCGCCCACTTCAGTGTCCTGGGGCGAGAGCGCCTGCGCGGTCTGCACGTAGAACAGCGCGCTGTCGCCAGCCGGTTCGAGCAGCTCGTGGCTTTGGAGGCGCGCGCGGGCGAGTTCCAGGAACGGTCCGGCGGCCAGCTCCGCCCGTACCGGAGGCAGTGCGTCGAGCGGTGCAATCATCGCCGCCGTGCGCGTGGCCGCGTCGGACGCGAGTGGATCGGCGCCGGGGCCGAGGACTGGAGGTGCCACCGGAGGCGGCCGGGTAGGTAGCGCGGGGGCCGTGAGCGCGGGGGCCGTGAGCGCGGGGGCCGTGAGCGCGGCCACAGGAATCGCGGCGCCGGGCCCCACGGCTCCCGCGTGCAGCTGCCACCAGCCGAGCCCGAGCAGCGCCACGGGCACCAGCGCACCTGTGGCGGCGATGCGCAACCGGTGTGGCGCGCGTGCCGAATCCGCTGGCGCAGCGCCCGATGCCGCAGGCTCCCCTGCTTCGCCGGATTCGAGGTGGCGACGCGCAGCGTCTATGAACAGCTGCATGCGCTGAGCCGAGGCAGGCTTGTGTGCGAATCGAAACAGCGTGCCATCAACCAGACGGCTCGCGAACGCCGCCTGCAGCGTCGCAGTGCCGGCCAGGATCAGCAGCAGCTGCGGAAACTGCGCGTGGATGCGCTCGATGAAACCTGCGAGCGGCTGCGGCGCGCAGCCGGCATCGATGATTGCGATCGCGGCCCCGTTGGCCACGAGCTGGTCGACGAAGCGATCGGCCGTGGGAGAAGTGATCACCACATCGTGCCCGGATCCTGCGCGTGCAATGGCGTCCAGAAGTTCCGGATCATCGGCGATCGCGACGATCGTCACGGCGCCTGCGACCAGGCCGGCGAAGCCACGGTGCGTGCGTCCCGCGGCGGGCTCCGCAGGCGTGCCGGGACCGGCAGGGACGGGGGGTCGGGACATCGCTCTTTCGGCCTCCGGGCGTGGTCCGGCACAATGACGGCTGATCCCGCGGACTCTATGCCGTCTGTCTGCGCGGACAATCCTCGGCTTGGCTGCCTTCGCCGGAAGTGTGACGGCGGTGGGCAGGCCGAGAGCGAATCTGTGACGTACCTCACCTGCCAGGAGTTGGCCATGCTGCGCTTGCGCGCCGCCGAAGCGGCGGACGTTCCGGTCATCCACCAGCTGATCGGGGAGCTCGCGGATTTCGAGCAGTTGCGACACCAGATGCGCGGCGATCCGGAGGACCTGCGCCGGCACCTGTTTGGCGAGCCGCGCTATGCCGAAGCGCTGCTGGCGGAATGGAACGGCCAGATCGGCGGGTTCGCGCTGTACTGCTTCAATTACTCGACATTTCTGTGCCGGCCGGGACTGTACCTCGAGGACCTGTTCGTTCGCCCGGCGCTGCGTGGCCGGGGCATAGGTGCGTCACTGCTGCGCGCCGTCGAACAGCGGGCCATCGAGCGCGGCTGCGGCCGCCTGGAATGGGCGGTGCTGGACTGGAACCACGCGGCGATCGAGTTCTACCGCCGCTTCGGCGCGCGGCCGCACGAGGGTTGGACCGTCTTCCGCAAGGAACTCGAGGCACGCTAGGCGCGCTATCATCCGCCTCCCATGCCCCACGTGCGCTTCACCGAACCCGATGGCCGCGAAGTCGAACTGGAGCTGCCCTCCGGCCAGACCGTAATGCGCGGCGCAATGGATGCGGGAATCGTGGGGCTCGAGGCCCAATGCGGTGGCAACTGCGCCTGCGCGACCTGCCACTGCTACGTGGCCGCAGAATGGCTGGGCAGGCTCAAGCCGCCGTCAGAAGATGAGCGTTTCATGCTCGGCAACGTCGCCGCTGAACGACGTCCCAACAGCCGCTTGTGCTGCCAGATCGTGCTCGAGCCCGCGCTTGATGGGCTCCGCGTGCAGTTTCCCGATCGACAGAGTTGAGGCGGCAGGGTTGCTGCGGTTGCAGCACAATCACTGCGGGCGCAGCATGAACTGCGTGCCGCGGTAGCTGAGCTCGACGCCGTCACGGTCGATGGCGATGACCCGAGCGCCTTCCGGCAGCATGTCGCCCTCGTGCGCCTTGTGCATGTTGATCAAGGCGTACCGATCTGCCGGCCGTTCCGCATAGACGTGCAGGTCGAGCCGCAGTGCGGGCACGTTGCCGCCCAGTTCGCTCAACGCCGGCAGCTCCGCTTCCGATCGCGACGCTGCCGGAGGCGCCAGCGCCGGTTGCTCGTCAGCCGGATTGGCTTCCGGTGTCGCGTCGCCCGCGCTGCCAGGCGCGAGTATAGCGGCCGCCGGCACGGCAATCGGCAGCACTGCCGGGGTTGCCGGGGCCGCGGTGACACCCGCCGCGAATGGCGCCGGAACGACGCCGACCGCCGGCGTCTGCGGTGCTGCTGCTGCTGTTGCTGCGGCGCCGGCGCCGGGCGGAGCCGGCGCGCCTGGCACCGCGGGCGATTCGGGGGCGGGCCGTGGCCGCAGTGCCGTACCGAGCACTACAACGATATTTGCGATCAGCAGGATGCCGATCAGTACGCTCCAGGTCGGCCAGCGCCGACGCGGCGCCGTAACGCGCAATTCGAGCAGCGTGGGTCCGCTCTGTCGCTGACGCTCCGCCTCCGCCTTTTTCAACGCGTCGAGGATGAAGGACATCAGTTGCCTCGCGTGGACGCCTGGGCCGGGCGCGGTTGTAGCACGGGCGAATCAGGTGACGCGAGTGCGGCGTCCAGTGCCACCTGGGTTTCCATGCCAGCGACCCCATCCACTGCCAGGTGCTTGGCTCGCTGAAAGTCCTCGACCAGGCGCAGCAGTCCGGCGTCGAAGGCGTCGCCGGCACCGGACGCGTCTTCGCTGCCGCTCCAGCGCGCGAGCTGCGTGCGCAGCTGCTGCACGGGAGCGCCGTGCATGCCGACTGTCAGCGCGCGTATACCCCCCTTTGTGCCTGGTCGCCACAGCAGCACGAAGTCTCCGTACCAGTAGCGGTCGAGTTCCACGATACCGACGTCCGCGTCCTGCTCCCCGATCCGCAGCTGTGCCGATTGCGGCCCAAGCGCGCGCAGCACGACCTGGAATGGCGCGCCGGCGTCGTCGGTCAGCATCAGGATCGCGGGGCGATTGAGCAGGCGCAGCTGCGCCAGAGAGCCGCGTTGCAGCAGACATTGCAGTCCCTGCGCCAGTGCCTGGCTGCAGCCGTCGATCCGGCCTGGCACGTAGCGCGCGTTCCATAGCGCGAACAGCGCGCCGAAAGCTGTGTCGGAATCGCCATGCTTCGCGTCCGCGGCGATCAGCTGCGCGAGCGTCGGAGCGGCCGACCCGGCAGTCGCGGCAGCAGTTCCGGGCGCCGTGGCGGCGGGGACCGCCGCTGCGAACGCGGCATTGCCGGGTGCCCCGGCTCCCGCATCAGCCATTCGGGCCAGGGGTGCGAGTCCAGTGGGTACGATGGCTGCGCCGGCAGCGTGTCCCGGCGACGACGACCCGGCCACGCGTGCCGCGGCCCCTGGGGCGGGCGCTGCGACCGGCCACAGCAGCCGCGCGCCGCCGGCCAGCATCGCGACGGCCAGCGCCGTGGCCAGCCAGGGCTGCCATGGCGCGCGCAATTCCTGACCGAATACTTCGGCGCCGGCGCGGCGCACGAGCTGCAGCGGCACCTGGTGCAGGTCCTCGCTATAGGCGCCGAGCAGCGCGCGATCGCAGATCACGTTGATCACACGCGGGATACCGCCCGCAATCCGGTGGACTTCCCGCAGCGCTCCGGGCGTGAACAGGTCGGTGGTCGCGCCGGCGACACGCAGCCGATGACGCACATACGCCACGGTCTCGTCACGCGAGAGCGGATCGAGGTGATAACGGCCCGTGATGCGTTGTGCGAGCTGCCGCAGCTCCTGGCGTGCGAGCAGCACGCGCAGCTCCGGCTGGCCGATCAATATGATCTGCAGCAGCTTGGCGGTCTCGGTCTCCAGGTTGGTCAGCAGCCGCACCTGTTCCAGTACCTCGGTGCGGAGGTTCTGTGCCTCATCGACGATCAGCACCACGCGCCGTCCGGCCGCGTGGGCGCGCAACAGGTAACGGTTGAGCGGGTCGACGAGGTCCTTGGTGTCCTCGCCCGGCTCATGGGCGAGCCCGACACCGAGTTCCTCGCATAGCGTGCGCAGGAACTCGGTGGCGGAGAGGCGCGGGTTGAGGATCAGCGCGATCTCGGCATCCTTCGGCGCCTGTGCCAGGAGCGTCCGGATGGTCGTGGTCTTGCCGGTCCCGACCTCGCCGGTCAGCTGGATGAAGCCGCCGGCCTCGTTGATGCCATAAAGCAGGTGCGCCAGAGCATCCGCGTGCCTGGTACTCAGGTACAGGTAGCGCGGATCGGGCGTGATCGAGAACGGCTTTTCCGCCAGCCCGAAGAACGTCAGGTACATGCTGCTCAGTCGGCGGGATGCGCCCGGCGCGACCGCCTCATTCCGTTCCGATCATGGCTGCACGGTGATCGTGATCTTCTTCGACGCGACATTGGGCGTGAACGGGACGTGCGCCAGATCCGCGAATACCAGCTGCAGCGTGTGCTTGCCCGGCGGCAGGTCGAGCGTGGTCTCGGTCTGGCCCTTGCCGAAGTGGCGCACATGCTCGTTTGCCGGCAGCGGCTGCGTCAGGTCCGCAGGCAGGTCCGCATCGACCAGCAGGTGATGATGCCCGGTGTTGTCGAACTTGATGCCAGCCGGGGCTATTCCGGCGTTCTTGAGACCGAATACCACCGTGACCGGGCTCTTGACGGTGGCGCCGTTCTTCGGCGCGATGAGGTAGACCTCGGCGCCCGCGGGGGCAGGCAATTGGTCGGCCATGGCCACGGTGGCCCCGAGAGCCAGTAGCAGGGCGAGCATTCGCATGGTGTATCTCCTGTGGATTGTTTAGAGCGAAGGGTCGGTGATTCGTTCTGTGGACGGCGTGAAGCCTAGCTCGTCCGCGGAAAAGTCGTCCACGTCAATGATCTCCATGACGCGGCGATCGTAGTCAGCAAGGTAGCGCGCCTCCGCATCGCTCAGGATACCGGACTCAAGCCCCTGGCTGATCTGCCCGGGCAGGTCCAGCGCCGTCACGCGGCCCGTCTTCCGGCCCTCGACCCGCAGTTTGCGCTCCAGCGGCTCGGCCTGCGCGGCGTCCTCGAGCACGCGCTGCAGCGCCGCCAGCGGATTGCGGGGCTCGTCGCGGTGGTACAGCAGGCTTCCGAAGTAAGTGCGCGTCGCGGTGTTGGCGAGCAGCAGTTCGGCAACGCTGCGCCCGAGCCGGTCGGTCGGCGCGAAATAGGTCAGGCCCCGCGGGAAGATCAGCAGGCGCGCGAGGGCGGCGATCGGACGGTTGGGAAAGTTCCGCAGCACGCTGTGCAGCTGCTCCTGCGCTTCGTACAACAGCGCCCGGCAGGCCCACTCTACCACCGGCAGCTCTTCGGCCGGTTCGCCGCGGTCGGCATGATGCTTGAGCACCATCGAGGCCAGGTACATCGCCGCCAGCACGTCGCCCAGGCGCGCGGAGATGGTCTCCTTCTTCTTCAGGTAGCCGCCGAGCGTCAGCATGGCGATGTCGGTGATCAGCGCGAAGGAGGCGCTGAAGCGCACGATGTGCTGATAGTAGCGCCGCGTCGGACCGGCGGCCGGTACGTCGCGGAAGCGCGCCAGCGTCAGGGCCATGAACCACGAGCGCGCGGCGTTGGCCATCGCGAAGCGCGCATGCGCAAACAGCGCGCGATCGAACTGCGCCACTCCGCGGCGGCGGTCGGGATCGCGGGCCGCGCGCATTTCACGCTGGACGTACGGGTGGCAGCGGATCGCGCCCTGGCCGAAGATGATCAGGTTGCGCGTCAGGATGTTCGCGCCCTCGACCGTGATCGCGATCGGTACCGACTGGTAGCCGCGAGCGAGATAGTTGCGCGGGCCCAGCATGATTCCCTTGCCACCCTGCACGTCCATCGCATCGTTGGCGACGCGCCGGCCCATCTCGGTCAGGTGGTACTTCAGGATCGCTGCCGGCACCGCCGGCTTCTCGCCGGCGTCGATCGCCGCGGTGGTCACGCTGCGGGCCGCGTCCATGATGTAGGTGAGTCCGACCATGCGCGCGATGACCTGCTGCACGCCCTCGAAGCGCCCCACGGCCGTGTTGAACTGGCGCCGGATGCGGGCATACGCGCCGGTGGCGAAGGTCGCCCCGAGCGCGCCGCCAGTCGCGCTCGAGGGCAGCGAGATGCAGCGGCCCACTGACAGCTGCTCGACGAGCATGCGCCAGCCGGAGCCGGCCATGGGCAATCCGCCGATGATGCTATCGAGGGGCACGAACACGTCGCGCCCGTGGATCGGCCCGTTCTGGAAAGGAATGTTCAGCGGCAGGTGGCGCCGGCCGATTTCAATGCCGGGCGTCAATCGCGGAATCAGCGCACAGGTGATGCCGATATCGGTCCGCTCGCCCAGCAGATGCTCCGGGTCGAGCATTCGAAAGGCGAGCCCGACCACGGTCGCGACTGGCGCGAGCGTGATGTACCGCTTGGAGAAGTTGAGCTTCAGGCCGACGATCTCCCGGCCCTCCCAGGTGCCGCGACACACCACACCGGTGTCGGGCAGCGCTGTGGCGTCCGAGCCGACACGCGGACCGGTCAGGGCGAAGCAGGGGATCTCCTGGCCTCGCGCGAGCCGCGGCAGGAAGTAGTCCTTCTGCGCCTCGGTCCCGTAGTGCAGGAGCAGTTCGCCGGGACCGAGTGAATTCGGCACTGCGACGATCGAGGAGCAGGTGACGCTGCGGGCCGCGAGCTTGCACAGCACGCAGGAATGCGCATAGGTCGAGAATCCGAGGCCACCATAGCGCTTCGGGATGATCATCGCGAAGAAGCCCTGGGATTTGAGGTACTCCCACACCTCTGGCGGAAGGTCGCCGCGCCGGTGCGTGATATCGAAGTCGTCCAGCAGCTCGCACAGGGTCTCGCAGGGGCCGTCGAGAAAGGCCTGCTCTTCGGTCGACAGCCGCGGCGCCGGACTGGCCGCCAGGCGCTGCCAGTCCGGCTGCCCGCTGAACAGCTCGCCGTCCCACCAGACCGTGCCGGCCTCGAGCGCGTCGCGCTCGGTCGCCGACATGGCTGGCAGTGCCCGCAGGTACGTCCGCATGAACGGGCGGCTGATCAGTGCGATTCGCAGCGGGCGCGCCGCGAACGTCACGGCGATGAGCGCCAGCAGGACCAGGAGGATCGCGACGGTCATGACGGCAGGGCGTCGCGGCGTGCGAGGTCTGCGCCTACAGCAGGTCCTTCACGCCGTCGCGCTCCTCCTTCAGTTCGGTCGCGGTCGCATCCATCCGCGTACGGCTGAATTCGTCGATGCCGAGCCCGGGCACGATCTGGTAGGCGCCGCCGCGGCAGGTGACCGGGTAGGAATAGATCAGGCCTTCCGGTACGCCGTAGCTGCCGTCCGATGGGATCGCCATGCTGGTCCAATCGCCCTCGGCGGTGCCCGTCACCCACGTGCGTACGTGATCGATCGCGGCCGACGCGGCTGATGCTGCCGAGGAGGAGCCGCGCGCCTTGATGACCGCCGCACCACGCTGCTGTACGGTCGGGATGAACTGCTCGCTGATCCACTTCTGGTCCACCAGGCTCTTCGCCGGAGCGCCCTTCACCAGTGCATGGCCCAGGTCCGGATACTGCGTCGCGGAGTGATTGCCCCAGATCGTGAGGCGGCGGATGTCGTTGACGTGGGCGCCGGTCTTCTCGGCAAGTTGCGACAGCGCCCGGTTGTGGTCCAATCGGGTCATCGCCGTGAAGCAGCGTCGATCGAGCGTCGGCGCGTTGCGACTGGCGATCAGCGCATTGGTGTTGGCTGGGTTGCCGACCACGAGCGCGCGCAGCGCGCGGTCCGCGACCTCGTTGAGGGCCTTGCCCTGCACTGAAAATATCTGCGCGTTCGCGAGCAGCAGATCCTTGCGCTCCATGCCGGCGCTGCGCGGACGGGCTCCGACCAGCAGCGCGACGTGGCAATCCCTGAACGCTACCCGCGCATCGTCAGTGGCCACGATCCGGTTGAGCGTACCGAAGGCACAGTCGCTGAGTTCCATGACGACGCCACCGAGCGTCGGCAGCGCCGGAGTGATCTCCAGCAGGTGCAGGTTCACGGGCTGATCGGCCCCGAGCATCGCCCCGGAGGCAACGCGAAAGGCGAGTGCATAGCCGATCTGCCCGGCAGCGCCGGTGATCGCGACGTTCAATGGCTGCTTCATGGATGCTCCCCGCAGAAAAGAGCGCTGATTCTAGTGGCCAATCCCGTTCGGGCAACCGCTTGGCAACAGGACTTGACACCTAAACTGTGTTGTAGTCAACTACAACACTAGTTAGATAGATATGTGCAATCGTAACCCCGGAGGAACCCGACCATGAAGAGCCAGACGCTTCGAAACCTGCTCGGCGCGGTAGTGGCGCTGATCCTGACGACCCTCACGACCCAGACGATCGTCCACGCCACGCCGCGACCCTACCTGGTGGGCACGGCGACGACGGTCCATGCCGCGAGCTTCGGTACAGCTCGACCGGCGCCGTGCGCCGGTAGCGGCAACAGGGTCTGCTAGAGTCCGCCGTCGGCCAGAACACCCTATCGAAACTCCTGCCGTCGCCAGATGAACAGCACTTGGGACAACGGCGCACCGATTTACCGGCAACTGCGCGACCGTGTGGTCGCGATGATCCTCGAGGGCGTGCTCAAGGAAGGCGATCCGCTGCCCTCAGTGCGCAGCGTGGCCGCGGAGTACCGGCTCAATCCGCTGACGGTGCTCAAAGGCTACCAGCAGCTGGTGGATGAACGGCTGGTCGAGAAGCGCCGGGGACTGGGCATGTTCGTGAGCTCCGGCGCCGCTGGTGCACTGCGGGCCGGCGAGCGACGCCGATTCCTCGATACCGAGTGGCCGCGCGTGCGTGCGACGATCGCCCGGCTGGGGTTGTCGGTACCGGAGCTGCTGGCCGAATCCAACCCGCCGAGCGCGCCGCCCACAGGTGGCCGCACCACCTCCCAGGAAACGGACTGATGTCTACGATCATCGAAGCGAAGGACCTGTGCAAGCGCTATGGGGGCCAGGTGGCCCTCGATCACGTCAGTTTCGCGGTACAGCCCGGCACCATCGTCGGCCTGATCGGCCGCAACGGCGCGGGCAAGACCACGGCACTCAAGGCGATACTCGGGCTCACGCCGTACGACGGCAGCATCAGCGTGTTCGGGCACGACCCGATGCGTGAGCGCACCTCGATGATGAGCGATATCTGCTTCATCGCGGACACGGCCGTGCTGCCACGGTGGCTGCGCGTCGGCCAGGCCATCGAATACGTCGCCGGCATCCACCCGCGCTTCCGGCGCGAGCGCGCCGAGCAGTTCCTCGAACGCACCGGCATCCGGCTGCGCAGCCGCATCGGAACCCTCTCCAAGGGAATGATCACGCAGGTACATCTGGCGCTGATCCTCGCGATCGATGCGCGCCTGCTGGTGCTCGATGAACCTACGCTGGGACTCGACCTGCTGTTTCGTCGCCGCTTCTACGACACGCTGCTGTGCGACTACTTCGACCACGAACGGACGATTCTGCTCACGACCCACCAGGTCGAGGAAGTTGAAAACCTGCTGACCCACGTGCTGTTCATCGATCGCGGCCGCGTCATGCTCGATGCGGGTATCGAGCAACTCGCCGAACGCTACGTCCAGGTCAATGTCGCGGCCGACAAGATCGCCGCGGCGCGCGCCCAGAGCCCGTTCTACGAACGGGAGGTCTTCGGGCGCCAGACGATGCTGTTCGAGAACCGTCCGCGCGCCCAGCTGGCCGAGTTCGGCGAACTGCGCACGCCCGCGATCTCGGACCTGTTCGTCGCGAAGATGCAGGGAGAGCTCGCATGAACTCGCTGCTGGTGCAGATCAAACGCGAATTCTGGGAGCATCGGTCGCTGTGCATCGGGCCGATCGTCGTGGCCGGGCTGCTGCTGCTGTCGGTCGCGGTCTTCGGTCGGGTCGAGTTGAACTTCGGCGATTCGCCGCGCGGCCCGGTATCGGCCCCACCGACCGAGGCGCTGCTGCCGCTGCTGGTGCTCGGCTGGTCAGCGCCGTTCTACCTCGCTGCCGCATTGCTCTCGGGCTTCTATCTGCTCGACTGCCTGTACGGGGAGCGTCGCGACCGCAGCATCCTGTTCTGGAAGTCGCTGCCGGTCTCGGACACCCGCACCGTACTGGTGAAATTCCTGGTGGGAGTTGCGCTCGTTCCGATCGGCAGTTTTCTGCTGGCTGCGCTCACCAGCCTGCTCGCGAGCCCTGCGCTGCTGCTGCGCGCGCGGCTGCATCTGGACGATGTAGCCGCAATCTGGAGTTTTTCCAGCTGGTTGCGCATCCAGGGCCTGATGCTCTATGGGCTGCTTGCCGCACTGCTCTGGTACGCGCCCTACGGCGCGTACCTGATGCTTGCCTCAGGCTGGGCGCGCCACCTGCCTTCGGCCTGGGCCCTCATACCGCCCGTCGTGCTGGCGCTGCTCGAGTACATGATCTTCAGGACCCATTTCGTCGGTCAGGCAATGCAGCGTGGCCTCGGCGAGCTGCTCGCACTCGCGTTCCATGGCAGCCCCGGACCGGTCGTGGACGCCGGCATGGCCGCGCCGCCCCCGGTGGCGTTCGGCGCGCAGCTGATCGACTCGCGACCGGATCCGTTGCACCTGCTCGGCAGCGCACAGCTGTGGCTCGGGATGCTGATCGCCGCGGCGCTGCTCGCCCTCGCGATCCGCATCCGGCGCTATCGCGACGACAGCTGAGTTGCCGCCTTGTGCGCGCCCAAAGATGGAGCGCGCGCGTAGCGATAGAGCGCACGCATCGCGCCGATAAGCAGTGGCGATTGTTGCGCTCCGCGCGAAGCAGGCAGAATAGCCTTCCATCGAAGAGCTCATCATGAGGTACTCAGCCATGGCATCCACCCGCAACGATCTGCCTGCGAAGACACGAACGGCCGCCGCCAGGCTGCTCAACGCCCGGCTGGCTGACGCGCTGGATCTCGAATCCGCCACCAAGCAGGCGCACTGGAACGTCAAGGGACCTCACTTCATCGCTCTACACAAGCTGTTCGACGAGCTGCACTCCATCGTCGAGGAACACGTCGACACCGTCGCCGAACGCATCACGTCGCTGGGGGGCGTGGCGCTCGGCACCGTGCAGGTCGCGGCGCGCTCGAGTTCGCTCGAGCCCTATCCTCTGGATATCAGCGAGGGCAGCGCGCATCTGGAGGCGCTCGCCGACCGGCTCGCGGACTTCGGCAAGAAGGCGCGTGCCGCCATCGAACAGGCCACCGCACTCGGGGACGCGGACACCGCCGACCTGTTCACGGCCGTGTCACGCGATGCCGACAAGTATCTCTGGTTCCTGGAAGCACATAGCTCCGCCAAAGCCTGACGTGTACATCGCGTCCCGCCGCACGCAGGACGAGCTGCACCTGGAGCTGCAGGGAGAGTGGCGCGCGGCGCTGTTCCCGCAGATCGAGCTCGAGCTTCGCGCCATCAACTTCGCCGGAGTACGCAGCGCGCGCATCCGGCCAGGCGATGCGCGGCTCGACCTCTCGGGGGCGTGGCTGCTGCGCTCGTTCCTGCAGCGCGCCCGCGATGCCGGCGTCGAACCCGCCTTCGAGGGCGCTGCGCCCGCGACGCTGTCGCTGCTCGAACATACCGCGACCGGCGAGATGCCGCCGCAGCTGCGGCAGGAGGAGTGGCTGCCGGCCCATGCGGTCGAAGGCATCGGGCGGGGCACGGTGCGCGGCTGGCACGAACTGCAGGGCGGCCTCACGCTGGTCGGGCGGATCTGCGTGGCATTCGCGCGCGGACTGGGCAGTGTGCGCCGACTGCGGCCAATCTCCGTGGCGCGCCACGTGTACGATACCGGGATCACGGCGATACCGATCGTCGCGCTGATCGGCTTCCTCATCAGCGTGATCCTCGCCTATATGGGCGCGCAGGAGCTGCGCCAGTTCGGTGCCGCGATCTTCACCGTCGATCTGGTGACGGTCGGCGTGCTGCGCGAGCTCGGCGTGCTGCTCACCGCCATCATCGTTGCCGGGCGCTCGGGCAGCGCCTTTGCGGCCGAGATCGGTGCCATGCAGCTCAACGAGGAGATCGACGCGCTGCGTGCGATCGGTGTCGATCCGGTGGAAGTGCTGATCCTGCCCCGTGTGCTCGGACTGTGCATCGCGCTGCCGCTGCTGACCGTCGTAGCCGACGTGATCGGGCTGGTCGGCGGCGGATTGCTGTGCCACGACCTGCTCGACATGCCGCTGGCCCAGTACCTGATACGCGCGAAGAGCGCGATCGCGCCCACGACCTTCTGGGTCGGCATGATCAAGGCGCCGGCGTTCGCGGTCCTGATCGCGATCGCCGGAGTGTATTGCGGCCTCCGGGTTCGCGGCTCCTCGCGCGAGCTGGGACGCCTGACCACCAGCGCCGTGGTGCAGGCGATCTTCTATGTGATCCTGGCTGACGCGCTGTTCGCGGTCCTGTTCCTGAAGCTGGACGTGTGAATGCGCACGGTCCTGGACGTCCAAGGTATCGTGACCCGTTTTGGGGCGCAGACCGTGCACGACGGCCTCGACATGCAGGTGCACGAGGGCGAGGTGTTCGGCATCATCGGCGGTTCGGGGTCCGGCAAGTCGGTCCTGCTGCGCACGATACTCGGCCTGCGCCGGCCAGACGCGGGTACCGTGAAGTTTTTCGGTACCGACCTGCACCAGATGAGCGCAGTAGAGGTCCGCGCGCTGAAGGCCAGCTATGGCGTCACGTTCCAGGAAGGCGCGCTGTTCTCGGCCCTCACCGTGCGCCAGAACGTGCAGCTGCCGATGATCGAACACCTGCAGCTGACCGCGCGAGCGCTCGGCGAGCTGGCGCTGCTGAAGGTGCAGCTCGTGGGACTGCCGCCGGATGCTGCCGCCAAGTACCCCTCGCAGCTCTCCGGTGGCATGATCAAGCGCGCGGCGCTGGCGCGCGCGCTGGCGCTCGACCCGCCGCTGCTGTTCCTCGACGAGCCGACTTCCGGACTCGATCCGATCAGTGCCGCGGCATTCGACGAACTGTTGATTTACCTGCAGCGCGAGCTGAAGCTTACGGTGGTCATGATCACGCACGACCTGGACACGATCTTCCGCACCTGCACCCGCGTCGGCGTGATCGTCGATGGCCGCATGATCAGCGACACGCTGGCGGGGATTGCCGCGAACCCGCATCCGTGGATCCAGGCCTACTTTCGCGGCGAACGCGCCCGGGTGCATGCGGTGCCGCGTGGAGCGTGACGCGAACTATCTCGCGGTCGGCAGCTTCGTGCTGCTGGTCGCCGCCATGGGTGCCCTGTTCGTGTATTGGTACTCGGACAGCCGCGAGCACCGCAACTACCAGCGCTACGAGATCTATTTCGACGGCAGCGTCAGCGGCCTCACCGAGGGCGGTGCGGTTCGCTACCTCGGCGTCGACGTTGGCCGCGTCCAGCGCATGCGCATCGATCCACGCGCGGCCAACCGTGTGCAGATCATCGCCGACATCGACGCGACGACGCCGATCTCGGACCGCACGATCGCGCAGCTGCAGTTGCAGGGGGTGACCGGACTGCTGTACATCGACCTCACGCTGCAGCGCGATGTGGAGGGACGGCTGCTCGCGGCCGTGCCGAGCGAGACCTATCCGGTGATCCGCTCGGCGCATTCCGACTTCGACGTGTTTCTCAGCAGCCTGCCCGATCTGACGGGCAGGCTCAATGAGCTGGTCGTGCGCGCCACACGCATCCTCTCGGACCGCAATATCAGCGCCATCCAGGGCATCATCGGCGATCTGGAGCACGCCTCGGCCGGACTGCCGCAGAGCGCGCGCAATCTCGACGCGCTGCTGGGCGAGCTGCGTGACACGACGACCGATGCGCGCGCGGTCATTGGCGACCTGCACCAGGTTACCCGCACCGCCAGCGTGGACTTCCTGGCGAGCATGCAGCAGCTGCACGCCACCACCGACCATCTGGCTGGTGCCAGCGCCGAGTTCGACGCGTTCGTCGGCGAGAACCGCGCACAGTTCAGTGGCTTCGTGCGCACCGGGCTGCCACAGATCGAGGGACTGCTGCGCGACAGCCGCGAGGCCTCGCAGCAGATCCGCGATCTCTCGCGCAGCCTGAAGGAGAATCCGTCGCGCCTGATCTACCAGCCGCCCACGCCCGGCGTGGCGATTCCCCCATGAAGCCGCGCACCGCGCGCCGCGCACCAGCGGCGATGCTCCTCGCCGCGCTGGCTGCCATCGCACTCACCGCCTGCGTGAGCGGCCTGCACAGCAGTGAGCCCGCGCCGCAGAGCTACCTGCTCGATCCTGGTCCGGCCGCGGTCGCGCCCGACGTCACGGCCGTGCCCGGGGTTCCGGCCTCGCGCCGGAGTCTGCAGGTGCTCGCTCCCGCGGCGGGGCCGGGATTGGCGGGCGACGCGATCGCGGTGCTGCGCTCCGGCGCACGGTTCGATCACTACCGCGGCGCGCGCTGGGCTGCGGACACGACCGCGATGCTGCAGGCGCTCGCGATCGATGCGCTGCGTCCCACGGGGCGATTTTCGCTGGTGGACGCTGAGGGCGCTCCGTTCGTCCCCGATTACGTGCTGGCACTCGAGTTGCGCCACTTCGAGGCGCAATACCGCGAGGCAGGCCCACCCACCGTCCACGTGACGCTGATCGCGACATTGGCACGGCGCGGCGCCGGCGAGTCAGCAATCAGCGTGATCGCGGACAGCGAGGTGCGAGCGCAGGACGATCGCATGCAGGCCGTCGTGGCGGCCTTCGGTGAGGCTACCGGCCAGGCGCTGCGCAAGGTGGTCGCGGCCGTCGTCGCCGTGCCACCGGGCTAGCGCATCGTGACCAGCTCCTCGGCGCTGGTCGGGTGAATCGCGACCGTCTCGTCGAAGTCCCGCTTGGTCGCGCCCATCCGCAGCGCCACCGCAAAGCCCTGCAGCATCTCGTCGGCGCCCGGCCCGATCACATGGATGCCGACGATCCGCTGCTCGGGCCCGATCGTGACCAGCTTGAGTTCCGCGCGTGGCTTGCGGGCCGTGAGCGCGTGATACATCGGCGTGAAGCCCGAACGGTACACGCGCACGGCATCACCGTGGCGCGCCCGCGCCGCCTGCTCGCTGAGGCCTACCGTGCCGATCGGCGGATGGCTGAACAGGACCGTCGGCACGTTCTCGTAGTCCAGGTGCCGGTCGGGCTGCCCGCCGAACAGACGATCCGACAGGCGGCGCCCGGCCGCGATGGCGACCGGCGTGAGGCCGGCGTGCTGCGTGCAATCGCCGATCGCGTGCACCGATGGGCAATTGGTGCGCTGGTAGTCGTCGGTCAGCACGTGTCCGGCCGCGTCGCGCGTAAGTCCCAGCGCCTCGATCCCCAGATTGTCAGTCACCGGGCTGCGCCCCACCGCCCAGACCACGCACTCGAAGGGCCCGACGAGCCGTCCGTCGGCCAGCGCGAGTTCCAGCAGCCCGGCGGCATTGCGTGCCAGCGACACGGGAACTGCACCGGTGCAGATCTCGATGCCCTCGTCGCGCATGATCCGCATCAGTGCCTCGCCGAGCATCGAGTCGAACTGGCGGAGGATGTGCTCATGGCGCGCCACCAGCGTGGTATGCGCGCCGAGCGCGGAGAAGATGCCGCTCAGCTCGGCTGCGATGTAGCCGCTGCCCACGATCGCCACGCCGTTGGGGCGCGCGTCGAGCTCGAAGAACTGGTCGGAAGTGATGCCGAGTGCGGCTCCTGGCAGAGCCGGCACCGTCGGCCGTCCCCCGGTCGCGAGCACGATTTGGGCCGCCGAGTGCACGCGCTCGCCGATCACCACGGTGTGCGCGTCGCGCAGTTTTCCGAATCCGCGCTCCAGCGCGACCCCGCGGCGCTCGAGATTGCTGGCGTAGATGTCATTCAGGCGCGCGATATAGGCATCCCGCGCTCGACGCAGGTGCTGCCAGTCATGCCGCCCGCGTACCAGCTCGAAGCCGTAGTCCGGCGCATCGTGCAGCGCATGGGCGATCTGCGCGGAATTCCACATGATCTTCTTGGGCACGCAGCCGACGTTGACGCAGGTGCCCCCCAGCCGGTGACCTTCGACCAGCAGCGCGCGCGCGCCATGCTCCGCCGCCCGCTGCGCGCAGGCGAGGCCGCCACTGCCGCCGCCGATCACGATCAGGTCATAGTCGAATGTCATGCGTACGGACCCCAAAACACCGCCGTGGAAACTGTTGACTGCCGCGCATGTTACACCGTGCTCCACGCGCTAAAATGCGCACCCTTTCGGCTACCCGGTCGACCCCATGCCCACGCCCGCAGACGACAATCCACTGCTCGAACAGGGGCCTCTGCCGCGCTTCGACACCATCAGGGCCGAGCACGTCCAGCCTGCAATCGCGCGACTGCTCGCCGAGCAGCGCGCGCGCGTGGCCGTGATCGAGGCCGAGCCTGATCCCAGCTTCCAGTCAGTGGTCGAGCCGCTCGAGGAACTGCGCCACCGGCTCGGACGCGTCTGGTCACCTGTCGGCCATCTCAATGCGGTCATGAATTCCGAGCCGCTGCGGGCGGCCTACAACGCCTGCCTGCCGCTGCTGTCCGAGTACCACACCGATCTCGCCCAGAGCGAGCGTCTCTACCGCGCCTACGCGCGGATCGCGCAGTCCGGCGCGCAGACCCTGGACGCCGTGCAGCACGAGGTTCTCGAGCACGCGCTGCGCGATTTTCGCCTGGCCGGCGTCGCGCTGGACGCGCCGCGCAAGGCAAGGTTCAAGGCCGTGATGATGGAACTCTCGAGGCTATCGGCTCGCTTCGAGGAGAACGTGCTGGACGCGACCAACGCCTGGTCGCATGCGGTGACCGACACCGCGCAGCTGCGCGGCATCAACGCCGATATCCTCGAGCAGGCCACGCGCCGGGCGCGCGAACGCGGGCTTCCGGGCGCGCTGTTTGGTCTCGACCAGCCCACCTACGTGGCAGTCATGACCGACGCGGAATCACCAGCGCTGCGCCGCGCATTCTACGAAGCCTGGTCCACCCGGGCGTCCGATCAGGGCCCTGGTGCCGGCCGATTCGACAATACCCAGGTCATGGAAGATATCCTGAGGCTGCGGCACGAAGCGGCGCAGCTGCTGGATTTCCACAGCTATGCCGACTACGCGCTGGCCAACCGCATGGCACGCACGGTCCCTGAGGTCGTAAGCTTCCTGGAGGCGCTGGTGCGCTCCGCCAAGCCGGCCGCCCTCGCCGAACTGGCCGAGCTCGAGGCGTTCGCGGGCACGCCGCTCGAACCGTGGGATATCACGTACTACTCGGAGCGGCTGCAGCAGAGCCGTTACGCGGTCTCGCAGGAGGAGCTGCGCGACTACCTGCCGCTGCCACACGTTCTGCAGGGACTGTTCGAGGTGATCGAGAAGCTGTTCGACGTGCGCATCCGCGAGCGCAGCGGCGTCGCCGTCTGGCACCCGGACGTTCGCTACTACGAGGTGCAGAGCGGCGATGGCGCACCGCTGGCGGCGTTCTTCCTCGATGCGTACGCCAGACCGCACAAGCGCAGCGGCGCCTGGATGGACGACTGCATCGGCCGCAAGGCGCTGACCGGCCAGGTCGTGCTGCCGGTCGCCTACCTGGTCTGCAATTCCCTGCCACCCGCAGGCGATCGCCCGGCGCTGCTGACGCACGATGACGTCGTCACGCTGTTCCACGAATTCGGGCACGGATTGCATCACATGCTCACGCGCGTGAATTATCCGAGCCTCGCCGGCATCAATGGAGTGGCGTGGGATGCGGTGGAGCTGCCGAGCCAGTTCATGGAGAACTACGCCTGGCAGTCCGAGGTGCTGCAGCGCATTTCCTCGCACGTGCGCACGGGCGAGCCGATCCCCGCCGACAAGCAGCGCGCGCTGATCGCGACACGCAGTTTCCAGGCAGGCCTTTCGACGCTGCGACAGGCCGAGTTTGCGTTGTTCGACATGCGCCTGCATGCGCAATACGACCCGGCGCGCGGCGGGCGCGTCTACGAGATCCTGCGGCAGGTCCGGAGCGAGGTGGCGGTGGTGCGGATTCCCGAATGGAATCGCTATCCCCATGGGTTTGGACATATCTTCGCGGGCGGGTACGCCGCTGGCTACTACAGCTACAAGTGGGCCGAGGTACTCGCCGCCGATGCTTTCGGCGCATTCGTGGAACGTGGCACCTTCGACCGACCCACCGCGCAGCGTTTTCTCGACAGCGTGCTCTCGCGCGGCGGCAGCCGCGACGCGCTCGAAGCATTCGTCGAGTTCCGGGGGCGCAAGCCGGATGTCGCGGCCCTGATGCGCCAGTACGGCATCGCCGCCTGAGGGCATGGCCGCCTGAGGGCATGGCCGCCTCCGCCAGGCTTCAGGCGCGTGGCGCGGAACCGCCGAGCAGCGTCGTGACGCCTAGCGCGAGGTAGATCAGTGCGGCCGCGCGCCGTATCCAGTTCAGCGGCAGCGTGCGCGTCAGGTGGCCCGCGAGCAGCACGGTCGGAATGTCCACCAGCATCATGCCGCTGACCGTGCCGGCGAGTACCGGCAGGAGTGTCAGGTACCGGGCCGCGAGGGCCAGGGTCACGATCTGCGTCTTGTCTCCCATCTCGGCGAGGAAGAACGTGACCACGGTGAGGGCGAAGGCACCGTAGCCGGAGCGCGTCGCTGCCTGTGCATCGGCGGCGTCCGGCACCAGCACCCAGCCGGCGAGCACCAGGAACGAAATCCCGAGCGCCCAGCGCAGCAGCTGCGGATCGAGGCGCGCGCCGGCCCATTGTCCAATCAGGCATGCGATCAGGTGATTGGCCACGGTCGCGGCCAGGATGCCGAAGATCACCGGCACGGGTGCGCGCAGCCGGGTCGCCAGCAGCAGAGCGAGCAGCTGCGTCTTGTCGCCGAGTTCCCCAAGCGAGACCGCGGCCACCGAGACCAGGAAGGCATGCATGCCGCTGCTACTCCGGCTGCGCGAGGCGGTAGCCGACACCGGTCTCGGTGAGCAGCCAGCGCGGCCGGGACGGGTCCGGCTCGAGCTTGGCGCGCAGCTGCTTCATGTACACGCGCAGGTACTGGGTCTGTTCCGCTCTGCCCGGTCCCCAGACCTGCAGCAGCAGCGTGCGGTGCGTCACCACCAGGCCGACGTGCTGCGCAAGAACCTCGAGCAGCCGGAACTCGATCGGCGTCAGGTGCAGCAGCTCGCCTGAAGCGTTGCGCGCCAGCCGGGCCTGGAGGTCGATGCGCCACGCGCCGATGTGCAGCATCGCCTCGGGGACGCCGGCACGCGCAGCGCGGCGCAGCGCCACCTGCATGCGCGCGATGAACTCGCGCGGACCGAAAGGCTTGGTCACATAGTCGTCGGCACCCGCCTCGAGCGCGGTCACCTTGCCGAGTTCGTCGCTGCGTGCGGACAGCACGATGATCGGCATCGGCGACCACGCGCGGATACCCTTGATCACCGCGAGGCCGTCGCGATCCGGCAGCCCCAGGTCGATGATCGCGAGGTCGGGCTTGTGCGTGGCCGCCTCGATCAGGCCGCGCGCCGCGTTCTCCGCCTCGATGACCCGGAATTGTTCCAGCTCGAGCAGTGTGCGCAGCACACGCCGGATCTGCGGCTCGTCCTCGACTACGAGGATCACGCGGCTCGCGACAGTCATCGCGCCCGCCGTCAGGACACGGTTGCGGCGCGAGTCGCCGGTGCACGCGGAACGGTGAAGCGGAAGGCGGCACCGTGCGGGGTTCGGTTCTCGGCCCAGATGCGCCCCTTGTGCAGTGCCAGGATGGTGCGGCAGATCGCGAGACCGAGCCCGATCCCCCCGACCGCGCCCTCCGGAGCTCCACGCTGGAACTTCTCGAACAGGACCTCCGGGTCACCGCCGGGGAGTCCTGGGCCGTCATCTTCGACGCTGATCTCGATCTGGCGCGAGAGTGCCTGAGCGCGGATCCGGACCGCGGCGCCCGGCGGCGTGTACTTGCTGACGTTGTCGAGCAGGTTCTCGAGTACCTGCTCGATCAGGCGGCCATCGCCATGGATCAACGGCAGGTCGGCGGGAATCTCGATGCGCACCGGATGGTCGCGCAGCCGCTGCTCGAGCCGGTGCAGCACCGAGCCCACGATCTCATCGAGGGGGTAGAGGTCAAAGCGCGGCTGGATCGCGCCAGTCTCGAGCCGCACCAGGTCGAGCAACGTCGTGATGCGCTCGCTCATGTGCGTCGCCTCCTCGCTGACCGAGTGGGCCAGTGCGTACCGGTCAGCGGCACTGAGTGCGTCGAGGTTGCCGGCCAGCGTCGCCGCACCGCCCGCGATCGTCGCGAGCGGCGTGCGCAGGTCGTGCGATATCGAGGCGAGCAGCGCATTGCGGATGGCCTCGCTCTCGGCACGCACTTCGGCAGCCTGCGCATGCGCGGCCAGGTCAGCGCGCTGCAACGCCAGCCCGATCTGCGCGGCGAAGGTCTCGAGCAGCCGGTACTGCTCGGGAAGGGTCACGCGGCGCGGATTCCCGGGCAGCACTGCGAGCACACCGAGTGCGCGCTCGCCGCCCGCGAGCGGCAGGTACAGCCCGGTCGCGCCGCTGAGAGTGTCGGTGCCGAGCCCGGCCGGCTTGCCATGGTCAAGGACCCACTGCGCGACACCGAGATCGGCACCCGCAAAGGAGCCCTCGAGCCGTTCGGCGCGCGGGTAGCGCACGCGGCCATCCTCGTCGCCGAACAGCAGCACCGCGCGGCTGGCGAACACCTGGCCGACGTGCTGGACCGCGACCCGGGCCATCTCCTCGCGTCCGCGAGTCGCGGCCAGCTGGCGGCTCATTGCATACAGCAGCGCGGTGCGCCGCTCGCGGTGACCGGCCACGCGCGCCTGCAATCGCACGCTGGCGTTCAGGTTGCCGATGATCAATGCCACGATGAGCATCGTCGCGAACGTGATCAGGTACTGCGCGTCGGATACCGCGAAGTCGAAGCGCGGTGGGACGAACATGAAGTCGAAGGCCAGGACCCCGAGCACCGAACTCAGGATGGCCGCCCTCCGTCCGGCGTATACCGCGACCAGAGCCGTGCTCAGCAGGTAGAGCATCACCAGGTTTGCGAGCCCTAGTCCCGGAATCCATTCGTACAGCAGCGTGCACACGCCGGTTGCTGCCAGAGTCGAGAGCACCGCCAGACCGTAGCGTGGCCAGCGGCGCTTCCGGTCCGCGGTCGCCGTCAACGGTCCGGCCTCGCGCGGCGCGGCGGCTCGCTCCCCGTTCGGCGCCGCCCCGATCACGATCACGTCGATCTCGCGCGAGGCCGCCAGCAGCTTGTCGGTCGTGCCCGGCCACAGCAGGCGGCGCCAGCGCGGCCGGCGTGGCGCGCCGACCAGCAGTCGCGTCACATTGCGCGTGCGTGCGTATTCGAGCAGTTCAGGTGCCGCGGCCGGGCCGCCCAGCGTGATGGCTTCGGCACCGAGCGAGTCGGCGAGCCGCAGGATCGCGATGCGGCGATTGCGATCGGCTTCGGACAGGCCGATCAGATCGGGAGTCTCGACGTAGACCACCAGCCACTCGGCGCCGAGTCCGTCCGCGAGCCGCCGCCCCGCGCGCACCAGGCGCTCGGCCTGCGCGTCGGGGCCCACCGCAACCAGCAGCCGTTCTCGCGCCGCCCAGGCGCCGCTGACCGCCTTCTGCTGGCGGTATTCGCGCATCGCCTGGTCGACGCGGTCCGCCGTCTTGCGCAGCGCCAGTTCGCGCAGCGCGATCAGGTTGCCCTTGCGAAAGAAATTCTCGAGCGCGCGCTCGGCCTGATGCGGCAGATAGACCCGACCCTCGCGCAACCGCTGCAGCAGGTCGTCGGGGGGCAGATCGACGAGTTTCACCTCGTCGGCGCGGTCGAACACCCGATCCGGCAGCGTCTCCAGCTGGCGCACCCCGGTGATCTGCGCGACTACGTCGTTGAGCGACTCGAGGTGCTGTACGTTGAACGTCGTGTAGATGTCGATGCCGGCATCCAGCAGTTCGTCGACGTCCTGCCAGCGCTTCTGGTGCCGCGGTGGAACACCGCCGACGCTCAGATTCGCATGCGCGAGCTCGTCGACCAGCAGCAGCCGCGGCTTGCGCCGCAGCGCGGCATCGAGGTCGAGCTCGCGACGCATGCTGCCGCCGACCTCGGCCAGGCGCGGCGGCAGCAGTTCCAGGCCCGCGAGCAGGCGTTCGGTTTCAGGACGGCCGTGCAGCTCGACGTAGCCGACGACGACATCGACGCCCTCCGCGTGGCGGCGCTGCGCGGCCTCGAGCATCGCATAGGTCTTGCCCACCCCGGCGTTGGCGCCGAAGAAAATCGTGAGGCGACCGCGCTCCGCCAGCGCCTCCGTCGCCCGGACCTGCGCCAGCAGCTGATCCGGATCGGGCCGGCTATCGTTCATCCATCTTCGATTCAGTCCTCGCAGTTACCCGTGGTGGGGCTCAGCGCAGCGCATCGAGGGCCAGGTTCAGCTCCAGCACGTTGACACGAGGCTCTCCCAGAATGCCCCACTGGCGCAAGTCCGTGTGGCGCATAACCAGGGCTCGCACCGGTCCCGGATCCACTCCGCGCTCGCGGGCCACGCGCGCAACCTGGTACTCGGCCGCTGCCGGGCTGATCTCGGGATCCAGCCCGCTGGCCGAAGCGGTGACCAGGTCGACCGGGATCGGATCGGCATTGCCGGGGTCGGCGTCCTGCAGGCGCTTGACCTGCGCCTTCACGGCGTCGATCTGCGCGGAGTTCGTCGGCCCGAGGTTCGAGCCGCCGGAAGCCAGCCCGTTGTAGGGCGCTGGCGAAGTGGCCGACGGACGCGGCCAGAAGTAGCGTGGCTGGTCGAAGGGCTGTCCCAGCAGTCGCGATCCGACCACCCGCCCGTCGCGATAGATCAGCGAGCCACCCGCCGTGCGGGTGCAGCACAGCTGGGTGAGTCCCGTGACCGCGAGCGGATAGAGGATCCCGGTGAGCAGGCTGAACACGATGAGCATCAGCAGGGATTGCAGCAGCAGCTTTGCCATGGTCCGAACTCCTTAAGAGCGGCGCCGCGGGACTTCAGGGCAGTCCCTGCAGCACCACGTCGATGAGCTTGATGCCGATGAAGGGCACGATGAGCCCGCCCACGCCATAGATCAGCAGGTTCCGGCGCAGCAACGCATCGGCGCCCACCGGACGGTAGCGCACACCACGCAGTGCCAGCGGGATCAGGGCGATGATGATCAGCGCATTGAAAATCACCGCCGACAGAATCGCGCTGTCGGGGCTGGCCAGGTGCATGATGTTCAGCGCATTGAGCTGCGGATAGGTGGTCGCGAAGGCAGCCGGAATGATCGCAAAGTACTTGGCGACGTCGTTCGCGATGCTGAAGGTGGTCAGCGAGCCGCGCGTGATCAGCATCTGCTTGCCGACCTCGACCACTTCGATGAGCTTGGTCGGATTGGAGTCGAGGTCCACCATGTTGCCGGCTTCCTTCGCCGCCTGCGTGCCGGTATTCATCGCGACCGCGACGTCGGCCTGTGCCAGTGCCGGAGCGTCGTTGGTGCCGTCGCCGCACATCGCCACCATGCGGCCCTGGGCCTGATGATCCCGTATCAGCTGCAGTTTGGCCTCAGGCGTCGCCTCGGCCAGGAAGTCATCGACTCCGGCCTCGGCCGCGATTGCCGCCGCGGTCAGGCTGTTGTCGCCGGTGATCATGATCGTACGGATACCCATGCGACGCAGTTCGGCGAAGCGCTCGCGGATCCCGCCCTTGACGATGTCCTTGAGCTCGATCACTCCGAGCGCATGCGTGGCGTCGGCAACGACCAACGGGGTCGCGCCCGCTCGCGCGACCGCTTCGACCGTGCGCTGCAGCTCGGTGCCGAGGGCCGCGCCATTCCCCTTCAGCCAGCGCCCGATCGCATCCGCGGCACCCTTGCGGATGCAACCACCCTCGAAATCGACGCCGCTCATCCGGGTCTGCGCTGAGAATGGAATGAACTGCGCGCCGAGCGCGCTCAAGTCGCGGCCGCGGATGCCGTACTGCTGCTTGGCCAGCACGACGATCGAACGGCCTTCAGGCGTTTCGTCGGCGATCGACGCCAGCTGCGCCGCATCGGCCAGCTCCTCGATGGTTACGCCGGGTGCCGGGATGAAGCGGGAGGCGAGACGGTTGCCGAGCGTGATCGTGCCGGTCTTGTCCAGTAGCAGTACGTCGACGTCGCCCGCGGCCTCGACGGCTCGTCCCGAGGTTGCGATCACGTTGGCCTGGATCATGCGATCCATGCCCGCGATGCCGATCGCGGAGAGCAGACCGCCGATCGTGGTCGGAATCAGGCATACCAGCAGCGCCACGAGCACCGTGATCGTGATCGGCGTGCCCTGGCCCGCAACCGACACGCTGTACAACGAGTAGGGCAGCAGCGTCGCGGTGGTCTTCAGGAAGATCAGCGTCAGGCCCGCCAGCAGGATCGCGAGCGCGATCTCATTCGGGGTGCGGGCGCGTTTCGCGTTCTCGACCATTGCGATCATTCGGTCCAGGAACGCCTCGCCCGGATCGGCGGTGATGCGGATGCGCAGTGAGTCGGAAAGCAGGCGTGTGCCACCCGTGACCGCGGAGCGGTCCCCGCCGGCCTCGCGGATCACAGGCGCCGACTCGCCGGTGATCGCGCTCTCGTCCACCGATGCGGTGCCGAACACCACCTCGCCGTCTCCCGGGATCGTGTCGCCGGCGTCGACCAGCACCACGTCGCCGCGTCGCAGGCTACTGCCGGGAACCGTCTCGACGGGCCCGGAAGGATCCTCACCGCGCAGTCGGCGCGCCGGGACGTCGCGCTTGGTCGAGCGCAGCGCCGCGGCCTGCGCCTTGCCGCGACCTTCGGCCAGGCTCTCGGCGAAGTTGGCGAACAGCAGCGTGGCCCACAACCACAGCGCGATCGCGAGCACGAAGGACGGACGTCCCTCGTGCATGAGGCCGCCACCGACCTGCGCGATCCAAAGACCGGTGATCAGCAGGCTGCCGACCAGCACCACGAACATGACGGGATTGCGCCACTGCACCCAGGGCGCGAGCTTCACGAACGAGTCGCGGATCGCCTGGCGGACCAGCGGCGGATCGAACAGCGGACGGGCGCGGGCTATCGTGGCCATGGGGTGCGGGTTCCTTCAATGGGCCTGAAACTGCAGTTCCTCGACCACAGGTCCGAGCGCGAGGGCAGGGAAGAACGCGAGCGCGCCAACAATCACCACCGTGGCGGCCAGCAGCACGACGAACAGCGGCGTGTCGGTGGCGAGCGTGCCCGCGCCCGAGGGCACGCGCTTCTTGGAAGCGAGGCTGCCGGCGATCGCGAGCACCGGCACGATCAGCCAGAAACGCGAGGCCCACATCACGATGCCGAGCATCGTGTTGTAGAACGGCGTGTTGGCCGACAGGCCTGCGAAGGCGCTGCCGTTGTTGCCCGCGGCCGAGGAGAAAGCGTACAGAATCTCGGAGAATCCGTGCGCACCGGGATTGGCGGTGCCGGCGCGTCCGGCGGGGTAGGACACCGCGATCGAGGTGCCCACCAGCGCCAGGAAGGGCGGGATCAGGATCACCAGCGAGGCCATCTTCATCTCGAAGGACTCGAGCTTCTTGCCGAGGTATTCGGGAGTGCGCCCGACCATGAGCCCGGCGATGAATACCGCGATGATCGCGAACACGAGCATGCCGTACAGCCCGCTGCCGACGCCGCCGAAGATTACCTCGCCGAGCTGGATCAGCCACATCGGTATCAGGCCGCCGAGCGGGGTGTAGGAATCATGCATCGCGTTGACCGAGCCGTTCGAGGCCGAGGTCGTGGCTGCCGACCACAGCGCCGAGTTGGCCACGCCGAAGCGCGTTTCCTTGCCTTCCATGTTGCCGCCGGACTGCAGCACGGAGTGCTGCTGCGCGACCTGTGCGGGGTAGGCCGGGTTGCCGCGGCCTTCGGCCCAGGCCGTGAAGCCGAGTAACGGCACGAACAGCACCAGCATTGCCGCGAGCACCGCCCAGCCCTGCCGCGTGTCACCGACCATGCGCCCGAAGGTGTAGCAGAGCGCGGCCGGAATCAGCAGGATCGCGAGCAGTTCGAGGAAATTGCTGAGCGGTGTCGGATTCTCGAACGGGTGCGCCGAGTTGGCGTTGAAGAATCCGCCGCCGTTGGTGCCCAGTTGCTTGATCGCGATCTGGCTCGCAGCGGGGCCGAGCGGTATGGTCTGGGTATCCACCTTGACGGCCTTGGTCTGCGGATTGCCCTGGGCGTCCTTGACCGGATTGCCCGCGGCATCGGTGACCGGCTGGTCGACCATGATGGGTTCGATGAGCGCGGCGCTCTGATAGGGTTTGAAACTCTGGACGACGCCCTGGCCGGCCAGCACCAGCGCCAGGACCAGGGACAGCGGCAGCAGCACGTAGAGCGTCGAGCGGGTCGTGTCGACCCAGAAATTGCCGATCTGGCGCGCCTGGCGCAGCGTGAATCCGCGGATCATCGCGATCACCACGGCGATGCCCGTGGCCGCCGACAGGAAGTTCTGCACCGCAAGGCCCAGCATCTGCGTCAGGTAGCTCATCGTCGATTCGCCGCCATAGCCCTGCCAGTTGGTATTGGTGACGAAGCTCACGGCGGTGTTGAACGACGAGTCGGCCGATACCGCACCAAGCTGCTGCGGATTCCAGGGCAGTACTGCCTGTGCTCGCTGCAATGCGTAAACGGCGAGCGCGCCGAGCAGGTTGAAGGCCAGCATCGCGAGCGCATAGCGCTGCCAGCTCATCGACTCGGCAGCGTCGATACGGCAGAGCCGGTAGAGCAGGCGCTCGAACGGTGCGCACAGGCGCACGATCGCACCATCGCCCGCGTACACGCCTGCCATGTACGCCCCCAGCGGCTTGACCAGCAGCAGCAGCACGATCAGGTAGATCGCGAGCTGGAGCCATCCATTCGCACTCATAGCTAGAAATCCTCCGCCTTGAGCAACGCGTACAGCAGGTAGCCGAACAGCGCGACCGCCAGGCCCAGCGAGATCCAGTACAGCGCGGTCACGGTCGCCGCTCCAGGCGTTCGCACAATACGATGCCGCCCCACGTGAGCAGCGCCAGTAGCAGCGTCAGTCCAAGGAACCAGATATCCATGCGTGTCCCCGTTGTTTGGAACGTGCGCATGCTGCGCCGCCCCGCATAAGGATTCCGTAAAGAATCGACCCGGCTGCGGCACACTCGCCGCCCGGCACGCGGCGCGCTATCGTGTGTAATGCTTATCGCCACCTGGAACGTCAATTCGCTGCGCGTGCGGCTGCCGCAGCTGCTGGATTGGCTGCGCGAGCGCAATCCGGACGTCGTAGTGCTGCAGGAGATCAAGCTGCCGGACGAGGCGTTTCCGGGCGCGCAGATCGAGGCCGCCGGCTACCACTACCTGTGCAGCGGGCAGAAGACCTATAACGGGGTCGCGATCCTGTCGCGCGAACCGCTGCAGGCAGCGGAGCGAGCCATTCCCGGCTTCGAGGACCCGCAGCGGCGGGTGCTGGCCGCCAGCGTCGGCGCCTTGAGGATCGTCAACCTCTACGTGCCGAACGGGCAGTCGCTGGACTCGGACAAGTACCAGTACAAGCTGCGCTGGCTCGAGGCGCTGCGCTCGTGGCTTGCGTCCGAGCTGCGGACGTACCCGCGGCTGGTGGCGCTCGGGGATTTCAATATCGCGCCCGAGGACCGCGACGTGCACGACCCGGCCGCGTGGGCAGGGAGCGTACATGTCAGCGCTCCGGAGCGCGCGGCGCTGCGCACCCTGCTGCAGCTCGGGATGGTCGATGTGTTCCGGGAATTCGAGCAGCCGCCTGGGAGCTTCAGCTGGTGGGACTACCGCGCCGCCTCGTTCCGCCGCAACGCGGGACTGCGCATCGACCTGATTCTGGTGGCCCGGGCGCTCGCAGCGCACTGCACCAGCTGCGAAATCGATCGCGGGCCACGCGGCGCCGAACGCGCCTCAGATCACGCACCGGTGCTGGCGAGCTTTGACATATAGGCCCCGCGCCGGTGTGAACTGTGCAGCGCGTCGCTGGCCGTCACACCCGGGCTCCCCTAGACTCTGCGGTCAATGACCTCCCTGCCCAACGAGCACCCCGGTGGTACGCGCAGCGATCCGGGTGCGCTCGATAGCATCCGCCGCAGCGACTACGACATCACCAATACGGTGCGCGTGAGCTCGCCGCAGGATGTGCTGCGGGCCGTCGGAAAACTGCTGGTGTCGAGCTGGCCGCGGCTCGCTCTGCGGCCCGTCGAGCGCGCGTTCGGCGACTTCGACGAGCTGTTCGCCGGCCGCATTCCCGGCTATGCGGGAGTCGATACGGTCTATCACGACCGCCAGCACACGCTCGACGTGACGCTCGCAATGGCTCGGCTGCTGGCCGGCTATGAGCGCCAGGCCGACCCGGCCTCGCAGCTCGGCGAGGAACGCGCGGTGCTCGGCGTCGTGCTGGCGCTGTTCCATGACGTCGGCTACCTGCGCCGCAGCACCGACCAGGCGCAGGCCAATGGCGCCGAATTCACTCGCAATCACGTCAGTCGTGGTGCGGAGTACCTGCAGCAGTATCTGCCGCAGCTCGGCCTCGCGCCCTGGGCGCCGGTCGCCTCGCAGATCGTGCACTACACCGGCTATGAGCGACCCTTCAGCCAGATCGTGACGCGTGATGCGCGCGACACCAGGCTCGGGCACCTGCTCGGTACCGCCGACATGATTGCCCAGCTTTCCGATCGCTGCTATCTGGAGAAATGCCGCGATCGACTCTATCCGGAGTTCGTGCTGGGCGGCGTCGCGATGAGCACCGGCGATGGACGCCGCGAAGTGCGCTACGCCTCCGGCCTCGACCTGCTGCGCCAGACACCCGAATTCGTGAACCATACCCGGGCGACGCGGCTGGATGCGGCATTCGAGCGCTCCTACCGCTTTCTCGAGATCCTGTTCGACGGCCGCAACCCGTACATCGAGGCCATCAACCGCAACATGCAGTATCTGGAGCAGGTACTGCGAAGCGAGAGCTGGCGCATGCTGCGGCGCAATCCTCCGTTGTATGCCGCCGATCCCGATACCCTTGGCACCGTGCGGACCCTGATGGTGGGGTATTTCAAGAAGGCCTGGCTGCAGGACTGATTTCCCACGGGATCCTGGCGGCCGCCAGGGCCAGCTCGCCCGGGTGCGCTATCGCGCAAATGTAGCGCGCATGGATCGCTTGAAGCTCCCGGCCGATCACCGCGGCTCCCTCGATGGCCGCGCCGGCCAACGCCCCAGCGAGCACCTCCGGGGTCAGGTCCGGAAGAGCGGCATGGGCGATTGGGGCATAACTCAGGTGCCAGGGCTCGGGTTGCACCCCGCCACGGTCGCAGTCGTAGGGCCGGAAGAACCCGAAGCGTCCCGCGTGCTCTTCAAGCCAGGCATCCAGTCGCGAGAACGGACCGGTCGGCGCGAAATCCGCGGGCAGCAGCCGCGCCGAAGTGCCTGCAGGCAGCGCGCAGCGATCGATCACATCGATCTCCGTGCCCCAGTGGTGGCGGCTGGCACCGGGCAGCGCCGACCAGCGCAGGATGGCGCGGACGATCGCTTCGTCGCTCATCTGCGACAGATCGAGCGGGCGCGACTCGCGATCGAGCAGTGGGCGGCCGCCCCGGAATTTCTCGTTCCAGATCCGCAGCTGGCGATCGAAATCCCGGAACGTCGACAGCGCAGTCAGCGCAAACCCGTCGCGGGCTGCGGCCTGCTGCAGGGCCAGGAACGCCCCGGCGGCATCCCGGTGCAGCGTGCCGTCCCCGCCGGCCAATTCGACCAGGTGCGTGCGCACCCGCCCGGTGAGCTGCTCGGGGTCAAGCACGTGGATCATTTGTGGCCCTTATGCGGCACATCCGGCATGATTCCAAGTATTGAGGGGGAAATGGCCGCATGCACGGCGCACGATACAAAAATCTGATGCTCCTGAGCAGCCTGGTACTGGGCTTGAGTGCCGTCGTGGGCTACCTCGGGCGCGGTCGCGAGCTGTCGGCGTGGGCACTGCTGTTTTCGGTCCTGGCCGCGGCTTTCGCCGTGGCGTGGTCGTGGCGCCAGCGCGATCGTCTCGATCGTACCGTGCACGCGCTGATCGACGCGGTGGGGCAGATCAGCCGCGGTGACTTTCGCCAGGCGCTGGCGCGCACCCAGCGCGACCAGCTAGGAGAGCTCGAGCAGGCCTTCGAGAACATGCGGCTCGCGCTGCGCAATACGACGATCACGCGCGACTACCTGCACAGCGTGCTCAACAGCATGACGGATGCGGTGTTCGTGACCGCGCCCGGCGGCATCATCCGCATCGCGAACGAAGCGGCCCGCCTGCTCACCGGTCGCAGTGATCAGGAGCTCGCGGGTACGGACATCGCCACGCTGCTCGACGGCGCGGACAAACCCAGGGAGGAGCTGCTCAAGGGCGCGCTCGCCTCCGGCGAGACCGTTCTGCGAACGCAGTCGGGGCAGACCATCCCGGTGTCCTTCGTCGGCTCCAGCATCGCCACCGACGACCCGCAGTTCGAAGGCGACATCTTCGTCGCGCGCGATATCACCGAGCGCAAGCGCGCCGAGCGCCGGATCCGCTACCTGGCGCGCTATGACGCGCTCACGAAGATCCCGAATCGCATGCAGTTCCAGCATCTGCTGCAGCAGGCCATGGCACGCGCGCGCCGTGCCGGCCATGGTGTCGCGATGCTGTACATCGACATGGACCGTTTCAAGGAAGTCAACGACACGTTCGGCCATGCCTCGGGCGATCGCGTGCTCGAGGTTCTGACCGAGCGGCTCACGCGCGTGCTGCAGAACGAAGTGGTCCTGGGACGACTTGCGGGCGACGAATTCGCGCTGTTCGTCGACGGCATCAGCCAGGACGGCGAGCAGGCGAGTGGCCCGGTCGCGCAGCTCGCGCGCACGGTGCTCAAAGCCGCCGGGGAGTCATTTCACGTCAATCAGCAGGAAGTATTCCTGTCGGTGAGCATCGGCGTCGCGCTGTGTCCCCGTGATGCCGAGAACGTGATCGACCTGATCCGCAATGCCGACGCGGCGATGTATTACTCAAAGCAGAACGGCGGCAACACCTTCGCGTTCTATTCGCCAGAGATGAACGCGGCCGCGGTCGAGCGGCTGATGCTCAAGAGCAAGCTGCGACGCGCGATCGAGCGTGACGAATTCGTGGTGCGTTATCAGCCGAAGGTCGACCTGCGCGACGGCCGGATCGTCGGCGCCGAGGCGCTGCTGCGCTGGCGGGTGCCAGGGCACGGCGACATACCGCCTGCGCAGTTCATTCCGATTGCCGAGGAGAATGACCTGATCGGCGCGATCGGCGAATGGGTGCTCGATCGCGTCTGCATGGACTTCCGCTCGCTGCGGCGGCACGTCGCCGATCCCGGGCGCATATCGCTGAATCTCTCGCTCAAGCAGCTCAAGCAGGCGAGCTTCATCCTCAATTGCCGCTCGGTGTTCGAGCGGCACGCAGTGTCGCCCCGTCATTTCGAGCTCGAGATCACCGAGACCACGCTGATGGCGGACCCGCAGCGGACAGTCCAGATGCTCAACCAGCTGCACGACATGGGGCTGCATCTGTCGATCGACGATTTCGGTACCGGCTACTCCTCGCTGTCGGCGTTGCAGCAGTTTCCGATCGGCACCCTCAAGATCGACCAGTCGTTCGTGCGCGATGCAGCCGATGATGCGGCCGACGCCGTGCTGGTGCGCACCATCATCGACATGGGTCACAGCCTCGGCATGGAGGTCGTGGCCGAGGGCGTCGAGTCGGTACGCCAGTTCGAATTCCTGCGCCACAACCGCTGCAACGAGGCCCAGGGCCAGCTGTTTGGTCCGGCGCGCAGCATCGATGAGCTCATGCCGATGCTGCTGGCCCAACAGGGCGGCCGCGCCGCCTTCGCCAACCTGGTGCCGGCATCGCCGACGGCGCTCCGGCCCGTATCGGCCTGAACGAGTCGCCGCCTCTCGCCGCGACTGGACCGGGCGGGACGGGCCAGGATCGCGTGATGCCCGCGTGGGCCGGCAGTCTGGCCTGGCCGCTGCGGTTGCTGGGAGTGAGCCTGCTGGCGGCGTGGCTGGTACTCGCACTGTGGCTGTCCTTGCGCCATCTGCCCCCCGGGGTGCACATCTCCGGGCCCTGGCTGCCGGTGCCCGCCGATGCCGTGCGCTTTCTCTATAACCAGACGGCGGCCGACGGCCAGGGCCAGCCGCTGATCGAACAGCAGATCGATTCCCAGATGCTGCAGATGATCGCGCGGGCGCGCGAGCTGCTCGTGCTCGACACCGGCCTGTTCGGGGACCTGGGCGCGTCGGGACCTGCGGCGTCGCGGATGCGCGCGGCAGCGCCGCTGGCCGCCCCGTTGACTGAGGCGCTGCTCCGGGCGCGCTCGCTGCACCCAGCGCTCGCGGCACTCGTGCTGACCGATCGGTCCAGTGTGCTGATGGATGCATCCGGGGCGCTGCTGGGGCGCCTGCGCCAGGCTGGCATCCAGGTGCTGGTAGTCGACGAGGACCGACTACGCTCCCCGGATGGCGGCTTTGCTGCGCTCTGGGAACTTTGCTGCCGCTGGTGGACCACCACGCAGCTGCGCGGAGCATGGCCGAACCCACTGATGGTCGGTCCCTCCGGCATATCGTTCGGACTGTGGGGTGCGCTACAGGGCTACCAGCGCAGTCATCGCCAACTGCTGATCGCCGACGATGGTGCCGGAGGGCTGGACGGGCTGGTGTTCTCGCGTCCCCTGCATGCCGAGGCCGGCCTGCACAGCGCGAGCGCGTTGCAGCTCTCGGGCGGTGCGCTCGAACCGGTGCTCGAATCCGAATTCGTGATCGCGCAGTTCTCCGGCTGGCAGGATGGCGGCGTCGTGCAGGCTCGTGCGCAGCGACTGCTCGAGCAGCAGCGGCGTAGCGCGGTGCCGCCTCCACGCGGCGTCGGCGCGGCGCGTGCCCGAGTCCTCACCGAGGGTGCGATCGGCGACACGCTCGTCAGGCGCATCGACGCGACCGGCGCCGGCGATCGCATCGCGATCGCGGCGCTGTACCTCTCGCAGCGCGAGCTGGTGCGTGCACTGCTGGATGCGGCCCGACGCGGCGTCGCGGTGCGAGTGCTGCTCGACCCGGGCAAGGACGGCTACGGCTTCGAGCGCTCGGGTCTGCCCAATCGCCAGGTCAGCTCGGAACTGATCGTGCAGAGCGACGGCGCGATTCGCGTGCGCTGGTACCGAACGCACGGCGAGCAGTTCAGTCCGGGCGTCGTGCTGGTTCAGGATGCGGCACGGGACTGGCTGCTGGTCGGCACGGCTTCCCTGAGCCGTTACGACCTCGATGACTTCAACCTCACGAGCGCGTTCGTAGTCGAACTGCCGTCGGGAGCAGGCGTGGCAACCAACGCGCTGGCCTGGTTCGACACGCTCTGGTACAACCGCGCGCCCAGCGGCGTCGAGTACACCAGCGATGCAGACGTGTTCGCCGATGCGTCGCAGATTCGATACTGGCAATATCGCGCGCTCGAATCCAGCGGCGTTGCCTACTTCTGATCGGGCGTGCGCCACGCGCGGCGGCCTGCGAACTGCGCAGGTACTGTTAAAGCCGGCGGCTTCTGTCCATAATTGATCGACGGTCGCGTGCCGGTGCACAGCGATCCACAGGGACGTCCGACATGCGCTATTGGGATACGCGCGAGCAATCCGCAGAGTTGCTGCGTATGGTATTGCCGCTGATGGCACGGCATTCCGCAGGCTTCCATCCGATGAGCTACGCTGTCTGGTACGAATACGCGGCGGGAATCAATCCCGCGCTGCGCACCGCGATCGACGCGCGCCTCGCCAAGGGGACGCAGCTCAACGACGAGGACATCTATCAATTCTACGCGGCCCATGTCGCACAGCGGGACATCGATGCCTCGGTGCGGATGCGTGTCGACATCGAGCGGCTGATGAAGGACGTCGATGGGGCGGCCCACGAAGCCGGCCAGGAAGTGCAGCAATTCGGCTCCGAGCTCAACGGCTACCGCGGCCGCCTCGAGCACGGGCTCGGCGGCGACGCGCTCGACGTGATCGTGCACTCGCTGATCACGGATACCACGCGCATGCAGGCCTCCACCGAACAATTTCACGAGCACCTGCGACGCAGCGCGCTCGAGGTCGAGCGCCTGCGCGGGGAACTCGAGGTGGCGCAGGGTCTCGCGCAGCGCGATCCGATCACGGCGCTGCTGAATCGCCGCGGCTTCGACCAGCAACTGGTGCGCCTGGAACGCGACGGTCCGGCTGGCTGCTGCCTGTTGATGCTGGACATCGACAATTTCAAGGCGATCAACGACACCCACGGGCACCTGCTCGGCGACAAGGTCATCGTGGCGGTCGCCAACGTGCTGCGCGGCTGCATCGGCGAGCGCGGATCGATTGCGCGCATCGGTGGTGACGAGTTCGCGGTGCTGCTCGCACAATCTGATCTGCCAGGCGCCAGTGCGCTCGCGGAGCGCGTACGAACATCGGTCTCGCGCGGCGCGCTGCGCCGGGCCGATACCGACGAGGTCGTCGGCGGCGTCTCGGTGTCGATCGGCGTCGCGGCGCGCATCCAGGT
The DNA here is from genome assembly GCA_964528845.1 of uncultured Steroidobacteraceae bacterium. Classification (GTDB taxonomy): domain Bacteria; phylum Pseudomonadota; class Gammaproteobacteria; order Steroidobacterales; family Steroidobacteraceae; genus FEN-1191. The sequence continues at coordinate 110,974 of CAZGVE010000001.1, read as the reverse complement.
CGAGGCGCTCGATGCCTTTATCTCGCGCGCCGACCGGGCGCTCTACGAGTCCAAGGCACGCGGACGCAATTGCGTCACCGTAGCCAGGGCCGAGGCCAGCGACAGGGCCTGAACCCACGATTCGCGGCCGGCCACCGATATCCCGCCGGCACCGTTTGTGCTCTGATGCCACCTGCATGCCGGCACGGAGCTGCCGATACACGGGAGAGAAAGTGAACATCGGAATGATCGGCCTCGGCCGCATGGGCTCAAACATGGTTCGCCGCCTGGCGCAGGCGGGCCATCGATGTGTGGTATTCGACCGCGATCCTGCGGCCGGCGCGGCCCTCGCCGACGTCGGTGCGACGGCAGCGGCGAACCCTCCGGACCTGCTCTCCAAGCTACCCGCACCACGAATCGTCTGGATCATGATCCCCGCCGGCGCCGTCGATCCGCTGCTTGCCAGCCTCGCTCCGGCACTGCGAACGGGTGACATCATCATCGACGGCGGCAACTCCTACTATGGTGACGATTTGCGTCGGGCGCGGGAGTTCGCATCACGGGGTATCCACTACCTCGATGTCGGCACCAGCGGCGGCCTGGGGGGACTGGAGCGCGGGTACTGCCTGATGATCGGCGGCGATGCCGATGCCGTCGCGAAGGTGGAGCCGATCCTCAGCGCTCTCGCGGCCCCCACCGGCAGTGCCGGTACGACCGGTAGCACAGCGGCGCACGGCTACCTGCACGTCGGACCCAGCGGTGCGGGGCACTTCGTCAAGATGGTCCACAACGGCATCGAGTATGGCCTCATGGCCGCCTTTGCCGAGGGTTTCAATCTGCTGCAGCATGTCAGTCAGCCGGCAGTGCAGCGCGCCATCGATGCCGAGACCGCGCCCGGACTGCACGCCGAACCGCATGCGTTCGCATTCCGGCTCGACGAAATCGCGGAGCTGTGGCGGCACGGCAGTGTCGTGAGCTCATGGCTGCTCGACCTGCTGGCGGGCCAGCTCGCCAGCAATCCGACGCTGGCGCAGTTTGCCGGCAACGTGGCCGATTCCGGGGAGGGCCGCTGGACGGTGCAGAGCGCCATCGAGGCCGGCGTGCCCGTGCCGGTGCTCGCCAGCGCGCTGTTCGCGCGCTTCAGTTCGCGCGGCGAGGCGGAATTCGCCAACCGCGTGCTTTCGGCAATGCGGCTCGGCTTCGGTGGACACGTGGAACGCGCGTCCGCGCGTCCCGGCTGAGTCGCGAGTGGAAACTTCCGCATCCGATGCCTTCGTGTTCTTCGGCGCCACGGGTGATCTGGCCTACAAGCAGATCTTCCCGGCGCTGCAGGCGCTCGTGCGTCGCGGCGCCCTGAATGCGCCGATCGTCGGCGTGGGCCGGTCCGGCTGGACGCGCGAGCAGCTGATCGAGCGCGCGCGCGCCTCGATCGCGGAGTACGGCACGCTCGAGGAGTCGGTCTTCTCGCGCCTCGCCGCGCAGCTGCGCTACGTCGACGGCGACTATCGCGCGGCTTCGACCTTCGAACGCCTGCGAGCGGAACTCGGCGATGCACGCGCGCCGCTGCACTACCTCGCGATCCCGCCGAGCGTGTTCGCGACGGTGGTGAACGCGCTCGCCGCGGCCGGATGCGCGAGCAACGCCCGGGTGGTGCTGGAGAAGCCCTTCGGCCGCGACCTCGCGTCGGCGCGTGCGCTCAACGCGATCCTGCAGCAGCATTTTCCCGAAGATTCGATCTTCCGCATCGATCACTATCTCGGCAAGGAGCCGGTGCAGAACATCCTCTACACCCGCTTCGCCAACGCGTTCCTCGAACCGCTGTGGAATCGCGCCCACATCCGCAGTGTGCAAATCACGATGGCGGAGGATTTCGATGTTCGCGGGCGCGGTGCATTCTACGATGAGGCCGGCGCGATCCGGGACGTGATCCAGAACCACCTGCTGCAGGTATTGAGCAACCTGATCATGGATCCACCGCTGCACGCGACGGCGGCGGCGCTGCGCGATGAGAAGTCGCGCGTGCTGCGCGCGATGCGGCCGCTCGACCTGCACAGCGTGGTGCGCGGCCAGTATCAAGGCTACCGGCGCGAGCCGGGCGTCGCCGAGGGATCGCAGGTCGAGACCTATGCGGCGGTACGGTTGTACGTGGACAGCTGGCGCTGGGCCGACGTGCCGTTCTACATCCGCGCCGGCAAGTGCCTGCCGGTAACGGCCACCGAAGTAGTGGTCGAATTCCGCCGGCCGCCGCGCGAGGTGTTCGACGAACTCGTGCCGAGTCTGTCGAGCCACCTGCGCATGCGGCTGAACCGCGAGGTGCTGATCGCCCTCGGCATGCGGGTCAAGGCTCCCGGCGAGCGCATGGCCGGCGAGGACGTCGAGCTCATCGTGACGCGCCAGCCGGCCGATGCGCTGACGCCCTATGAGCGTCTGCTCGGTGACGCGTTGCGTGGTGACCTCGGGCTGTTCGGTCGCCAGGATGCGATCGAGGCGCAGTGGGCGGTGGTCGATCCGGTACTGGGCGACCGTACGCCGGTCTACGACTACGCCCGCGGCTCGTGGGGGCCGCCCGAGGCGCTGCGGCTGATCGAGGGCAACGACGCCTGGCTCAATCCGAGCGGCTAGAGGTCGCTGGACGGTCGCTACAGCGGTGGCGAGTCATCGTGCAGCAGCGCGCGGCGCACGATCCTGATCGGCGGAAAGCCCTGCTGCATGAACGCGTCGTGGAACGCGCCAAGACTGAATCGATCCCCGTCGCGACGCTGCAGGTCCGCGCGCAGCTTCAGGATCTCGAGCTTGCCGAGCGTGTAGTAGAGATAGGTTGGATCGGAGGCGCCGCGCTTGGTTTCCACCTCGCCGGTCTGGCGCGACTGATAGCCCTCGTTGACGAAGAAGTCGATGCCCTGGTCGATGCTCATCTGTCCGGTGTGCATCTGGATGCCGACGATGTAGCGGGCATCGCGCGTGATGGCCCACTGCAGCTGACCCAGTCGCAGCAGTATCGCTTCGCGCGCGTCCCGAGCGCCGGTGCCCGGCTGGCCGTAGCCTTCATCGAGCATCATCTGCTCGCAGTAGTGGGCCCAGCCTTCACTGTTGGTATTGGCCCCGAGCAGCCGGCGCACACGATCGTCCAGCTGATGCAACCACAGGAACTGGATGTAGTGGCCCGGATAGGCCTCGTGTGATGCGATCGCACTGATCGCCGGATAGTTGAAGGCCGACAGGAAGCCGGCCGTGCGTTCAGGGGACCACGACGGATCGGGCAGCGTGACATTGAAGTAGGCTTCCTGCGCCAGCGTCTCGAACGCTCCCGGCGTGTCCATCGACGCGAAGGTCGTGGCGCGCAGGAAGGGTGGTGTCTCGCGCACGAGCGGTCGCACGTCCGAGGGGAGCGTGATGATCCGGTGGGAGTTGATGAAGCCAAGCAGGCCATCGAAGGTATCACGGAACTCCTGCAACAGCCGTCCGCCATCGGGATGGTCGGCCTTGAGTTCCTCGAGCACCTGCTGCGGGCTGCGGTCGGGCTCGAGCTCGTGCGCCACGCGTGCAAAATCGGCCTGATTGCGATGCAGGTCCGCCATGCCGATCTCAAGCAGCTGCGGCAGCGGTGTATCGACCATCTCGTCGTCCTCGAGCTTGGCGCTGAAGGTCCGGGCGCCGAGCCGGAAATCGCCGTGCGAGCGCGGCAGCAGGTCCTGCTGCAGCCATTCCTGGTAGCGCGAGAGCGCATGGACTACCGCGGCATTGCTGTTGCGGAAGCTGGCCTGCAGCGCGGGATCGTCGGCAGACTGGAACGCGGCGGGCAGGTCGTTCTCGAAGAAGCCGATGATTCCGGGCAGCTGCTCGATCGCGATCCTGGTAAAGATCTCCGGCGGGTTGTGCAGATTCTCGCGAGCCGCCGCCAGTGCCGCGGGCATCGCGCGTTCGCGCGCAATCAGCAGCCGCAGGCGCGCCACGGCGGGCGCGAAACTGCGCTGCATGAGCGCGAATGCCGAGTTCGTGAGCCCCGAGGAGTAGACGTCGGCATTCTTCTGCCACGGCCGGATGGTCTCCAGGTCGAGCAGCGCGCTGCGGATGTTCGAGAGCAGCAGCTCGCGATCCCCGCGCGCCCGTTCCGAGAGCGTGCCGGCATCGATTGCCAGGAAGCGCCGCTCGAAGGAGTGCAGCGCCTGGATCCGCTGCCGTATGCCTGCAAGGCTGTAGTCCTCGAGCCGCCCGTCATACCGATGAACCCCCGCGATGGTGGCGGCGGTTGGATTGTTCGGAAAGTAATAGCCATCGAGGTACTGATCGGCGAGCTGCAGCAGCTGTGCATCGCCTCCCCTGGCTGAAGGTTCGGCCGCCGGCGTCCGCGCACTCGCGGCCAGCAGCACCAAGGCGGCGATGCAGCTCAGCGCGGCGTTGTGCACGATACGCATGGAATCAGCCTCCGGAGGCCCGAAGTTGGGCCAGCACGTCCGCGGTGTCGGGGCGCACGCCGCGCCAGAGCAGGAATGCCTCCGCCGCCTGCTCGACGAGCATGCCCGCGCCCATGCATGTCAGGCCTGCGCCGTGCGCGCGCGCCCACAACACAAATGGCGTGCTGGCGGGGCCGTAGGCCAGGTCATAGCAGACGGTGCCCGGACCCACCAGCCCAGGGCTCAGCGGTGGCAGCTGCTGGTGCAGGCTGGCTGCGGTCGCATTGACGATCAGGTCGAAGGGCTTAGGCGCCAGCGCTGCCAGACCGTCATAGCCGCAGGCGCGCAGCGGGCCGGCGGCCGCGAAGCGGGTGGCGAGCTCGAGTGCGCGCGCCAGGTCACGGTTGGCAATCACGAGTTCGGCCGGGTGGGCGGCAAGCAGGGGGCTAAGCAGGCCCCGCGCCGCACCTCCGGCGCCGAGCAGCAACACGCGGCGGGTCTCGACCGGGACGGCGACGTTGATCGTGAGGTCGCGCATGAACCCGACGCCATCGGTGTTGTCGCCGAACAGCGTGCCGGAGGATTGTCGTGCGATCGTATTCACGGCTCCCGCAACCCGTGCCCGTTCACTCAAGGAGCTCATCAGTCCCAGCACTGCCTGCTTGTGCGGAACGGTGACATTGAGCCCACGCCCGCCGCTATCGAAGAATGACCGTAGCACCTCGCCGAGCGCGGCCGGCGTCGCATCGATCGCGGTGTACACCATGGATTGGCCGGTCGCGCGTGCGAACTCGGCATGAATCCACGGCGAGCGGCTGTGTGCGATCGGGTGCCCGATCACTGCGTAACGGTCAGGCTCTGGCATGGGGCAGGTCGGCCTCGCTGACCAGCATGCGCGTCGAACTGCCGCCGCGGCCGGCCGGGTCCAGTTCGACCTGCAGCTCCTGCTGCCAGTTGCGCGCCTCCTGCTCGAACTGGAACGGCGGATTGACCACCAGCAGGCCCGATCCGTTCAGCCCGACGCGTGAATCGCGCGCATGGATCCACAGTTCCAGGTCCAGCGTGGGGGCCTTGAGCTGCTGCGCGACCCGCCGCAGCCAGGGCGCGAGTGCACGCTCGTCCTTGATCGGGTACCAGAGCGCGATCACTGCGTTCGCAAGCCGATCGAGGACGATGTCGATGGCCGCAAGCGCCCGCTCGAGCTCCGCGCCTGGCTCTTCATAGGGCGGATCGATCAGCAGCAGTGCGCGCCGCTCGCGCGGCGGCAGCACCGCTCGCAACTGACTGTAACCGTCCGCACATTCAATGCGCATCCGGCGCATGCCGCCGAGTGCGCGCTCTAGTGCCCGGCATTCGGAGGGCTGCCATTCGCAGCACAGGCCACGATCCTGGGGCCGCAGCAGTCGCGCTGCCAGCCACGGTGAGCCCGGATAGGCCATCGGATTGCCAAGCTGAGTGCGCAGCGCCACGACGAGGCCACAGTAATGCAGCAGCTCGGGTGCGGTCAGCCCGGACGCTGCTGCCAGCAGCGCTGTGATTCCGTGTCTGGCTTCCGCACTGCGGTGGCTGCCAGCCGCCGACAGATCGTAGCAACCCGCCCCGGCGTGGGTCTCCAGGTAAAACAGTCCCTTGTCCTTGCGCTGCATCGCCAGCAGCAGCGCACCGAGCGCGACATGCTTGTGGACGTCGGCAAAATTGCCGGCGTGGAAGGCATGGCGGTACTTCATGGGGCCGGCCGCTAGGCGGCGCCCGCGACCTTCCTGGTGCGCGGCCGTGCCGTGCCCGCGATCGGACGCGCGACGGAGCGGGCAGGCGCAGCAGCGACGGCCGGCCCGGCCTTCCGCTGCCTGCTTTTCGGAGCCGCGGCCGGTGCGACCGCGGCCTTGCGGCTGGCACTCTTGCCGCCGGCAGCCTTGCGCGCAGCCTTGGACTTGGGCGGCGCGCCGCCGCGGGCGGCGGGCTTTTCGCGCGCCGCCTTCGCGGGCAAAGCATTCTTGGCCGCATTCGCCAGCACCGCGGGTTCTGCAGCCACCGTGCCGGTCCGGCGGCGAGCCGCGCCGCTGGCTGCCGTGCGGGTGCCGCCAGCGGCCCTGCCACCGAACCGTCCGCGACCGCGTTGCGGCCGCGCCGGGGCAGCCGCCAGCAGGGCGCGGCATTCCTCGAGCGTCAGCGCCTTCGGGTCGCGATCCTTCGGCATGCGCGCGTTCTTCTCGCCGTTGCTGATGTACGGTCCGTAGCGACCGTTGAGGACCTGGATGGATTCGACGCCGAAGTCCTGGATGATGCGATTGGCGTCGGCTTCCTGCTTGACACGGATGCATTCGAGCGCGCGCTCCAGCGTGACGGTATACGGATCGTCGTCCTTGAGCGAGACGTAGCGCGCGCCGTACTTGATGTAGGGCCCGAAGCGGCCGATGTTCGCTACGACCTCCTCGCCCTCCGCGGTCGTACCGAGGGCGCGGGGCAGCTTGAACAGCTCCAGTGCCTCCTCATGCCGGATCGTGTCCATCTTCTGCCCGGGGCGCAGCCCCGCGAAACGCGGCTTGTCCGCATCATCGCGGGTACCGATCTGCACGAATGGGCCAAAGCGGCCCATGCGCACGCTCATCGGCTTGCCGCTCACCGGATCGACGCCGAGATCGCGTGCCTGCGCAACCTGTTCGCGCGTGACGTTCTTCTCGATGTCTTCGACCTGGTGAATGAACGGCCCCCAGAATTTCGTCAGCGGCGTGATCCACCGCTCCTCGCCGCGCGCGACCGCGTCCAGTTCATCCTCCATCGCCGCGGTGAAGCCGTATTCAACGTACTGATGAAAGTGCTCGGTCAGGAAGCGGTTGACGATCTTGCCGATGTCGGTCGCCGTGAAGCGGCGGCTTTCGATGTCGGCATAACCACGGTCGCGCAGCGTCGAGATGATCGTCGCGTAGGTCGATGGGCGGCCGATCCCATGTTCCTCCAGCGCCTTGACCAGCGAGGCCTCCGTGAATCGCGGCGGCGGCTCGGTAAAGTGCTGCTGCGGTACGATCTCGCGCAGCTGCACGCCATCGCCCACCTCGATCACCGGCAGCACATGGTCGCTGTCGTCATCGCCCGCGTCATCGCTGCCTTCCTGGTAGACGGCGATGTAGCCGGGTGTGACCAGCGTGGAGCCGTTCGCGCGCAATACGTGACGCGCAGGACCGTCCGACCCGGCCAGCATGTCCACTGCGACGGTATCGAACACCGCAGGTGCCATCTGACAGGCCAGCGCACGCTTCCAGATCAGGGCGTAGAGCTTCAGCTGGTCGGGATCGAGCCAGCGCTCGATCTCGGCGGGAATCACGGCAGCCGAGGTCGGGCGGATCGCCTCGTGTGCCTCCTGGGCGTTCTTCGATTTGGTTCGATAGACGCGGATCTCGCTGGCCAGCGCCTCAGGTCCGTAGACACGCCCGATCACCTCGCGCATCTCGGTGACCGCCTCCGCGGCCAGTGTCACCGAGTCGGTACGCATATAGGTGATCAGACCGACGCTGCCCTCGCCGATATCGATTCCCTCGTACAGCTGCTGCGCCAGGCGCATCGTGCGCGAAGCGGAGAATCCGAGCTTGCGCGAGGCCTCCTGCTGCAGAGTCGAGGTCGTGAAGGGTGGCGAGGGGTTGCGCCGCCGCTGCTTGCGGTCCACTGCGAGCACCCGAAGCGTCCGGGCATCGCCTGCCGCGGACCGCAGCGTCTGTTCCGCCGCGTGTGCGCTCGTGGCGTCGGCAAAGCTGAATTGCTCGACCTTGCGGCCCTGGAATTCGATCAGCTTGAGCGGAAAGGTCTGCTGCGAATGCTCGCCCTGGGCGTCGATGCTCCAGTATTCCTGCGGCACGAAGGCGGCGATCTCCTCCTCGCGCTCGCAGATCATGCGCAATGCAGGGCTCTGTACGCGGCCCGCGGACAGACCCCGGCGCACTTTCTTCCACAGCAGCGGCGAGAGGTTGAAGCCGACCAGATAGTCGAGCGCGCGCCGAGCCTGCTGCGCGTTGACCAGGTCCAGCGAAAGCTCGCGGGGGGCGGCCACGGCTTCACGAATGGCATTGCGTGTGATCTCGTGGAACACCACGCGGTGCACCGCCTTGCCTTCCAGTGCTCCGCGCTCCTTGAGGATCTCATACAGATGCCAGGCGATGGCCTCGCCTTCGCGGTCCGGGTCAGTCGCCAGATAGAGCGAGCTCGCCTTGCGCAGCGCGCGGGCGATCGCCTCGACGTGGCGTTCGTTGCGTTCGATGAGCTGGTAGCGCATCGCGAACCCGGCCTCCGGGTCGACGGCGCCTTCCTTGGGCACGAGGTCACGCACGTGGCCGTAGGAGGCGAGAACTTCGAAATCCTTGCCCAGGTATTTCTTGATCGTGCGGCCCTTGGCCGGAGATTCGACGATGACCAGATTGTCGGGCATGGCGCTACGTGCTCAGGGAGCCAGAAATGAAAAACCGCGGACTGGCCGCGGGTCTGTGCGAGTGCAGCGGCGGCCGGCTCTCAATGCGGACTCTGGTGTGAGACGTCAAAGACCAGATCCTCCATCCTTGCATAGGCCAGTTCCTGTCCCGGTTGACTCGACAGCACCATCAGCACGACCCATTTGACCTGCTCAATGTCCAGCTCCTCGGTGTCCAGCGCGAGCAGGCGGTCGATGACTATCTCGCGCTGGCTCGGTGCCAGGATCCCGCCGGACTCGAGCGAGGCGAGCAGCCCGCGGCAGGTCACGTCGAGCCGCGAGAGCTCCTCGGGCGCATAGACGCGAAACGAGCCGCTGCCACGCAGCGCCGGCCGGTCCCGGATCTCTGCGAGGTCGGCGAGCCAATCCAGCGCGCGCTCGACAGAGGCTACGCCGAACCCGGCGCTGGCCAGGTCGCGGGCCAGGTTCTCCCGCTCGGCGCTCGCAGGCAGCTCCTCGAGCATGTAGCGGTCGAACACGTAGACCAGGACTTCAAAAACGCTGTTTTCCATCGCTCGTTCGGTGATGCGGCGCCCGTCGGTAGTGTCCTTCAGCGGCGGCGGGCCTGCGGGCATACGTACCACCCGCCAGCCTGCGATTCCACGACGCCTTCGAGCTCAAGAATCAATAGCTTGGACGCCACGGATTGGCTCGGAAGGCCGGTCCGTTCCACCAGCGCATCAACGCTGGCCGGTTCGAACCCGATGGCATCTAACAGGATTTCGGAGACCTTGTCCAACCGAGGAGCCTGAAGCATGGCTGGGGTCCGGAGGGGCAAGCCTGGCATAATCTGTTGATTATTATGGGCATAATTCAATTCCTGGAGAATATCGTCGACACTCTCGACGAGCCGGGCACCGGCGCGGATCAGCGCATGGCAGCCGCGTGCCATCGGGTTATGGATCGATCCGGGAATCGCGAACACGGGCCGCCGCGCCTTTGCCGCAAGCCGCGCCGTGATCAGCGAGCCGCTGCCCGGCGTCGCTTCGACCACCAGCGTACCGAGGGCGAGGCCGCTGATGATGCGATTGCGCTGCGGAAAATGCGCGCGGCAAGGCGGCGTGCCCGGGGGGAATTGGCTGACCACTGCGCCCTGCGCCGCGATCCTGGCGGCCAGTTCACGGCTCTGTGCGGGGTAGACCTGGTCCAGCGCGCTGCCAAGCACCGCGATCGTCAGGCCGGAGGCCGCCAGTGCGCCTTCATGACCCGCCGAGTCAATGCCGATCGCGAGGCCGCTGGTGACGGTCAGCCCGGCGCGGGCGAGGCCAGCCGCGAATTGAGCAGCGTTGCTGCGACCCGGTGTGCTCGGCTGGCGGGTGCCCACGATGGCAAGCTGCGCACTCGCCAGACAGGCCGGATCGCCCTGCACGTATAGCAGCGCCGGGGCCGCGCCGGCCTGCGCGAGTCGAGCCGGGTACGCCGGGCTCGTCGCGTCGACCAGGTGCACCGACCGGCGCGCGCTCCAGGCGCGGTCGGATTCGAGCAGGCGAAGGTCCGGTGCGTGCAGCCAGCGGCTCGCGCCTGCACCGATGCCGAGCTCTGCCAGCGCATCGGGGCTTGCGCCGATGACGGATTCCAACGCTGCCAGGCCCTGCTGCCGCGATCCGGCGCGTGCGAGCAGCGTGAGCAGCTGCGAGGCGCGCAGGCCCACCGCGCGGCCGAGCAGCAGCTGAAGTTCGGGCAGATCCATGGAGCCGCAGCATAGTGCGGCGGGCGCGCCGGCGGCCCCGTCATTCCTGGTGCAAACCGCCGGGAAATCTAAGGATTGCGGATGTGATCGTGCAGCTGGATCGGATCTTCCTCGCTCAGGATCAGCGCAAAGCTCATCTGATCGTAGGTCTTGAACACCAGCAGCGTGCCGGAACTCTCGTTGGGCAGGCGCAGGCCCGTATGGCGTGTGCAGGTGCTGGCGCCGTCGATACGTGCACAGCGGTCCACCACGCGCGTGCCCTGCTGCTCGGCGGTGAGCACAGTGCCGCGATCCAGCCCATCCCGGGCACCCCGGTTGAGCGCCACGACTTCCCACTGACCGGCGAGCAGGACGTTATCGACCACGGCGATCACCTGGGCCGAGATCGGGCGAGCCGGGGGATGGGGCAGGATATCCTGCGAGGAGGCGTTGTCCTCGGCGATCAGCACGTCGCCTTCCAGGGCTTCGCGTCCCGAGGCGGTCAGCGTCGCCTTCGCGATCCGTCCCGGTTCGGTGAGCTCTGCGGTGCCGGCGTAGATGGCCAGGTTTCCCATTCTGCGACCGTTATCCGGATTGATCAGGGGTTCATCGACGTGCATGACGCTGTAGCGCGCGCCGCGCACGCCGCTGAGTTTCCGGACATATACCTTGTCGCCGGTTCCGGCGACCTGGTGATCACCGGGGAGCGCCACCAGGTAGGGGGCGGCCCGGACCTCATTGACCGACAGTATCCCGGGATGGGAAAGGAACGCGGCGATCACCGAATAGGGCACCGTGGCGATCGGGGCTTCGAGCGGGGAGGCGCGCAGCAGCGGTTCCAGGCGCGCCCCGTAAAGACTGGGGCCGCGCACGACCTGCAGCGCCGTCTGGCCGCCGGTGCCGGCCGCCAGACGCACCGTGTCACCCGGATAGATCCGGTGCGGATTGCGGATCTCAGGATTGACGAACCAGATCTCGGGCCACAGCCACGGATTGCTGAGGAACATGTTGGAGATGCCCCAGAGCGTATCTCCACGACGAACCGTGTAGCTCCTGGGCGCGCTGGCGCGCAGCACCGGGCCGGCGTTGCTGATCACGGTCTCGGTTTCGGCGTCGGCCGGCAGGTCTCCGAGCACCTCGGTGTCGGTCTGCGGCACCGGGATCGTGTCTGCGGTCGTATCTTCCGGCGCGGCTGGGGCCGCAGTGGCGCTCGCCTGGTGGTGGTGCGACGGCCTGAACAGCGAGCACCCTGCCAGGCCCAGTGCGGCCATCAGGGTGGTGGCGATGAGCGCGGACCCTCGGGCCCGGAAAGCATCCTTCAATGACATCCCTGCTACCTCTTCGGACCGGGTAGGGCAAAAAGCCGTCCTGTTATAAACTTAAGTCGCCCAGAACGCACACCGTTCCTTTTGAACTCTGTGCACTGGGTCACGCCGCCCCCGAAGGTCCGGCCGCCGGTACTTGCAATCCCGGATCCGGACCCCAAAGTTCGAGGCTGGAGCCCCCACCGATGGCATTGTTGCAGATTCTCGAATACCCGGATCCCCGGCTGCGCACCCGCGCCGAGCCGGTGCAGTCGTTCGATGCGACGTTGCGGCAACTCGTTGCCGACATGTTCGAGACCATGTATGCCGCTCCCGGCATCGGCCTTGCCGCTACCCAGGTAGACGTGCATCGGGCGATCATCGTGATGGATCTGAGCAGCGAGAAGAACCAGCCGCACGTGTTCATCAACCCCGAAGTCCTGACGCGCGAGGGCCTCGCAATGTCCGAGGAGGGCTGCCTGTCCGTGCCCAACATCTATGAACCGGTGCAGCGTGCGGCACAGGTGCGCGTGTGCGCCCATGACGCGGAAGGGCAGCGATTCGAGCGCGAGCTCGACGGGCTGATCGCGGTATGCCTGCAGCATGAGATGGACCACCTCGACGGCAAGCTGTTCGTCGACTATCTGTCGTTCCTGAAGCGCGGACGCATCCGCCGCAAGCTGGAAAAGGAGCGTCGCGAGCGCACGGGCGATGGCGGCGCCAGGACGCAGGGCGCAGGCACGGAGCGTGCCGGCATGCGCGCCATATGAGCCATGCTGCGTCTCGCCTTTGCCGGTACGCCGGAGTTCGCCGTGCCGACGCTGCGCGCGCTGGCCGCGTCGCATCACAGGCTCGTCGGGGTCTACACCCAGCCTGACCGGCCCGCGGGCCGGGGCCGCGCGCTGCGCGCCAGCCCGGTCAAGGAACTCGCCCTTGCACTGCAGCTGCCACTCGCCCAGCCGGCACGGCTGCGGGCAGAATCCGACTGGGCCCCCCTCGCTCAATGGAGCTGCGATGCACTGGTCGTGGTGGCGTACGGACTGATCCTGCCGCCGGCGGTGCTCGCATTGCCCCGACTCGGGTGCATCAATATCCACGCCTCGCTGCTGCCACGCTGGCGGGGTGCCGCGCCGATCCAGCGCGCCTTGCTGGCCGGCGACGCGCAGACCGGTGTGTCGATCATGCAGCTCGATGCCGGGCTGGACACCGGCCCGGTCTACGCCGAGCGCATTGTTCCGATCGGCGCGAGCACCAACGCGGCGCAACTCGCGCAGGCTCTGGCGGCGCTGGGCGCACAGACGCTGCTCGAGACGCTCGATGCACTCGAGCATTCGCAGCTGCGCCCGCAGCCACAGCGCGCCGTGGGAATAACCCTGGCGCCGAAGATCGAAAAGCAGGAGTCCCGCATCGACTGGCTGCGCGATGCCGCGCACATCAGTCGGCAGGTGCGTGCCTTCAACCCCTGGCCGGTCGCCGATACTCAATGGCAACAGCAGCAGCTGCGGATCTGGGATGCGCAGGACTGGTCGGACCAGTGCGTGGGATTACAGCCGGGAGAAACGCCCGGTTGCCTGATAGGGCTCCAGGAGGGCCGGCTGCTGGTGCGGTGTGGCCAGGGAGTGCTCGCCATTACCCGCCTGCAACTGGCCGGACGTCGCACCGTTACTGCCGGGGAGTTCGCCGCCGGACGCTCTCTGGCCGGCATGCAGTTCCATTGAGCCCACGACCGTCCGGTGCCGCGGCACTCGTGCTGGCTCAGGCGGCCCGCGCGCTCGCCGGTATTGCGCTCGAGGGACGCGCGGCCGAGAACGCACTGTTCGCGGCCTGCGGAGCCGGGCTGCCGGCCGCTGCGATCCGCGCCGTGACGCTCGGCAGCGTGCGCTGGTACCAGCGTCTCGATCCGCTCCTGGCCCGCATGCTGGGGAGCCGCGTCGTCGCGCCGCCATTGCGCATGCTGCTCGTCGTCGCATTGCACCAGCTCGAATATTCGCGCAATCCACCGCCCGCGACGATTTCCTCCGCCGTCGATGCGGCCCGGCTGCTCGGCCAGCCGCGCGCGGCCGGAATGGTCAATGCGCTGCTGCGTCGCTTTCTGCGCGAGCGCACCCGGCTGCTCGAAGAGTCGCTGCGATCTGAGGCCGCGGCCTGTGCGCACCCGGCGTGGCTGTATCAGGCGCTGCAGCAATACTGGCCGCTGCATTGGCAGCAGCTGATAGCGGCGAACAATGCACATCCACCGATGACGCTGCGAGTAGACCTGACACGCACCAGCGCGCAGATCCAGGCGGCACTGCTCGCGAGCCACGGAATTGCCGCCCGGATGCTGTCCTGGCTACCCGGCGCGCTGGTGCTCGACCGGCCGGTTCCGGTAGCGCAGCTGCCAGGGTTCGAGATGGGTCTGCTGTCCGTCCAGGATGCGGGCGCCCAGCTCGCCAGTGCGTTGCTCGGCGTCGCACCGGGCATGCGGGTGCTGGATGCGTGCGCGGCGCCCGGCGGCAAGACCGGAGCGCTGCTCGAGGCCGCAGGCGGTGCAATCGAACTCACCGCGATTGACGTAGATGCCTCCCGGCTCGAGCTGGTCGGGCAGAACCTGCGCCGTCTGCGACGCGAGGCGCGGCTCGTCGCGGCCGATCTGCGCGCCCCCCCGGACTGGTGGGACGGCAGGCGCTTCGACCGTATTCTGCTCGATGCGCCCTGTTCTGCGACCGGTGTGATCCGACGCCATCCGGACATCAAGCTGCTGCGCCGACCTACGGACCTACCGCCGCTGCAGGCCGCACAGCAGGCGCTGCTGCGTGCCAGCCTGGCGCTGCTGGAACCCGGGGGCCGGCTGCTGTATGCGACTTGCTCGGTACTGCCACCCGAAAACGAGGGCACCGTTGAGGAAGTGCTGCGGGAACTGAGCGCCGCCCAGCCCGTATCATTCCCGCCAGGTGCGGTTCCTGAGTCACTCGGGCACCAGCGCCCCATCGGGGTGCAGCTGCTGCCCGGCGGGGAGGCGCCCGTCGACGGGTTCTATTATGCTTACCTGACAGTGACTTAAGAACGTAATGTCCAACACGACCCGAATTGCCATGTCCGTGGTGCTGCTGCTGTCGCTGACTCCGCGGGCCGCCTGGCCGGAGGGGCCGCTGGATGGCGATTTCGAGATCCACTCGGCCTTCGTTGTCGTCGAGCAGGATGTGCTCAAACTCAGCGCGCACGTGCAGTACCCGCTGAACGCACCGATCCGGAGCGCGCTGCGCGATGGCGTGACCCTGGCTTTCGACCTGGACCTGTCCATGAGCAGGCACCGTCGGCTCTGGCTCAACGCCACGGTGCTGGAAATGACCCTGCGCCGCGAGCTCACCTACCACGCGGTGACGGATCGCTATGTGCTGCGCGACGAATCGGGAGCGGAGCAGGCGAGCTTCCCGACTCTCGAGGATGCCCTGGACCAGCTCGGTCGGGTCGAGGACCTGCCGATCCTGGTCAAGTCCCAGCTGCGTGGCGACGGACCGTGGCTGGTGTCGGTGCGCGCCGGCGTTCGCCGCGGCCGCATGCCCGACACCCTGCGGACCCTGATGTTCTGGACCGATGGCTGGCACCGGACCAGCGACTGGTACACGTGGACACTTCAGTTCTGAAGCGTCTGGGTGCGCGCGCCCCCGCGACGATCGCCATCGTCGCGGGAGTGGCGGCGCTGGTGCTGCTGGCCCTCAGCGTCGAGAACTCCGCACAGTTCACGCGCTGGCAACCATGGATCCTGCTGGTCAATATCCTGGGTGCCTGCGCCCTGGGCTACGTGCTGGTGCGCAAGTTCTGGCAGCTGTACCGGGACTTCCGCGATCACGCACCAGGCTCGCGCCTGACGCTGCGCACCGTCGTGACTTTCGGCGCGCTGGTGATCGCGCCGCTGATCATCGTCTACCTGTTCTCGCTCGACTTCCTGAACCGCGGTATCGACAGCTGGTTCCGGCTCGAGATCCGCCAGGGCCTGAACGACGCGCTGGTCCTGTCGCGCTCGGCGCTCGACCTGCGCGTGCACGAGCAGGCGCGGCGCACCGAGATCTTCGCCCGTTCGCTGCAGGATCTGCGGGGCGCCGCATTGCTGCAGCGGCTCGACGAGGAGCGACGCGCGACCGAGGCGCAGGAGATCATCATCTACGACGCCAGCGGCCAGGCCACCGGCCTGTCCAGCGCCACGCCCATGGCGCAGCAGCCGGCGGCGCCACCGCCGGAAGTGGCGCTGCAGCTCGCGGCGGGGCGCAGCTACGTGAGCCTCACGCCGCTGCCGAACGGCCAGTACACGATCGAGACCGCCGCGCCGATCCCGGAGACGGGAGTCGCCGGCGCGGTGCGCCGCTATGTGCTGATCAACTATGAAGTGCCGCTGGCGCTGTCCGCACTGGCCGAAGCAGTGCAGCACACGTCCTCGCAGTATGGCGACCTGTCGGCCATGCGCGAACCGCTGAAGATCAGTTTCCGCCTCACGCTCACCGTGGTCGTGCTGCTGACGCTGCTGGCGGCAATCTACGGCGCCGTGTTCCTCGGCCAGCGCCTCACACGGCCGGTCCAGGATCTCATCGCCGGCACGCGCGCCGTCGGCAAGGGCGATTTCGGCACCAAGCTGCCGCTGCTGTCGCGCGACGAGATGGGCTTCCTGGTGCAGTCATTCAATGACATGACCAAGCGTCTGCGGCGCGCCAGCGAGGAGGCGAAGAGCAGCCGCCAGGCGGTCGAACGCGAGCGCGAACGGCTCGCGGTGATCCTCTCGCGCCTCTCGAGCGGCGTGATCGTGACCGACACGGAGCTCACGTTGCACAGCGCGAACCAGTCCGCGGCGACGATCTTAGGGTGCGACCTGTGCGGTGCGGGGGCCGCCAATCTCGCCGATTTCGTACCAGGCAATGCCCGTATCGGCGCACTGCTCACCGAGCTCGGCGCGCGTCTGCGCTCCGGCAGGACGGAATGGCGCGAGCAGTTCGCACTGCCCGGCGAGGCCGGCGAGCGCGTGCTGCTGTGGGCCTGCACGTCGTTGCCGGACGAGCGCGAGCGCGGCGTGGTCGTACTCGTGTTCGACGACATCACTGCGCTGCTGGCCGCGCAACGCGACGCGGCCTGGGGCGAGGTCGCGCGGCGGCTGGCGCACGAAATCAAGAATCCGCTTACGCCCATCCAGCTGTCGGCCGAGCGCCTGCATCGCAAGCTGCTCGGAGCCATGAATGCCGAGGACGCACTGGTGCTCGAACGCGCCACCCATACCATCGTGCAGCAGGTGGATGCGATGAAGCAGATGGTCAACGCGTTCTCCGAATACGCGCGCGCCCCGGACATGCGCCTTGCGGCCTTCAGCCTGAACCAGCTGGTCACCGAAGTGACCGAACTGTACCGCCTGCAGGATCCCGCCACGCAGATCCGGCTCGATCTGGACCCGGAGCTGCATGAGATCGAAGCCGACCGGGGCCGGGTACGCCAGATTCTCGCCAACCTGATCACCAACGGCATCGAGGCCCTGGTTGGCGTGCCGGACGGGAGGCTGGAAATCAGCACCCGGCAGCTGAGTGCCGACGGGATCCCCAGCGCCGTCATCTGCGTGCGTGACAACGGTCCCGGCTTCCGGAAGGAGATCCTCGGGCGCCTGTTCGACCCCTACGTCACCGGCAAGCCACGCGGCACCGGCCTCGGGCTTGCGATCGTGAAGCGGATCGTCGAGGAGCATGGAGGACGGATCGAGGCGGATAATCCGCCGGGGGGTGGCGCGAAGGTTCTGGTCTTGCTGCCCATAAGCGGCCATGATCGCCTGCAGAACGCCGGGGGAGAGCGTCGCATGGAACTGCGGAGGGAACGCGCGTGAATGCCAGCAAGATCCTGGTCGTGGACGACGAATCCGATATCCGACGGCTGCTGCAGGAAATACTCACCGAGGAAGGTTACGAAGTCGAGGTCGCGGCCGATGCCGGGCAGGCGCGCGCCGCGCGCGCGCGCCAGGTCCCGGATCTCGTCCTGCTCGACATCTGGATGCCCGATACCGATGGCATCACGCTGCTGCGCGAATGGTCCGACGAGGCGTCGGACGGCTGCCCCGTCGTCATGATGTCCGGCCACGGGACCGTCGAGACCGCCGTCGAGGCCACCCGCCTCGGGGCCTTCGACTTCGTCGAGAAGCCGCTGTCGCTGGCCAAGCTGCTGCGCACGGTCGAGCGCGCGCTCGACGATCGCGCACGTCGGCCGAGTGGCCGCATGGGCCATGCTGCGCCGATGGGCCAGGTCGCGGTCGGTCGCAGCCGCGTGATCACGCAGCTGCGCGGTGAGATGGCGCGGCTGGCCACGATCAGCGCACCGCTGCTGCTGCTCGGCGAATCCGGTACCGACCGCGAACAGCTCGCGCGCTGGGTGCATCAGTCCGGGCCTTCGGCTGCCGGACCGTTCGTCGCGCTCGACGGCCGCACCTGGCGTCAGGAGAACGACGCGAGCGCGCTGTTCGGCCCGGAGGGCGGGGCACCGCCCGGGCTGTTCGACCAGGCGCGTCATGGCACGCTGTTCCTCGGGGACGTCGAGGAATTGCCGGAATCGACGCAACGTCTGCTCAGCGGGGTGCTGGAATCGGGCCGCTACGTGCGCGGCAGCGGCGAAGCCGCGCTGCTCGATGCGCGCATCATCTCCTCGGCGCGGCCCGGCATCGTCAATCAGGTCATGGCCGATACGTTCCGCCGTGACCTGTACGCGCAGCTCTCGGTACTGCTGCTGCGCGTGCCGGCGCTGCGCGACTATTCGGAGGATGTGCCCGAGCTGCTGCGCTACCACGTGGACCAGCTTACCGAACACGAAGGCCTGCGATTCCGCCGCTTCAGCGTCGCGGCGCAGAACCGGCTGCGCAACTATCCCTGGCCGGACAACGTGCGCGAGCTGCGCAATCTCACGCGCCGCTTCCTGCTCAATGCCGGTACCGAGGAGATCTCGCTCGAGGAAGTCGAGCGCGAGCTGTCGTCCCAGGCGCCTCCCGACGAGCCGCTGGTCAAGCACGACCTGCTGGCGCTGCCGCTGCGCGAGGCGCGGGAGCACTTCGAGCGCGCGTACCTTCAGCAGCAGTTGCTGCTCTGCAACGGCCGCGTCGGACTGCTGGCCAAGCGCGTGGACATGGAACGTACGCACCTGTACCGCAAGCTGCGCTCGCTCGGCATCGAGATCGGCCACGGCGCGGACGACTGATCGGCGCCGGTGCAGCGCTAGTCGTCGACCCGGATCACCAGCGAGTCCAGGTCGCTCTCACGCAGCTGCGCGCGCAGGCGGTTGAGCAGCGCGAGATCCCGGATCGGCCCGACGCGCACCCGGTGCCAGACGTCCGCGTCCACGGCGACGCGCTGCACGGTCGCATCGATACCCAGCTTGCCGAGCTGCGCGCGGATGCGCTCGGCCTCGAGCGCATTACGGTAGGAGCCGGCCTGCAGGAAATAGACGCCGGGACGATCGATCTGCGCTGCCGCCGGCAGCCGCGTGCCGCGTTCCTTCTCGGGGATCACCACTTCAAATTTCGGCAGCAGCTTGTAGAAGTCGTACCGGCCCTCAGCGGCCGTGCTGCCATCGGGTGCCGCGCTATCCACGGACGCGGCGCTGGGGGATCCGTCCGTACCGGCCCGGGCGGCGCCGGAGCGCGGCGTCGGTCGGTCGGGCAGCGAGACTTCGCTGGCGCGGTGGTCGGACACGTACACGATGCCGGCTACGCACAGTCCTGCCGCAAGCCCGATACCCAGCTCGCGCCAGCGAACCAGATCCAGCCCGAGCCCGTTGCGCCGCGCGCGCTTGAAATCACGCGTGACCAAGCGTGGGCCGCTCACATGCTCTCCGGGGCCGACACGCCCAACAGGTCCAGACCATTGCGAACCACCTGCTGCACGCCCAGCGCCAGCGCGAGGCGCGCATTACGCAGCGCGGGGTCCTCGACGATGAAGGTCGAGGCGTTGTACCAGGTGTGGAACAGGTTCGCCAATTCGCGCAGGAAGTGCACCAGCGCATGCGGCGCGCGCGCCGCCGCGGCGTTGCCGATGATCTCCGGATAGCGCGCCAGGCCGGAGAGCACCGCCCGCTCCTGCTCGCCGTCCAGGTGCGCCAGGCTCTGCAGCGCCAGCGCCATATCGAACTCGAGGCCGCGCGCTTCGAGCTGCTTCATCACACTGGCGACGCGGGCATGCGCGTACTGGATGTAGTAGACGGGATTCTCGTTGGAGCGCGCCTTGGCAAGCTCGAGGTCGAAATCCAGCGGCTGGTCGTGGCTGCGCATCAGGAAGAACAGCCGGCAGGCATCATTGCCGACTTCCTCGCGCAGCTGGCGCAGCGTGACGAACTGTCCCTCGCGCTTGCCCATCGGGATCTTCTCCCCGGCCCGGAACAGACTCACGAACTGGATCAGACACGCCTCGAGGCAGGCGCCGGGTTCGCCCATGGCGAGCAGTGCGCCGCGCAGGCGGGCGACGTAGCCGTGGTGGTCGGCGCCCAGCACGTCGATCAGCCGCGCGTAGCCGCGTTCGCGCTTGTGCAGGTGGTAGGCGATATCCGGTGCGAAATAGGTCTTCTGGCCGTTGGCGCGCACCAGCACGCGATCCTCGTCGTCGCCGAACCGGCTGGCACGGAACCACAGCGCGCCGTCCTGCCGGTACAGCGCTCCGGCCTGCTCGAGCCGGTCGATCGCATGCTCGACCGCTCCGGAGCCGAATAGTGCGCGCTCCGAGGTCCAGTGATCGAACTGCACGCCGAAACCGGCGAGATCCTCGCGGATATCGGTCAGCATCGCCGCGAGCGCCAGCTCGAGCACGATTTCAAAATCGCTCGCTCCCAGCAGCTCGCGCATGCGCGCGATCAGGGCGTCGACGAACCGGTCCTTGTCTCCGGCGGGAGCGTCGGCCGGCAATCCATCCTGCAGCTGCGCCGCGCTGCGCACCAGGTCGCTGCCGCGCTGCGAGCGCAGCTGCGCGCCCAGGGCGCGCACGTACTCGCCGCGATAGCCGTTGGTCGGAAAGGCGACCGGCTCGCCACACAGCTCGAGGTAGCGCAGCCAGGCACTGACGGTAAGGATCTCCATCTGGCGGCCGCCGTCGTTGATGTAGTACTCGCGCTCGATCCGGTGGCCGGTGGCACGCAGCAGGTTCGCCAGCGTCGCTCCATAGGCCGCCTGGCGCCCGTGCCCGACGTGCAGCGGCCCGGTGGGATTGGCCGACACGAATTCCAGCAGCACGGACTCGCTGCGGCCCGCATCGCTGCAACCATAGCGCCCGGCCTGCTCCAGCACCGTGCGCAGGACGGCACTGTGCGCGGCGCGTGCGAGCCGGAAGTTGATGAAGCCCGCGCCCGCGACTTCGACCGCGAGCACTTCCGGGTGCGGCGGCATCGCCGCACGGATGGCCTCCGCAAGCGCGCGCGGGGGTCGGCCTGCCAGCTTGGCGAGGCGCAATGCGATGTTGCAGCTGTAGTCGCCGTGGCTCGCGTCGCGGGTGCGCTCGACGACGATCCAGTCGCCGGGCACCGGCTGCGGCAGCAGCGTACCGTCGAGGGCGCCAAGGGCGCGCGCTACCAGGCGCGAGAGCTCGTTCTTCACTGCTTGTACCCGCGGAAAAACCGGCCGCGAGTCTACCGCAGTCGGCGAGCGCTACTGGATATCGATAGGGTCCACGTCGAGCGCATAGCGCACGCGGCGGCGGTGCGGCAGCCCGGCTACCTGCGGCAGCCAGGCCTCGAGGAAGCGGTGCAGTGCGCCGCGCTCCGGGCTTTCCACCAGCAGCTGCGCGTAATAGCGGCCCGCACGGCGCGCCATTGCCGCGGCCACCGGACCCTGCAGCCGCACACGCGCGTCCGGCTGCGCCAGCGCCCGCGCAGCCACCAGGAATTCCAGCGCCGCCTCACTCGTGAGCGCCGATGCGCGCAGCAGCGCGAGCCGGCTGAACGGCGGCCAGCGCGCGTTGGCACGCTCTTCAAGCGCCGCCGCGGCGAAGCCCTCGTAGCCCGATTCCAGCAGCTGGCGCAGCAGGGGATGGTCCGGGTATTCGGACTGAATCATCACCTCACCGCGTGCGCTCTCGCGACCCGCGCGGCCGGCGACCTGCACGATGGTCTGTGCCAGCCGTTCTGCGGCGCGAAAGTCGGTGCTGAACAGTCCCTGGTCGGCATTGAGCACCAGTACCAGCGATAGCCCTGGAAAATGGTGCCCCTTCGTGACCATCTGCGTGCCGATCAGTATCCGTGCGGCGCCGGAGAGCACTGACTCCATCAGCCCGGCGAGGCCGCCCGGACCGGCAACCGTATCGCGGTCGAGCCGTACCAGGCGCTGGTCCGGAAACTGCGCCTGCAGCGTCTCCTCGACCCGCTCGGTGCCCTGGCCGGCCGCCTTGACCGGAAATCCGCAGCGCACGCAGCGTGAGGGCAGCGGCTCGGCGGCACCGCAATGGTGGCAGCGCAGCTCCCCGGCCGCGCGATGCACCGTCAGGTGCGAATCGCAGGCTTGGCACGGTGCAATCCAGCCGCAGGCCGTGCACAGCAGCGTCGGCGCATAGCCGCGCCGGTTGATGAAAACGAGCACCTGCCCCTGGGCCCGCAGGTGTCGACGCATCGCCTCGAGCGCGGGTGCCGAAACCCCCTGAGTCGGCGCGTGCGCGCGCAGATCGATCAGTGCGAGCCGCGGGGCCTCGGCCTGGTCGGCGCGCCGCGGCAGGTGCAGGGACTGGTAGCGCCCCTGGGCGCTGTTGTGCAGGGTTTCAAGGGATGGCGTGGCGGAACCCAGTACGACGGGGATGCCGAGCTGGCGTGCCCGTGCGACCGCGACGTCGCGCGCGCTGTAGCGGCAGCCACCTTCCTGCTGCTTGTACGAGGTATCGTGCTCCTCGTCGACGATGATCAGTCCGCAGTCCGGTAGCGGCGCGAATATCGCCGAACGCGTGCCGAGCACGATACGCGCATGTCCGGCGCGCGCGGCGCGCCAGGCCGCCAGGCGTTCGCCGTCAGTCAGTCCGGAGTGCAGCACTGCAATGGCGCGCGGCAGGCGCGCCCGGAAACGCCCCACCAGCTGCGGAGTCAGCGCAATCTCGGGCACCAGCACGAGCACGGCGGCGCCGTGCGCGAGCGTGCGCGCTGCACACTGCAGGTATACCTCGGTCTTGCCGCTGCCGGTCACGCCGTGCAGCACGAAGGCGGCGAAGGTACCGGCGGCCGCGTCGATGCGTCGCACTGCCTCCGCCTGGGCCGGTGACAGCTCTGGCACCCGCAGCGCTGCCGCAGGGGCGGTCGCGCCAGCCCCAGCGTCGGCGCCGGCCGGCTGCCAGCCGCGCTCGGCCCACCCGCGAGCCACCAGCGCACGCGCGGTGGCGCGCCAGGCGCCCGGATGTGCGTCCAGGGCAGCCACGCCAAGCCCGGTCGGCGCGCCGGCCAGCTGGGTAAGCAGCGCCTGCTGGCGCGGGGCGCGTGCGAGCGCTCCTTCCGTCAGCGCACGCCTCCCTGCCTCGCTGGCGCGCCACCACTCTGTCATGGCGATGGCAGGGGTCGTGCCACGCAGCGCCAGCGGCAGCGCGCCGGCGATGACCTCGCCAAGCGGATGGTGGTAGTACTGCGCCGTCCACTGCAGCAGCACCAGCAACCCGGGATCGAGCAGTGGCGCGTCATCAAGCAGCGCCTCGACGCGCTTGAGCGAGCTGGCCGGCAGCTCGGTGTCCTCTGCATGGGCGATGACGAAGCCGACGGCCGCACGCGAGCCGAACGGGACGCAGACGCGCGTGCCGGCCGGGATCGCCGCGGCCTCCACCCCTACCGGCGGCAGGTAGTCGTAGAGCCCATCCCGCGGAACGTTCAGCGCTATGCGCAGCACTGGGGTAGGCGTGCGCAGCCGGTTGTCCACAGTCACTGTGGATAAGTCTGTGGACAGAGTGGGTTCCGACAGCACAATTGCCTGCGTTTCAAGGCATTCATGTCACTTTGATGAAAAAGTGATCAACCTTGAAATAGCAGCAATATCATATGGTTACAACTGAACATTGTCGGATTTACTGCTGAGGAGTGGTCTCCGCGAGGCGCGCGCGTCGCTGCTGTTGCGGTAAGTGGATGATTCGCACGACCTTCCGCCGCAGCCAGTGCCGTGTCAACCGGACCGGACCCTGCTTCGTTCTGCATCGTTGAACTCCACTCTGACAGTGCTGGTGATGCCATATGTTGGTGTTTGCTACTCTCCCAGCGGGAAGCGCTGATCTCAGCCGCTCCGGAAAGTCTCATTTGCGTGACAGCACCAAGGACGGCGCGCGAGCTCTCGAGGCCTTCCTGGCTGGCGTCGAGCGCAAGGCATTCAGGATCGCACAGATCGCGCTGCGTCACGAAGCGGACGCCCTCGACGTGGTGCAGGACTCGATGCTGCAGTTGGCGCACCGCTATGCGGACAAGCCCGAGGCGGAGTGGAAACCCCTGTTCTACCGGATCCTGGAGAACCGCATCCGGGACGTCCAGCGGCGGCGCATGGTGCGTAACAGGGTCATGGCGTGGATGCCCTGGCGAGCCGATGACGAGGAAGAGCAGCCGGACCTGATTGAGCAGGCCGCCGACTTGAGCCCCCAACCCCCGGCGCAGCTCGAATCCGCGGAGATCCTGCAGGCACTGGAGCGAGCGCTTGCGGACCTGCCGGCGCGCCAGCGCCAGGCGTTCCTACTGCGTAATTTCGAGGGCCTGGACGTTGCAGAGACTGCCGCGGCGATGCAGTGTTCGCAAGGCAGCGTCAAGACCCATTACTTTAGGGCGCTACAGGCGCTGCGCGTGTCGTTGGGAGAGTTCTGGAAATGAGCCACGAGCCAGCATCCGAGGGCGAGCGCGAGTTCGAGCATCGCACGCGCACGCTGCTGCTCGAGAGCGCGGACGGCCTGTCCGGAGCGCAGCGCTCGCGGCTGACCCGGGCGCGCCACGCCGCGCTCGAGGCGCATCGCGACCGCGCACCGCTTCGTGCCCGGGGCTGGATGGGCGCCGGCGCAGCCGCAGCGGCCGTGCTGGTCGCGCTGCTGGTGCTCGTGCCGCACCCTGGAGGCGCGCCCGTCACGGCGGTGGCGGGCGGAGCGGTCGACGATCTCGAACTGCTCGCCGAGGGCGATGCGGTGCCGCTGAACGAGGACCAGGACGTCGACTATGATTTCTATGAGTGGGCCGCCAACGAAGCCGGCACCGGCACCGAGGCCGCGCCATCGGTAGGATCGTGAAGCGTGCGCGGCAGGCTGGAACCATGCTGTTCGGCATTGCCGCGGTGCTCGCTGCTGCCCGCGCCACCGAGCCCATGGTCGACGGTGATCTGCTGGAGTTCCTCGGTTCGGTGGATTCCGCGGACAAGAACTGGCATGACTATCTCTCGCGCACCGACATCGAGAAGGTTGCGCAGCGCGCGGCGCACCCGCCCCCGGTGGCGCCAAGCCCGGCTTCCCCTAAGGATCCGCCCGGCGGGACCCGGCCGACTGATGCCGTGCCCGGAGCTCCGGTGGACCAGACATGACTAGGCGCCATTACCTGTGGGCGAGCCTGCTGCTGTGCGCGAGCGCCGCCGTATTCGGTCAGGCGCCCGGCGCTGCCACTGGCCTCAGCTGGTCCTCGCTCTCGAGCGAGCAGCAGCGGGTACTCGGCAGCGTCCAGGGTCAGTGGACCAGCCTGCCACCCGAGCGCCAGCAGGCGCTCGCCCGCGGCGCCGATCGCTGGCTGTCCATGAACCCAGTGGAGCGGGACGGGGCGCGGCAGCGTTTCCAGACCTGGCAGAGGCTGCCACCGGAGCAGAAGGCGGTGATCCGTCAGCGATGGCAGCGCTTCCAGCAGCTGCCGCCCGAGCAGCAGCAGGCTGTACGGCAGAATTTCCGCGCCTACTCGAGCCTGCCGTCCGGCCAGCGTGCGCAGTTGCGCGAGCGCTGGCTCAATTCCACGCCGCAGCAACGCCAGCAGATGCTCGAGCGTCAGCGCCTGAGGCAGCAGGAGCGTCCGCGAGCCTCGCCCGGGGCCCCCGGCCCGCGCGGCTGGCGGGCCGCCCCGTGGCGCAACCGCTGATGCCGGCCGGCGCGCGCTGCGCGAGCCTGCCGAACTAGACCGACTTGACGGCCGCGATCAGCTGCGAGACTGCGGCCTGGCCGTCGCCGTAGAGCATGCGCGTGTTGTCCAGGTAGAACAGCGCATTCTCGATGCCTGAGAAGCCGGCGCCCTGGCCACGCTTGATCACGATCACGTTCCTGGCCTTGTCGGCGTTCAGGATCGGCATGCCGTAGATTGGGCTCGACTTGTCGTTGCGAGCCACGGGATTGACCACATCGTTGGCGCCGATGATCAGCGCGACGTCGGCGGTTTCGAACTCGGCATTGATCTCGTCGAGGTCGGCGATCAGGTCGTAGGGCACCCCGGCCTCCGCGAGCAGCACATTCATGTGACCGGGCATGCGGCCCGCGACCGGGTGGATCGCGAAGCGTACCGTCACGCCCCGGTCGATCAGCAGCTGACACAGCTCCCAGACCTTGTGCTGCGCCTGGGCCACGGCCATTCCATAGCCGGGAACCACGATCACTTTTTGCGCGAAGGCCATCATGACTCCGGCGTCGCTGGCCTCGATTGGCTTGAGGCTGCCGGTCACCGCCGTCCCGCCGCTCGCCACCGCCGTGTCGCCGAATCCTGAGAACAGCACGTTGCCGATCGAGCGGTTCATCGCGCGTGCCATCAGCTGCGTGAGCAGCGTGCCCGCCGAGCCGACCACGGTGCCCGCGATGATCATCGCGGCATTGCCGAGCACGAAGCCCTCGAATCCCACCGCCAGCCCGGTCAACGCGTTGTACAGCGAGATGACGACCGGCATGTCCGCACCGCCGATCGGCACCGTCATCGACACGCCGAGCAGCAGCGCGAGCGCAAACAGCGCGCTGATCACCGCCGCTGTGCCGTGGATCCCCGTCGCGATGAGGATACCGGCGATGATCACCGCCGCCAGCACGAGCAGGTTGAGCAGCTGCTGTCCCCCGAAGCGCAGCGAGCGGCGGATCAGCCCCTGCAGCTTGCCAAACGCGATCAGGCTGCCGCTGAAGGACACGGCCCCGATCACGCCGCCAACCACCGCCAGCGTGCGCAGCGCGCCCGAGTTCTCGCCGCCGCGGTATAGCTCCACTGCGGCGATCGCTGCAGCCGCTCCGCCGCCCATGCCGTTGTAGAGCGCGATCATCTGCGGCATGTCGGTCATCGCCACGCGCCGACCGCTGATCCACGCGATGGCGGCGCCGATCAGCACCGCGGTGATGATCAGCGGGTAGTTGCTCATCCCGGGGTAGAAGAAGGTGGCGAGTGTGGCCACCAGCATGCCCGCACCGGCCCATAGGATGCCGCTGCGCGCGGTGACCGGGGAGCTCATGCGCTTGAGCCCCATGATGAACAGGAATGCCGTGACGAAGTAGCTCGCCTCGATCAGCGTCGCGGCGCTGACGTGAGCGTCCATCAGTGGCCACCCTTCCCGGCGCCGCGCGCGCGCGCACCGCTCGACTTGAACATCTCGAGCATGCGCTCAGTGACCGCATAGCCGCCGACCGCGTTGCCAGCCGCCAGCAGCACGCCGAAGAAACCGATGGCCTTTTCGAGCGGCGTGCGCGCCGCCCCTTCGGCAACCATCGCACCGACCAGGACAATGCCATGCACGAAATTGGAGCCCGACATCAGCGGCGTGTGCAGGATCACCGGGACCTTGGCGATCACCTCGTAGCCGGTGAAGGCGGCCAGCATGAAGATGTATAGAGCAACGATTCCGGTCATGTTCCCTCCACCAGCCTGGCGGTCGGCTCGTGCCTGATGGCGCCCGCGTGCGTCACGCACGAGCGCTCGAACACCTCGTCCTGCCAGTCGATTGCGAGCGTCCCGTCCTTCGCGATCGCAGGCTTGAGGAAGTTGTAAAGGTTGCGCGCGTACATTTCACTCGCATGGAACGCCAGCTGGGCGGGCAGATTCACCGGGCCGACGATCTTCACGCCCTGGTGCAGTACCGTTTCACCAGCCTGCGTGAGCTCGCAATTGCCGCCGGACTCGGCGGCGATGTCGATGATCACCGCTCCGGCCTTCATGCGCTCCACCGCGGCGCGCGTGATGATGCGTGGAGCCCGCCGGCCCGGCACCGCCGCCGTGCTGATCACCGCGTCGGCCAGCGCGATGCGCGCATCGAGCGCATCCTGCTGCCGTTGCTTCTCCTCGTCGGTGAGCTCGCGTGCGTACCCGCCCGCGCCTTCCGCTGACACTCCGGTCTCGACGAATCGGGCACCCAGTGACTTCACCTGCTCGCGCGTCGCACTGCGAACGTCGTAGGCCTCGACCACGGCGCCGAGCCGCTTCGCGGTCGCGATGGCCTGCAGTCCGGCCACCCCGACGCCTATGATCAGTACCTGCGCCGGGCGGATCGTGCCGGCAGCGGTAGTGAGCATCGGCAGGAAACGGTCCAGCGTATTGGCCGCTATCAGTACCGCCTTGTAGCCGGCGATCGCGGCCTGCGAGGACAGCGCGTCCATCGACTGCGCGCGCGAGATGCGCGGCACCAGTTCCATCGCGAAGCTCGTGATCTGCCGGTCCCGCAGCAGCGCGATCTCGCGCACGCGCGCGTGCGGCGCCATGAATCCGAGCACGACCGCTCCGCTGCGCAGCGCGCCGATCTGCTCGACCGTCGGTGGCTGCACGGTCAGCAGGACGTCCAGCGAGGCGAGGGTTGCGGGTGTCGCATCACACCATTCGACCCGCTTGTAGAGCGCGTCGGGAAACTGCGCGCTGGTGCCGGCGCTGCGCTCGAGCAGTACCCGGGCGCCCGCCGCGGCAAACTTCTCGGCCACCTCGGGGCTCAGGCTGACGCGCTTTTCTCCCGGCGCGCGCTCAGCAAGCGCACCGATCGTGACTGCCATATCGTGCTCTCCCGTAGGGCCCGTCCCGGTCGGGCCCGCCCGCGCGATCGGTGCTCACGCGTCTCGCAGGGTGATCGCCTCGGATTCCCTGATCGTTGAAGTCTCGCATAACTCTGCCGTATCTTAACAGTCATGAGCCCCGATCTGGTGCATAAGGATCCGGAACAGCAGCTGCTCGCGCCGCACAGCGCGAGTCACGGGCTGTCGCAGATGGTCCTGCGCACCGACGTTGCCGGGATGCCGCTCGAATGGATCGACTACCGCGAGGCGGCGCGACTGTACACCCAGGACCAGATCGCCTACAGCTGCGGCACGCTACTGTTCCGGCTCTACGGGGGCGTGAATGCACGCAGTGGCCGGCGCACCGTACTCGAGGTCAGCTCCATCGTCGCAACGATCGGGCATACCGGCAATCCGGCCAACACGCGCCACGACTATGTGCCGCCGCTCAACAACGAGACCCTGTTCCGGCGCGATGCCTACCTGTGCATGTACTGCGCCGACCGCTTTCCGAGCCGCGAGCTCTCGCGTGATCATGTCCGCCCGTTCAGCCAGGGCGGCGTGGATGCGTGGAACAACGTCGTTGCGGCCTGTCGTCGCTGCAATAATGAGAAAGCCTGGCGCACTCCCGAGCAGGCCAAGATGCAGCTGATCGCCGTGCCGTTCACGCCGACTTACGCCGAATACATCTTCCTCAAGGGCCGACGCGTACTGGCCGACCAGATGGAGTACCTGCTCGCGCACTTTCCGCGCAGTAGTCCGCTGCACGACCGCATCCAGCGCTGGCTGGGCTGAGACCTAAGGGGGCCAGGCCTGGAACGCGTGCCGGTGGTCTATCTGATCGATGCGTCGGTATTCATCTTCCGCGCGTGGCATTCCCTGCCGCCGGAACTCCAGGACGCACACGGCAATCCGACCCATGCGCTGTACGGGTTCGCGTGCTTTCTTGGGGACCTGATCGAGCGGCGCGCACCGGCCTACCTGGCCGCGGCGTTCGATGAGTGCGAGTCCGCATCGTTCCGCCACGCGCTCTATCCGCCATACAAAGCCAACCGCGATCCCGCTCCCCCCGCCCTGCGCCGCCAGTTCGGCTTGTGCCGCGAGTTCTGCCGCCACCTGGGGGTCGCGGATTTCGCCAGTCCCGACTTCGAGGCGGACGATCTGATAGGCACGCTCGCGGTGCGCTGCCGTGCCGATGGGATGCAGGTGACAGTGGTTTCACGCGACAAGGACCTGGCCCAGCTCGTGGGCGAGCGCGACACGTACTGGGACTATGCCGGCGAGGCGGAATACCGCTATTCCGACATCGCCGCGCGCTTCGGAGCCGCACCCGAACGCATGGCGGACTACCTCGCGCTGCGCGGCGACAATGTCGACAACGTGCCCGGGGTGCCCGGCGTGGGCGCGAAGACTGCCGCAGCGCTGATGCGCCTGTATGGCTCGCTTGACGAGCTGTACGCGCAACCCGAGCGGGCCGCAACGCTGCCGCTGCGCGGGGCGGCCTCGCTGCCGGCGCGATTGCGGGCGCATCGCGAGGTCGCCTACCGCGCCCGCGCGCTCACCCGCGTCGCTTGCGATGCGCCGCTGGCCGTCGCCGGTGAGGACCTGCGGCGAGTACTGCCCGATCTGGCCGCGATCGACGCGTTCTGCGACAGCCATGGCTTCGGAACGCTGCTGCGCCGACAAGCCGCGCGTATTCACGCGGCGTTGGCTTAGGCGGGCTTCCGGGTCCACACCTTGCACCAGCCGTTCGCGCTGACCAGCTTGCCGGGGAACAGCGTGCACGGGCGCCACGCATCGCCTTCATTGCCCTTGAGCTGCGCGCAGTTCGCGCACACCTGGCCGGGCTGGTAGGTCGCGTTCGATTTCGGATCCACCGTCTTGGCGTCCTCGTGGTAGCCCAGCGCGGTGGCACTTGCATCGGTGGGCAATACGTGCGGCAGGTCTGCGGCCATCGCGCGTCGCCCGGGCAGAATGGTGGCCGCGGCCCCGAACGCGACCGCGAACGTGCGCAGCGCGTCGCGCCGGCTGTATTGATCGGACATGGCATTTCCTTTCAGGCAATCTCGCCTGGGTTGAGAAACAGGCACGCAGCAGCACGCCGCCCGGCCCGCCCCTGAACCGGGATTCTACCGCCCGGGCCCGCGCGGCGACGTACGTACTTTCATGTATCCTGCGCAGCGCGGAGGGGTCACCGGAAGTCAGAGGAATCGCATGGCCGGGAAAGCGCGCGTCACCACCTCGGATATCGAATCGGTGCTGCACGAACAGCGCAGTTTCCCGCCGCCCGTGGAGTTCGTGGCACAGGCGCGGCTCCGGCCTGCGGATCTCGCGCAGCTGCGTCGCCGCGCCGAAGCCGATCCGGTCGGTTTCTGGGCCGAGCTCGCGCGCACCCACCTGCATTGGCACCGTCCGTTCTCGCGGACGCTCGATGAGAGCGCTGCGCCGAATTACCGCTGGTTCAGCGATGGCCAGCTCAATGTCTCCTACGACTGCCTGGACGTGCACCTGGAACACCAGGGCCACAAGACCGCCATCGTGTTCGAGGGCGAGCCGGGCGACATGCGGCGCCTCAGCTACCGCGAACTGCATGGCGAGGTATGCCGGTTCGCGAATGCGCTGAAGTCCATTGGTGTACGCCGCGATGATCGCGTCGTCATCTACCTGCCGCTGGTGCCCGAGGCGATCATCGCGATGCAGGCGTGCGCGCGCATCGGGGCGATCCATTCGGTCGTGTTCGGCGGCTTTTCCGCCGTGGCGCTGCGCGACCGCATCGCCGATGCGGAGGCGACGCTGGTCATCACGGCCGACGGCGGATGGCGCGGCGGCAATGCGGTCCCGCTCAAGGCGGCGGTCGACGCGGCACTGCGCGAGGGCGGCACCACCACCCAGGCCGTCATCGTGCTGCGACGCACGGGTCTCGAAGTGCCCTGGGTCGCCGGCCGGGATCACTGGTGGCACGAGCTGGTCGCGACGCAATCCCCACACTGCGACCCCGAGTGGGTCGATGCCGAGCAGCCGCTGTTTCTGCTCTATACCTCAGGTTCCACCGGCAAGCCGAAGGGCATTCAGCACGCCAGCGCCGGCTACCTGCTCAATGCGAAGCTCACCTGCGAGTGGGTGTTCGACCTGCGCGCTGACGACGTCTTCTGGTGCACCGCCGACGTGGGCTGGATCACCGGACACAGCTATGTCGCCTACGGGCCGCTGGCTGCCGGCGCGACCATCGTGTTGTACGAGGGCGCACCGACGTACCCGGACGGCGGACGCTTCTGGAAGATATGCGCGACGCACGGCGTGAGCGTGTTCTATACCGCACCGACTGCGATCCGCGCGCTGATCAAGCTCGGCGAGGAGCTGCCGGCGCAGTACGATCTGTCGCGCTTGCGGCTGCTCGGCAGCGTCGGCGAGCCCATCAATCCCGAGGCCTGGATGTGGTACCACCGGGTGATCGGGCGCTCGCGCTGCCCGATCGTCGATACCTGGTGGCAGACCGAAACGGGCGCGATCATGATCTCGCCGGTGCCGGGCGTCACGGCGACCAAGCCAGGATCGTGCACGCTGCCGCTGCCCGGGATCTTCGCCGAGATCGTCGACGAGCAGGGCAACCGGGTCGAGGAGCCGGGCGCCGGCGGCTACCTGGTCATCAGCCGGCCATGGCCTTCGCTGGCGCGTACGATCTGGCGCGACAATGAGCGCTACCTGAACACCTACTGGCGGAAATTCCACAACCGCTACTACGTCGCGGGTGACGGAGCGCACCGCGACGCCGACGGCTACTTCTGGATCGTCGGCCGCATCGATGACGTGCTGAATGTGGCCGGCCACCGGCTCGGTACGATGGAGATCGAGTCCGCACTGGTCGCCCACCCGCGAGTGGCCGAAGCCGCCGTCGTCGGGCGGCCGCACGAGATCAAGGGCGAGGCGGTATTCGCGTACGTCGTGTGTCGCGGAGCAATCGCGCCGGGGGAAGCGCCTGCGCTCGGAGAGGAACTGCGCCGATGGGTCGCAGCGCAGCTCAGTCCGATCGCGCGGCCCGAGGAGATCCGGTTCACCGACGGTCTGCCGAAGACGCGCTCGGGGAAGATCATGCGCCGGTTGCTGCGCGCGATCGCGCGCGGCGAGGAGATCGCGCAGGACATCTCGACGCTCGAAAATCCGCTGATCATCGCGCAGCTGCGCGGCGAGGTACCCGCTGCAGCGACACCAGCGCCACCCGTGCCAGCGAGCAGGAGGCGCGCCGCCAAGCGCGCCAAGCGCGGCAAGAAAGGGTCCCGGACTGTGCGTGCCGCGGCAGCGAAGCGCCCGGCGAGCAAGGCAGCGAAGCGCCCGGCGAGAAAGGCTGCGAAGCGCGCCGCAGGAAAGGCGCAGACGCGGCGCCGCAGGAAGGTGGCGCGCGGGCCGGCACGGAAGCGTCCGGGCAAGGACGCACGCAGCTCGCGCAAGGCGCGGCGGCCGCGATGAACGTGCGCGCAGGCGCGCTCGCGTGCGCCGGCGTGCTCTGGCTCGCAGCCTGCCACGCGCCGCCCGGGTCGCGCACGCCGCACGGCACGTCAGCCGCCGCGCACCATACCGCGAGTCCTTCGAACGTTGCACGCTACCGTGTGGATCCGGAGCATTCGGAAGTACTGATCAGCGTTTTCCGGGACGGGCCACTGGCCGCGCTCGGGCACGATCATCTGATTGCGGTGCGCTCGCTCGACGGACAGATCGCGCTACCGGCGGATCCGGCGCTGGCGGCATTTGCGCTGGAGTTTCCGGTCGAGCAGCTGCTGGTCGACGATCCGGCGCTGCGCGCCGCTGCGGGAAGCGCCTTCCAGGCCCCGATCGATGCCGCGAGCGTCCAGGGTACGCGTAACCACATGCTTGGCAGCACCCTGCTCGATGCAGCGCATTTCCCGCGCATTCGGATGGAGTCGCGGCAGATCCGCGCCGAGGGCGACCATTGGATCGCGCAGCTAAGCATCGTCGTGCGCGAGCACGATGATCTGGCAGCCATGCCTGTGAGTCTCACGCTGTCGGGTGACACCCTGGTCGCGAGCGGCGAATGCGACCTGGACCATGCCGATCTCGGACTCACTCCCTACAGCATAGCGCTGGGAGCGCTCAAGGTCGCCGAGCGCATGCATGTGCGCTATCGCGTGGTCGCGCGCCGGGAGCCTTCAGGAGCCGGTAGCGACCAGCAGTAGCAGCATGCCATCCGGTGCCTCGATCAGGGCGCTGCGGGCACGATCCAGGCCGCGCGGCAGACGAGTCGATGGCACGGCGAGCGGCGTGCGCAGCCGCGCCATGCGCGCTTGCGGGTCCGCCGACTCGAACACGAGCATCGCCTGCGGGCACAGCGGCGGCGCATGGAACGCCAGGTTGATGCCGTCGCGCGTCAGCGGCATATGCCGATAGGGTGTGTCCAGCTCGGACAGCGCGACGAAGCCGCCGCGCTCCCAGAAACGCTGCGCGGCCCCGAAGTCCGTCTCGGGCAGGCTCACGTGCGAGAAATAGCCGAGCTGCGACTCCGATGCAGTTCCAGGCGCCGCGGGCGAGAAGGTGCGTGCCTCGAGCAGCGTGACCGCGTGACCCTCCGGATCGCGCAGGCGCAGCTCATGCAGCGACTCCTCACCGAATTGCGCGCGCTCCGTTTCGAACCCTGCGAGTTCAAGAGCCGCGAATTCGCCAGCGAGACCGGGCCGCACGAAGCACAGCGAGGGCGAAGGCCGCTCCTGCTCGTGCAACCCGAGTGACAGGCGGCCATCACTGAGTACGCCATACCGGTGTCGCAGTGCATCGCCGGTGATGGCTTGCGCGAACCCGAGCTGCTCGTAGAACGCGACGCTCGCGGCAATGTCACGGGTCGCGATCGACAGTTCGAGGAAGCGCCCGAACATCAGGTCCAGTCGCTGCTCGATCGCAGGATCAACTGCGCGAGTGCACGCGCGTGATCCTCGCGCGCATTCAGCGCAGGTACGTAGTGGAAGCTCTCGCCACCCGCCGCCATGAATATCGCGCGGCCGGTCAACGCGATCTCCTCGAGCGTTTCGAGGCAATCGGCGGCAAAGCCCGGGCACAGCACGGTGAGCCTGCGTTCGCCGCGCCGCGGCAGCTCGCGCAGCACGTCCTCGGTAGCAGGCGTCAGCCAGCGATTGGCTCCGAAGCGGGACTGGAAGCTCAACGAACATTCACTCTCCCCGAGGCCCAGCGCCGCCGCGAGCAAACCGGCTGTCCGGCGGCACTCCTCGGCGTAGCGGTCGCCGCGGGTCACATAGGACTCCGGAATGCCGTGAAACGACAGCAGCAGATGACCCTCGCGACCATTGACCTGCCAGTGCTCCCGTACGCTGGCGGCGAGCGCTTCGATATAACCGGGATCGGCGCAGTAGCTTGCGGCGTAGCGCAACTCTGGCAGCGCCCGCCACGAGCGCAGCGCGTGCCCGACCTGGTCGTAGACGGCCCCGGTCGTGCTACCGCTGCTCTGCGGAAACAGCGGCAGCACGAACAGCCGGCGTACTCCCAGCGCCCGCCACTCGTCGAGGACGTCGTCGACGAACGGCGGCGTGTACAGGTAGGCGTCGGCGACCAGCCGCCGCGCACCCCGCGAGGACAGCGATGCCTCGAGCCCGGTACGCAGCGCGCTGGTGAAGTGCAGCAGCGGCGAGCCGGATTCCTGCCAGATCTCACGGTACTTGCGGGCGCTGCGCGGTGAGCGCAGCGGCAGGATCAGTCCCCACAGCAATGGCAGCCACAGCAGCCGCGGCAGCTCGATTACGCGCGGATCGGACAGGAATCGACGCAGGAAACGCCTGACTCCGCTGCTGGTCGGCGCGTCGGGCGTACCGGTGTTCACCAGCAGTACGCCCAGCGCGTCGCTGGATGGGGCAATCGGTATGTTCACGCGTCGTGGCCGGGACTGATGCGATGGCGGTGGGAATTCGGGTGCAGCCCGCGCGCGCGGTGCGAGTCGCGCCTTTCAGCCGACATGCTGTGCCAGGAACGCCTGGCTGCGCACGAGCGCGAGGTCGGCTGCGGCGGCATTATAGACGGCGGCGCGTTCCCAGTTGGCGAAGCCCTGGTCGGATGCATAGAGCTCGTAGATTCCCTGCGGGTAGGCGCTACGCAGCCGTTCCAGTCCTGCCGGCGGCAGCGACGGGTCTGGCACGGCGACATGAATCAGCGTCGGGCACGCCGGCACCACCGGCAGCTCATCGACGAGTTCAACCCCGTCATAGCACACCGCGGCAGCGAACCGCCCCGCAGCGGCGGCTACCCAGGCGAGGCACGCGCCCCAGCAATAGCCCAGGACCCCGACCTTGCCGGCATGGCGGGCCACCGCCGCCACCGCGCCGATGTCGAGCACCGCCGCGTCGGTCGCGATCTGGGCGCGGTAGCCGCGACCCTGCTCGACCTCATCAGCCGTATAGCCAAGCACCAGGCCACGACGTACGCGATCGAACAGCGCCGGCGCCATCACCAGGTAACCACCGGCAGCGAACCGGTCGGCGGCGTCGCGGATGGCATGCGTCAGCCCGAACTGCGCGTGCACCAGCACCACAGCGCCGCGCGGCCGGCCGGCAGGTGAAGCGATGTAGACCTGAAACTCATGGCCGTCGCGTGCCATGAACGTTTCGAACTGGCTCACGCACGCTCCACGATCGCCGCGACGCCCATGCCGCCGGCGGTGCAGGCCGACGCCAGGCCACGCTTCGAGCGCGGATCGCCGGCCAGCAGTTTCGTGAGCACCGCGAGTATGCGGGCGCCGGTCGCGGCGAAGGGATGACCGATCGCGACGCTGCCGCCCTTGACGTTGAGCTTCGAGACATCGATCGGGCCGAGCGGTGCGGCCAACCCGAGCCGCTCGCGACAGTACTCGGCCGATTCCCAGGCCCGGAGCAGACACAGGGGAACCGCTGCGAAGGCTTCGTGAATTTCGTAATAATCGAAATCCTGCAGCGCAAGGCCGGTATCACGCAGGATCGAGGCCACGGCATAGGCCGGTGCCATCAGCAGGCCCTCGTGGCCGCTGGCGAAATCCACCGCCCAGCTCTTGCCCGCACGCAGGTATCCGAGTACCGGCAGCTTGCGCGCGGCCGCCCAGTCCTCCGAGGCGAGTAGCACCGCGGCGGACCCGTCGGTGAGCGGCGTGCTGTTGCCGGCAGTGATGCTGCCGGTGCCGCTGGTGTCGAATGCCGGCTTGAGACGCGCCAGCTTTTCCATGGTCGAGTCGGCGCGCACGTTATTGTCCGTATTCAGGCCGCGATACGGCACGACCAGATCTTCGAAGAAGCCCTCGCGCCAGGCCGCCGCGGCCTTCAGGTGACTCTCGTTCGCCAACCGGTCCTGCTCGACACGTCCGATGTTCCAGGTCTTGACCATCAGCTCGCAGCTCTGCCCCATCGACAGGCCCGTGCGGGGCTCGTTCACGCCCGGCAATACGGGTCTGAAGTCACGCGGCCGCAGCTCGAGCCAGGGCCGGAGCCGCTGCGCGAGGCTGCGGCCACGGGCGCTGCGCAGCAGCAGCCGCTGGAACGACTTCGGGTACGCCACCGGCGGATCGCTCAAGTCATCGACGCCCGCGGCAATACCCGCATCGATCTGTCCGAGCGCGATCTTGTTGCCGACCAGGATGGCTGCCTCGAGGCTGGTGCCGCAGGCCCGCTGCACGTCGAGGCCGGGGGTCTGCGGGTCCAGGCCGCTCGACAGCACCGATTCCCGTGTCAGATTGAAATCGCGGGAATGCTTCAGCACGGCACCCGCTATCACGTCCCCAAGGCGCTCGCCGGCGAGGCCATGGCGCTCGACCAGGGCGCGCAGCGAAGCGGTCAGCAGTTCCTGGTTGTCAGTGCCGGCGTAGGCGGTGTGGGAGCGCGCGAACGGCGTCCGTACGCCGCCGATGATCGCGACCCGGCGGGGAGTGCTTGTGACCAACATAGAGGCCCCATTGGGCATCGCGCCCCTAGGTCCACGAGGCTGCTAGGATGCCACGCCCGACCGGGCAGGTGGAGGATGGATGGCAGGTACCGGCGTCGACCGGGTTTTTGAGCGCCGCCTCGCGGCCTTGGTGAACAGCCGCGAACCGCAGCTGCTCACCCGCGGGTTGCGTGGCCTCGAGCGCGAATCGCTGCGCGTCACGGGCGCGGGGCGGATCGCGACCACGCCGCAGCCGTCCGCATTGGGCTCCCCACTGACCCATCCGCACATCACGACGGATTATTCGGAGGCGCTGACCGAGCTGGTCACTCCGGCCTTTGCGGACAACGCATCGCTGCTCGCCTACCTCGGAGATCTGCACCATTTCGTGTACCGGCACCTGGGCGAAGAGCTGCTGTGGGCCTCCTCGATGCCCTGTGAATTGCGCGACGACGAGGAGGTCCCGATCGCACGCTATGGCAGCTCGCATCGCGGCCGGGTCAAGCATATCTATCGCCAGGGCCTGAAAGTCCGCTACGGCGGCATGATGCAGGCGATCTCGGGCGTGCACTTCAACTATTCGGTGCCGGTGCAGTTCTGGCCGCTGTACCGGGAAATCTGCGAGTCGCGCGGGATTCCCGCGGACTTCCAGTCGGCAAGGTATTTCGACCTGCTGCGCAACTACCGTCGGCACGGCTGGCTGGTGCTGTACCTGTTCGGCGCCTCACCGGCGCTGTGCCGCTCCTTCCTGCAGGGACGCGAGGATGCGGAGCTGCGCTCCTGGGGGTCCGGCACACTGATCGGTACCCACGCGACCTCGCTGCGCATGAGCGACATCGGCTACCGCAACCGCAACCAGGCCGCGGTGCCGGTATCGGTCAACAGCCTCGAGGAATACCTGCGCGACCTGCGTCGCGCGATGCGCCAGCCACACCCGCCATTCGCGGCCCTCGGCATGAAGCGCGACGGGGAGTACCGCCAGCTGTCGGTCAGTGCGCTGCAGGTCGAGAACGAGTACTACAGCTTCATTCGGCCCAAGCGCGTGCCGCGCGCCGGCGAGCGTACCGGACAGGCGCTGGCGCGGGCCGGCGTCGAGTACGTCGAGGTGCGCGCGCTGGACAACAGCGTATTCGATCCGCTCGGGGTCGATCTGCCGCGGCTGCACTTCCTCGAGTTGTTCCTCGCGCTGCTGCTGCTCAAGGACAGCCCGCCGATCGATGACGCGGAGGAGGAGGCGAGCGAGCGCAACCACCTGCTGGTGGCCCGCTCGGGACGCGCACCCGGCCTGCTGCTCGAGCGCAACGGCCGACGCACGCCGCTCGCCGGGTGGGCGGCCGAGCTGTTCGATTCGATGCAGGGCCTGTGCGAGATCCTCGATGCCGGGCATCGTGACCGGCCCTATGGGGCCGCACTGCGCGAGCAGCTCGCCCGCCTCGCGGACCCCAGCCGCACGCCATCGGCCCGGGTGCTGCACCAGCTCGAGCAGCACGGGGAGAGCTTCGAGGACTTCTCGCTGCGGATCTCGCGCGCGCACCGCGAGTACTGCCTGCATGCGATCCGGCCGCCGCCGGCGCGTCTGTCCGAATTCGAGTCCGAGGTCCGGCAGTCCGTCGACGAACTGGCCTCGCTCGAGGCCAGGCAGCGCGGCAGCTTCGAGGACTACCTGGCCGCCTACCTGGCCGACTAGAATTCTGCGGCAGCGTCCGGACTGCGCCGCCTCGCCACGGCCCCGATCTTGCAAGGGCCTGGAGGCACCCACTCGCGAGGTTCCAGCATGCCCCAGAAGATCCGCCGCCTCCTGATCGCCAACCGCGGAGAAATCGCCATCCGCGTGATGCGCGCGGCGACCGAACTGGGGATCCACACGGTGGCGATCTATTCCCAGGAGGACCGCTTCGCGCTGCACCGGACCAAGGCCGATGAGGCGTACCTGGTCGGGGAGGGCAAGGGGGCGATCGAGGCCTACCTGGATATTCCCGACATCCTGCGCATCGCGCGGGCAGCGGGTGTCGACGCCGTACATCCCGGTTACGGCTTCCTGTCGGAGAATCCCGAATTCGCGGCGCAGTGCGCGGCGGCCGGCATCATCTTCGTCGGTCCGAGTCCCGAGACCATGCGCGTGCTCGGCAACAAGGTGGCAGCCCGCAACCTCGCGGTCAGCGCCGGCGTGCCGGTGATGCCTGCGACCCCGCCGCTGCCCGAGGACCTGCAGCAGTGCCAGCGACTGGCGCAGCAGGTCGGTTATCCGGTCATGCTCAAGGCCAGCTGGGGCGGTGGCGGCCGCGGCATGCGCGTGATCGAGAGTGATAGCCAGCTCAGCGACCTGCTGCCGCTGGCGCGGCGCGAGGCCAAGGCCGCGTTCGGCAATGACGAGGTATACCTCGAGAAGCTCGTGCGCCGCGCGCGTCACCTCGAGGTGCAGATCCTCGGCGACGGCTACGGCAATCTGGTGCACCTGTACGAGCGCGATTGCACGGTGCAGCGACGCAACCAGAAGGTGGTCGAGCGCGCACCGGCCGTGTTCCTGAGCGATGCCGAGCGCGCCGGCCTGTGCGAAGCGGCGCTGCGGATCGGGCACGCCGCGCATTACTGCAACGCCGGCACCGTCGAGTTCCTGCAGGATGCGGATACGGGCTCGTTCTACTTCATCGAGGTCAATCCCCGCATCCAGGTCGAGCATACCGTGACCGAATGCGCCACCGGCATCGACCTCGTCAAGTCGCAGCTGCGGATCGCCGACGGCGCCCGCATCGGCGCACCCGACAGCGGTGTACCTGGGCAGGCGGACATTCACCTCGTCTACTTCGCGCTGCAATGCCGCGTGACCACCGAGGATCCGCACAACAACTTCGTGCCCGACTACGGCCGCATGACCGCGTACCGCAGTCCGGCCGGGTTCGGCGTGCGTACCGATGCCGGTACGGCCTACACCGGTGCCGTGATCACGCGGTCCTACGACTCGCTGCTGGTGAAGGTCACGACCTGGGCCGCCACTCCGGAGGAGTCGATCGCGCGCATGCACCGCGCGCTGTGGGAATTCCGGATCCGCGGCGTCGCGACGAACCTGCGCTTCCTCGACCAGATCGTGACCCACCCGCGCTTCGCCCGCGGCGAGTACACGACACGTTTCATCGACGAGACGCCGGAACTGTTCGCGACCGGCGAGCGGCGCGACCGGGCCACGCGCATCCTGACCTTCGTGGCCGAGACCGTGGTCAACGGTAATCCGGAGGTCAAGGGGCGCAAGCGGCCCGAGCGGCTGACACCCGTGCGCCTGCCGCGGCTGCCGGTCCCCGCTCCGGCGGTGGCGCCCGCGGGCAGCAAGCAGCGGCTCGACGAGCTGGGACCTGAGCGCTTCGCGCAGTGGATGCTCGCCCAACCGAACGTGCTGCTCACCGACACGACGATGCGCGACGCACACCAGTCGCTGCTCGCGACGCGCGTGCGCACCATCGACATGCTGGCGATCGCGCCAACCTATGCCGCGCTGCTGCCGCAGCTGCTGTCGGTCGAGTGCTGGGGCGGCGCCACTTTCGACGTGGCAATGCGCTTCCTGAAGGAGGATCCCTGGGAGCGCCTCGAGCGCCTGCGCACCGCGATGCCGAATCTGCTGCTGCAGATGCTGCTGCGCTCGGCCAACGCGGTCGGTTACACGAACTATCCCGACAACGTCGTGCGCTACTTCGTGCGCCAGGCGGCCGCGACCGGCATCGACCTGTTCCGGGTGTTCGACTCGCTGAACTGGGTCGAGAACATGCGCGTCGCGATCGACGCGGTGTGCGAATCCGGGCGGCTGTGCGAGGCCGCGATCTGCTACACCGGCAACCTCAGCAATCCGCGCGAGCGCAAGTACACGCTCGACTACTACGTACGGCTGGCTGCTAAGCTCAAGGCAGCGGGGACGCACATCCTTGGAATCAAGGACATGGCCGGGCTGTGCCAGCCGGACGCGGCGCGCGCGCTGGTCCGCGCCATCAAGGACGAGACCGGACTGCCGGTGCATTTCCATACGCATGACACCAGCGGCATCGCCGCCGCCAGCGTATTCGCGGCCATCGATGCCGGCGCCGATGCCGTGGACGGCGCGATGGATGCCATGAGCGGTCTCACTTCGCAGCCCAACCTCGGCTCGATCGTCGAGGCGCTGCGCTTCGGACCCCACGACACCGGCCTCGACCCGGAGCACGTCCGTACGGTCTCGCACTACTGGGCGCAGGTGCGCGCGACCTACGGCGCCTTCGAGAGCGACAATCGCGCCGGAGCTTCAGAGGTATACGTCCACGGCATGCCGGGAGGCCAGTACACCAACCTGCGCGAGCAGGCGCGATCACTCGGCATCGACGATGCGCGCTGGCCCGAAGTCGCACGCGCCTATGCCGACGTCAACGAGATGTTCGGCGACATCGTCAAGGTCACACCCACGTCCAAGGTGGTCGGCGACCTGGCGATCCTGATGATCACCAGCGGGTTGTCGCGCCAGGCAGTGCTGGACCCGGATACCGAAATCGCATTTCCCGAGTCGGTCGTCCAGCTGTTTCGCGGCGATCTCGGGCAGCCGATCGGCGGTTTCCCCGAGGGCCTGCAGCGCAAGGTGCTGCAGGGTGCCGCGCCGCGCACGGCGCGTCCCGGCGCGCTGATGCCGCCGGCCGACCTGGAGGCGCTGCGCGCAGAGGCGAGCGCGCGCGCCGCGCATCCGGTAACGGATGCGCAATTCGCCTCTTACCTGATGTACCCCAAGGTGTTCGCCGACTACGCGGCGGACCGGCGCCGGTTCAGCGACGTCGCGATCCTGCCGACACCGGTGTTCTTCTATGGCATGGAGCCTGGCCAGGAAATCAACGTCGATCTCGAACCCGGAAAGACGCTGATCGTGCGCTACGTTACCAAGAGCGAGCCGCACGAAGACGGCACGCGCACCGTGTTCTTCGAACTCAACGGGGCGCCGCGCTCGATCCGCGTCACGGATCGCAGCCAGGTCCCGACGCGGCCGCCGCAGCGCAAGGTCGATACCGGAAATCCGCGCCACATCGGCGCCCCGATGCCCGGCACGATCGCCTCGGTCAGCGTGGCGGTGGGTCAGAAGGTGGCACGCGGCGACGTAGTCGCGACGCTGGAGGCCATGAAGATGGAGGCCGCGGTGCGGGCAGAGATTGACGGACTGGTCGGGGAGGTCGTAGTGCGTCCCGGAACGCAGGTCGACGCCAAGGACCTGCTGGTGGTGCTGCGCTGATTCCGGTCGCGACACTTCGCACCAGCAGCGGGCAATGCCGTACACTGAGTGCCCCGGCGTGGTGCTGCGGTAGTTTGGATGGGGATGACACAGGGCACGGGCGCGGCGCATTTGCCCTGGATCCGGCGTGGCACGAAAGGTGCAGCGTCGAGACGCCGGAGTGCCGACCCTAAGAAAATGGAAGCGGGAGTTCTCGCATGAAATTGATTACCGCGATCATCAAGCCCTTCAAGCTCGACGATGTCCGGGCGGCATTGTCGGAGATCGGCGTATCGGGAATGACCGTCACCGAGGTCAAGGGATTTGGCAGGCAGCGAGGGCATACGGAACTCTATCGCGGCGCCGAGTACGTCGTGGACTTCGTGCCCAAGACGCGAGTCGAAGTGGCGGTGCGCAGCGATCTCGTGGATCAGGTCGTCGAGGCAGTGCTCAAGGCGGCCAAGACCGGCAAGGTCGGAGATGGCAAGATCTTCATCACCGACATCGACCGCGTGATCCGCATCCGCACCGGCGAGACCGACAACGCCGCGCTCTAGTTCGAGGGGGTGGACTGCCCCGCCAGCGCCGCCGTATCCACCAGCCGCAGCGCACGCTGGTTGCGGCTGATTCCGAGCGCGCCGCTGCGTACCACCTCGATCAGCTGGGCGTGCGCGGCCAGCGAGCGCATGAAGCCATTGATCTCGGCCTCGCTGCCGAGCAGTTCGACGATGAAGCACTCGCTGGATGGATCGAGCACCCGGCCGCCGGTACGCACCACGAACCCACGCACCGTGTCGCGGCGCATCGCGTCGACGCGCAATTTCAGCAGTACGAGCTCGCGCTCGATGTGCTCGCCACGCGTCATGTCCTCGACGCTGACCACGTCCACGAGCTTGTTGAGCTGGTTGGCGATCTGCAGGATGACCGCCTCCGAGCCGCTGGTCACGAGGGTGAGGCGCGAAACCGTCGGATCGTCGGTCGGCGCCACCGACAGCGATTCGATGTTGTAGCCGCGGCTCGAGAACATGCCGGCCACGCGCGTGAGCGCGCCCGATTCGTTCTGGAGCAGGATCCCTATTATGTGACGCATGCTTGTCGGTCCGCGCGGCGCCGTCAGGGCCGATGTGCGGGTAAACCCCCCGCCGGAACGACCAGAATAGCCAATCGGCGGCCCGCTCGGCCATAATCTTCAGATGAATGAGGGTGCGAAGC
Organism: uncultured Steroidobacteraceae bacterium; assembly: GCA_964528845.1. Lineage (GTDB taxonomy): Bacteria > Pseudomonadota > Gammaproteobacteria > Steroidobacterales > Steroidobacteraceae > FEN-1191. The sequence goes on along the minus strand of CAZGVE010000001.1, from coordinate 66,973 downwards.
TGGTGCGGCCGCCGATCCATCCGCTGGCCGGAAAGGTCATGTCCGGCGCGCAGATGATCGTGCAGGTGCTCGCCGATGAGGGCGTCGAGGCCATTTTTGGCTACAGCGGCGGGGCAATCCTCCCGACTTACGACGCTGTCTTCGTGTTCAACGAGGAGCAAAAGCTCAAGCCAGGCCGGCAGATACCGCTGATCGTGCCGGCGAACGAGCAGGGCGCCGGGTTCATGGCTGCGGGCTATGCGCGCTCGACCGGCCGGGTCGGGGTCTGCCTGGTCACCTCCGGTCCCGGTGCCACCAACACCGTCACGCCGGTCCGTGACTGCATGGCCGACTCGGTGCCGATTGTGGTCATCTGCGGCCAGGTCGCGACCGCCGCGGTCGGTACGGACGCGTTCCAGGAGGCTCCCGTGGCCTCCCTGATGGGATCGGTCGCCAAGCACGTGTTCCTGGTTACCGATCCGCACCGGATGGAAGCCACGATGCGCACGGCGTTCGAGATCGCGCGTACCGGGCGTCCCGGACCGGTGGTCATCGACGTTCCGAAAGACATGCAGAACTGGACCGGCGTGTTCCAGGGCCAGGGCCAGCTCGCCATCCCGGGGTATCGCCAGCGGCTGCACGATGTGACGTCCAACGCGCTCGGGGACGCCCTCGCGTCCAGCTTCTTCCAGCTGCTATCGGAGTCGCGACGCCCGCTGATCTATGCCGGCGGTGGCGTCATCAACGGCGAGGCCGCGGGCGCACTGACCGAACTGGCGACCGAGCTCGGTATCCCGGTAGTCACGACGTTGATGGGCATCGGCGCGATCGATACGACCCATCCGCTCTCGATGCGCATGCTCGGCATGCACGGCGCCGCATTCGCCAATTACGCGGTCGAGGACTGCGACTTCCTGATCGCCGCGGGCGCGCGGTTCGATGACCGCGTGGCCGGTGATCCGCACAAGTTCGCGCGCAATGCGCGGCGCATCGCGCACCTCGACGTCGACCAGGCCGAGATCAACAAGGTCAAGCACGCCCACTGGAGCCACATCGGGCTGCTGGGCGATGCGCTGCGCTCACTGCTGGCGTTCTACCGGAGCCGTGGCGGTGCGCGTACTGATTTCGCGGCGTGGCGCGCCGAGCTTGCGGCCCTCAAGTCGCGTCACGCGATGAACTACGACCGGGCCAGCGAGCTGGTGCAGCCGCACTACGTGATCGAGGAGATCAACCGGCACACGCGCGGCGAGGCGATCATCACGACGGGGGTGGGTCAGCACCAGATGTGGGCCGCGCAGATGTTCGATTTCAGCGCCCCGAGGCTATGGCTCACCTCCGGCAGCATGGGCACGATGGGCTTCGGCCTGCCGGCCGCGATCGGTGCGCAGGTCGCCAATCCCGGCCGTCTCGTGATCGACTTCGACGGCGATGCCAGCATCCGCATGAACCTCGGTGAACTCGAGACCGTCACGACCTATGACCTGCCGATCAAGGTCGTCGTGCTGAACAACTTCGGCGACGGCATGGTCAAGCAGTGGCAGAAGCTGTTCTTCAAGGGCCGCCTCTCGGGCAGCGACAAGTCGCTGCACAAGAAGGATTTCGTGCGCGCCGCGATTGCGGACGCGTTTCCGTGGGCGCGGCGCCTGGACCGGCGGCAGGACGTACCGGCGGTCATCGAGGAGTTTCTGCGCTTCCAGGGCCCCGCGTTCCTGGAGGTCATCATCGATCCGGATGCGGGTGTGTATCCGATGGTGGGACCCGGACTGGGCTACGACTCGATGATCACCGGGGACTTCATCGCCGCGCGTACCGTCGATCCGGCCTCGGGCGAAGTCGATCCCTCCGGCATGTTCTAGCGGGCCTAATACGTCTTTTCGGTACTGACCAGGAACTGTACCTTCGAGATGTCGGCCTGCGCATCGAGCGGGACGGCGGCGTCGATGTGAATGACGTTGCCGAAAGAGGAGCGGGCGTTGCCGAGACGCAGACCGGCTCCGAAATCCTTGAGCAATCCCCGGTAGGGCGTGGGGATCGGCGCTGTACCCCAGGTGCGGCCGGCATCGAAGAACACGGCGCCTCCCACATGCACCAGCCGCCACGGAAACCAGGGCGTATAGACCCGCTCTTCCACGCTGAGCAGCCCGCGCCCGCTGCCGCTCTGGTAGCGCAGCGGATAGCCGCGCAATCCCGTATCGCCTCCGAGCTGCAGGAAGTGATCGATGTCCAGAGCATGGCCTTCATCCGCGCTCAGCTTGATCACGAACTTGGTCTGTTCCGAGGTGGTCAGGTAATAGCTGGCGTTGCCGCTGGCGAACGCATCCTGCAGCTGCCCGGATGACAGGCGTCCGGCCGCGGTGCCGCCGATAAACAGATTCTGGCCGGCGCCAAAATGCCAGCCATGCGTGAACGAGCCATCGATCAGCACCGCCCGGCGATCGGCGCCAAACGTCGGACTCGAATACCCCAGGCCGAAGTTGGCCGACAGACCGTAGTGCAGATCCTCGGTGAAGGCGATCTGATTGAGATTGTGTGTGGTGGCAAAGTCGTTCTCTATCCATTGCACGCGCGCATACGGGTAGGCCAGGGTGCGATCGGCCGGCAACGGCCCGAGCAATGTCCTGTTGCTCGCCGGTGTGAATTGGCTATCGTCCCGGCGCCAGCCCACGAGCGCCCGGATGGTCCAGCGCTCCTCGACCAGCAGTGCCTTGCCCACGTAGAGGTCGGTGACACGCTCATCCTGCGCATAGGAATCGTAGGACCGGCCGAGGCTGTAGCGCGTGACGATACCGCGGTTGTCCCCGGTGATGCCGCCGAATGCATAGGGTGTTTCCAGCGAATAGAACGGGCGACCGGCCATGATGCTCCAGACCTTGCCGTCCGAATTGTTGGCGTACTGAACGCCGTCCTGCCAGCGAGTTCCCCAGACATTCGGATCGAACCAGGAGGCGAAGCTCGAATTGCGGTCCACCGAGGTTGAATGACCGACCTCGCCGGACTTGCCGAACCCCAACAGGTTCGCGTCGGAGATGTTGAAGTTGGTGCTGTTGGTGCCCCCGCTGCGCCCGAAGTTGAAAGCCGGCGACAGCGTCCAGACATCGTGCGTGACGATCCCGATGTCCACCACGCCGTCGTGGTAGCGCACGGGCCGAATATCGGGTTCGCGCACGTACGGCGCGCTGCTGCGCAGGATGCGTGCGGTCTCATCGATCAGGGCCCGCGAATAGGGTTGGCCGGTGCGGATCAGCAGCCGGGCACGGATCGCGGATTCGCGCGTGTTCTCGTGCAGGTGATCAGCGAGGCTGTACAGCCAGTAGTCCTCGCGCGGATCCCGGAGATTGAAGATCTGCTGGCGATCGATCTCGATCGCACCGATGCGCGCACCGCTGGCCTCGAGCTCGGCGTCCGATGGAATAGGCTCGGCTTGCGGCGAAGCCGCGAGCACCGGGTCGCAACATGGCGCGCCACACAACACGGCGGCGAGCAGCACCGTCAGAGCGTGGTGCCACTCGATGGGTCGACGAATGCAGCATCGCATCGATCGGGAACGACTGCGTGCCGCGTTCAGGCCTGGAGGTGACGCAGCACGTGATCTACCTCCGCCGTGCTGCCGAGGATCACCGGAGTGCGCTCATGAATGCCGCCCGGGGCAATTTCCAGGATGGGTCGTCCCGGACCGGCATAGGCCTTGCCGCCGGCCTGCTCGATGATCATGCCGATCGGATTGGCCTCGTACATGAGGCGCAGCTTGCCCTGCGGCGCCTTGGCCGTGGGCGGATACAGGAATACTCCGCCCTTGAGCAGGATGCGATGGGCGTCGGCGACCATTGCGCCGACGTAGCGGCTCGAGTAGCCGCGTTCCTGCGCCCAGTCCAGGTAGCGCCGGTAGCCGTCGGGGAAACTGCGGCTGTTGCCCTCGTTTACCGAGTAGGTCGGGTTCGTGGCGGGTATGCGCAGCTGCTCGGCCACGCGCACGAACGCGCCGATCAGTGGATCGAGCACGAACATGTCCACGCCGGCGCCCACACTCAGCACGAACACGGTGGAGGATCCGTACAGCACGTAACCCGCGGCGACCTGCCGCATCCCGCTCTGCAGCAAAGAATCCTCGGGTCGCAGCCTCGGATCATGGCGCAGAATGCTGAAAATGGTGCCTACGGCGCCGCACACGTCCAGGTTCGAGGAACCGTCCAGCGGATCGAACAGCACGCAATACTTTTGCTCACCCGCGCGCGCCGTGCGCAGGATGACCGGTTCCTCGTTCTCCTCCGAGGCAACGATCGCGACTCCTTCGCGCCCCCCGAGCGTACGTAGCAGCACCTCGTTGGCGATCACATCGAGCTTCTGCTGCTGCTCGCCCTGCACGTTCTGGCTGCCGGCCTGGCCGAGCACGTCCTCGAGTCGCGCGCAGCGCACCCTGGCGGCAATGATCTTGGCCGAGATCGACAGCGCCGAGAGTATCCATGAGAACGTGCCCGTCGCCTGCGGGTGGACCGCCTGCTGCTGCAGCATGTGCGCCTGAAGCGTGACGGGGGCATTGCCGTGGTGGCGCGAGCCCGCCGGGATCTCGGTATTGACGGGGCCGGGCGCGCTGGACATGACCCGACTATATAGGTTTTCCAGCGGTTGCTGCGGCCCGGCGGCCGACGCAGAATCACACGGGGTGGAGCGTGCCCCGTTATGTCGACACGCCAGGGACTTGCTCACGCGAAGTTGGGCAGTGGGTCGCAAGCCGGCGCGCGCGATTGCGGAATAATCGTCGGCCAGCCCGTCGATCCGGCCATGTCGGACGATGAATGTGTGTTCGCAGGACCTCAAGGGTGATGCCGCAGATGATCAGAGCCCGACGTGCCACCACACCCGCCCCGGCCGAGACGCGCGTGCGTCGCGCCTACTTCGACTGCCGCTATGGGCAGCTGCACATGCGCTACGCGATCCCGGGAGGCGGTGGCTTCGATGAGGCCACGCCGCTGCTGTGCGTGCCGGGCTCCCCCGGATCCGGCCGCTTCTTCGATCCGCTGCTGCTGCCGCTGGGGCGCGACCGTTCGGTCTACGCGCCCGATCTGCCGGGCAGCGGCGAATCCGACCCGCCACCCGGGACGGCCGACGTGTCCGATCTGGCGGCCGCACTCTCCGATTTCCTCGACTCGATGCACCTGCGGCGCATCGACCTGCTGGCACACGAAGGCGGCGTTGCCGTCGCGGTCGCGCTGGCGCGTCTGCGCCCCTCCCAGGTCGGGCGCATCGTGCTCTCTCCCCCTACCGATGCAGTGCGCGCCGAGGCCCAGGCGCTGCGTCATCCTTCGCTGGTGATCGACTTGCGCGCCGCCCAGGATCGCACCGGCGAGGGCGGGCAACTGGAGAACCAGGCCGCCCAGCTGCGCGACTTCCTGGGTCTGCCGTAGGGTCGCGTCGGCCCCGGTTATGCCCACGGAACCCAACGCTCCCGGGCGGGTGGACCTCGAATGCACGGCCGAGATGCCTACTCTCCCGGCCAGCAACGCCGCCGCGCATGCGGACGGCCTCGCGGCCACTGATTCGTGGCGCATCCTGCCCCCACTAGGGGATGAGCGCATCGGGCCTGCCGAGCAGACGATTCCGGAATACGATCGAGGCGGCCTCGAGCGCCAGCTGTCCGAGCTCGTGCAGCAGCTTAGCGCAAGGGACGGGCGGCTCGCGGCTCTGGAGTCGCAGCTCTCACAACGCGACGGACAGCTCAAGGATCTCGAAGGTCAGCTCGAAGCGCTACGCGCGCAGTTGCTGCAGGCCCGGACACAGCTCGAGCAGCTGCAGGCGCGGAATGCGACGCCCCCGGCTGCGCCGGCACGGCCGGACGAGGCGTTGCCAAAACGGCTGCTGGTGCGGACTGAGGGCGCCAACGGCATCGTGCACGTGCTGACGCGCCGGACCACGGTCGGACGTACGCCGGACAACGACCTGCGGGTCGAGGCGGATTTCGTGAGCCGGCATCACGCGGTGCTGCTGCTGGCCGGCTCGGACACCGTGGTTGAGGATCTGCACAGCACCAACGGCACGTTCGTGAACGGCGAGGCGGTCACCCGGCGCACGCTGCGCGAAGGCGACCTGGTCGGTTTCGGCAAGCTCCAGTATCGCTTCGTCATCAAGCCCGACTGAACGGCCAGGCTTGAGGCGCCGCCGTCGCGAATGGCTTAAGCTGCGCGGCCAGGACGCCGGACTCGGGAGCCCATGACGGACGATTACCTGCAGCGCGTACTCAAGGCGCGCGTCTACGACGTCGCGATCGAGTCACCGCTCGATCCGGCCCCGCGCCTGTCCCGCCGGCTCGGCAATCAGATCTTCTTCAAGCGCGAAGACCTGCAGCCGGTGTTCTCATTCAAGCTGCGGGGCGCCTACAACAAGATCGCGCAACTGTCGCCGGCGGTCGCGGCACGCGGCGTGATCTGCGCCTCCGCGGGCAACCACGCGCAGGGCGTCGCACTGGCCGCGCGGCGGCGCTCGGTACCCGCGGTCATCGTGATGCCGGAGACCTCGCCCGCGATCAAGGTCCAGGCGGTCATCGATCTCGGCGGCGAGGTGGTGCTCTCCGGCGACAGCTACGATGCGGCCTACGAGCGGGCGCTGGTACTCGCGCGCGAACGTGCAATGCTGTTCGTGCATCCGTTCGATGATCCGGACGTGATCGCCGGCCAGGGCACGATCGGGATGGAACTCGTGCGGCAGACGGCCGGTGCGCTCGACGCAGTGTTCGTACCCGTGGGCGGCGGCGGTCTCATCGCAGGAATCGCCGCCTACATCAAGCAGGTCTATCCGCGGGTCAAGGTGATCGGCGTGGAGCCCGACGATGCGGCTTCGATGTACGAGTCGCTGCGCGCAGGCAAGCGCGTGACGCTCGATCGCGTTGGCGTGTTCGCCGACGGCGTGGCGGTGCGCCGGGTCGGGGAGGAGACCTTCGCGCTGGCGCGCCGCTATGTCGATGAGATCGTACTGGTCGATACCGACGCGATATGTTCGGCGATCCAGGACATCTTCGAGGATACCCGCTCGATCCAGGAGCCCGCGGGTGCGCTCGCCGTTGCCGGCATCAAGCACTACGTCGCACGTTCCGGCCTGCGCGATGCGCGGCTGGTGGCGATCAACAGCGGCGCCAACATGAACTTCGACCGCCTGCGCTATGTGGCGGAACGCGCCGACATCGGTGGCGAGCGCGAAGGTCTGCTCGCAGTCGAGATACCGGAGCGCAAGGGAAGCTTCCTGGCGTTCTGCGATGCGCTCGGACAGCGCAACATCACTGAATTCAATTATCGCTACCAGGGCAGCGAACTGGCGCGCGTATTCGTCGGTTTTGGCCTCACGCAGGGCCATGCGGAGTGCACGGCCGTGATGACGCAGCTGCGCGCCGCCGGCTACGCGGTAACCGACATGAGCGGCAACGAGATGGCCAAGCTGCACGTGCGCTACATGATCGGCGGCCGCACGAGCGCCACTGGCCAGGCAGATGAGCTGCTCTATCGCTTCGAATTCCCAGAACGTCCGGGCGCGTTGCTGCGCTTCCTGCAGGCGATCGGTTCCAAGTGGAACATCAGCCTGTTCCACTACCGCAATCACGGCTCGGACTACGGACGTGTACTGGCCGGCATCCAGGTGCCTGCCGCCGAACGCGCCGATTTCGTGCGCCATCTCAACGAGTTGCGCTATCCATACCAGGACGAGTCCGGCAATTCCGCCTACCGACTCTTCCTGGGCGCCTGATGGAGTCGGGCTGGATCCGGCAGGCCGCGATCGCCGCGCTGCTCGCAGTGCTACTGCTGCTCGGATTTGCGGTCCTGCAGTCCTTCCTGGTACCGCTGCTCTGGGCGGCCATCCTGGCCTACGTCAGCTGGTCCCCCTACCAGTACTTCATCCGTCTGTTCCGCGGCGCGCGTACGCCGGCGGCGCTGCTGATGACGCTGCTGCTCACGCTGGCGGTGATCCTGCCGATGGCGTCCGTGTTCCTGCTGCTGCGACCGGAGGCAGTGGATGCCTTTCGCAGCGCGCAGGCCTACTTCGCGAGCGGCCTGCGCGTGCCGGACTTCCTGTTGCGCCTGCCGCTGCTCGGAGCGCGCCTGGCCGAGCTCAACGCGCGCTGGACGGGCGACCCTGACGCGATGAACAACGCGCTGCGCGGCCTGCTCAACAGCTCCTACGGCCAGGTGGGCTCGTTGCTCGGCAACGTCGGTCGCAACCTGTTCAAGCTCGGTATCACGGTCATCAGCCTGTTCTTCATGTATATCGACGGCGAAGCCATGGCGCGCCAGATCCATACCGTACTGCGGCGGTTCATCGGTGCGCGTGCGGATCTCTACGTGCAGGCCAGCGGCGCGACCGTCAAGGCGGTGCTGCTGAGCCTGGTGCTGTGCGCGCTGGCGCAGGGTGCCCTCGCAGGCCTCGGCTACTGGGTGGCGGGGGTGCCCGCGCCGCTCGTGACTACGGCCGTGACTACGCTCGCGGCGCTGATTCCGTTTGCGGTCAACTTCGCCTGGGGCGCGGTCGTCGTGTGGCTGTTCGCGACCGGGCATACCAGCGCGGCGATCGCGCTGCTGATCTGGTGCCTGATCGCCATGAACGCGGTCGACAGCGTGGTGCGTTCATTCCTGCTCAGCGGCGCGTCGCGCCTGCCGTTCCTGCTCTCGATGTTCGGCGCCCTCGGAGGACTCGGTGCCTTCGGCGTGATCGGCCTGTTCGTGGGACCGGTCATCCTGGCGGTGCTGTACTCGCTGTGGCGCGAGGGGTTGCTGCAGCGGGACGACGGGCCCCGCTAGATGGCGCTGGCGCAGCGCTTTCCCAGCCTCAGCGTGCTGCGGCACGCGCACTACGCGCGCATCGTGGCGAGCCGGTTCTGCACCTCGCTCGGCTGGCAGATGTTCACGGTCGCAGTGGGCTGGCAGGTGTATGCGCTCACGCGCAGTGCGCTCGCGCTCGGGCTCGTGGGCTTGAGCCAGTTCGTGCCATTCGTACTATTGGTGCTGTTCGGTGGCCACGTGGCCGATCGCGTCGACCGCCGCACCATACTGATCGTGGCCTGGAGCGTGGACGCCGCGTGCATCGGTGCGCTGCTCGTGATCACGCTGGCCGGTCTGCGGGCGGTCTGGCCGGTCTACCTGGCGGTGGGAGCCTACGGAGCCGCCAGGGCGTTCTGGGCCCCGGCATTGCAGGCGGTCATTCCGCGGCTGGTGCCGCGCGCCGAGTTTCCGCGCGCCGTGGCGATCAACGCGACGCTGTTCCAGGTCGCGGTCATCAGCGGTCCGGCGATCGGCGGCGTGCTGTTCCTGGTCGGACCTGCATTGGTTTTCGGCATTTGCGGCGCGCTGTTCGCGCTAGCCGTCGTGCTGGCCATTCGGCTCCCGGCGCACCTGCCGCAGAGCGCGCCTGGAGCGGTGCGCGGCTCCGCCGCACACGAGCTGATGGAGGGCCTGCGGTACGTACGCCGGCACCGTTCACTGCTCGGCCTGATCACGCTTGACCTGTTCGCGGTGCTGTTCGGCGGCGCCACTGCGCTGCTGCCGATCTTTGCCAGCGACGTGCTGCATATCGGGCCGGTTGGCCTCGGGCTGCTGCGCAGCGCGCCGGGCGTCGGCGCCGCGCTTGCAGCGAGCGTGCTCGCGCTGCGTCCGATCGAGCGCCGCGCCGGCGCCTGGATGTTCGCAGGGGTGGGTCTCTACGGCATCGGCACGCTGGTATTCGCGCTGTCCGGCAGCTTTCTGTGGTCGCTCGCGGCGCTGTTCGCCTGCGGCAGCGGCGACATGTTGAGCGTCAACATCCGCAGCGTGGTGGTGCAGATCAACACGCCAGACGCGATACGCGGGCGCGTCAGCGCGATCAATACGATGTTCATCGGGGCGTCGAACGAACTGGGCGAGTTCGAGTCCGGCGTCACGGCGCGCTGGTTCGGCGCGGTGCGCGCGGCCGCGCTCGGCGGGGCGCTGACGCTGCTGGTGGTCGCCGGCTGGATGCGGCTGTTTCCGGAGCTCCGGCGGCTGGATCGTTTACACTAGCACTGTATGCATGTACAGTATCCTGCATGGCAGCCTATCGTGGGCGTGGTGCACTCGAGAACCCAGAAGGGCGCTTCATGCACCAGCGCACCGAGTCGGTCGACGATGGCTGGTATGCGCAAGCCGCGCCGGATGCGATCGCGACCGTGCAGCGTCCGGAGCATGCGCGCACGATCCTGACGCGCAATGATTCTCCAGACATCCCGTTCGAGCAGTCGATCAACCCCTATCGGGGCTGCGAACACGGCTGCATCTACTGCTACGCGCGTCCGACGCACGCCTACCTGAATCTGTCCGCCGGGCTGGATTTCGAGACCAGGCTGTTCTACAAAGTCAACGCTGCAGCGCTGCTCGAGACGGAGCTGTCGCGGCGCGGCTATCGCCCGCGGGTCATCAATCTCGGCTCGAGCACCGATCCCTATCAGCCGATCGAACGGGAGCATCGGATCACGCGCGCGCTGCTCGAGGTGCTGCTGCGCTTCCGGCATCCGGTCACGATCGTGACCAAGAGTCACCTGATACTGCGCGACCTCGACCTGCTGCAGGAACTCGCGCGGCGCAACCTGTGCCAGGTGTCAGTGAGCGTCACGACTCTCGATGAGGAGCTGAAGCGACGGCTGGAGCCGCGCGCGCCTTCGCCCGCGGCGCGCCTGAAGGCCATCGCCGGACTCGCGGACGCCGGTGTGCCGGTGGGCGTCATGGCCGCGCCGATGATACCTGCGCTGAACGACCACGAACTGGAAGGCATATTTGAAGCCGCGGCGGCGGCCGGCGCGCGCTACGCGCACTTCATCCTGCTGCGGCTGCCATACGACGTGAAGCAGCTGTTCGAGTCGTGGCTGCATGAGCATGCGCCGCTGCGCGCGCAGCACGTGCTGTCGCGCATTCGCGCGATGCGCGGCGGGGAGCTCAACGATTCCCGTTTCGGCTCCAGATTCCAGGGGGAGGGGGTGGAGGCAAAGCTGCTGCAGGCACGCTGTGAGGTGGCCCGCCGCCGCTACGGGCTGCATGCACGGGCGATCGCGCTCGACACCGGCGCGTTTCGCGTGCCCGCGGTGCCGGCCGCGCAGCTGACGCTGGACGGCTTCGACGACTGAGCCGGCCGCGCGCAGCGAGAGCGCTGCGCGTCTGGAAGTTTCGGCGTGCGGACCGTAAGCTCGACCACATGGCGGTGGATAGCGGTCGGATTGCCCTGGTGGCGGGTGGAAGCGGGCTGGTGGGTGGGCGATTGCTGCCGCTGCTGCTCAACGGCGGCACCTATACGCGGGTCTATGCACTCTCCCGGCGTGCACTGCCGATGGATCATCCCCGGCTTGCGAACCGCGTGGTGCGCTTCGACGCGCCGCTCGATGCGCAGCTCAAGGGCCTCGTGTGCCAGGACGCATATTGCTGCCTCGGGACGACGATACGCGAAGCGGGCAGCCCCGAGGCTTTCCGCAGGGTCGACCATGATCTGGTGGTCGACTTCGCGCGTCTCGCGCAGAAGGCCGGAGCGGAACGGCTCGTGGTGGTTTCCTCCGTCGGCGCGAACCGCGAGGCGCGTGGTTTGTACCTACGCGTAAAGGGCGAGATGGAGCGCTCGCTGGAGGGACTCGGTCTGCGTGCACTCGATTTCATGCAGCCCTCGCTGCTTCTCGGGGCACGCCGGCACCTGCGGTTGCTCGAGTTCGGTGCGCAGGCCCTGATGTGGGCGGCGCGTCCGCTGTTCCTGGGCTCCGCAATGCGCTATCGCGCCATCGAGGCCGATACGGTCGCGGCGGCGATGTACGGTGTCGCGCGCGTCGGCAGGCGCGGAGTCAATCGCCATCAATACGATGACATGCGCGCGCTGGCCGCTGCGGCCATGCGGGATCGGCCGCGAGGCTGAGCGTGCCGCGCATTTGACAGATTGCCATGCAGTGCAGCGAATACCCCACGATGTGAACCGACACCGGGTTCCCGCGCTTGACGTCGAGCGTCAAGCTGTCACACTCGTTCGCGTGACTTAAAGGCAAACCTGTCGCAAGACAGGGACGCAAAGCCACCGGTCCCGGAAGGCATGAAGGGATAGCGGGGTTGCCACGGGGCCAGTTGTCGCTGCATGGCGACGAAGCCGGTCCACTGTGTCATCCCCGCTGCATGACTTCCGGTTCCGCAGTTTCTACGCGTGGAATTGGGGAACAATCGCATGCAACAGGCAAATCTCGCGCACGACGAGTCCCGGCTCGCGCTGCCCGCCGGCGCGCCCTCGCAAGCGCCGCAACCGGTCAGCAGCTTCGTGATCAACCTGTGCTCGTCGACCACGCCGGTCGCGCTGTCGCCGCCGGATCACGCTGGATTGAAGCGCTTCACCTTTTTCGTCTCGCGCAGGCGCGAGGAGGGACGCGAGCGCTTCAGACTGCATATGGGCTACTTCGCGAGCCAGGAAGAGGCCGAGAAGCTGCTCGACATCGTGCGCGAGATCTACCCCGGCGCCTGGGCCGGACTTGCCCCGGGCCACCGCCTGCGCACGCAGGCTCCGGGCGCGGCGCGCGTGGAACTGCCGACGAGCACGCCAGTCACGGTGCGCCCGGACGCCGCCGTGGCCGTGATGCCACCCGCTGTCGCCGTACCCACGGAACCGGCTCCCGCGATGCCCGCCACCGCAGCGTTGCCAGCGGCAGCCAGCGCGGTCCGGCCCGAGCTCACGCTGCTGCCCGAGCGCGCCGCGCAGTCCGAGCTCGAGCCGAAGCCCGAACTCGCAGTGCAGCCCGAACTCGCGCTGCTGCCCGACGCCGGGCGCCGACTACCGTCAGCGACCCTGGAGCTGCGGTTGCAGCCCACGTCAGGCGAAGCCGCGCATTCACTGACCAACGTACGCGCTGCGATCGCCTCGTTGGAGGAACAGACCGCAACCGCCCCGACGCTGCGCCCGCTGCCTGAGCTCAAGGCCGCCCCGGGGCTCAGTGAATCTGGAGTGCTGCGCATGCTCGAGGGCACGGCTCGCGCCGATGCGCCCACGTTGCGCCAGCCCCGCCCGGCCATGCCGGTCCGATCCGCGACGCTTCCGGGCTCGCCGCAGCGTCCTGCGGCTGAGCGCATGCGGGAAGTCGCAGAGGCGCGTGCGCGCGACGAGAAAGCGCAGTTCGCGGTGCAGCTCATGTGGTCGGTGCAGCCAATCGATATCTCGCAGGTGCCGCAGCTCGCGATATTCAGCGCGTACACCCTCTATGGTGCCGAGGGCAATCGCGATGGCCGCCGCTGGTATGGCATACGGCTCGGGTTCTTCACCGATGCGGTATCGGCCAAGCAGGTTGCGCACTATGTCCGTTCCGACTTCGCGACCGTTTCGGTGGTACCGGTCACGGTGCGGGAACGCGAGCGTGCGCGCCTCGCCTCCACGCGCCCACCGACTGCTGCGGCCAACACCGCGGCGGCCGCCGTCGCTGCGGCGACGGCGCGCCCGGAGCCTGCGCGCTTCGAGTTCATCGACGACAAGCAGCGCCCAGCGGGCGGTGAGGCATTCCGCGCCGACGGTTCGCCGGTCCCGCCAGCATCCGGGGGCGTGGCGCCCGGCGCCGTCACACCAGCGCGTCCGACCCGCGGTGCGCCCGGAAAGCGTGCCAAGCTGCGCCCGGCGTCAGCCTCACGCGTACAGGCGAAGGCGAAAGCCAAGCCGATGACGCTGGAGGAAACGCTGGAGATCCTGGGTGCCAGCGAGCTGCAGATCGACGATGGACGCAAGGAACTTATCAACGACTCGGGCGTGCGCCATCTGCAGTTCGAAGCGGCCAAGCCGGGCAAACCCTCGCGTTTGGGCAAGCTGTTCGAAAAGCTTGCGGAGCGCCTCGGGACCTGAAGCCTCAGCGGCGGCGCCGGGTTCAGCGTTTCGGGCCAAACAGCTGCTCGAGCTCGCGGCGCGCGCGCTCAGCGGCGCTGGTATCGGATGGTACATAGGCTCCCGGGCGCGGCTTGAAGTAGTCGCAGAAATTCGACCCGGTCTTGTTGCTTACTTCCTCCGCGATCGGTTCGCGGCAGTGCTTGGCCACCTGCACGTCGTATTCGATACACATCCTGCACGCGTGCAGTTCGGCGCGGCAGCGCGGGCATTCGTCGCGGCGTGACAGCGGCAGCGTCAGCGCCGCCAGCGAGGCCCCGCATTTCCAGCAGACCAGATCGTGTGCCATGCCTCAGGCCGCTCGCTGCGCGAGGAATCGCGCCAGCGCTGCGCCGGTGTGCGAGCGCGCACGCCGCGCGGCGATGGCCGCAGGAGGACCCGCGGCCACGATGCGGCCACCGGCATCGCCGGCCTCGGGCCCTAAGTCGATGATCCAGTCCGCCTCGGCCATCACGTCGAGATTATGCTCGATCAGCACGAGAGAGTGCCCTGCATCCACGAGGCGGTGCAACACCCCAAGCAGCTTCTCGACATCCGCCATGTGCAGCCCGACGGTGGGCTCATCCAGTACGTACAGCGTGCGGCCCGGCCGCGCGCGCGGCGCATCGGTGAGGCGTGCCAGCTCCGCCACGAGCTTGATGCGCTGTGCCTCCCCGCCGGAGAGCGTCGGACTCGGCTGCCCGAGCGTCAGGTAACCGAGCCCGACCTCGGCCAGCAGCGTCAGCGCCCGGCTGATGCGGGGGTGGGCGGCGAAGAACGGCAGCGCGCTCTCGACATTCATCGCGAGCACCTCGCCAACCGAATGCCCACGCCAATGCACCTCGAGCGTCTCGCGATTGAAACGACTGCCACCGCAACGCTCACACTGCACCTTGACGTCCGGCAGGAAGCTCATCTCGATCGTGCGCTGCCCGGCGCCCTCGCACTCCTCGCAGCGCCCGCCACCGGTATTGAACGAGAACCGGCTGGCATCGTAGCCGCGGACCCGGGCTTCGCTGGTGGCCGCGAACACGCGGCGGATGTCATCCCAGAATCCGATATAGGTCGCCGGGCAGGAGCGCGGCGTGCGGCCGATCGGCGTCTGGTCGACCTCCAGCACGCGCGCGAGTGGCCCGGTGCCCCGGATGGCGCGCGCGCCGATCAGATGCGGCGGTGATTTTGCACCGAGCATCGCGCGCAGATTTGCGTACAGCACGTCCCGCACCAGCGAGGACTTGCCGGAGCCGGAGACTCCAGTGACCACCACGAAACGGCCCAGGGGAACGCGCACGTCGAGGCCGCGCAGGTTGTGAAGCCGCGCGGCCTCGATCTCGATCGCAGGGCTGCGCGCGTGCGTCGCGCGCCGCGGCACCGCCGGGTGGCGCAGCGGTCGCGCCAGGAACCGGCCGGTCACCGACTCGGGCTGCTGCGCGAGCTGCTCCGCCGTGCCGGCGGCCACGACGCGGCCGCCGCGCACGCCGGCGCCCGGCCCCAGATCGATCACGTGATCGGCCCGGCGGATCGTATCCTCGTCGTGCTCGACGACCACCAGGGTGTTGCCGGCAGCGGCCAGCACCGCGAGCGCATCGAGCAGCACCCCGTTGTCGCGCGGATGCAGGCCGATCGTCGGTTCGTCGAGCACATAGCAGACACCGCGCAGGTTGGTGCCGAGCTGCGCGGCGAGGCGGATACGCTGTGCCTCGCCGCCCGAGAGCGTCGGCGCGGCGCGATCGAGAGCCAAATATCCAAGACCCACCCGCTCGAGAAAACTGAGTCGTCCGGCGATCTCCGCGAGCGCGTCGCGCGCAATAGTCGCATCGCGTGCCGGCAACTTCAGGCGGCGGAAGAATCCAGCCAGCGCGCGCACCGGCAGCGCGGTGAGCTGTGCGATCGACTGATCGCGGAAGCGCAGCTGCAGCGCAACGGGGTTCAGCCGTGCGCCGCCGCACTGGACACAACTTCCGTGCGGTGCCGCCGCGCCTTCGAGCCACTGGCTCTCCTCGCCGCTTTGTTCGTCCGTGAAACCGGCCAGCGCGAGCCCGGTGCCGTGACACGCCTCGCACCAGCCCTGGGAGGAGTTGAAGGACAGCAGGCGCGGGTCCGGGTCCGGAAAGCCACGGCCGCAGGAAGGGCAGGCGCGCCGCGCGCTGAACACGCGGCTCGGACCGTCCGGGGGCAGCACCAGCGCGACGCCCTTGCCCAGCTCGAGCGCCGCATCGACTGCGGCGCGCAGCTCCGCCTGCTCGCGCGCGGCGCAGCGCACCTCGGCGACCGGGAATTCGATGTTGTGCTCGACGAAGCGCTTGAGGCTCGGAAACGGCTCGGTCGGCACCCACCTGCCGTCCACGCGCAGTTCCCGCGCGCCGCGCGCCGCGGCCCAGCGCGCCAACTCGCGGTAGTGGCCCTTGCGGTGTGCGATCAACGGCGCGAGCACGCGCACACGCTGCCCGCGATGATCCCGCAACAGCGTCCCGACGATCGCCGCGGCGCTCTGCGGCGCGATCGGGACGTCGCAGTCCGGACAGTACTGTGTGCCGAGGCGCACGAAGATCAACCGCAGGAAGTGATACAGCTCGGTCAGTGTGGCCACCGTGCTCTTCAGGCCGCCGCGGCTGGCGCGCTGCTCGATCGCGACGGTCGGAGGAATGCCGTGGATCGCGTCGATATCCGGACGCGCCGCCGGCTGCACGAACTGGCGCGCGTAGGCGTTCAGCGATTCCAGGTAGCGCCGCTGTCCCTCGTTGAACAGGATGTCGAACGCGAGAGTCGATTTGCCACTGCCCGACACTCCGGTGATCACCGTGAAGCGCTCGCGCGGGATCTCGACGTCCAGGTTTTTCAGGTTGTGTTCGCGCGCGCCGCGCACGACGATGCTACCGGGCCCGTCGGCCGCCGGTCGACGCGCGAGCGCCGGCTCGGCCACTGCGGGAGCCCCGGCGGCAAGCGCGCGCGCGTGGTCCGCGAGCGAGCGCGCGGTATGGGAGCGCTGCAGCTGCGAATCCGCCTCGCGTTCGAATCGCGCCGGGGTGCCGGTCGCGATCACTTCCCCGCCATGCTCGCCTCCCTCGGGCCCCAGGTCGATGATCCAGTCGGCGGCGCGGATCAGGTCCAGGTTGTGCTCGACCACGAGCAGCGAATGACCCGCCTGCAGCAGCAACCCGAAGGCGCGCACCAGCCGTGCGATGTCCTCGAAATGCAGTCCGGTGGTCGGCTCATCGAAGATCAGCAGCTTGCCCGCTGCACGGGCGCTGGCCGGCTGTTCCTCGCCAGGCCGCTGCTTGCGCGCCCGCGCGCGCGCCGCCGGCAGCGCCACTTCGGCCAGGTGTCCGGCCAGCTTCAGGCGCTGCGCCTCGCCGCCCGAGAGCGTCGGCACCGGCTGCCCGAGCCGCACGTAGTCGAGGCCGACGTCCACGAGGGGCGCTAAACGCGCGAGTACCGCCGGGACATCGGCGAAGAAGGCCAGTGCCTCGTTCGCGGTCATCGCAAGCACATCGGCGATGTGGGCCTGCCGTCCGTCCGCGCCGCGGATGCGGATCTCCAGCGTGTCGGCGCGATAGCGGCTGCCATTGCAGTGCTCGCAGCGCAGATAGACATCCGACAGGAACTGCATTTCGACGTGCTCGAAGCCGTTGCCGCCGCAGGCCGGGCAACGCCCGGTGCCCGAGTTGAAGCTGAAGGTGCCCGCGGTGTAGCGGCGCAGTCTGGCTTCCGGGTCGAGCGCGAAGCGCGCACGGATCTCGTCGAAGGCGCCCACATAGCTCGCCGGATTCGAGCGCGTCGTGCGTCCTATCGGCGCCTGATCGATCAGCACCGCGGCTTCGATCAGGTCCGCGCCCTCGAGCCGGTCGAACGCGCCCGGCGCCGCGGTTGGCCTGCCGTGCGCCTGCTGTAGCGCCGGAAAGAGCACGTCCTGCACCAGGGTCGATTTTCCTGATCCTGACACGCCGGTAAGGCAGACCAGTGCATGCAGCGGAATCTCCACGTCGAGGTCGCGCAGGTTGTGCTCGCGCACGCCGATGAGTCGCAGCGCGTCCCCAGGCGCACTCGCGTGGGTACGCAGCGGCGGCAGCTGGCGCCGCCCGGCAAGCCAGGCCCCGGTGCCGGACTCCGGGTGCGCCATCAGCTCGGCCGGGGTGCCGTAGCACACGATGCGTCCGCCGCGCTCGCCGGCGCCCGGACCCATGTCCAGGATGTGATCGGCTTCGAGCATGATCTGCGGATCGTGCTCGACCACTAGCAGCGAGTTGCCGGCGTCGCGCAGCCGCTGCATCGCGGTGATCACGCGCCGCATGTCGCGTGAATGCAGGCCGATCGAGGGCTCGTCGAGCACGAATAGCGTGTTGACCAGCGAGGTGCCGAGCGCGGTCGTGAGGTTGATGCGCTGCACTTCACCGCCCGAGAGCGTGCGGGATTGGCGGTCGAGCGTCAGATACCCGAGGCCGACTTCGGCGAGGAAGCGCAGTCGCGCGCGCACTTCGCGCAGCAGCAGGTCGGTCGCCTCGTCCAGCGGTGGCGGCAGCGCCAGCGCGTCGAAGAACGCCCGGCAGCGCTCGATCGGGAGCAACATGATCTCATGGATCGCGAGGCTTGAGCCCGCGTCCGCGCCGCCCGAGGCGGGCGCGCCGATGCGCCACAACAGTGCGTCCGGCTTGAGTCGTGCGCCATGACAGGCCGGGCAGAGCGTGTAGCTGCGGTACTTCGACAGCAGCACGCGGATGTGCATCTTGTAGGCCCTGCTCTCGAGCCAGGCAAAGAAGCGTCGCACGCCGTACCAGACCTTCTTCGTCCAGGCGCCTTCGCCATCGATGACCCAGAGCCGCGCCGACTCGGGCAGTTCCCGCCACGGCACGTCGGTGGCGATGCCGCGGCGGCGCGCGAAGCGCAGCAGGTCCTGCTGGCATTCCTCGAAGGACGGGCTCTGCCATGGCCGGATCGCGCCGTCGGCGAGGCTGCGACCTTCGTCCGGAATCACCAGCCCCAGGTCGATGCCGATCACGCGCCCAAAGCCGCGGCAGGTCTCGCAGGCGCCTACGGCCGAGTTGAACGAGAACAAGCCCGCGGTCGCGTCCTGGTAGTGCAAGTCGCACTGCGCGCAGTGCAGGTCGCCCGAATAGCGCAGCACGCGCTGTTCGGACCCGCTCGCGTCCAGTGCATGGATGCTGACCCGTCCGTGTCCGGCGCGCAGCGCCGCCTCCAGCGCCTCGATGAGACGGCTGCGCTCGGCGGGGTCCAGGCGCAGGCGGTCCTGAATCACGGTGAGCGCGCTCGCATCCTCGCTGTGGATACGCGCGTAGCCGAGCTTCGCGAGCTCGAGCCGCAGGGCCGCGCTCGCCAGGCGCCCGGTGACCGGCACCGGAAAGCACACCAGCAGCAGCGGCTGCTCCAGCCCCGCGAGTGCACCGGGAAGTGCCTCGGCAATGCTCTGCGGGTGGTCGCGTCGCACCGGCTGTCCGCACTGTCGGCAGTACAGTCGCGCCGCGCGCGCGAACAGCAGCTTCAGGTGATCGTTGATTTCGCTCATGGTCCCGACGGTCGAGCGCGAAGTGCGCACGGGGTTGAGCTGATCGATCGCGATGGCCGGCGGAATATGCTCGATCCGGTCGACCTGCGGCTTGTCCATGCGATCGAGGAACTGGCGGGCGTACGGCGAGAACGTCTCGACGTAGCGCCGCTGACCCTCCGCGTACAGCGTGTCGAACACGAGCGAGGACTTGCCGGACCCGGACACGCCCGTGACGACGACCAGCTCGCGCAGCGGCAGGTCGAGGTCGAGATTGCGTAGATTGTTCTGACGCGCGCCGCGCACGACGATCGCGTCATGCGCATTGCCGCCCATGATGGCCGGTATGTTAAGGGAATTCCGGGGACCCGGAGCGCCACGGCACCAGCGCCCGCGGGCGTCTATAATGTACGACCATGCTCGCCGCACCCGATCTGCGCCGCCCTGCCGCTGCGCTGCGCCCCGCGTCGGAGCCAGCCCGCGGTGCCGCCCCGTTTCTGCCGACCACGCAGGCCGAGATGGCGGCGCTCGGCTGGAGCTGTTGCGACGTGATTATCGTGACCGGCGATGCCTACGTCGATCATCCGAGCTTCGGCATGGCTATCGTCGGGCGGGTGCTCGAGGCCCAGGGGCTGCGTGTCGGCATCATCGCGCAGCCCGACTGGCGCAGCGCCGATGCCTTCCGAGCGCTCGGAGCCCCCCGGCTGTTCTTCGGCATCACGTCCGGGAACATGGACTCGATGGTCAATCGCTACACCGCCGACCGGCGCATACGCCATGACGATGCCTACACTCCCGGGGGCGTTGCCGGCCAGCGTCCCGACCGTGCCGTGATCGTCTATGCGCAGCGTGCGCGTGAGGCGTTCAGGGACGTGCCGATCGTGATCGGCGGGATCGAGGCGTCGCTGCGCCGGATCGCGCATTTCGACTACTGGTCCGAGAAGGTGCGGCGCTCGATCCTGCTTGATGCGAAGGCCGACCTGCTCGTGTATGGCAATGGGGAGCGGCAGATCAGCGAGATTGCGCGACGCCTCGCCGCCGGGGAGCCGATCGGTGCGCTGCGCGACATTCGCGGCACCGCGTTCGCCGGCGGCGCACCGCCGGGAGCGTGGATCGAGATCGATTCGACGCACCTGGATGCGCCGGGGCCGCTTGAGCCGTCGACCGACCCGTATGCGATGGGAGCCAACGCCACTGCAGCCGCCGCGCCGGCCGCGGCCGGAGCTGCGCACGCAGCTCGACCTGCGGCCGCTACCGGACTTGCGGCTGGGGAGCTCCGGGTCGTGCGCTTCACGCGGCGCGTCAGCGGCGAGGACCGTGACCGCAGCGTGATCCGGATGCCCGCGTTCGAGCAGGTCGAGAACGATCCGGTACTCTACGCGCACGCTTCCCGCATCCTGCATCTCGAATCCAACCCCGGAAATGCCCGCGCGCTCGTGCAGCGGCATGGCAACCAGGACGTGTGGCTCACGGCGCCGCCGATTCCGTTGACCAGCGAGGAGATGGACTGGATCTACGATCTGCCCTACCAGCGCCGGCCACACCCGCGCTACGCTGATGCGGCGATACCCGCCTACAAGATGATCCGCTTCTCGGTATCCATCCAGCGCGGGTGCTTCGGCGGCTGCACGTTCTGCTCGATCACCGAACACGAGGGCCGCATCATCCAGAGCCGTTCGGAAGCCTCGGTGCTGCGCGAGATCGGTACGATCCGCGACACGGTGCCGGGTTTCACCGGCGTGATATCGGACCTGGGTGGCCCGACGGCCAACATGTACCGCCTCGCATGCCGCAGTCGGGAGATCGAGAGCGCGTGCCGCCGGCCCTCGTGTGTGTATCCGGGCGTGTGTCCGAACCTCGACACCGATCATGCGCCGCTGATCCGGCTGTACCAGAAGGCGCGCGCGCTGCCCGGAATCAAGAAGGTCCTGATCGCCTCGGGCGTGCGCTACGACCTCGCGATCGAATCACCGGAGTACGTGCGAGAGCTCGCGCAGCATCACGTCGGCGGCTACCTGAAGATCGCTCCCGAGCACCTGCGCGAGGGACCGCTGTCGAAGATGATGAAGCCAGGGGTCGGCACGTACTACCGCTTCAAGGAGCTGTTCGACCAATACTCGAAGGAGGCGGGCAAGGAGCAGTACCTGATCCCCTACTTCATCGCAGCGCACCCCGGCACCAGCGATGAGGACATGCTCGAGCTTGCGCTGTGGCTCAAGGCCAATGGCTTTCGGGCCGATCAGGTGCAGGCGTTCCTGCCCTCGCCAATGGCGAGCGCGACCGCGATGTATCACAGCGGCCGCAATCCGCTGCGTCGGGTCACGCGCACCAGCGAGACGGTGCAGGTGCCGAAGGGGTTGCGCGTGCGGCGTCTGCACAAGGCATTCCTGCGCTATCACGATCCGGACAACTGGCCGCTGCTGCGCGAGGCGCTGCGGCGGATGGGGCGAGCGACGCTCATCGGCCCGGGACGGCAGCACCTGGTTCCGGCCCACCAGCCGCCGGGCACGGGGCGGCAGCCTGGACCGGGCCGCGCGGGCCAGAAGCCATTCCGCACGCAGCACACCGGACTGCCCGCAGCGCCGCGTGCCCCCCGCGTGCGGCGCTGATCCTGCGGCAACCGTGAGCGCACGCCGCTTCTGCATGGCCGCAGCGCTGCTGCTGGCGCTGGCAACGCTGACCGGAGCGTTCGGGGCCCATGCGCTGCGGGCCCGGCTGCCCGCCGATCGCTTCGAGGTGCTGCAGACTGCGGTGCAGTACCAGTTCTTTCACGGACTCGGCCTGCTCGGCCTCGGACTGGCCTGTGAGCGGCTCGGTTCGCGCGCACTGGAGCGGGCCGCCAGCCTCGTGCTGTACGGCGTGCTGCTGTTCTGCGGCAGCCTGTATCTGCTGCTGCTCGGCGCGCCGCGCGTGCTCGGCGTGCTCACGCCGCTCGGCGGCCTGTGCCTGATCGCCGGCTGGTGCGTGGCCGCGTGGGCGCTGTGGCGCTCGCGCGCGGCGTAGACCGGAAGGACCAGATGGACGCGGCGCAGGCGCGGGCCGAACTCACCGAGCAGTGGCGTGGCTGGCTGCTGCCGGGAATCTCGCTGCTGATCTTCGCCGGCGTGTTCTACGTGCTGCACCGGCAACTCGCGCAGTTCCGCCTGTCGAGCATCCTGATGCACCTGCGGGCGATCCCCTCGCCGGCGCTCGCCGGCGCCGTGCTGCTCACGGCCGTGAGCTACTGGCTGCTGGGATTCTATGACGTGCTCGCACTGCGCTACCTGGGCCGACAGGTGCCATACGTGCGCACGGTCTTCACGTCGTTCATCGCCTACTCATTCGGTCACAACTTCGGCATTGCCGCCTTCACCGGCGCCGCGGTGCGCTACCGGCTCTACTCATCGGTCGGCCTGAGCGCCGCCGACGTCGCCACCATCGCCGCGTTCTGCGCGGTGACCACCGCGATCGGACTGGGACTGCTCGCCGGCGTGTCGTTCGTGACTTCTCCGTACGAGGCCGCCCAGGCGCTGCACCTGCAATACAATTTCGTGTTCGGACTGGGCCTGCTGCTGATCATGCTGGTGGTGCTCTACGCGCTGTGGTCACTGCTCGGCCCGCAGCGCACCGAGGTGATGGGCTGGGCACTGCGCGCGCCGTCGCCGGGCGTCGCCCTGCCGCAGATCCTGCTGGCACTGGTCGACCTCAGCGTGGCCGCGCTGGTCCTGTACCTGCTGCTGCCGGCATCCAGCGCCGTGAGCGTGCTGGCCTTCGCGGGCGCCTATTCCATCGCGATGAGCGCCGCGGTCGCGAGCCACGTTCCGGGCGGCATCGGCGTGTTCGAATCCCTGCTGGTGCTGACGCT
Organism: uncultured Steroidobacteraceae bacterium; assembly: GCA_964528845.1. Classification (GTDB taxonomy): domain Bacteria; phylum Pseudomonadota; class Gammaproteobacteria; order Steroidobacterales; family Steroidobacteraceae; genus FEN-1191. The sequence continues at coordinate 43,805 of CAZGVE010000001.1, read as the reverse complement.
GCCGGCGGTACCGGCGGACCAGCTGTTCGGATCGCTGCTGGCGTGGCGCGCGATCTACTACCTGCTGCCGCTGCTGGTCGCCACCCTGCTGTTCGGCGGACAGGAGCTGCGGCTGCAGCGCACGGCGCTCGCACGCATCGAAGAAGTTGCCGCCGCGTACGTCGCACCGATCGTGCCGCAGGTCAGCGGTGCGCTGGTGGTCCTCGCCGGCTTCCTGCTGCTGGTCTCCGGCGTCACGCCAACGCTCGACCGCCGGCTCGCGTTGCTGCGCCAGGTGATGCCGCTCGCGGTGCTCGAGGTCTCGCACCTGCTGGCCAGCGTGGTCGGCCTCGCGCTGCTGATTCTCGCGCGCGCGCTGTTCCGGCGCGTTGCCGCAGCGTACCAGCTCACCGTATGGCTGTTGCTCGCCGGCATCGTCGCCTCGCTGCTGCGCGGCCTGCAGATCGAGCAGTCGCTGGTACTGGCGCTGGTGCTGGGTGTGCTGTGGCTCGGCCGGCGCGCGTTCTACCGTCCGGCCGAGATCATGGCACAGCGCTTCACCCCCACCTGGATCATGAGTCTCACGATCATCATCTCGACCGCGATCTGGATCGGATTCTTCGCGTACCGGCACGTGGATTACTCCCATGCCCTGTGGTGGACGTTCGCGTTCGAGGCGGACGCCCCGCGCATGCTGCGCGCTTCGCTCGTGGTCGTGCTGCTGGCGGCCGCCTTCCTCGCGACCAACCTGCTGCGGCCGGCGCGGCCCGATCCGGGCGTCGCCTCGAGCGCCGACCTGGAGCGTGCGCGCGGCCTGATCGCGCAGTGCCCACAGGCGCTGGCAAACGCGGTGCTCAGCGCGGACAAGCGACTGCTGTTCAGCAATACCGGCGACGCATTCCTGATGTACCAGATCAGCGGGCGCAGCTGGGTCGCGCTCGGCGACCCGGTCGGCGCGGCGCAATGCCGCGAGGAACTCGTGTGGCGCTTCCGGGAGCTCTCCGACCGCCATGCCGGCTGGACCGTGTTCTACCATGTCAGTGCCGAGCGCCTGCCGCTCTACGTCGATCTCGGGCTGGCGGTGATGAAGCTCGGCGAGGAGGCACGGGTGTGGCTGCCGAGCTTCACGCTCGAGGGCAGCGCGCGAGCCGAGCTTCGCACCCAGCGCCGCCGCGCCGAACGCGACGGTGCGAGCTTCCAGGTGGTCCGCCCGTCGGCGATCGAGCCGCTGCTGCCGCGGCTGCGCTCGATCTCCGACGCGTGGCTGGAGGACAAGGCGGTGGCCGAAAAGAGTTTCTCGGTCGGTGCCTTCGACGAGGCCTACCTGCGCCAGTTTCCGGTCGCGCTGGTGAGCTGCAATGGCGAGCCGGTGGCGTTCGCGAGCCTGTGGATCGCCGGCACCGGCGAGGAAATCGCGGTCGATCTGATGCGCTTCGGTCCGGACGCGCCGCGCGCGGCGATGGACTTCCTGTTCGTCGAGCTGATGCTGTGGGGGCGGGCGCAGGGCTATCACTGGCTCAATCTCGGCATGGCACCGCTGGCCGGACTCGAGCAGCACCCGCTTGCACCAGCTTGGCACCGGGTCGGCAATTTCGTGTTCCGTTATGGGGAACACTTCTACAACTTCGATGGATTGCGGCGATATAAGGCAAAATTCAATCCGGTGTGGGAATCGAAGTACCTCGCGTCGCCGGGTGGGCTGGCGCTGCCTCGCGTGCTGCTCGATGTCTCGGTGCTGATCTCCGGTGGTGTCAAGGAGCTGTTTGCGAAATGAACTTCAGGAAATGCGTGCTGGTGCTGGCGATGACGCTGGTGGGGCTGGCTGGACCGGCCGTAAGGGCCGCTGCGGACCCACCTGCTGCCGCGCCGCCGCGTGCAGCGAAACCCACCGCGGCTGCAGCCCGGGCCGCAACCACGGAGCGCGCCCGCCGCCAGGCGCAGGAGCGAGCGCAGGCGGGGGAGCGCAGCTTCGAGTACGGCGCGCAGTTCGGCACCGTCAGCCTGTACATGCCGCCCGCCAAACCGAAGGGGGTCGTGATCTTCCTGTCCGGAGACGGCGGCTGGCACCTCGGAGTGATCGACATGGCCCGGCACCTGCGCGATCAGGGCGCCGCAGTAGCCGGGATCGACGTGCGTCGCTACCTCGCCGACGTCGCAGCGACCAAGGGCGGAGGCTGCCGCTACATGGCGTCCGATTTCGAAACCCTCGCGCACCGCGTCGAGCGCGAGATGGGTCTGCACGACTACCAGGTGCCGATGCTCTACGGCTATTCCTCCGGCGCGACGGTCGTCTATGCCGTGCTGGTGGAATCCCCGCCTGGCACATTCGCGTCGGCTGTGAGCCTCGGATTCTGTCCCGACCAGAAATTCGGCGGCATCGCCCTGTGTCCGGGGGGCGGCGCGAAGCTGACTTATCACACCGGCGACAAGGGCGCGTGGGTGTTCGATCCGGCTCCGAAGCTCAGCGATCCGTGGGTTGCATTCCAGGGCGAATCGGACATCGTCTGCTCGCCGGCACAGGTCGATGAGTTCGCGTCGAAGGTTGGCCATTCAGAGGTCGTGCGGCTGCCGATGGTCGGACACGGATTCAGCGTCGAGAAGAACTGGCTGCCGCAGTTCCAGCAGCTGTACGCGCGGATGTCGGCGCTGAACCCCGTCGCCCCGCTGGTTCCGGCGGATGTCGCCGACCTGCCGCTCATCGAGCAGCCGATCCCGGCCGGCAATCCGGGTGCGCCGCTGGTCGTGCTGCTGACCGGCGATGGTGGCTGGGCGGGACTGGATCGCGGTCTGGCCGAGGCGTTCAATGCGCACGGCGTGCCGCTGGTTGCGCTCTCGACCCTGAAGTACTTCTGGCATGCGCGGACCCCGGACGAGACCGCCGGCGACATCGCCCGCGTGCTGCGTCATTACCTCACGGCCTGGAAGCGCGAGCGCGTGCTGCTGGTCGGTTATTCCTTCGGCGCCGACGTGCTGCCGTTCGTCGTCAATCGGCTGCCACCGGAGCTGCGCGCGCGCATCGGCACCGTGAACCTGCTGGGACTGAGTGAGAACGCGAGCTTCGAGATCCATGTTGCCGGCTGGGTGCCGGGCAGCGCGACCGGCAATGCTCCGGTGCGGCCCGAAATCGAACGCATGCATGGCATCGATGCACTGTGCCTGTACGGCAGCGGCGAGCATGATGATCCCTGCGCCCGTTTTGCCGGCGCCGGTATGACGGCGCTGCCGTTGGGACAGGGGCATCACTTCGGCGGCGAATACGGCGAGCTCGCCACGGCGGTGCTGCACCACGCAGGCTATGAGTCTCCCGCCACAGCCGGCGATCCGGTGCCGCCCGATTCCCCGGGCGCTCGCTGATGGACTTACCCGGCGCGGCATGCTGATCGACGGCGCAGCGCTGCGGCAGCATCCGCTGGCCGCCGCGCTGCTCCCGGCGCTGCAGCAGCGCCGCGACGTCGTGCTCGCGGCGCCCACCGGGGCCGGCAAGAGCACGCTGGTTCCGCTGGCGCTGCTCGAAGAAGAGTTCGTAGGCGGGCGCAGCATCCTGCTCCTCGAACCACGCCGGCTCGCGGCGCGTGCGGTCGCCGCACGTATGGCCGCACTGCGCGGCGAGCCGGTCGGCCAGTGCATCGGCTACCGTGTGCGCTTCGACACGCGCGTGTCGCGTGCCACGCGCGTCGAAGTGCTGACCGAGGGTGTGCTCACACGCCGGCTGCAGGAGGATCCCGCCCTCGAGGGGGTCGCCTGCGTGATTTTCGACGAGTTTCACGAGCGCAGCCTGCATGCCGACCTGGCGCTCGCGTTGTGCCTCGACGCGCGCGCGCAGCTCGATGCCCGCTTCCGCATCCTGGTGATGTCGGCGACCCTGGAGCTCGAGCGCGTCGTGACTCTGCTCGGGGAACCGGCGGTCGTGGAGCTGCCCGGACGGACTTTCCCGGTGGATATCCGCTACCTCGGTCGTGGCCCGCCGCTGTTGCCGGGCAGCGCGTCGGAGGCCGAAGCCTTCGAGCGTGCGCTGGTGCGCTCGGTGCAGGCGGCGCTCGCCGCCAGCAGAGGTGATGTGCTGGTATTCCTGCCAGGAGTCGGCGAGATCCGGCGTGCGCAAGCGCAGCTGCAGCGCGCCGCACTTCCCGCATCGGTGCGGCTGCTGGTGCTCTACGGCGATCTGCCCAGCGACGCGCAGGACGCCGTGCTGGCGCCCGCCGCGACCGGCACGCGCAAGGTCGTGCTCGCGACCAATGTTGCCGAGACCAGCCTTACCATTCCGGGCGTGACCAGTGTGGTGGACGCGGGTCTGGTGCGCCGTTCGCGCTTTGATCCCGGGACCGGCATGAGCCGGCTCGAGCTGATGCGGGTGACGCGCGCTTCCAGCGAGCAGCGAGCGGGTCGTGCCGGACGCACCGAGGCCGGCGTGTGCTACCGGCTCTGGGGCGAGGGCGCGCAGGGTGCGCTCGCAGCCCATGACACGCCGGAAATCCTCGAGACTGATCTGACCCCGCTGGCGCTCGAGCTGGCGCGATGGGGCGTGCGCGACGCCGCGCAGCTGCGATGGCTGGATGCACCACCGGCGGCGACGCTCGCGCAGGCGCGCGAACTGCTGCTGCGCCTGCAGGCGCTGGACGCGACCGGAAGGCTCACGGCGTCGGGCACCGAGATGGCCCGAATCGCGGTGCACCCGCGTCTGGCCCACATGCTGCTGCAGGCCCGGCATTTCGGGGCCGTGGCGCTCGCGGCGCAGCTGGCTGCGCTGCTGTCGGAGCGCGACCTGCTGCACGGAGATCCAGATATCACGCTGCGGCTGGACCTGCTGCACGGCGGTGCGGTGCGCGGTGAAGCGCGCACCAATCTCGAGCGCGTGCAGCGTACGGCACGCGCACTCGAAGCCGCCGTGCCATCCCTGCAGCCCGGGGCTTCCGACGCGGCCTTGGCGCGGCTTGCACAGCTCGGTCCAGCCGCGCTGCCTGGGGCGCTGCTCGCACTCGCCTATCCGGATCGGATCGGCCAGCGGCGGAGCGGCTCCGGAGGTCGCTACCTGCTGAGTAACGGACGCGGTGCGGCCTTCCGTAGCCCCGTGGCGCTGTCGCATTCACCGTACCTGGTCGCCGCGGTGCTCGACGATGACCGGCGCGATGCGCGCATCGACCTCGCGGCCGAGCTGCCGCTGCCGGCGCTCGAGTGCGTATTCGCGGGCCGGATCACCACGCACGAGCACTGTGGTTGGGAACCCCTCGAGGGTGCAGTGCTCGCCCGGCGGGTGCGGCGCCTCGAGGCGCTCGTGCTCGAAGAGCAGCTGCTGCCGGTGCCCACCGGCGATGGGGCCATCGACGCCATGCTCGAGGGCGTACGCTCTCTCGGGCTCGACTCGCTGCCCTGGAAGACCGACACCCGTCTGCTGCAGGCGCGCATGGAATTCGTGCGGCTGCGCGGCGGCGCCGCGCCACGTAGCGACTGGCCTGCAAGCGATGATGCGACGCTGCGCGCCACGCTGCACGAATGGCTCGCGCCATGGCTGCCGGGCGTCACGCGCCGCTCCCATCTCGCGCGGCTGCCGCTGGCCGAAGCGCTGCGCGCCCGGCTCAGGCCGGCGCAACTGCGCGAGCTCGAGGTGCTGGCGCCGCGTGAACTGACGGTGCCCAGTGGCTCGCGCATACGGATCGATTATCTCGACGACAGTGCGCCCTGCGTGGCGGTGAAGTTGCAGGAAGTCTTTGGTCTGGAAGTGACACCCCGCATCGGCGGCGGTTCGGTCCCCGTGACGTTCAAGCTGCTCTCACCCGCGCAGCGCCCGGTGCAGATCACGCGCGACCTGGCCGGATTCTGGCGCAGCGGCTACGCCGAAGTCCGCAAGGACCTGCGCGGCCGCTACCCGCGCCATCCATGGCCCGAGGATCCGCTGCAGGCGATCGCGACGCGCGGCCGCAAGCGCTGAGCCACCCGCCTCAGTGCGGCAAGCCTTCAGCCGAGAGGGCCGCCTGAACCGCCGGGCGCGCGGTGACCCGCGCCATGTAGGCCTGCAGCTGCGGCCAGGCCGCAAGGTCGATCTTGAGCGGAACGGTCCAGCGCAGCACCGTGAACAGGTACGCGTCGGCGACCGTGAACTGCTCGCCGGTCAGGTAGGAATGACCGGAGAGCGCGTCGCTGACGTAGCCGAACCGGCGTCTCAGGACCTCGAGCTGTGCGTCGCGCGTCGCTTCCGGTGTCGTCGAACGGAACAACGGGCCGAAGTTCTTGTGCAACTCGGAACTGATGAAGGCGAGCCATTCGCGCACCCGGACGTTCCCCATCGTGCCGGCGGGCATGATCAGGTGCGCTGAGGGGGCCAGCTCGCCTATATAGGCCAGCAGCACTGCTCCCTCGGTGAGGACCTCGCCGCTGTCGAGCTTCAGCGCCGGTACGTAGCCCTTCGGGTTGATCGCATTGAAGTCCGCGCCGGCCGCGGTCTTCTTGTCGCGCAGATCGACCTTCTCGGTCACGTACGGCAGGCCCGATTCCTGCAGGGCGATATGGGATGCCAAAGAGCAGGCGCCGGGAGAGTAGTACAGTTTCATGCGGTCTCCAGAGGAGTGGGCGGACGTGGCGAAAAACACACGGCCAGGGCCACTGCCAGGGCCACGGCCCGGGGCGTTGGCGGCAACAGGCCGTGCGGTGCCGGTTCGTGAAGCTATCTTAAGTTAGCTTGACGTCAGCGGTACAGGCGTGGAGGCTTTCCGGACCATGTCCCGACGCGCACTTCCCTGGATCCTGCTGTTGGCGCTCGCCTCGTGCCAGAGGGCGGCGCCACCGCCGACCTTGCGCGCCACGCACGCCAACGAGCCGCCGGATATCGCGTGGTTCGACGGCAGCCTGCAGGGCGCGTTCATCGTGGCGAAGCGCGAGAACCGGCCGGTGCTGATCTACTGGGGCGCGGAATGGTGCCCGTTCTGCCACACCCTGAAATCCACGGTGTTCTCGCGTCCGGATTTCATCGCGAAGGCCAAGCTGTTCCTGCCGGTGTACCTGGACGGGGATGACGAGGGAGCCCAGAGGTGGGGTGAGACCTTCGGCATCCAGGGCTACCCGACGCTGATCGTCCTCGACCCAGACCGGCACGAGATCATCCGGCTCGGCGCCGGACGCGACGTATCGCAGTATGCGGCGGCGCTCGATCTCGCCCTCGAGGACGTGCACCCGGTCGATGCGCTGCTGCAGTCCGCGGCCGCGGGCCAGCCGCTCGCACTCGATGACTGCCGCAGGCTCGCGTACAACTCGTGGGATCTCGATACGCTCGAAGCGAGCGGATATGCACAGCGAGCCGCGGCACTGCAGGCCGCGGCCAGGCAATGTCCGGCGGATGCGAAGCTCGAGCGTGCCGATCTCGATACCTTCGCGGCCTACTATCAGGCCAGCGCCGAGAGTGCCGCCCTGGCCGATGCCGGGCAGCAGCCATCGGCGGCGCTCTCCGGGCTGATTGACCAGGTCACCGCGGTGCTTGCGCAGCACGACAACGCCGTGGCCGCCGCCGGCGCGCTCAGCTCGCTCGATGTGAGCTTCTTTCGGGCCGTGCACGCCCGCGGACCGAAATTCGCCGCCCAGTTCGGCGACGGCTACGTCGCGATCATGGATGCGGCGGCCAGCGATCCGCGCTACGTGCTCGCGGACCAGCTCGGCTTCGTGGATGCGAAGCTGCGCGCGCTCGTCGCGCTGTCGCCCGTCAAGGCGAAGCAGCCCGGAGCGACGCTGCCGAAGGCGGCCGTGGCCGCGGCGCGGGCGCGCGTCGACGCGGCGCTTGCGGCAGAGCAGAACATCTACGTGCGCTCCGGCCTCGTGAACGCGGCGCTGAACATACTCGAGGAGGTTGGCGATTACCCGGCCGCCTACCAGGTCGCGCAGGCGGAGATCGGCCGCGCCAGCGCGCCGTACTACTACAAGGCCGATCTCGCGGAGATCGCCGAGAAGCTCGGGCATCGGGACGAGGCGCTCGCACTGCTCGGCCAGGCCTACCAGGAGTCGCAGGGCGCCGCCACCCGCTTCCAGTGGGGCCAGGCGTGGTTGAGCGGTCTGCTGCGTCTGGCGCCGAAGGACGCGCCGCGCATCCAGAGCGCCGGTGCGCAGGTGCTCTCCGAACTCGACGGCACCGATCGCATCTACCTGCGAGCGCGCGTGGAGCTCGGCAAGCTCGATCGCGAGCTGCGCGACTGGAACTCCGCCGCGAAGGACGCGCACCGCGACGTGCTGCAATCCCTGCACGCGCGCATGCAGCAGATCTGCGTCAAGATCCCCGGTGGCGAACCGGCGCGTGCGAGCTGCGACGCGTTCCTGCAGCCTGCCGCCTGAAGCCCGCCCGATCGCCATGCGCTAAACTCGCCGTCCGCCGATGGGCCTGTAGCACAGCGGTTAGTGCAGGGGACTCATAATCCCTTGGTCCTTGGTTCGAATCCAAGCAGGCCCAGTTCATTCGCATCAGATGTTCCGTAGCGCTTCAACCGCAATTGCCCTCTCAACCGTCTTCGTCTTCTCGTCCCACTTCGCCTTGTCCTCGGCAGTATCTGCGCTGCGCGTCATGCCGTCGGCAATAGGTCTGCTCTGCACTCGAAAAGCCGTGCCGCCCTTCCTCACCGATAGCGTAAAGCCGAATCCAGGCGTATACGCCCAGTACGCCTCATCGCCCAGACCGCTTTCCGCGCCCTTCATGAACCGCCCCGTCTTCGGCGCGTCGAATTGACGGGCCGTCAGGAAATTCACCTGGACGTTCTGCGCCGACATCTGCGGCTTGCCATGCTCCCGCCACACGCAAAATTGCGGGTGGCCCGGCAGGCTGTAGGTTCCGTCGTCAACCGGCACACCGAGTACTTTCGTGACCTGCGCAGCGGTCAACAGCTTACAGGCGTCCCCGCTCGCCTCTTCGATAGTACCCGCCGCTGGAGCCCGGAAGGCCGCAAATCCGATGCCCATGGCCCCCGCAATCAACCAATGGCGCAAACCCGTCTGCATCGTGGCTCTCCTAGTCGACCTCGGAACGATCGCGTCCTGATTCCTTCGCCCGATAGAGCGCCCGATCGGCGCGATCGAACAGCGTCTCGGGGGTGTCGTCTTCGCGGATCTCGGTGATGCCGCACGAGGCGGTCACCTTCACGGGCGTGCCTCGAAAATGAAAGCCGAGGCGATCGAGTTCTTCGCGCATCAGGGCTGCGACCCCGCGCGCACCTTCTGCCGGTGTACCCACCAGCAGCATGATGAACTCCTCGCCGCCGTAGCGGGCGACGAAGTCGGTCTCCCGGACCTTCTCGCGCAGCAGCTTCGCGAAGGCCCGCAGCACGCGATCGCCCGCGCGATGGCCGTACGAGTCATTGATACTCTTGAAGCGGTCGAGGTCCCAGGCAACGATCGAGAGCGGCTGGCGGAAGCGCCTCCAGCGCTTGAACTCCTGCTCGATGCGCTCGTCGTATCCGAGCCGGTTCGCGATGCCGGTCAGTGCGTCGAGCAGTGCCATGCGCTGCTCGCGCAGCAGACTGCGCTCGAGCGCGGCGGTCTCGTTCTCGAGCTGCTGGATGCGCTCACCCATGCGCTCGGCCCGCTCGCGATAGGCATGTGAGCGCCGCTCCTCTCGCGCACGGAAGGCCTGCAGGTGGCCGTCGATCGCCTCCAGTCGCGACTTGACCGCAACCTGCAGATCGCCGAGGTCCGTGGCGACCTGTACCGTGCTGCCGATCTCCTGCACTTCGCCGCGCAAGCGGTCATTGAGCTCGCGACCGCTGCGATCGGCCTCGCCCTGGTCGGCCTGGGAGGCGGCAAGGAACGAGGCGATTTCCCCCAAACGAGCGCTTACCTGCTTCAGCACCCGTTCGCTTTCGGCCTTCTCGGTCTCGAGGCGGGTGCGCTCGGCGGCGATCAGGTCTCCCAGCCGCCAGACCGCCTGCTCGAATGCGGCCATCGACGGTGGCTCCGACAGGCCTGAACGTACCGCGTCGGCTTCTGACTTGTCCGACGCAACCAGGCCGAGCCGATCGAGGACCAGCAACAGCGGTTCGGCGAGTACTTCGAGCCCGGCGATGCCGTCGGCCGGCGAGTCGGGGGCCGGCACCGGCGCGGCCGCGGCGGGCGGAGCTGACGCTTCCCGGTGCTGTCCGGTGAGCGCGCGCGTCGCATCGAATGCCGTGACGGCCGTCGTCACGCGACTGAGCAGCTGGTCAAGTGCGCCGGCACTCTCGGCGGTGCGGATCGTCGCCGCCACCACGCGCAATTCTTCGTCGAGCCGGGCATCGACGCCCTGCGCGGCTGCACAGAGGCGTCGGACCAGTCGGCGCAGAATGTCCTCGAGCTGCTTCCAGGTTCTGGCCTGCGCGTCGAACTGCTCTGTCAACACGCGGTACTTCTCGCGCCAGTCCGGAACTTGATTCACTGACTCTGACCTCGCGATAGACAGGAGCGCCTTGCGGTCGTCCGCAAATGATCGCCGGAAGAACCCGCCTTGTCGAACGCAGCTGTTGCCGGCGCCCTGGCACGGTCCGGTCGCTTGCATGCCAGCCGACAGCTGTCATAGTGCCAAGGACCTCCACTGAGTCAGCGACTGCAAAGGAGCCGGAATGGACCACACCGCAGATTCGGCAGCAGGAGCCGTGCGCATGGCGCGCCGTGGGGTGATGACCGCTGCCCTCGGAGGACTCGGGGTCCTGGCGCTGCGGCCGCGGCGCGCCGCGGCGGACGATGAGGGCATCTCTCACAGCGCGGAATCGATCCATCAGGAGCCGCTGATAGCCGCGCGCCGTGACAGGATCTACGCGGCGCTGACCGACGCGGCGCAATTCGAGCAGCTCACTAGGTTCAGCGACGCGGTCAAGACCATGCCGCCGCAGCATGATCCGGCACGAATCGAGCCGCGGGCCGGGGGCCCCTTTGCGCTGTTCGGCGGCTATATCAGCGGACGCTTCATCGAGTTGGTCGCAAACGAACTGGTCGTGCAGGCCTGGCGCGTCGGCAATTGGAACCGCGGCGTCTACTCGATTGCGAGCTTCCAGCTGCACGAACAAGGCACGGACACCCGGATCGTATTCGATCATGCTGGATTCCCGCTCGGGGCTGCCGGCCATCTCGCACTGGGCTGGCAAAGAAACTACTGGGATCCACTGCGGAGGCTACTTGCCTAGCCGCCCATCGCTCAACGCAACGTGAAGGTCTCCGCCGACTCGCCGAGTGCCCGAAGAAACCCCGCTGCGGCGGCACCATTGATCGGCTCCGGACCTGCGAGTCCGTCCGGAAAGTAGCGCAGCAGCAGCGCCCGGTCGGTCGGAGCAATGTTTGCAAAGCCCATGGTCCAGTTCGGGAAGCGGCGATCCGGGTGCGTCTCGAGCTGGATCAGGCGCAGGTCGCGGTGCGAGCGGGCCGGAACGATGCGCGAGTGATAGATCCGGTTGACTTCGTCGTAATCGCCCTCGAGGGTCTGCAGGAAGCGCCCGTCGACGTGGCACAGGAAGCCGGTGACCTCGGACACCGAGTTATACGCCGCCGCACGTTCCGCGAGATCCACGATCCGCTTGACGTCGAAATCGCCGATCCGAGAGCTGACATAACTGATGCTGAATAGATTCATGCGCGTGCATTCCTGGCTGCAGAGTGTAGCAGGGCCGTCATGGCCCGATCGCGAGGCGTGAGCGGAACTCGCGCCGCACCAGCAGCAGGCTCACGGCCGCCTGCAGCGCGAGACTGGCGACCGAGAGATACCACAGCTGTCGCGGCGCGAACCAGGGCTGGCGCGCGAGCCACAGGGCCGGAATCGCGAACGTCAGCAGGCGCGAGGCGCTACTGAGCAGTGAGGGCACCGTGTGCCCGAGCCCCTGGAAGGTGCTGGAGCAGGTGAACACGATCCCGGTGCCGACGAAGCTCCACGAAAGTATCTGCATGAACTGCGCGCCACCTTCGATCACGCGCGGTTCCCCGGAAAACAGCCGTATGAACCACTGCGGATCGACCTGGCAGAGCAGCGTGAGCAGCAGCATCACGAGGCAGCTCAGGCCCAAACCGGTCCGGAAGGCCTCGCGCACGCGAGAGTACTGCTTCGCGCCAAAGTTCTGGCCGACGATCGGTGCCACGGCGAATGCCACCGCCATCGCGGGCAGCATGATCGACTGCATCACGCGCGACCCTACGCCGAATCCCGCCTGCGCGTCGGCGCCGAAATGGCGGATCATCCAGAAGATCAGTCCAAAGTAGATGAACATCAGCGCGAACTCGCCGCCCGCGGGAAGCCCGATCTTCAACAGCCGACTCCAGACCGCCGGGCGTGGCGCCCAGGCGGACGGATGCAGCGCGACGTATTTCTCCAGCCGGGCAAAGTAGACGGTCAGCATCACCACCCCGGCTGCGATCGAGAGCGTGCTCGCGAGGCCGGCACCGGCAACTCCCAGCGCATGTCCGGTGCCCCAGCCGGCGATCAGCACCGGCGCCAGCGCGACATTCAGCAGTACGGTCAGGCCCTGCACGAGCATCGTCGGCCGCACGATCCCGGTGCCGCGCAACGCCGAGCCCATCGACACGAGGGCGAACTGCAACGCCAGTCCTGGTATGAACCAATATAGGTAGCTCGTTCCCGCGCCGGCTGTTGCCGCGTCGGCGCTCATCGCGCGCATGTACGCGCCGGCGCCGGCATAGCCGGCTACCAGCGTGAACACGGCACAGCTGCCGGCCAGCGCCAGCGACTGGTTGAAGACCAGGTTTGCCTCTTCCCGGTCCGCGCGGCCGACGGCCTGTGCGATCAGCGCGACGATGCCGACCCCGAGAGTCTGGGTCAGCGCGAAGATCAGGAACATCAGGTTACCCGCGCCGCTGACTCCCGCAATCGCCGCCTCGCCGATGCGCGACACGAAGTAGAGATCGACCACGTAGTACAGCGTCTGCAGCAGCATGCCCGCCATGATCGGCAAGGCCATGGCGACGATGTGTCGCGCGACTGACTGTTGCGTGAGGTCCTTCATATCAGCAGCGCATGCTACACGGACCGGAATGATGATCCGCTGGCCCCGCGCCGCCGCAGGGAGCAGTATCCGTGTCGATGACCGCTGTTTTGATCCGAACGCTGCGGGGCGAGGACTACCCGGCCTGGAAGCCACTCATCTTCAACCTGTATTCGACCGGCCTCGATTACACCGTGAAGTACGACTTCGACACCCGTTTCGGGCACTTCAGCGTCGGCACAACCGGCACCCAGTTCCTGAAGATGGACGAGTCATTCGGCTATCCGACGGCCGGGGAGATCTTCAGCGTCAAGAACTCGAACGGCGAGAATTCGCTGTTCCCGGACATCGAGACGCAGCTGCGAACGCATGCTGGCTGGCTGTTCCGGAACGTCCAGACCGACCTGTACTGGAATTTCACCGGCGGCTATCGCAACTGGGGAGCGAATTCGGTGGCGCCGATCCTCCACGACACCGCGGGCAACCCGATCGGGGGCGGCGACTGGGTGCATTCCAACAGCACCTTCGATCTGAACATCGCCTACAAATTTGCCGATGGGCGACTGGCGGGCGATCAGATCTACTTTCATGCCACCAACCTGTTCAATACGCCGCCGCCGTTCGTCAATGGGCCCACCGGCTACGACTCGGCCGCCGCGAACCTGGTCGGCCGGATCATCGAGGCGGGCGTACGGATCAAGTTCTGAGCGAGCTGGAGATATCATGAACCACGCGTCGATCGCACTGTTTGGCCCGCTGCTGCTCGGGGCGGCCGTCTGCGCCGTTGCGGCCACACCGGACATTCCCGGCTACGTGAGCGCTGCGGTCAACGACCCGGGTCGTCCCGCCGCCGATGTCGCACAGGATCCGCTCTACCATCCGGCTGAAGTGCTCGCGTTCTCGAAGATCAAGCCGGGCGACAAGGTATTCGAGTTCTTCGCCGGCGGCGTCGGCGGGTACCACCTGCGTCTCTTAAGCAGGCTGGTAGGCCCTAAAGGCCACGTCTACGCGGCCGTGGCGCAGGAAATGGTCGACCAGCGCCCGACGGCGGGCGATGCCGTCAAGGCCATCGCCGCCAGCCCCGAGTATTCCAACGTGACCGTGCTGGTCGAACCGGCCCGCAATCCCACTGCGCCCGAGCCGCTCGATGCGTTCGTGATCCTGAGCGTCTATCACGACATGCATACCCCGGCGCCGTTCGGCACCGGCGAATTGCTGCCCTTCAACCGGGCCGTGTTCGCCGCACTCAAGCCCGGCGGCACCTACTTCGTGACCGATTTCGCAGCGCCAAAAGGCAGCGGATTCACGGTCACGCCGCAGGTGCATCGGGTCGAGCCGGATGCGGAGAAGGCCGAGATACTGCAGGCGGGATTCGCCTTCGACGGTGCCAGCGAAGCGCTGGCGAAGCCCGACGATGACTATGCGGCACACTCGAAGGCGGGGTCCGATCAGTTTACCTTCCGATTCCACAAGCCTTGAGCGATAGTGCAGCGACACCCAGGAGCCGGACGGCGATCCGGCGTTTCCTTAAGCCCAGGAGAACAGCCATGATCCAGCGCAGAAATTTCTTGAGTCTGTCAGCGATGGCGCTGCCCGCGGCCGCGGTATCGTTCGCAGGTCCGGCCTTCGCGCAGCGCGCGGGATCCAACTCCTGCCTGCCGGATCCGGCCAGGCTCAAGACGCGCACGGCTGCCAAGACCGAAGTGCTCTACAAGACCACGCACGGCAAGCCGAACGGCCTCGCCGTCACCACCAATCCCGGCGAACTCTGGGTCATCGACCAGGGCACGGAGCGCTGGGTCACGCTGACGCACATCGCCGACGGATCGGTGATCCGGGAGTTCCAGACTGATGTCGTCGGGCCGAGCGGCGTCGTGATCGACGACGAAAACGTGATGTGGCTGACCTCGACGCACAACAGCCTGATCGTCAGCATCGATCCGGCCAACGGCAAGACCATCGCGAAGTACGTCACGCCGGGCGCCGGCCGGATCTACAAGAAGGCCGGTGATCCGCCGAACCGCGTCAGCAAGCTGCCCACCGCCTATCCGGAGCTGTCACGCGCCGTCGGGGGCGGGCAGCGAGAAGCGCGGGCGGGCGGCATGGGAGGGCCTCGCGGCAATGGCCTGCCTCCAGGGCAGGTTCCGCTCGACACCGACGAGGGGGCCGGCGGCACCGGTGCCCATGGCATCCTGTCCAAAGGCGATCTGCTGATCTACGCCTGCCCGCCGAGCCGTGCGATCTACGTGATCAACAAGAAGACCTGGGAAGTCCAGGATGTCTGGCCGACTCCCGGCAACCGTCCGCACGGTATGACCTGGGCCGATGCGTCGAAGACCAGCTTCTGGAACGTCGATTCCAACACCAACACGTTCTACCACTACGACGCATCGAGTGGCGCGATCCGGGAAGCCGTGCGCGTGCAGGATGATCCATACACCGTCTGCCACGGTGCCAAGCTGGTCGATGGCTATATGTACTTCTGCGACGACGTCGGCTGGATCTGCCGGATCAAGTGGACCTGATGCCTCGTCAGTGTGGCAGCGAGTAGTTCAATGCGGTAGCGAGTAGTTCGCGGGCAGCCAGGTATAGCCGCTCTTCTCGGCACGGATGTGACCGATTGCCGGGAAGGACAGGTGGGATGCGGCGACCCAGTAGCCGCCCTTCGCGGCCGCATCGAAGGTCTTGATGCGCGCGGCGGTCGCCACGGTGGTGTCGGAATCGAATTTCATCGCGACCGAAGGCCGCGCGAACTGCACCGCGCCGACGTGGATCAGATCGCCCAGCACGAGCAGCTGGCTGCCCTTGCTGGCGACGAGATAGGAGGCGTGGCCCGGGGTGTGTCCGTGCGTATCCACCGAGCTGATTCCTGGTACCAGCTCGCCATCGGCATCGAAGCTCTTGAGTTTCCCCGCCTTGACATAGGGTGCGAAGGCCGCCTGGGCCGTCTGGAAGCCGCCCTTGGCCTCGGCGGCCGCGCTCGCCAGATGCGCCGGATCGAGCCAGTAGTCCGCCTCGGCCTTGGACGCGCGCACGATCGCGTTCGGGAAGTTCGGCTTGTCGCCGCTCGAGAGCCCACCGATGTGGTCGCCGTGCATGTGCGTGATATAGATCTCGTCGACCTGCTCAGGGGCGTAGCCGGCCGCTCGCAGATTGCCGAGCAGCTTGCCGGTCGTCGGACCCATCGCGCCGCCCGTTCCGGTATCGATCAGCACCAGCTTGGTGCCGGTATTGATCAGGAAGGCATTGATCGAAGTCTCGAGCGGCGATGCCAGGTACGCGCGCGCCAGCAAATGTGTAATCTCCTCAGGGCTAGCGTTCACGAGCAGGTCCTTGACCGGCAGCATCGCGGTGCCATCCGAGAGCGCCGTGACCTCGATGTCGCCGACCATTTGACGGTAATAGCCCGGCGCCTGCGTCTTCAGGAGCGGCGCGGCGGCCTGCGCCTGCGCGAGGCAGCAGGTGAGCAGCGCTGCGGCCGCGCACCGCGCCACGACCCATCCCCGGCTTGCTGGTTCTCGGTCCGACATAGGTTGCATCCCCGACTCGTGTGTATGCCATCTGGCGCCGCATACACTACCGTAAGGTCGGGTCCGGCAACAGCTGGCACGCCTGCTGCAAGGCGCTATGCTGATCGCCTTCAGGAGAGCTCAGCAGCATGCCCAGGGAACCCGGTCGCAAGCGGATAGTGATTGTCGGGGCAGGTTTTGGCGGCATGGCCGCGGTCCAGGAGCTGCGGAACGTCGATGCCGACGTGACGCTGATCGACCGCACCAACCATCACCTGTTCCAGCCGCTGCTGTACCAGGTAGCCACCGCCGCCCTGTCCCCGGCGGAGATTGCGACCGCCATCCGGGTGCTGCTGCGCTCGCACCGGCGCTCCACGGTACTGATGGCCGAAGTAGTCGGGGTCGACCGCCAGCAGCGACGGGTGCGCCTCGCGTCCGGCGTCGAACTCGAATACGACTACCTGGTGCTTGCGACCGGTGCGGGCTACAGCTTCTTCGGCCACGATGAATGGTCGCCGCATGCCCATGTGCTCAAGACGCTCGATGACGCCCTGGAAGTCCGGGAGCGGCTGCTCAGCGCGTTCGAATGGGCGGAGGAATCTCCGGATGCCGCGACGGTGAACCGGTTGCTGACCTTCGTCGTGATCGGCGGCGGCCCGACCGGCGTCGAGCTCGCCGGCACCATCGCCGAGCTGGCCCGATCGACGCTGGCGCGCGATTTCAAGCGCATCAATACCCGCTATGCGCGCATCGTGCTGTGCGAGGCCGGTCCCCGCCTGCTCGCGAGCTATCCGCCGCACCTGTCGGAGTACGCGCTCGGCGCGTTGCGCTCGCTCGGTGTGGAGGTGCGCCTGGGCGAAGCGGTGCAGCACATCGACGCCCATGGCCTCGAGGTCGGCGGTACCAGGATCGACGCCGCGCTGATCCTGTGGTGCGCTGGCACCCAGGCGCGACCGGCCGCGCGGTGGATCGACGCGCCGGCGGCCCGCAACGGCGCGATCTGCGTCGGCGCGGACTGCTCCGTGCAGGGTGCCCCCGGCGTGTTCGCCATCGGCGATGTCGCGAGCTTCAGCGCGGGTCTGTCCGGGCCGCTGCCCGGGCTGGCGCCGGTCGCGAAGCAGCAGGGACGATACATCGGGCGCCTGATCCGCGCGCGCATCGAGGGCCGCCCCGACCCCGGCCCCTTCCGTTACCGGGATTGGGGAACGATGGCCGTCATCGGACGCTCCCACGCGATTGCGGATTTCGGTCGTGTCCGGCTGACCGGGTTCGCCGCGTGGCTGACCTGGTCACTCGTGCACCTGATGCTGCTGGTCGACTTCCGCTCGCGCGTGATGGTGTACCTGAACTGGTCGTGGGCCTGGTTCACGTACGGCCGCGGCGCGCGACTGCTGACGGGCAACGCGCACATGAAGCGCGTGATCACGCCGGACCAGCAGTCCTGGAAGTGACCCTCCGAGTGACGCTGAGATGAGCGATCCGCGGAGCGGGGCGGCACGCCCCGCTCCGCGGACCACCGGCGCTCAGGAAGCCGGCGCCTCGATCGCGATCGTCACCGTGACGTCGTCGCCGACCAGCGGCACGAACTTGTCCATCTTGAAGTCGCTGCGCTTGATCGTGGCCGTGGCGTCTGCCCCGATCGCATCCTTCTTCTGCATGTTCATCGCGTGCTTGAAGGCGGTGACCTTCAGCGTGACGGGCTTGCTGACACCCTTGATGGTCAGGATGCCGTCAATCGTGCTCGGTGCGTCGCCTTCGAACTTCACCGCGGTGGACTTGAAGGTCGCGGTCGGAAACTCGGCCGTATCGAGCAGATCGGCCGCCTGGATGTGCCCGTTGAACAGTTCCGATCCGGTATCGACCGACTTGGTGTCGATGACGACGTCGATCTGCGCGGTCTTGGCGGCCGGATCGAACACCACGGTACCGGTGGTCTTGTCGAAGCGCGACAGCTGGGTCGAGAACCCCAGGTGGTTGTACGAGAAGCGTACGAAAGTATGGTTGGGCTCCGGCGCGTAGGTCGTCGGCGCCGCAAGAGCCGCGGTCGAGAGTACGAGCGCCAGCCCGAGGCTGGAAACGGCAATGGACGAGGATCGCATCGGTGGACTCCTGGTGGGGGTACGAGCCGGGCATCTTAATCGCTGCCGCATGACAGTACCATGTGGAGGCGTAGACTCGAGCCCATGACCCTGTCCACCTTCCACCCCGCGGTCGCGCGCTGGTTCGAGGCGCAGTTCGTAGGCCCGACTGCGGCGCAGCAGGCTTCCTGGCCGGCGATTGCGGGCGGCCAGGATGTGCTGATCGCCGCCCCGACCGGGTCCGGCAAGACGCTCGCGGCTTTCCTGGCCGCGATCGACCAGCTCGTGCGCGCCGGGCTCGAGAACCGACTGCCGGAAGCGACCCTCGTGGTGTACGTCTCCCCGCTCAAGGCGCTGTCCAACGATATCCAGCGCAACCTCGAGCAGCCGCTGGCCGCGATCGCCGCCGTGCTCGAGGGGATGGGCCTGCCCGTGCCGCCGATCCGGACGCAGGTACGCACCGGGGATACGCCCGCCGCGCAGCGACGCGCGATGCAGCGCTCCCCGCCGCATATCCTGGTCACGACCCCCGAGTCGCTCTACCTGCTGCTGACCAGTGCGTCGGGCCGTGCGATGCTGGGCCAGGCGCGCAGCGTGATCGTCGATGAGATCCACGCGCTCGCCGGCACCAAGCGCGGCGCGCACCTGGCACTCTCGCTCGAGCGTCTGCGGGCGCTGTGCGGCACCCGACTGCAGCGCATCGGCCTGTCCGCCACCCAGAAACCGATGCAGGCGGTGGCCCGCTTCCTGGTGGGACCTGCTGCAGCCGAGCAGTGCGTCATCGTCGATGCCGGCCACGTACGCGAGCGCGACCTGGCGCTGTTGCTGCCGGACTCGCCGCTCGAGGCGGTGATGTCCAACGAGGTCTGGCAGAACGTCTACGACCGCCTGGCCGCACTGATCCGCGAGCACCGAACGACGCTGGTGTTCGCCAATACGCGCCGCATGGTCGAGCGGGTCACGCGCGCGCTGAGCGAGCGAGTCGGCGCGGATCTGGTCGCTGCACATCACGGCAGCCTTTCGAAGGAGCAGCGACTCGACGCGGAGCAGCGCCTGCGCGGCGGCCGGCTGCGCGCGCTCGTGGCAACCGCCTCGCTCGAGCTCGGCATCGACATCGGGGACGTCGAGCTGGTGTGCCAGCTCGGCACGCCGCGCTCGATTGGAACTTTCCTGCAACGCGTCGGGCGCGCGAACCACTCGGTCGGCGGCGTCCCCCGCGGACGGCTGCTGCCGCTCAGCCGCGACGATCTGGTCGAGTGCACCGCGCTGCTCTCGGCGGTGCGGGCCGGTGAACTCGACGCACTGGAGCTGCCGCCGGGTCCGATCGATGTGCTGTGCCAGCAGCTCGTCGCCGAGGTCAGCGCCCGGGAGTACGGCGAGGGGGAGCTCTACGATCTGGTGCGCGGGGCCTGGCCATACCGCGATCTCGGGCGCGGGGAGTTCGATGAGCTCGTGAGGATGCTGTGCGAGGGCTTCAGCACGCGACGCGGGCGGCAGAGTGCATACCTGCATCGCGACGCGGTACAGGGCCGTCTGCGCGCGCGCCGCGGCGCACGGCTGACCGCGATCACCTGTGGCGGGGCCATACCCGACAATGCCGATTACCAGGTCGTCCTCGAACCGGCGGGCACCTTCATCGGCACGCTGAACGAGGACTTCGCGATCGAGAGTGCCGCCGGCGACGTATTCCAGCTCGGCAACTGCTCGTACCGCATCCTGCGCGTCGAATCCGGCCGCGTCCGGGTCGAGGACGCGCGCGGCCAGCCGCCCACGGTCCCGTTCTGGATCGGCGAGGCGCCGGCGCGCAGCACCGAGCTGTCGGGTGCGGTTTCGCGGCTGCGCGCCGAAGTCGATGCCGCGCTGCCCACGGTCGACGCGACGGCGATATCCGCCTGCTGCGTGCAGCTCGAGGCCCGTCACGCGCTCGCGCCGCTGGCTGCGCGGCAGCTGGTGGAGTATCTGGCCGCCGCCAAGGCGATGCTGGGTGTGCTGCCGACGCAGCAGCAGCTGGTGCTGGAGCGTTTCTTCGACGAAGCGGGGGACATGCACCTGGTCATCCATGCGCCGTTCGGGGCGCGGATCAACCGCGCGCTGGGACTGGTGCTGCGCAAGCGCTTCTGCCGTGCATTCAACTTCGAGCTGCAGGCCGCGGCCACCGAGGACGCCGTCGTGCTCTCGCTCGGCGAGACCCACAGCTTCGCGCTCGGCGACGTACCCCGTTTCCTGAATAGCCGCAGCGCCGAGGCGGTGCTGGTGCAGGCGCTGCTGGATGCACCGATGTTCGCGACGCGCTGGCGCTGGGTGGCGACGATCTCGCTGGCGGTCCGGCGCGCGCGCGCCGGCCGCAAGACGCCGGCGCCGTTGCAGCGCATGGCGGCCGAGGACCTGATCTCGGTCGTATTCCCCGACCAGCTGGCCTGTGCCGAGAACCTCGGCGGGGAGCGCGAGATTCCCGATCACCCGCTCGTGCGCCAGGTGCTGCGCGACTGCCTGCACGAAGCGATGGACGTGGATGGGCTCATCGCGCTGCTCGCGGCGCTGGAAGCTGGCGCGGTGACGGTCGTGGGTCGCGACCTGCCGCAGCCCTCGCTGCTGGCACAGGAGATCCTCGGCGCCCGGCCTTACGCCTATCTCGATGATGCGCCGCTCGAGGAGCGACGCACGCGGGCCGTGGCGCAGCGCCGCTGGCTCGACCCGGAGAGTGCTGCGCAGTTCGGACAGCTCGACGCGGCGGCGATCGCGGCGGTGCGCGCCGAGGCGTGGCCCGCGCCCGAGAATGCGGACGAACTGCACGATGCGCTGATGCTGCTCGGGGTGATGAGCGCGGCGGAGCTCGCGCGCGGTGGATTGGCTCCGGCGCTGGCGATCCTGCAGCAGCAGCGGCGCGCGACCGCATGGCAGCCCGGCGCCGAGGACGCGGCCGACACGCGCTATTGGGTGGCCGCCGAGCAGCTGCCACTGGTTGCGAGCGTGTATCCGCAGGGCGCGGCACAGCCGCCGATCGAGGTTCCGGCCGGATTTGCGCAGCGCCGCTGGGAACACGGCGACGCGGTGCGCGAGCTGCTGCGCGGGCGCCTCCAGGCCGCCGGTCCGGTCACCGCGGCGCGGCTGTCACAGGATCTGTGCCTGGCAGCGGCCGCGATCGAGGCCGCGCTGCTGGCACTCGAGGTGGAAGGTTTCGTACTGCGCGGGCAATTCACGCCCGGCGGCGGCGCGCTCGAGTGGTGCGAGCGCCGGCTGCTCGCGCGCATCCACCGCTACACGATGCGCTCGTTGCGCGCGGAGATCGAGCCGGTGGCGAGCGCGCAGTTCATGCGCTTCCTGCTCGAGTGGCAGGGCGTGACGCGCCAGCCCCGGCCCGACGGACCGGCGAGTCTCGCCGCGGTGCTCGAACAGCTCGAGGGTTTCGAAGTGCCCGCGATCGCGTGGGAGTCCGACGTGCTGCCGGCGCGCCTCGCGCAGTACGATCCGGCCTGGCTCGACGGCCTGTGCCTGTCCGGCCGCACGTACTGGGCACGGCTCAGCACGCCGGAGCGCGCGACCGCGGGCCCGGTGCGCGCCACACCGATCGCGCTGCTTGCGCGTGCGCACGCGTCGTGGTGGCAGCAGCTCGCGCCCTCACCAGCCGCGCCCACGGCGGCGTCGAGCATGGCCGCATCAGTGGCCGAATACCTGCAGCAGCACGGCGCGTCGTTCTTCGATGAGATTCAGCACGGTACGCGCCTGCTGACATCCCAGACCGAGAGTGCGCTCGCGGAACTGGTCGCGGCCGGCGCGGTGAGCGCCGACAGCTTCGGCGGCCTGCGCGCGCTGCTCGCGCCGATGGAGCGACGCAGGAAGCGTGAGCAGCGCCCGCGCCGCACGGGCTACTTCGGCATATCCGAAGCCGGACGCTGGAGTCTGATCCGGCGCGCCGCTGCTTCGACGCCGGCGGTAACGCCGATGCCGCCGCAGTCGCCGGAGCTGATCGAGGAGGTCTCGTTCGCGCTGCTGCGTCGCTATGGCGTCGTGTACCGACGGCTGCTGGCGCGCGAAGCGGAATGGCTGCCGCCGTGGCACGTGCTGCTGCGCTCGCTGCGGCGGCTCGAGGCGCAGGGCCGCATCCGCGGCGGCCGCTTCGTGGCCGGCGTCAGCGGTGAGCAGTACGCACTGCCCGAAGCAGTCGCGGCGCTGCGCGCACTCGGCCGGCAACCGCGCGAGCCGTGCTGGGTGTCACTCAGCGCCGCAGATCCGTTGAACCTCGCGGGGATCGTGACCCCGGGCGTGCGCGTGCCTGCGCTGGCCGGCAATCGCCTGCTGCTGGTCGATGGCGTGCCGGCGGCAATCTTGAGTGCGGGCGCGGTCGAGTGGCTGCAGGAATTCACGCCGGCGGAGCAGTGGCGCGCCCGCAATGCATTGCTGCGCACTGCCGCGCGTCCTGCGCTGGTGCAGGCCGTGTGAGCGCGCCCATCGCCAGCGTCGAGCCCACCGCCAATGTCGAGCCCGCCGCGCGCAGCGAGCCGGTGCGCCGCGTCGCGCACCTGGACATGGATGCATTCTTCGCTGCGGTCGAACTGCTGCGCTACCCGCAGCTGCGCGGCGCACCGGTCGTGATCGGCGGCAGTCGCGTACCTCGCGGCCAGAGCGACGGGGAGGCTGCACCGTTCGCGCGGCTCCGCCAGTATGTCGGGCGCGGCGTGGTCACGACGGCGACCTACGAGGCGCGGGCGTTTGGTGTGCATTCGGCAATGAGCCTGATGCAGGCGGCGCAGCGCTGCCCGCAGGCGATCCTGCTGCCGGTCGATTTCGCGCGCTACCGGGAGTACTCGCGGCGCTTCAAGGAGGTCATCGCGCGCTTTGCTCCGCAGGTCGAGGACCGGGGGATCGACGAGGTCTACATCGACTTCACCAGCGCGCCGGGCGGACAGGAGCAGGGAGGCCGTATTCTCGCCAGCCGAATTCAGCAGGCGATCGCCGCCGACACCGGCCTGACATGCTCGATCGGCGTCGCTCCGAACAAGCTGCTCGCCAAACTCGCGAGCGAACTGCGCAAGCCCAACGGCATTTCGATTCTGTACGAATCGGACCTGGCCGCGAAGATCTGGCCCTTGCCGGTCCGACGCATCAACGGCATCGGACCGAAGTCCGGAGCGCGGCTCGAGCAGCTCGGCATCCATACGATCGGCGAGCTCGCTGCGGCCGAGCGAAATTGGCTCGCACAGCAGTTCGGTCCGCGGCATGGCGGGTGGATGTACGAGTGTGCCTGGGGTTGGGACGACCGGTCGGTGCTCACCCACAGCGAGCCGGTGTCGATGAGCCGCGAGACCACCTTCGAGCGCGATCTGCACGCCGTCCGCGACCGCGCCGCGCTCAGCGAGCTGTTCAGCGAGTTGTGCACCCGGCTCGCGCACGACCTGCGCAGCCGCGGATACGTCGGCCGGACCGTCGGCATCAAGCTGCGCTACGACGATTTCCGACGCGCGACGCGCGATCAGACCATCGACGGGTACACCGACGACGCCGTGGTGATCCGACGCGCGGCCGGCCTCGCGCTCAAGCGCGCCGCGCTCGAGCGACCGCTGCGCCTGCTCGGCGTGCGGGTCGCCGGGCTGGTAGCCCGCGATGCGCTTCCCGCAGCCAGCGCAGTACCGGAGCAGGCGCTGCTCTGAGGCTCAGTGCGGTGCCGCGAATTCCTGCGCCCATTCGATGCGCGGCGGCCCACTCGTATTGACCGCGAATGCTATTCCCATGTCGGTGAAGCGCGATTCCATGATGTTCTGGCAATGACCGGGGCTGTCGAGCCAGCCCTGCACCACTTCCTGCGGCGTCGGTGGTCCCTCAGCGATATTCTCCCCGACGAGCCGGTAGCGGTATCCGCGCGCGGCGACGCGCATTCCTGGAGTACTGCCGTCGTGTCCTGCATGGTCGAAATAGTGGTAACGCAGCATGTCCTGCGCGTGCTCGCGCGCCGCGGCGCTGAGGGCTGGATCGAGGCGCAGCGCCGGGGCGGCTGGTTGCGGCCGGTGCCCGCACAGGCGTGGAGTGGCGCGCGCTGCGTTCACGAGGCGCAGCACCCGGCCGGCGACGTCGATCTCGCCATCCGCGTCCGGCGGGGAAAATGGCGCGGCGACGATGAGCCAGGTCTCGCTGCCGACCTGCACGCTGCCCAGGTCACGGTTGGCCGGATCCCGCAGCGCGGCGCAGAGGTTGTGTGCCAGGGTGGGCTGAAGCGGTGCCGCGCCACGCAGGTGCAGCGCCGCGGTCTGCAGGGCGCGGTAGCCGGAATCCTCGATCGCCCTCGACAGCGCACCACCGTGGGCCCAACGCGCCGCGGCATCGTCCAGCAGCGCATTTCCGCGCAGCGGCTGCCGGATTCCCGGGTGGCCGCCGCAACCGACAGAGCGGACCTGGCCCGCCGCGGCGAGAGCGCCGGGCGCGCCGGCTGCGGCCGGTGCCGCGACCGCGGCCAGCGCGAGCAGCAGCCATGCTGCGCGCAGCAGGCCGGCGGCGGCCAGCCGGCGGGGGCGATGGTAAGTGCGGCGCATAGGCATGGATGGTGACGTGACCCCTGGCTAACGCGCACACTGCACCGATGTTGACGTTCCTTTCGGGACTGGTTCTCTTTTTCGCACCGCACTCGGCCGCGATCGTGATGCCCGATCGGCGCGCGCGCCTGATACGGCGCTTCGGTCCGGGCCCCTGGAAGGTCGCCTATTCCTTGCTCAGCGCGCTGGGACTGGCACTGATCATCGTCGGCTTTGGGATGGCGCGACAGCACCCCGTCGTGCTGTATGTGCCGCCGGCGTGGCTGAAGCACCTCACGTTCCTGCTGATGCTGCCCGTATTCCCGCTGCTGTTGGCAACCTATCTTCCGGGAGCGATCCGGCGTCGGGCCCGGCATCCCATGCTCGCGGCGGTGAAGTTCTGGGCGAGCGCGCACCTGCTCGCCAACGGCCTGCTGGTGCACGTGCTGCTGTTCGGCAGCTTCCTGCTCTGGGCCGTGCTCGACCGCATCTCGCTGCGCCATCGCGCGAGCCCGCCGACGTCCGGGTTGCCCGCCAGCCGGTATAACGACCTCGTGGCCGTGCTGCTGGGCCTGCTGCTGTACGGGCTCGTGGTATGGCGGGGACACGCGCTGATCATCGGCGTGCCGCTGGTGTGAAGAATTGCGCGCCGCTGACCCGTATGTCATAAATCCTACGCGACGGCGTGGTTTCATACCGGTGCAATCATGAGAATCGCGATCGTATCCGATGCCTGGCGCCCCCAGATCAATGGTGTCGTCACCACGCTCGGCAAGACGGTGGAATCCGCGACCGCCCTCGGACACGAGGTCGAGTTGATCAGCGCGGAAGGCATGCGGTCCATTCCCTGTCCGAGCTATCCGGAGATCCGGCTCGCGTTGCGACCCGGCCCCCGGGTGCGCGAACGGTTGCAGCGCTTCGCACCGGAGGCACTGCATATCGCCACCGAAGGTCCGCTCGGATTGGCAGCGCGATCCTATGCGACGCGCCGCGCGGTCCCGTTCACGACCTCGTATCACACCCAGTTTCCGGACTACGCCAGGCAGCGCTGGGGCATTCCCGCCTCGATCGGCTATGCGTACCTGCGTTATTTCCACGGCCCGGCGGTGCGCACGCTGGTCGGTACCGAGACGGTGCGCGCGAACCTGCAGGCCCGGGGCTTCGGGCACCTCGTGCTCTGGTCGCGCGGCGTCGACACCTCGCTGTTCCGGCCGGATCGGGCCGCGCGCAGCGAGGCCGAGGCGCGATGGCCGCGTCCGATCATGGTGTACGCCGGGCGCGTGGCGATGGAGAAGAACCTGGAAGCATTTCTCGCCGCCGACCTGCCAGGAACGAAACTGATCGTCGGCGACGGGCCGGCGCTTGAAGGCCTGCGCCAGCGCTATCCGAGCGCTGTATTCCTGGGCTATCGGTTCGGCGAGCGCCTGTCGCGCGCGCTGGCCGGGGCCGACGTGTTCGTGTTCCCGAGCCGCACTGATACCTTCGGCATCGTGATGCTCGAAGCGATGGCCTGTGGCCTGCCGGTGGCCGCCTATCCGGTGCAAGGCCCGCTCGACGTCGTGCGTCAGGGCGTGACCGGAGTGCTCGACGAGGACCTGTCGCAGGCCATACGCGGCGCACTGCAGCTCGATCCGGAGCAGTGCCGGGCGCACGCGCAGCTGCACACCTGGGAGCGCTGCACGCGCCAGTTCCTGGGACACCTGGCGGTCGCCGCAGAGCGTCCGGCGCCGGTCGTTCGCATCACGACGGCACTGCCGGCGCGCCGCTCCGTCAAGGCCAGCGACACCTGAGCGCTCGCGCCTCTACCGCCGTCTTACTCGCGCCGCTGCTGCTGTGGCTGGCCGCTGCGACGCAGGTTCACGCAGCTGCTCCTGCGCCCGCCGGCGTCGATCCGGTGCGTCTGCTCGGGCATATCAGGATGCTGTCTTCCGATGCATTCGAAGGCCGGCTGCCCGGAACTGCAGGCGAAGACAGGACCGTCGCGTACCTGGTCGCGCAGTTCAAGCGCATTGGCCTCGCTCCGGGCAATCCGGACGGCAGTTACGTGCAGCAAGTGCCGCTGGTCGGAATCGCGGGTACCCCGGTATTGGACCTGGAGGCGGGCGGGCACCCGATCCCGATGCAGTGGCCGGCGGATTTCGTCGCGACCACGGCGCGCGTCGTGCCGAAAGTGTCGCTCACCGATTCGCCTCTGGTATTCGTGGGCTACGGCGTACAGGCACCCGAGTACCACTGGGACGACTACAAGGGGCTCGACGCCCACGGCAAGACGCTCGTGATGCTGATCAACGATCCGCCGGTCGAGGATCCGGCGCACCCCGGCCAGCTCGACGAGCGGATGTTCAAGGGCAAGGCCATGACCTACTACGGGCGTTGGACCTATAAGTATGAAATCGGCGCCAAGCTGGGGGCCGATGGTGTGCTGATCGTGCATGAGACCGAACCCGCGGCATACGACTGGAGTGTCGTCGCGCATTCCTGGAGCGGGGAGGCGTTCACGCTCGCGAATGCGAACGGCAATGCGGACCGAGTCGCGATGCAGGGATGGATCACCGTCGAGAAGGCCCGGGCGCTGTTCGCCCAGGCGGGCCAGGACTTCGATACGCTCAAGGCACGGGCGCGTACCCGCGAGTTCCGGCCGGTGCCACTCAATGCCAGCGTCAGCGTCAGCATCACCAACGTGCTGCGGCCGGTGCAATCGCACAACGTCGTGGCGCTGCTGCCGGGTACCGACCCGAAGCTGCAAGGGCAGTATCTGATCTACACGGCCCACTGGGATCACTTCGGACGCCACGAAGACAAGCAAGGAACGCAGATCTTCCATGGCGCGGTCGATAACGCTTCCGGCGTCGCGAGCGTGCTGGAGATCGCGCGCTTGTTCCACCAGAGTCATCCGCGGCCCGCGCGCTCGATCCTGTTCATGGCCGTGACCGGCGAGGAGCAGGGGCTGCTCGGCTCGCAATATTACGCGGCGCATCCGCTGTATCCGCTCGATCGGACGCTAGCGGACCTCAACCTCGATGCGCTCGGTACCTGGGGTCGCACGCGCGATGCGCAGGTGATCGGGTATGGCGAGAACTCGCTCGAGGACGACCTGGCACACGTGCTCAAGGCGCAGCAGCGCATCGTGGTGCCTGATCAGAAGCCCGAGCAGGGCCGGTACTTCCGCTCCGACCAGTTCAGCTTCGCACGCGTTGGTGTCCCGGGGCTGTACTTCGACGCCGGCACGGACGTCCGCGGCAAGCCCGCCGGGTATGGCGAGCGGCAGTACCAACGGTATGAGAGCGAGCGCTACCACTCGCCAGCCGACCAGGTCTACCCGGACTGGGACCTGCGCGGCGCCGCCGAGGACGCGACCGCACTGTATCGCGTCGGCGTGAATCTCGTATCAGCAGCTAAGTGGCCGGAATGGCGGGCGGATTCGGAGTTCCGGCGTCAGTAGGCGTAGTACGGGCCCATCGAGCCGCCCGCCGTCATACCCTCGATCGCGACATAGACCGTGCGGCCGTAGAAGAAGGGCAGGCCCCAATCGAAGTAGTTGCCGGTCAGGTTCACGTTCGAGCCGAGTCCGCCCGCCACGTCGTCGAGCGCGAAGTTGGACTTGCTGAGCGCCTGCACGTTCGCGACCGAGAAGCTGGTCGGCAGCAGCACGCCGGTCTGGCTCTGATTGGTCGCGGAGAGGTCCTGCGTCGTGGCGGGGCAGTAGAACTGCGTTGCGCTGCCCTGACACATCGGCAGGCCACTGTCGGTGAAGTACAGGCCGTTGGAGCCGGAGTCGATGAAGCTGCCGCTGAGCAGCTGGCCGTTGAAGCTGGTCACGAACTCGCCGTTGTTGTCGCTCACGAGCACGGTGGCCGTGCCGAGGCCATTGTTGTTCTGCGTGCCGATGCCGAACACCAGATAGCCGGTGGCAGACGGGGCCCCTGCCGCCGGGATCGCCGGCAGCTGCAGGATCACGCCGTTGTTGTCGGTCGCGAACAGCGTCGCCGGGTTCACGACCTGGTTCTGCAGCGGCGCCGCCGCGGGCGCGCACGCACTGGCGCTGCAGCTGAAATAGCGGCCGTTGTTCGCCAGACTGGCGCAATGGATGCCGCAGTCCTGCGCGAGCACGCTCACGCCGAGCAGGCCGTTGGCGTCCAGTGAGCTGACGGTCTCGTTCACGCCATAGGCCTTGCAGGACTTCGGTACGGCCGGCGCATAGCTGCCGTCGTCGTCGATCACCTGCACCGGCACGTTGCTCGCGCTCTCGCCTCCGATCCGGATGTCGGCGCTCGCGGTCACGCCCCAGGAGTAGCCGCCGGCGAACGGCAGGCACTCTGCCAGCGTGTCCAGCTGATTGGCGGGATCGGTCTGCTGCGTGAGCGTGATGCCGCTGGCCTGCAAGGCCGAGTGCAACAGTCGCAGGCCCGAGGAGCCGGTGTCGACCAGCACGTGATCGATCGTCGCGCAGCTCGTCGAACTGCTGCACACGGTCACGCTCACATACGGAATGTTGATGACGTTCTGGGTCGAAGCGGGGGGGCCGGAGGTGACCGTCATCGTGACCACGTTCGGGCCACCGGCGGCGAACACACTGGTGACGTTTGATACGGTGGTGCTGCCGGTGGTGTCGGAGCCGCCGCCGCACGCCGCGAGCGCCACGAGCACGCCCACGGCGCACCAGCGCAGGCGCCGCAGGTTCAAGGCAACTGCTCCACGGCGACGCCGTCCGGGACCAGCGAGGGCACATAGGCCTTGCCGCGGAAAGTGCGCAGGTGCGCGACCGACTGCACCACGAAGTCCGCTTGCACCGAGGACAGCTGGCGCCGCAGCCCATGCTGTCCCTGCGCGGCCGCGCTGGCGGCGTCGGTGAAGCGCGGGAAGTAGGCCCCGAGCAGCTGCGAGAGATCCGGCGGCGACGGTCCCTGCCAGCTGATGGCGAACACCGCGCCGGAGCGCGCGACATACTCGTGCACGACGGTGCCCGAGGGCAGGGTCATTTCATGGGCGTCGTACTGCAGCATCGAGCTCGTACGCAGCTGTCCGCTGAGGGCCGCGCGGTCGTTATGGACGGAAGCCGCATCGCCGCCCAGGTGCGCCAGCACCGTGGCGGGCAGGCACAGCCCCATCCATGCGCCGGCGAGGCAGCATGCGAGCACGGTGCCGCGGTTCGTCTGCGTCACGGTCAGGCTCCAGGGAAACGAAGACCCCTTTCGTCGCGAGCATGCCAGATCGTCGCCAGAGTTTAATGAGACCCGGCTCACTGTGTGCGCCATTCCTTGAGGGACTGACGCCCATTGGCGACAGGGCGCTGCCCGCGACCGTCGTCCCTAACCGTTAGTGCCCGATACTATTGGGAAACTCCTGTCAACAGCCGTGTCCGGATTGCCACGGAATCCCCGGTGCTGCCATCCGCCTGGGGTAGACTTGGAACCCCTCTAGTCCACAGCCGGTGACCCGCTCCCGGATGAACGCCCAGCTCTCACCCGACTTCCCCCGCGAAGCGCGCGCCGACGGCGCCGCCGGCGAGGCACGGCTGCGCGAGATCCCGTACAACTACACCTCGTTCTCGGATCGCGAGATCGTGATCCGGCTGCTCGGCGAGCGCCTGTGGACGCTGCTCGACGAATTGCGGCACGAGCGGCGCACGGGCCGCTCGGCACGCATGCTGTACGAGGTGCTCGGCGACATCTGGGTGGTGCAGCGCAATCCGTACCTGCAGGATGACCTGATCGAGAACCCGAAGCGCCGGCGGCTGCTGGTCGCGGCGCTGCATCACCGGCTCGATGACGTGGACCGGCGTCGCCAGCCATCCACGGGCGAGCGCTTCGAGCGCGTCGGCGAGCTGCTCGCGGCCGCGCGCGCTGCAGTCGAGGAGTTCGAGTCCCAGCTCGCCGCCAGCGCGGGTCTGCGGCGCGCCGCGCGCAATGCCCTGGCGCGTCATACCCGCGCCGACAACGTGTGCTTCGACGCCTACGCGCGTGTCTCGCACGTGACCGACGCGACCGACTGGCGCGTCGAATACCCGTTCGTCGTGCTGATGCCGGATGCCGAGGCCGAAATCCCCGGCTTGGTGCGCGCCTGCATTGAACTGGGGCTCACGATCATTCCGCGCGGCGGCGGCACCGGCTACACCGGCGGCGCGATTCCGCTGACGCCGCGCTCGGCCGTCATCAACACCGAAAAGCTCGAGGCGCTGGGTCCGGTCGAGTCCGTGGAACTGCTCGGACTCGACACTCCGGTGCCGACGATCTTCTCCGAAGCCGGCGTCGTGACGCGGCGCGTGGCCAACGCTGCCGACAAGGCCGGCCTGGTGTTCGCCGTGGACCCGACCTCGGCTGACGCCTCCTGCATCGGCGGCAACATCGCGATGAATGCCGGCGGCAAGAAGGCCGTGCTGTGGGGCACGGCGGTCGACAATCTTGCCTGGTGGCGCATGGTCGACTGCGAAGGCAACTGGCTCGAGGTCACGCGCCTCGCGCACAACCGCGGCAAGATCCACGATGTCGAGACGGTGCAGTTCGAGCTGAACTGGAAGGACGGCGGCGCGCCGCCCGAACGAGCGCGGGTGCTGCGCACGGAGCATCTGACGATCCCCGGCAGCAGCTTCCGCCGCATCGGGCTCGGCAAGGACGTGACCGACAAATTCCTCGGCGGACTGCCGGGCGTCCAGAAAGAGGGATGCGACGGCCTGATCACCTCGGCGCGCTGGGTACTGCACCGGATGCCGGCCCACACGCGCACGGTATGCCTCGAATTCTTCGGCCAGGCGCGCGATGCGATTCCGGCGATCGTCGAGATCAAGCGCTTCCTCGAGGGCCGCGCGGACGCCGGAGTGCAGCTCGCGGGGCTCGAGCACATGGACGAGCGCTACCTGAGGGCGGTCGGCTACACCACCAAGTCCAAACGCGGCGTGCTGCCGAAGATGGCCCTGTTCGGGGATATCGTCGGCGACGAAGCCGAGGCGGTGGCCAGCGCCGCCTCCGAGGTCGTGCGTATCGCCAACGCACGCAGTGGCGAAGGCTTCGTCGCGGTGAGCGCCGAGGCGCGCCGGAAATTCTGGCTGGATCGCGCGCGCACCGCGGCGATCGCCCGGCACACCAACGCGTTCAAGATCAACGAAGACGTCGTGATCCCGCTCGAACGCATGGGCGAGTACACCGATGCCATCGAGCGCATCAATATCGAATTCTCGATCGCGAACAAGATCGCATTGATCGATGAGCTCGCGCGTGTGTTCGCCGCGCCGCCGCCGCTCGCACGCGCCGAAGACGGCGAACCGGGCGGACCGACCGTCGCCGAATCCTTAGGCGAACGCCTGAGTCAGGCACAGCAGCTGCTCGGCCAGGTGCGTGAGCGCTGGCAGACGCTGGGCTCAAAGCTCGACTCCGGCCTGGCAGGCATGCTCACAGAGCTCGGCCGGCTCGGGCTCGAGGAGCTCGTGCCGGAGCTGCGCGCACGCGCCATGCGCGACCCTGCGCTGCGGCTGCTGGACGTATTGCAGGACCGCACCATCCGCGTGTCGTGGAAGCGGGAGGTGCGGGCGGCGCTGGAGCAGGTGTTCAATGGGCGCATGTTCGCGCCGATCCTCGGCGCCTGCGACGATGCGCACCGTCGCGTGCTGCGCAGCCGCGTGTTCGTCGCGCTGCACATGCACGCCGGAGACGGCAACGTGCACACCAACATCCCGGTCAATTCGGACGACTACGGGATGCTGCAGGCGGCGAGTGCCGCGGTGGCGCGCATCATGGCTCTTGCGCGTTCGCTCGACGGCGTGATCTCGGGCGAGCACGGCATCGGCATCACGAAGCTGGAATACCTCTCGCCGGACGAGACGCGCGATTTCCAGGCCTACAAGACCCGCATCGATCCGCAGGGCCGGTTCAACCAGGGCAAGCTGATGCCCGGCGGTGACCTGCGCAATGCCTACACGCCGAGCTTCAACCTGCTCGGGCACGAATCGCTGATCATGCAGCAGTCCGACATCAGCTCGATCTCCGGGGCGATCAAGGACTGCCTGCGCTGCGGCAAGTGCAAGCCGGTGTGTGCGACACACGTGCCGCGCGCGAACCTGCTCTACAGTCCGCGCAACAAGATCCTGGCCACCTCGCTGCTGATCGAGGCGTTCCTGTATGAGGAGCAGACCCGACGCGGCGTCAGCATCCGGCACTGGGACGAGTTTTCCGACGTCGGCGATCACTGCACGGTATGCCACAAGTGCGAAGCGCCCTGTCCGGTGGACATCGACTTCGGTGACGTATCGATGGCGATGCGCGACCTGCTGCGCCGCATGGGCAAGAAGCGCTTCAACCCGGGTACCGCAGCCTCGATGTGGTTCCTCAACGCGACCAACCCGGAGACCATCCGGCTGGGGCGCAAGCTGATGATGGACTGGGGCTTCCGGCTGCAGCGCAGCGCGAGCCGGCTGGTCGCCGGATTCGCGCGCGCGCAGACCCGCCATCCACCGGCGACTACTGGCAAGGCGCCGGTGCGCGAGCAGGTGATCCATTTCCTGAACAAGAAGATGCCGGGAGGCCTGCCGAAGAAGACCGCCCGGGCGCTGCTCGACATCGAGAACGCCGACTACGTACCGATCATCCGCGACCCGCAGGCCACCAGCAGCGATACCGAGGCGGTGTTCTACTTTCCGGGCTGCGGCTCCGAGCGCCTGTTCTCGCAGGTCGGTCTCGCGACCCAGGCGATGCTGTGGCACGTCGGCGTGCAGACGGTGCTGCCGCCCGGATACCTGTGCTGCGGCTATCCGCAGCGCGGTGCCGGTCAGTTCGACAAAGCCGAGAAGATCATCACCGACAATCGCGTGCTGTTCCATCGCGTGGCCAATACGTTGAACTACCTGGATATCCGCACCGTGGTGGTCAGCTGCGGCACCTGCTACGACCAGCTGCAGGGCTACAAGTTCGAGGACATCTTCCCTGGGTGCCGCATCATCGACATCCACGAATTCCTGATGGAGAAGAACGTACGGCTCGAAGGCGTGACCGGCACGCGCTACATGTACCACGACCCGTGCCATTCGCCGATGAAGACCTATGAGCCGCTCAAAGTAGTCAACGCGCTGATGAACGAGACGCAGAACGGCCGCATCGAGAAGAACGACCGCTGCTGCGGCGAAGCCGGAACCTTCGCGATCACTCGCCCCGACATCGCGACCCAGGTGCGCTTCCGCAAGGAAGAGGAGATCCGGGCCGGGGCGGCGAAGCTGCGGGCTGACCCAGCGGGTCCGGGCGCGGCAGCCCCGATCAAGGTGCTGACCTCCTGTCCGTCCTGCCTGCAGGGACTGAAACGCTACAACGATGACGCTGAGGTCGACGCCGACTACATCGTGGTCGAGATCGCGCGGCACGTGCTCGGTGGCAACTGGATGGCGGAGTACGTCGGGCGTGCGAATGCCGGAGGGATCGAGCGCGTGCTGGTCTGATTGCCGCGAATCGCGCGCAGCACCGCTAGCGCGCAGCACCGCTAGCGAAAGGCGAACAGCGGCGCGTCCGGGTGCGTCCTCCCCATGATCGCGCCGACGAGCAGCCGTGCTGCCAGCATCGAAAAGGTGATGCCATTGCCGCCGAATCCCATCGCGGCGTAGCACTTCGGGTAGCCTGGAACTGCACCAATCGTCGGAAGGCCGGTCGTGCTCGAGCCGAAACTCCCGGCCCATGAGAATTCGGGACGTGCATCCAGGTGTGGAAACAGCAGTCCCAGCTTGCTCGAGAGGCGCTGGATCTTGCGCGGCGTCAGCTCGTCGCGCCGGAGCGGGCTCGAGAACGGGGCGTCTTCACCGCCGCAAATCACCCGACCATCCGCGGTAGTTCGCAGGTAGAGATAGGGCTCCGCGGCTTCCCAGATCAGCGCCCGCTGGGGCCAAACACGCCGGGACTGCGGGCGCGTGGCTAATACCCAGGTCGAGTGGACCGAGTCACCCGGCGCGGACACGATCTTGGCCACCTCGTAACCGGTGCACAACACCACCCGCCTCGCACGCAGCTCCAGTCCATCTGCAGTCGAGAGAGTGACCTCGTATCGTCCGCTGTGCAGACCGACGACCTCGTGAGGACCGTGCATTCGGGCACCACCCCGGATCGCCGCACGCAGGTACCCCGCGGCGAGTTGAACGGGATTGGCCTGAGCATTGCCATGACTCAACAACGCGGCGGCTCGGTGAATCGTGAAATGACGGCGCAGCGATCGGCGGTCCAGGTATTCGGAGGGTAGTCCTATGCGCTGCCGGGCACGGGCCTCCCGCCGCAATCCCTTCGGGTCGAGCCGGTCGCCAGCCAGGTACAGCGACGGCAAGGACTCGAATTGACACTGGAGACCCATCCGGGTGCTCCGTGTTCTCAAATCATTGACGGCCTCCCGGGAGGCGAGCCAGACCCGTTCTGCCCGCCTCCGGCCGAGGACGGAGCTGAGTTCGCTCAGGGGCGTGTCGAGCTCGAACTGCAGGAGCGCGGTGCTCGCCGCGGTCGACCCCAGCAGCGCGGCGCGACGGCGATCGATGATCAGCGGTCGCATGCCCGCCGCGACCAACCGCTGTGCCACCATGGCTCCAGTGATACCCGCCCCGACGATCACGATGTCCGCGCGAGTCGAGCGTGTCAGGCGGTGGCCTTTCACCGAGGGCACGCGATAGCTGCTCCATACGGCCGCTCCGGTGCGCAGGTCACGCTTTAGAGTCAGACCCATGGCGCCGATCCCTCGGAGGGGCGCGGTCTAGTGTGTCCTCGACAACTCAGAGATGGCACCAGGGGATTTCCATCCAGACAGAGCAGAAATGGCGCCGGGGGACTTCCGGCGCGACAGCCGCGAGATGCTGGCAGGTGCCGTATATCCGGAGAGTTGAGCGATCAGCCCCGGCGGCTTCCACGACGACAATTGCGCGATGAGTTCCAGTCCGGGGCTGTGATCCGGGGTATAGACGCAGTGATGCACGAACTGTGCGGTAGCGAACAGGTTCGCCACGTGCGTGAAT
>CAZGVE010000001.1:3840-7750 GCA_964528845.1 uncultured Steroidobacteraceae bacterium | reverse complement strand
GACGCAGTGATGCACGAACTGTGCGGTAGCGAACAGGTTCGCCACGTGCGTGAATCGGTTCGCGGCGTCCTCAGCGCTTGAGCATTGGTCGACCCTCATGCGCAACGAGGAGGTCATGCATGTCGTTGGCGTGTTCCTCCTCCTTGACCAGGATCGATTCCAGCAATCTGCGAGTTCCGGAATCGCGATCACCAAAGTACCGGATGAGCTCGCGATAGTGATCCACGGCTATGCGCTCCGCGATCAGGTTCTCCTTGATCATCTCTATCAGCGAGTCGGCATCTCCATACTGGGAAGCCGAACGGGATTCCAGGCCCTTCGGATCGAGATCCGGCCTGCCGCCCAGTTGATTGATGCGTTCCGCCACCGCCCGGGCGTGCTCGGCCTCGTCCTTCGCATGTTCCGCAAATTCTTCCTTGACGCCCTCACTGGAGATGCCCGTGGCCGCGACGGCGTGCATGGTGTAGCGCAATACACAGACGATCTCGGTGGCCAGCACGGTCTGTAGGATGTCGATGGTCTGCTGCGGATCGCCCTGGTAGGCATGCGTCACGCCACCGTCGCCAATGTTCTTTCGGGCGCGTTCGCGCAACGTCTTGATGTCCGTCAAGAACGGGGTTGCCACCGACCTGGAATCTGAAGTCTTTGCCATGAGTGTTGTCCATTGCCACGGGAAGTTCCATGAAACCAAAATGGCGTCGATGCAGCGAGCAAGGCGCGCATTCAGGCTGCTCCCACTCCTTCGATCGATCTGTGCGCTCGCGCACTCAACCAGTTCCCCGGCGAAAGATACCGCCCGGCATTTCGTCATGAACCTGGAGTTGATCGTGTTCGCACAGCGCAGAGATGCGAGCGACTTTCACCGTTGACCTGATCCGGGACGATCCTTCCGCGATGCCGTTGGCGTTGTTCGCTATCGAACAGTGATGCGCCGGCGAATCGCGCACCATGTCTCCTAACGCAATGACGCGCGTCCCTAAGGAATTGTCGACATGCTGCACTTCTCTCGATCCAAACTCGCTCTGCTGCTGCCGGCGGTCATGCTGGTCTCCATGCCAGCACCGTCACCGGCCGGCGATGGTCCCTATGTAGGGCTCGAGGGAGGACTGAACTGGCAGGATTCCAAGAACCTGTCCGCAAACGGCCAGGTGATCGATACGCTGCATTTCAACAGGGGCTGGGCGGCCGGACTGGTCGGGGGGTATGCGTTCAGCGGCGGCTGGCGCCCGGAACTCGAATTCGATCATCGCAGCAACAGGCTGCACCGCGACACGCTGGGCTTGAATAGTACTGGCGATCAGCTGACCGACAGTCTCTACGCGAACATCTGGTACGACCTGAAGGCACCAACCGGCATACTGAGTATCGTGCAGCCATACCTCGGAGTCGGAGCCGGCACGGTGCGGTACGACAACCATGGGGCGACTCCGAGCGGAATCGGTACCCGGAGTTTCTACGCCGCTGAACTCGGATACCAGGTAGGTGCAGGCATTGGCTTCGTGCTGAGCCCTCAATGGACGATGTCGATCGACTATCGCGACCTCGCGACGGCCCATGGCCAGTTTGACGACGGGGCCGGCGGCCGCACCGATGCGCGCTACGGCGCCCAGTCGCTGCTGATCGGAGCGCGATACACCTTCGGCACCGCAAGCGCGGCGGAGCCCGCGCCGGTCGCAGAGGCCGCCCCTGCGCCACCCGCGCCGCCGCCTCCCGCACCACCTCCGCCGCCACCGCCGGAAGTCGCAGCGTTGCCTCCTCCCTGTCATGCGCCCGCCGGCTTCCAGGTCGATGCCGACTGCCACATCATCGAGCAGCTGGTGGTCGTTCGCGGGATTGACTTCGAGTTCAACTCGGAGCAACTGACGATCCCAGCGCAGCAGACGCTCGGCGAAGTGGCTGGAGCGCTGGCCGCGCAGCCGGAGCTGACGGTGGAGATTCAGGGGCATACGGATTCGATCGGAACCGAGGCGTACAACCTGAAACTCTCGCAACG
This sequence comes from uncultured Steroidobacteraceae bacterium, assembly GCA_964528845.1. Classification (GTDB taxonomy): domain Bacteria; phylum Pseudomonadota; class Gammaproteobacteria; order Steroidobacterales; family Steroidobacteraceae; genus FEN-1191. The sequence goes on along the minus strand of CAZGVE010000001.1, from coordinate 5,757 downwards.
GCGCGCCGATGCCGTGAAGGCCTTCCTCGTCGGGCACGGAGTCCAGGAGTCCCGGCTTGTGGCGCGAGGCTACGGCAAATCCCAGCCTGCGTTCAGCAACGACAGCGCGGAAGGACGGGCCCAGAATAGACGCGTCGCCTTCCAGGTCGGCAGCGTGCCCGCGCACGTCTCCGTGGATAGCCAGCAGGCCTCCGCGGCGTCTACCGCCGCGGCCGAGCTCGGCGCCCAACCTAAGACGCCCCAACACCCTTGACGGCAAATCGCACCGCAGCTCCCGGCAAAGTGAGGCGTCGGGAGCGCCGAAGGAACCGCGCTACCGGGTTCCCGACAAGCGCTCCAGCCGGGCGTGGCGACTGCCGGTGGGCGAGCAATCCAGGGTAGTGCTCTGGCCGGCGTCGGTCGAGCTTTGACCTCGAGGCCTTCCCGAACAGGGGACACACCCGTCAGCAGATTTCCCGCCTTCTCTACAGGTCGGAATACTCGACCGGCCTGCGGGCACTAAGGCGCGGCGGTCAACTCGATGGACGTGAGGTGACAGATGGAGTGGCTACGGCCGATGATAGGCGCCAAGTCGACGGGACAGTCCTCCGGCGCTGCGACCCATGATGCCATCGGTGAGCCACATATTCATTGCGCCGCAGCGCGGTGCCCCGATGCGGTCCCTCAGCTCGGTCCGCGCCTTAGCGGACTGTGGACTGGATGGCGATCGCTACAGCATCGCCAAGAATCGAAAATCTCCGGACTATCAACTCACCCTGATCGAGCGTGAGCAGATCGAGGCATTTGACACCGCCTCCGGACTGCCCTTGACCGCTGATCAGCCGCGACGCAATCTGGTCACCGTCGGCGTCGACCTGAACGCATTGTGCGGGCGGCGGTTCGTAGTCGGCGAGGTCGAACTCGAGGGGCTGGAACTTTGCGAGCCGTGCAGCCTGTTCGCGAGGAGAACCTACCGCGAGACGCTCGAGTTCTTCGTCCACAAGGGCGGGCTTCGGGCGAGGATCCTGACCAGCGGGCTCATCCGCGTCGGCGATTCCGTCGATGTGGAATTCGTTCACCGCCAACAAGAAATGACGCCACCGCGATGAATCAACTTGCCCTGCCGTCACGATACCCGTCTGGGCGAGTGCTGCTCCTTCTGGCCGCGGCGTTCTTGCTGCTCGACCCGTCGGCGCACGCCGCTGGGGAGGCCGCACACGGGTCGGAACATGGACCGACGGCCGATGCGGTCGTGGGATTCATCGGTGCCCTCATCGGCGCCGGGATTGCCGCCGCGGCCTCCCTTTTGGTGTATTGGCTGACCACCGCCGATCAACGGCGCCGTGATGCATCCGAGCGGACCCTTCGCGCGCAAACCGCACGGCGGCTGGTGCAAGCGGAGATCGCCCACAACCTGAAGACGCTGGCGGAGTATCGCCGGGAGACCAGCACGGACAATCCGGTGTTCAGCGTGGCCAATCAGAGCGGACGGGAATGGCTTGCGTCGCATCCACCGCCGGTCTGGTCCACGGTGGCGTGGCACCGATTGCTGGATCGGCTGCTCGATGCGGTGTCGGAATCCCAATTGCTCGCGGCGTATACCCACTATTCCGATCTGGCCTCCTACAGCCTGGCAGTGGAGAAGTTCATGATCTACCAGGTGGAGCAGAAGCCTGAGGAGCTGAAGTCCACGGCGCACTTCGTCCAGGAGACGATTGCATCGCGGATCGAACAGGCCGGCAACCCGTTGGGAGCTGCGGCGTCTGTCACGTCGACCGGGTGACGCGCGATTGCCTTGAATTCACCCGCCTGCGTCGGGTCCGCACGGGGGAGAATGCTCGGAGCCCATCTGCCTAATAGTCCAACGTCGATAGCGAATGCGTTACGATTATTCACGCAAATGGGCATTGGAGAACAATATGAAACGCTGCATTGCCG
>CAZGVE010000001.1:0-3740 GCA_964528845.1 uncultured Steroidobacteraceae bacterium | reverse complement strand
GGCTGCCCGGCCTGCAATGGCTTCCAGCCGATCATCGACAAGATCAAGTCCAGCCTGCCGCCGAATGCACAGTTGGTGTTTCTGCCCGCCTCGTTCAATCCGAGCGAGGACTGGCCGATGCTGCAGCGTGCGTATTTCGCCGCCCAGTCCCTCGGAATCGCGGATCGCACCCATCAGGGTATGTACGACGCGGTCTGGAAGACCGGGGAGCTTGCGGTCAGCGATCCCGTGACGCACCGCCTGCGATATCCGCTGCCCACGATCCAGGATGCCGCGAGGTGCTATGAACGCATGACGGGGGTGAAACCCGACGCGTTTCTTGCGGCGGCCAGTTCTTTTGCGGTCGATGCGAAGGTTCGGGCGGCGGATGCGCAGGTGGCGGCCATGCAGGTGCCAAGTACGCCGTGCATCGTCGTGAACGGGAAGTATCGGGTCATTCTCGATTCGCTCAGTAGTACTGACGATCTCGTCGACCTGATCAGGTACCTGGTCGCCAGGGAAAGCGCACACTGATCGAGCCGTCATCGTTGCTACGTCAGGCAGCGGGAAAGCGCATGGGGGAGCACGCTGCGGTGCGCGCGCGGCCAATGACGATTGCGCACACTATTCACAATAAGAGTGGAATCCACCAATGGAAAACGTATCCCAGACCGAGCCGCCGACCGCTTCGACTCAAGAGCCCATACCCATTCGGTTTAGCGGCCAGGGCGGTGAGTATTTCCGCATCTGGATCGTGAACCTGCTCCTGACGATCGTCACCGTAGGCATCTACTCGGCGTGGGCCAAGGTGCGCCGACTGCAATACTTCTACCGGCACACCGAGCTGGCAGGGTCCAGCTTCGATTTTCACGGCAGCCCGGTGAAGATCCTCGCCGGAAGACTCATCGCGCTCGCCCTGGCGGTTGGCTATAGATTCTCAATAGGCCTGCGTTCGCGGGTTACCATTCTGGTCGTTATAGCGATTGCGCTGGCATTGCCGTGGCTGCTGCGCAATTCATTTCGATTTCGACTGTACAATTCAAGCTGGCGCGGCATCCGATTCCACTTTCGGGGCAGCGTCGCCGGCTCCTACCGCGTGTTTCTGCTCAATGGATTCCTGACACTGCTCACGCTCTATGTGATGGCGCCCTTCATGCATCAGCGACTGAAGGAATATCAGCACGACAACAGCTGGTTTGCACGCACGCGATTTTCCTTTCATGCCGGCGCGACGGAGTTCTATGGGATTTACCTGCTGCTGCTGGCAGCCATCGTGGTTTTTGCCGTGGTGATCATCGGATCCGGTCTCGGCAGCGGACTGGCCGCCCTTACGCAAATGCAGCGGCATGGCGGCCACCCGGATCCGCGTGCAGTCTTAAGAGCCATCATTATCCTGTACGGAGCGCTAATTCTGACGGCGATCATCATCGGTCCCGTTTTTCATGCGCTGATCACCAACCTGATCTGGAACAATACGCGCCTCGGCGAGCATCGTATCCAATGCAATATTTCTCCAATCGCGCTTGTTGGAATCGGCATGAGCAACTTTGTGCTGGTCGTGCTCACACTCGGACTGTACACGCCGTGGGCCACGGTGCGCATGGCGAGGATTCAGCTGAACGCCATACAATTGTTGCCGGCCAGCGATCTGCAGGAATTCGTGTCGGCGGAGCCCGAGAGCATCGGTGCCGTCGGCGAAGAGGCAGCAACGGCCTTTGACTTCGACATCTCCCTGTAGGCCTGGCACGCGCCGGCAATGGTCAATGCGAAATACAGCGATGGACGTTCCACTCGCATACACGCTGTAACGCTGTCCGTGGTCGGCGGCGATCTGATCGTCACCGGCGAGGACATCGATCTTCGTGCGCCATTCTCAGAGGTCAAGGTGGATGAGCAGCTTGGCCGTGCTCCGCGCCGCATTCGACTGACAGACGGCGCGTTTTGCGAAGTGAGCGATCTGCCGGCGCTCAATACCCTGTTGGCGTCTACGACTCATCGCGACGGATGGGTGGATCGCATGCAGCGCCACGGTCCGCTGGTCTTCGGGGCGTGCGTGCTGTGTGTGTCGATGGTCATAGTCGCCTATCAATGGGGGCTGCCGTGGGCGGCCGCAAAGGGCGCGCGACATCTCTCGCCGGCCATTGGAACCGCGTTGTCGGCGCAGGCGCTCAAAGCGCTGGAGGGGAGCGTTCTGATGCCGAGTCAGATCCCCGAGGCACGTCGCCAGGCCATCGGTAGCGCATTCCGTGCATTGCGCATGCCAGATGGCGGCACTCCTGCGTCGGAGTTGCTGTTTCGGCGTTCTCCGCAACTGGGAGCCAACGCCTTCACTTTGCCCGACGGAACGATCATCGTTCTTGACGGGCTGATTGATGCGATCGGCGATGATCGGCAGATTCTGGCGGTACTCGCGCATGAGCTTGGTCACGCCCACGGACGTCACGGCTTGCAGATGCTGCTGCAGGGTTCTGCGGTAGGAGCATTTCTGACTTTCTATGTGGGTGATATCAGCCCCCTGCTCGCTGCGGCGCCGGCCGCGGTCCTGCAATCGCGGTATTCACAAGAATTTGAACGGCAAGCTGACGACTATGCGGCCTTGCTCCTGCTGCACAATGGAATGTCGCCGGCGCTACTCGCTGACGCGCTAGCAAGGCTGGCGCAATTGCGCCCCGAGCTCTCGAACGGAGGATATCTGGCCAGTCACCCGTCGACGGATGAGCGCCTGCGTCACTTGCGGGCGCTTGCCGCATCGTCTACCGCCAACTAGGTTCTCAGATGCATATGAACCGCAGACCCACCGCGTTGGAAACCAGAGCCGTAGCCGCCCTTTGCGAGCCGCTACAGGGCAAAACATCTTTATCGAAGGTGGTGTGGGGCTATGGCCTCCTGGGATCGATTGTGGTCGGCGCGGTGGGCTTGTTCATCGATTCGGATAATCGCTTCGCGATGCATGCCTATACGCTGTTCGGCCTGGCATTCTCTGTCTACGTGACGATCGCCACCTATCGGTGCGCAGGGAATTGCCAATCCAGGCTCCTCGCTCGATTCGTCAGGATATCCGCGCTTGTTTCACTACTCGCGTTGCCGGTGCTTGCCTATCTTGAGTTCACGGGCGCATTGGACCTGAGCGCCATCACGCCAAGCGGCGTGGAATGAGCCGACGGAGCCTCCGCGCGCCTGGATCTGCAGGGCAGGGCGGCCATGCTGGAGCCTGATCCAGGGCACCACGGTGCATCCAAAGACCACTACGGCGGCCAATAGTAGTCGTACACAAGATACGGAGCAGCCATGGAACACGGTGATCTATATGGAGTCCTTACCCACTTCTGGTGGCTTATCTTTCCCGTCGTCTGGATGGTCGCCGTCTTCGCCCGCATTGCAGTGCGTCATCAGGAGAGTAAACGCATACTGGACATGATTAAAACCTTTACCGATCAGGGTAAAGAACCACCTGCCGCTCTTATGGAGATGTTCCGTGCACCTGGCTGGCGCGGCAGCCGCTACGTCGAGCCCTATTACACGCATCGCCTATGGCGTCGCACCTTCTTGTTTGGCTTCCTTGCCGTCGCTTTTTTTGTGGCTGCCAGCTGGCGTGACGGCGACGGGCCACTCGAACTTCCTCGTCATGCCCACTTTGGCATGATCATCCCCGCTGTTGTGATGGCTGCACTTTGCGCATCTAATCTTGCTGCGCTTTTGATGCGGCCCAAGCTGCCACCAGACCAAAAATGACTCTGCCCGCGGCCGAGCAGTCCTGGGTG